>JAQZBN010000076.1 GCA_029238935.1 Herbinix sp.
ATTGAAAATGACTGGATTTATTATTCGGATGCAGATGGGATTTGGCGTATGCATCTTGATACGACGGATAGGGAGGTTATCATTTCCGAATACGGTGAATTATTGACTTGTTTTGAAGGTAAGCTTTATTACAGGGGAGAAGATCCTACAAAGCTTTACCAATATACTCCGGGGCAAACACCAGTGTTATTGGATGATACGACACAGATTGCCACCTTAAAGATAATTGATGGTGAATTAAATTATGGAGTGGAGGGGTCAGAAAAACAGATTGACCTAAATGAGTTTCAATTGGAGATGGATTCATCCATGGACATCAAGCATCTGCCACCTGTCACATTACCAAAGCATAAGACTTTTCAAATTAAGGTTACCTTTGCACAGACCATGGATAAGAACCATTTACCGAAGCAATTTATAGGACTAAAGACAGAGGATGGAAGGACAATTCCGGTTCATATGATGTGGGATCAGGAAGGTACTTCTTTAACTGTAAGAGCAGCAACTTATATCAACGATGAAGCTAAGGTCACCGCTTATCTTTTACCTGGAATCACTTCTCGGAATGGACAGAAGACGACAGAGTTTAATGATCTGGGTATTATGATGAAGGAAAAATAGAAAGAAAAAATGGATTCCCCTTAATACTTAGCCTTAATTTGTTTAATGAAATTCTAATTTGATAACGTTTTCAACATATGGTAAAATATGTTTGTTTACTAGGTTTATCAGAATGTATTAGATGAAGTAAAAGTGGAAAGGGGGATTTCATGATTACAATATTTAATCGAAAGAAACTGATGGCTGATATATCACAGATAGAATGTAATCGGGTAAAGCAGCTATTAAAGGAAGCAAACATTGATTATTATCAAAAAGCGATAAAGAATGCTCCATCAATGTCAAGGTATAGCGATACCATTGCTACGAGTCGAGTGGCCATGGCTTATAAAGACAGAACAAACTTTGTCTATTATATCTACGTAAGGAAAGTGGATTATACAAAGGCAAGGCAAATAGCTTATGGTAAATCTTAATATCAATAGATATCCAAAAGATAAAATCTTAGGGGTTTTCTATTATTCATAGTGGTCAAGTTAAAAATACAAAGTCTGGAGAAGATCGATGAAACGATTGGTAAGAAGATACCTATGGATCATTCTCATAATTGTATGTGTGATCCCAGGGACATGGTTTGTTGTCTCCCATATTCGTAATGATAAGGAATCAAGTGAAACCATAAAAGCAAATGATAATTCAGTAAAAGAAGAGGATGGTGTAAGTACAGTGGCAATCGATGATAAGAAAGAAGAAGTTAGTCTATTTACTCTACCGGAGGATAGAACAGAATTAATGACTTCAGGAAGTGACGATTTTAAAGTAATTGGATATTTTCCGAACTGGTACGGTGATATCGTGGATCAGATTGAATGGAATAAATTGACCCATGTGAATTATGCATTTGCTATTCCAACCAAGGAAGGAGAGATTAGAAGCTTTCCGGACGAAGCACTGGTAACAAAGCTGATTAAAACTGCTCATGAGAATAACGTCAAGGTAGGATTATCAGTTGGTGGCTGGTCCTATCTGGATGTTCCCCTAGAGAGTACCTTTGTGGAAGCAACCAATACGGATGCCAAATGTCAACTCTTTTCCGAACGGGTCCTGGAAGTGGTAGATCAGTACGGTTTTGATGGAGTGGATATGGACTGGGAATATCCGAGAGCCGGTACCTCGACAAAGCAGTATGAATATATGATGACATTTTTACGCCAAGGGCTTACTGCCAGAGGTAAATTCCTTACAGTTGCCGTGGTAGGAAATGGACCAACAGCAGATGGTCAGTCCGATTATATCCTGGATATGTTAGATTGGGTTAACATCATGGCTTACGACGGAGATAACGGAGCAGGTCATTCTCCCTATGAATTTGCATTATCCTGTGGTGATTACTGGTTAAATACAAGAGGACTTGCCAGGAATAAAGTAGTACTGGGTGTTCCGTTCTATGAGAGACCAAACTGGACGTCCTATCGTGATATTGTTGCTTTTGATGAAACCGCTGCACAAAAGGACTCCATCGAATTCAATGGCACAACAATTTATTACAATGGATTACCAACCATGGAAGCAAAGACTGTCTGGGCCTGTGAAAATGCCGGCGGTGTAATGATATGGGAGATTGGAGAGGATTGTGAGGCAGAAGAATTGTCTTTATTAAATCAAATCTATAAGACTACCATGGAATATTATCCAGAATTTAAGAAGGTAACAGAAGAATAAGAAAACAAATTAAGGCAGCTGTATCAAGCACAGCTGCCTTTTTCGTAATCATGAAGTCACTTGTTTACAAATGATATCATTTCCTTATCAATTTGATTTTCCGTAACTAATCTCGGAGGAGCTTAAGGTTTCATTCATACTTCCGGTCCGATAGCCTTTTAAATCTAGGGATACGTAAGTAAATCCAATTTTACGGAATTCGTTGTATACCTTATCTCGAATCTGTGGATCCAGAAGGACGGAAAAACCATCCTGATCTGTCTCAATACGAGCCAGATTATCATGGAAACGAACGCGAACTTGCCAGATACCAAGGTCTAACAGGAGCTGTTCTGCTTGATCAATCATCCGTAATCGATCAGGAGTAATACTCTCTCCATAAGGAAAACGGGAAGAGAGACAGGCAAAGGAAGGTTTATTCCAGGTAGGAAGATTATGCTCTTTTGATAGGGTACGAATTTCAGCTTTTGTAAAACCAATCTGTCTTAGGGGACTATGGATACCCAACTCTTTTACTGCAATTAATCCTGGGCGGTAATCACCGTTATCGTCACTGTTGGAGGCTTCTAAAATAGCTTGATAACCTTTGGTTTGTGCTACTTCCCTAATCTTTGTAAACAATTCTGATTTGCATAAATAACATCTATTCTTCGGATTCTCTGAGAAACCGTCAATGTCTAATTCTTCTGAGTCTACAACTAGATGTTCAATGTGATGATCGGCAGCATAGTTGGTAGCTTCGTTTAATTCTCTCTGAGGAAAACTTAAGGATCTTGCTGTGACTGCAATCACTCTATCTCCCAAAGCTTCCTTTGCTGCATGGAGAAGAAAAGTGGAATCCACGCCGCCGGAAAAAGCAACGGACACACTCTCAAGACTTTTAAGCAGGTTAATTAATTCCTCGTATTTCTCATGTAGACGATCCATTCTATACCTCTTTTCTTATGGATTTGTAAGGAGTAACACATCTATGATTTTATTCCTTACAGGTTTGATAAGTCAAATGACTGTTCATCTTATATCATACGCAATTACGTGCAATCAATAGATATAACTTGCCTTTATGATTGGGAAAAAATTAGTAATCATATATGATTAGTATGATTATAATAAGGAAAGATATGTTTGTCAAGGTATTAAAAATACACCTCTTTCTTTGAAGGAAGAGGTGTATGAAGTCGTATCAATGATTTGAAATGTATTTACGATGATCTACGAAATCTTAATTGAATTTTGCCTTGATCGTATTCCAGTAATCAGCATTTTCAAGTCCTAGTCTCCAGATTGCAATGCCTCCTAGATGATAGGAATTTATAAGATCCAACTTATAACTTAAGCTTTGGGCATTTTCAAACCACACGGTATGTAGAATGCCGGAAGCATCAACATAGGTGAAGTATGGTGATTTAGCAATAGAATCCCATTGTATCAACGCACCGTAAGTATTAGCTAAATTATAAATAGCTGAAATACCGTATGCTTTTGTTCCGTTTATGGACCAATCATAACCATAGGCAGCAGTTCCCACAAGGAGCTTTTCCTTGGGAATTATACTGGAAGCATATCGTATTACATTCTCAACCCATCCGATAGAAGCAATCGCTCCGGGAGAACCACCGGGATAATGCTCATCGTAGGTCATCAAGACCACTTGATCTGCATAGGCAGCCAGAGCAGGATAATCGTAAGCACCGCTCCAGGAAGCGGTTGGGCTGTCACTGGTCTTCGCGGGAACAGCTACGGTAACATAATAACCCTGTGGATGTAAGGTTTGATATAATTCGTTCATAAAGGTGGTCAGATAACTTCTATCATAATAATAGACCCCTTCCATATCGATGTTAACACCCTGATATCCATATTGCTTAATGGCTGATACAATATTATATATTAATGCCTGACGGTTGGTAGGGTTTGTTAATAATGTGTGAGCAATGGCACCGTCAAAGTTATTAGAAAACATAGCAAGAGTTTGAATTCCGTTATTATTTGCATAAGTAATTTGATTACTTGGAACTAATCCGCTGATATTACCAGAACCATCTGTAATAAAAGTATGAGTGGCAATGGTATCTAGCATGGAAGTATTTGCTACAATAGAATTATAAGAAGAACTATCACCGGAATAATAATAGGTTGCAAATCCCATTACCACTTTGCCACTTGAAGGAATCGGAGTAGCAGTTGGTACTGGGGTTGTAGTTGGAAATGGAGTAGCCGTTGGTATCGGAGTGGAAGTAGGTAACGGAGTAGCAGTCGGTGCTGGAGTTGGAGTCGCAGTCGGAACCGGTGTTGCAGTTGGTGCAGGAGTAGATGTCGGCGTCGGAGTTGAAGTCGGAACCGGTGTAACCGTTGGTGTACTCTGGTTGGTTATGATGCTGATATGATTGGAAGCAGCGGAATCACCATATGAATTATAAGCTTTTACATAATACCAGTATTTAGTGCCAGCTGCTAAGGAAATATTTCTATAACTGTTGGTGGTAACGGTTGCTATTAAAGTATGGCCAGTATCATAATTGGTTGCCCGATATACTTTATAACCAGTTGCTTTGTATACCGATGACCAGGTCAAAGTAACCTCACTGGAGGTTAGACTGGAATAAGATAATGAACTAGGGGCTGCTGGGGGTGAGTTTGGTTTTGTTGCCGGTTTTGCTACTGCGATGCTGCTGTTAAAGACAATGGATAGAATTAAAGTTAATACTAGGAAAAATCTTGTTGAATTCTTTCGCATTTGTTTGCTCCTCGTTTCATTTTTAGTACTATATATATCGGCATGTTTAAATCAAGAAACGACAAGTAAATGTTGGTAAGGGTATAAACCATATGGAAGAAGCAGATAGAAAAGACAGATAAAAAGATAGATAAAAGACAGTTAAAAGGCAGATAAAAAAGACAGATAGAAATGACAGATAGAAATGACAGATAAAAGATATTATGAAAATCATAAAAAAAGTCCTATAAAAGGGAGGGGAGGATGGTTCTCAAAATATGCTACGACCACTTCTAAATCGTAGAATTTAAGAAAACCATCCTCATTTATGAAAAAATGATTCTATATGAACAAGGAAATGTTATTGCCTTGATTGATAAATTCATTATATCTGTTAAGTGTGTAGATTGTATGAATGAATTTTGAAAAAGATGTGAATGAAATATAAACAAATTCGATATCTGAACCAAATTTGACACAGAATATCCATAATGGTAAGCTGGATTTTTGATAAAGCATTTGGAAAAATTGGAAACCTATGATATAATTCTTATTTGTATCTTCCATTATTTCTAGAGAAATCCGGATGGAAAGAGATACGTAAGGAACCTGTACCAGGGTAAGAAGAGGAGATGAATGATGAAAGAATTGTTATTACGGCGAAAAGGTAAATTTATGTTATATCTGTTTGCCACCTTTATGTTTATTGTAGACCATTTTGCACAGATGGGGGTATTTGCCCTGATCTTAGGAGCGGTAGAAAAGCAAGATCTGCATTACTATAAAACGGTAATATGGATCACGATTGGATTTATTATTTACTCACCGTTAAATTTCCTGATCTCCAGATTATTACGGATCCGCTATATGAGAGACACGATTTTAGATGTCCGTAAGCAGGCCTTTGATAAAATCATTAACATGCCTTTTAAACAGTTCTCCCAGAAATCCAAGGAGATCTACATATCAAATCTAATCAACGACGTAAATTCCTTCGAAAATAAATTCTTTATCAGCTTACTTAACTTTATCATTAACGTCGGAATGTTTGTCTTGTCGCTGCTATTCTTAATTCTGATGGATTATAAGCTGGCCTTAGGAATGCTGGCGTTTTCTATTCTATTATTCGCTTTGGCAGGTATATTTACAAAAAAGACGACCTCTCTGGAACAGGAAGTTTCCACAACCAATGAGAAGTTCACAACGGATATGTCCAATACTTTTAACGGAATTGAAATCTTAAAGCTAAATAATATTGAAGATAAGTTTCTAAAGAAAAGTATAAAAACCATAGACTATCTGGAACGGCGTAAATATCAAGCCAATGTATTTACCGAATTACAGAGGAATGTCATTCGTATCCTTGCTTTCGTAGTATCCATCCTTGTGATGCTATATCTGGCATACCAGTTCCAACTGGGGCTTACCCTGCTCAATGCCGGATTCATGTTTCAATTGTGCAGTTCAATCAGCAGCTTTTTAATTAATGCGTTCCCGACTGGAAACCAGGTGAAAGCCTCCGTCAGTATCTATGAAAAGATTGCAAAACCAGAGAACTATGCGGTAAGTCAGAGCAAGGGTGATCGTGAGTTTTCGTTTGAGAAAAGGATCGACGTATCCGGTGTGGATTTCTCTTATGATAATAAACCAATTTTAAAGGATGCTTCCTTTACTATTGAAAAAGGGAAAAAATATCTCATTAAAGGTGTCAGTGGTGCCGGTAAGTCAACATTAATGAATCTGCTGGCTATGGTATGTGATGATTATCAAGGCAGTATTACCGTCGATGGGTTTGATTATAAGGATATTAAGGAACGTTCCTTTCATGAAAATGTAGCTTTTATCTACCAGGATGTATTCTTGTTTGAAGATACGATTCGAAATAACATTTCATTGTATAAAGATATACCGGAAGAAAAGATTGCCTATGCAGCAAAGGTATGTGGTCTGGAATCCGTGATTCAGAATAAGAAAGAAGGTATTAACGAACGTCTGACGGAGAATGGGAAAAATCTATCCGGAGGACAAAGACAGCGTATCTCAATTGCCAGAGCAATTGCGAAGAATGCCAAGATCCTATTTGTGGATGAGGGTACGTCTAGTTTAAATGAGGAATTAGGAAAGGAAATTGAGAAGGTTTTCTTAGAGCTTGATAATACTGTCATAGCCATTAGCCACCGTTTTTATGAAGGAGTAACCGATCATTATGATTATGTAATTGAGATTAAGAATGGAAAGATTCATACGTTCCCAGCGAAAGATTATTTTAATGAGGTGATCACATGCTAAGAAGATTATATCGTATTATACCCTATTACTTATTAGCACTGGGAATTGCTGCGATTTCTGCTATCTTTGATGCCCAGGCAACAAGAAAAATGATGGCTGTATTAGATTATGCCCTAAAGGGTGATATTGAAACTGTGAAAGCCCAAGCCCCGGCACTGCTACTCTTTGCGGCAACGCTGGTTCCCCTTGGTATCCTGGTAGCGATGGCTAGTAATTTTTATAAAAGAAAGGCCAATGCCATATTAAAAAAATACTATGTGAATAAAGTATTTCAAAAGAACATTGCTGAATTTCAGAAGGAAAATAACGCAAAGTACCTTTCCAGTATGACCAATGATTTTAATGCGGTTGAAGCAAATCTGATCACAGGATTATACTCGGTTGGTAGCGGGATCGTAAATTTCATCGTGGGAATTTGGCTCCTATCTACCGTAGACAGTCGAATGATATTAATGGCCTTTGTGATTATTCTTATTAATATTATCATTTCCGTCGTAACATCAAAACCGATCAAGCGGGCATTCAAAGAACGCAGTGATATGTTTGATGGTTATACCTCCTATATCAAGGAAGTATTGTCGGCTTTTCATATCGTTAAGAATTATAACCTTCAGGAGAAGGTGACCGAAGACTATTATGATAAGAGCGACAAGATACAGCATAAGGGCTTTATTATTGAGAGACTGATCTCCTTCATTAATTGTTCGGAGCATTTCCTCATGAATGGTTCCTTGTATGGAGTCATCTTAGGCGTAGGATATCTGGCGGTGACAGGTAAGATCACTGCAGGAGGTCTGCTCCTGGTATCAGAGGGAGTACAGAAGATGGCCTGGCCACTTTTTGAGATCAGCGAAAGTCTTCCAAAGCTGTTTTCCTCCGGCAATCTGATTAAGAAAATAGAAAAAACCCTGGAAAATGCAAATCAGTACATAGAAACTCATGATTTGCCTGAATTTAAGGAGAAGATAGAATTTAAAGATGTAGAATTTCATTATGAAGATGATGACCAATTAATTCTATCTGATATTAACTTAGAGGTGAAAAAGAATGGAAAATATCTGATCGTCGGACCCAGTGGTGGTGGAAAGTCCACACTGCTTAAACTATTTCGTAAATACTTTCATCCTACCGGAGGGACAATTCTGATCGATGGGCATGATTTAAAGGATGTTAAAAAGGATCAATATTTTTCCTTAGTGGCAAACATTGAACAGCAGGTATTTATCTTTGAAGATACGGTAAAAAATAATATTACGCTCTATAAAGACTATTCCGATCAGGAGATTGATCATGCGATTGCAGCAGCAGGATTGACTGATTTCATAAACAATCTGCCCAAAGGACTGGATACGATTATTTATGATAACGGCAGGAATATCTCCGGCGGCGAACGAAGCCGAATTGTAATCGCCAGAGCATTGTTAAATAAAGCAAGTATCTTATTTATGGATGAAGCTTTTGCATCCTTAGATATGGAGCGGGCTAAGGAAATTGAGCAGACGATCCTGGATCTTCCGGATATCACAGTCATCAACGTGAGCCATGTTATTTTTAAAGATACCAAGCATCTGTATGATCGTATCTTAACTGTTAAGAAGACTATCTATTCGTAATTTGTGAAGAACTATAAGTTGGTGGATATAACTAAATTGATCAATGTAAAAGATGATTAAGACAAGGAATTGTTTTAATCATCTTTTTTTGTATCAATCATTTCATATTATAGTTATGAAATTACGGATTAATTACTGCTTATCCTGATTTTTATATATTCATCCGTTGTTACGAACCAGTTTAATGAAGCATAAAGAAGTCATAATCTACAATATTTTTATTTATCAATGAAAAATTTCATAAAATTATAGATTTCTGGACATATTAATTACGTTACTGTTGAACAAGCTATTATTTTGTCCGAAAAAAGAGATCGAAAGTCAGAACATTTTTAAATCCTTGTACATAAATTTGCAATAAGGATATATACATAATTAGTATGGGTCAAAAGCGATTAGGATGATAGGGGATAGAAAAATAAAAAAGGGAGGTGAAAGGAGATTATATGACAAAGAACTTACCTGATTTGATGAACGAAAAACAGATTTATTTATACCATGAGGGCACAGATTATCGAAGTTATTCGATGTTAGGAGCGCATTTTATCACAGTTGACGGCACCAAGGGGGTAAGGTTTGCCGTTTGGGCTCCAAAAGCACGTTTTGTCAGTGTGGTAGGCGATTTTAACGGATGGAATCCGGAGTGTAACCGAATGAATAAGATTAACAATTCAGGTATTTGGGAATTATTTATCCCCGGATTAGGTCAATACCAGCTCTATAAGTATGCGATCGGAACAGGTACCGGGAAAGTGTTATTTAAATATGATCCTTACGCGTTCTTCTCTGAAGTACGACCTCAGACTGCATCCATTCTCTATGACATGGATGGATATGCCTGGGGTGATTTTGAATGGGAACATAGCAAACAACAGTCGGTTCCTTATCATAAACCAATGTTAATTTATGAAGTACATTTAGGATCATGGAAGAGAAATGAAGACTCAGGCTTTTATAGTTATCTGCAATTAGCGAATGAACTAGTCGATTATGTTGTAGAGATGGGGTATACCCATATTGAACTGCTGCCGGTGGCGGAGCATCCCTTTGATGGATCCTGGGGATATCAGATTTTAGGGTATTATGCAGCAACCAGCAGATATGGAACACCAAAAGATTTTATGTATTTTATTGATCAGTGTCATCAGAAGGGAATTGGAGTTATTCTGGATTGGGTACCGGGGCATTTTCCGAAGGATGCAGCCGGTTTAGCAAAATTTGACGGTACAGCTTTGTACGAGCATGAAGATCCAAGGTTGGGGGAACAACCTCAATGGGGAACCTTGATATTTAATTACGGTCGTCATGAAGTAAAGAGCTTTTTGATATCAAATCTATTATTTTGGTTGGAGTATTATCATGTGGACGGTTTCCGGGTGGATGCCGTTGCCAGTATGTTGTATTTGGATTACGGCGGGAAAGAATATCTCCCGAACCGATACGGTGGAAGAGAAAATTTAGATGCAGTGGAATTTATGAAGGAAATGAATGAAGCAGTGTATTTGAACTATCCGAGTACACTAATGATCGCTGAAGAATCCAGTGAGTGGCCAATGACTACCATGCCTACTTATCTGGGAGGTCTGGGCTTTAATTACAAATGGAACATGGGTTGGATGAATGATATTTTAAAATACGTTTCCATAGATCCTCTTGGGCGAAAATGGAATCATAATCTTCTTACCTTCTCACTGATGTATGCATTTTCAGAAAACTTTATACTTCCCTTATCCCATGATGAAGTAGTACATGGGAAGTGTTCCCTTCTGAATAAAATGCCGGGAGATTATAATGCCAAATTTGCAGGTCTTCGCAGCCTGTTTGGTTTTATGCAGGCACATCCCGGTAAGAAGCTTACCTTTATGGGCGGGGAGTTTGGCCAATTTATTGAATGGAATTTTGAAAAGGGATTGGACTGGCAGTTACTTGATTACGAAATGCATCAAAAACTGCATACCTATGTGAAAGACTTAAATCATTTTTACCTGGAAGTAAAGTGCCTGTGGGAAGTGGATCACAGCTGGGATGGTTTTCAATGGATTGTCACAGATGATGTTACGCAAAGTGTGATTGCATTTGTCAGAAAGGGCAAAGAGCAGGAAGACTTCTTAATTGTGTTGGTTAATTTTACTCCGGTGCCAAGGCATGATTACCGAATTGGAGTTCCGAAGGCTTCCTATTATACTGAAGTTTTTAACAGTGATGATACTAAATTTGGAGGCTTGGGAATTAAGAATGAAGGGGAGATTGTAATCGAACCGATGGAAAGTCACTCCTTTGATCAATCCATTACATTATCCTTACCGGGCTTGTCATCGATTTATCTAAAACCGGTATTTATTGATTCAATGAATAGTGAGGATAAGATCACAATACAATCAGATCATGAATAAGTACAAAAGATAAGGTTCTCTAGAGGAAAATTATTAATTAAAGGAGGCCTAGTTATGGTGTCGAAAGAGTGTGTAGCTATGCTGCTCGCCGGCGGGCAGGGAAGCAGACTGGGGGTATTGACGAAGAATGTGGCAAAACCTGCTGTGCCCTTTGGTGGGAAGTATCGTATTATTGATTTTCCATTAAGTAACTGCACGAATTCCAGTATTGAAACGGTAGGGGTATTGACGCAATACCAACCGTTGAAATTAAATTCCTATATTGGAATAGGACAGCCTTGGGACTTGGACCGATTAAACGGTGGAGTAACGATTCTTCCGCCATACATGAAACAGACAGCCGGGGAGTGGTATACCGGAACTGCCAATGCAATATGTCAGAATATACAGTTTATCGAAGGATATCATCCGGAGTATGTTTTGATTTTATCCGGGGATCAGATCTATAAGATGGATTATGCCATGATGCTCGAATACCATAAGCAAAAGAAAGCGGATGTGACGATTGCAATCCTTCAGGTTCCTTGGGAAGATGCCAGCCGGTTTGGAATTATGAATACCGAGGAGGATAATCGGATCTATGAATTTGTTGAAAAACCAAAGAACCCAATCAGCAATAAAGCATCCATGGGCATTTACATATTCCGCTGGGATCTTCTAAAGAGATACCTGATTGAGGATCAAAAGAAGGAGGGTTCCAGTAATGATTTCGGAAAAAATATTATTCCGGAAATGTTAAAGAATGGAGAGCGTCTTTATGCTTATGAATTTAACGGCTATTGGAAAGATGTTGGAACGATTCAAAGCCTATGGGAAGCAAATATGGATTTGCTAAAGGATGATCCGGAACTGGATCTTTATGATCCTAATTGGAGGATCTATTCTAGAAATCCTGTAGAACCACCTCATTATATTGCCCCTGGTGCATCGGTAAGACGTTGTATCATTACGGAAGGCTGCATTATCATGGGAGAAGTGGATCACAGTGTTTTGTTTGCAGGGGTATGCTTGGGAGAAGGCTCGACTATTCGCAATTCTATCTTAATGCCAAACGTAAGAGTTGGAAGGAACACAATCATAGAAAATGCGATCATAGCGGAAAATACGGTCATTGGAGACCATTGCCATATCGGGTATAAACGCAGTGGTCAGGAACGATCTACCTATTGCAGCACCGGTTGTGATATTACAGTGATAGGAGAAGAAATTACGATTCCAGAAGGTACGAAACTGGGAAGAGGTATCATGATAGAAACCTATGAGTGTATTGCAGATGAGGATGATACTATGAATTTAAACGGGGAGGGAATCATATGAGAGATACCCTAGGAATTATCTATACCGGAGATAGTGATGCCAGCTTGGAAGAACTCACTCTGTTTCGTTCTGTAGCTGCCGTACCTTTTGGTGGAAGATATCGTATCATTGATTTTATTCTATCTAATATGATAAATTCCGGAATTATCAATGTCGGTTTAATTACACAAAACAATTATCAATCCTTACTTGATCATTTGGATTCGGGCAAGCAATGGGATCTGGATCGGAAGCGGGGCGGTCTATTTATCCTGCCACCCTATGTCAGTCATGATAAGAACGGCTGGTATCGAGGTGAAATCGATGCTTTTCATAATATTATGTCTTACATAAGGAAGAGTCCTCAGAATTATGTCGTTATCTCGGGAAGTTCCATGGTATGTAATCTTACATATAACGATGCAATGGAATTTCATAAAAAGAATAAAGCAGATATTACGGTGATTTATAAAGAAGAGAAGAAGGCCAGTGTGGAGGACTTATCAAAACACACGTTAATAAGAACCAAGGAGGATAATCGTATCTGGGATATTGAAGTTACGCCTTCTGCACCAAAATCCAATAAAATATCCATGGAAATGTATATTATTGAGAAGAAATTGTTCATGTATCTGATCGAAGAATGTGCAGCCAGAGGACAACATGATTTTATTAAAGACATCTTAATTAAAAAACTGGATAAGCTTAAGATATATGGTTATCCTTATGAAGGGTATCTGGCAAAAATCGATAGTATCCGGTCTTATTTTAAACATAATATGGAATTATTTAATCTAAAGAATTTCTATGAATTATTCCATAATGCAGGACTGATTTATACCAAAGTCAAGGATGAAGTTCCTGCAAAATACGGTATTAACGCAAGAGCAGTGAACTCTCTTGTAGCGGATGGAAGTGTGATCGAAGGTCAGATTGAAAATTGCATCGTCTTTCGAGGAGTTAGAATCGAAGAAGGAGCTGTAATAAAAAACAGCATTATCATGCAAAATACTGAGATACAGGAAAAAGCAATCCTTGAGAATGTAATCCTTGATAAAGAGGTCATCATTCGTAAGGGAAGGCGATTGATCGGTCAGGAAAATTATCCGGTAGTCATTCGTAAGAAAGCGGTTATTTAAGGAGGTAATTATGTTAAAGATATTAATGGCTGCTTCGGAAGCAAGTCCTTATGCCAAAACCGGAGGGCTTGCAGATGTTCTTGGGTCACTTCCGGCAGCGCTGCTAAAACAGGGAGCTGATGTCAGAGTCATTATGCCAAAGTACAGTTCCATTCCCTCTGAATTAAAGGAAGGGATACATCATCGTTGTTATTCTTATGTAAGAATGGGATGGAGAAATCAGTACTGCGGCATTGAGGAGGCAGAGTATCGTGGTGTAACCTATTATTTTATTGATAACCAGTATTATTTCAATAGAGATAACCTGTATGGTTATGGGGATGATGGTGAACGATTTGCATTCTTCTGCCAGGCAGTCCTGGCGGCTCTTCATCAACTGGATTTTATTCCGGATGTACTTCATTGTCATGATTGGCAGGCGGGGATGATACCGGTGCTGTTAGAGGCAAAATATCGTTGTCAGGAACCATATCATAATATAGCAACAATGTTTTCCATTCATAATTTAAAATACCAAGGGGTGTATGGAATGAATCATTTCAATGATTGGTTTTCCCTAGGCGAAGAGTTCTTTACTCCGGATAAACTGGAGTTTTACGGAGGGGCGTCCTTCTTAAAGGGCGGACTTTTGTATTCACACATTCTTACAACAGTAAGTCAAAGCTATGCCAATGAAATTCAAAATTCCTTTTATGGGGAGCAGATGGATGGACTTTTAAGGGCAAGGCAGAATAGCTTGCATGGTATTGTGAACGGAATCGATTACGAGGAATTTAATCCTGAGACTGATCCGCTTTTGTATTGTACCTTTTCCAAGGACAATATGGATGGCAAGAAGGAAAATAAAATTAATTTACAAAGAGATCTTCAGCTTCCTGTGGATGGAGAGCTTCCGATGATTGGTCTGATATCCCGTTTGGTGGATCAGAAAGGGCTAGATTTGATTGCCCATGTGTTAGGAGATATCTTACGTTATCCAGTACAATTAGTGGTCCTTGGAAGTGGTAGTGAAAAATACGAGAGATTATTTCAAGATGCGGTAAATCAGTATCCAGGAAAAGTGTCAGCCAATATACGTTTTGATAATACCTTGGCTCATCGTATTTATGCAGGAGCGGACTTATTTTTAATGCCGTCCCTCTTTGAACCCTGTGGCTTGGGTCAAATGATTAGTATGAGATATGGAACGCTTCCGATTGTTCGGGAGACCGGAGGTCTTTTGGATACGGTCAATGCTTACAATGAGTATACCGGAGAGGGAAACGGATTTCGTTTTCATAATTACAATGCCCATGAGATGCTTTTTACAATTGAGCGAGCATTGCACCTGTATCAGAATAAAGAAGTATGGAGCAAATTACAATACGCTGCAATGAGCAGTGATTACAGCTGGCAGGTTTCAGCATGCCGCTATATGGATTTGTACCAATCACTTCACCATTACTTTCAATAAGGAGGAGTAACAAATTGAATCATAAGATAAAGATTTTGTATGTTACAGCAGAGATTGCTCCCTTTGCCAGTGCGGGAGGTCTTGGTCTCATCGGCGAAAGCCTTCCGCGAGCGTTGCAAGACACCAAAGGTATTGAGGTCTGCCGGGTCATGCCTCATTATAAATCGGTGGAAGAGAAGCTTAAATTTCTCGTTGATTTCCCGGTTCCTATGGGAACCGGCTATGAAGGCTGTGTATTGAAAGCGGATTCGGACAGAAAAAAATTCGTCACTTATTTTATTCAAAATGATCGATATTTTTATCGGGATAATATCTATGGATATGAGGATGATGGTTTTCGTTTCTTTTTCTTTTGTCAGGCGGTTGTTGAAATGCTGGAACATATCTCCTTTGAACCGGATATTATTCATTGCAATGACTGGCATACCGGATTTTTGCCGTTACTTTTAAAGAGAAAGTATCCGAATTTGAAAACCTTATATACCATTCATAATATCGCTTATCATGGTTTTGTTCCGGATTCAATGCTAACCGGATTACTGACTGATATGGAAAAGTTTCAATTGGGATGGCCGGAGTGGTTAAATTTTATGAAAGCCGGGATTCTTTATGCTGACCGGGTATCTACGGTAAGTCCAAGTTATAGCAAGGAAATAACACAACCGGGCTTAGGCAGCGGTATGGAGCGTTTCCTTCGTATGAGAAAAGAGGGTATTGCAGGAATTTTGAATGGGATTGATCAGGATGCTTATGACCCTATGGTAGATCTGGAACTTACGAGTACCTACAGCAGTAGGAACTTTGAAGATAAGAAAAAGAATAAGAGCGCACTTCTTTCGAGTTATCAATTATCAGATACGGGGCTGCCACTGATTGCAATCGTAACCCGATTGGTTCCGGAAAAAGGAATTGATCTCATTCTGAAGGCGTTTCAACTGATGGATATGAGTGCCTTTCAGTTTATCCTTTTAGGAACTGGAGGTACGAATTATCATGATATTTGGTATAGTGTTGCTAAAGCATATCCCGACAACATTGTGGTTGATTTTGAGTATACCCCGGCAAAGGCCAGAAAAATATATGCAGCCTGTGATATCTATCTGATGCCATCCCAATATGAACCCTGCGGTTTAGGGCAGCTTTATGCAATGCGATATGGTGCAGTACCGGTGATCAACCCGGTTGGGGGATTAAAGGATACTATTGTGGATAACGCTGGAGAAAATGAGAACCCTTGTGGATTTCATATGGAAAATTGGACAGCGGATGCTCTGGCGGATGCTCTGGATTTGGCCTTGGAGACCTATCATTCACCAGAATGGCCGGTTCTTGTGAAGAACTGTATGACCTACGACAGCTCTTGGGGGAGAAGTGTAAAAGAATATAAAAAGTTGTATGAAGAAATAATCACGATTGAAAAAGAAGAGCAATAAATATCGGTGGGATATGGTTTGAAAGATACAAAACAATACAAATCATATTCCACCGTTTTGTATTAAATATCACAAAAAGCTGATCGGAATTCAAAATTAATTTAGTCACATCGATCGTACCTATCTACTATAAAAACTCTCTCCAGTTACATCCTTGTTCAATCAGTTTTACCACTTGTTCGAGACCGGATTGATCCTTAGAATCAAAACGGCCTATCATAGGGCTATCAATATCTAAAACCCCAACAATTTTACCATTTCCATGGATGGGTATCACTATTTCCGAGCGGGATGCACTATCGCAGGCTATGTGACCAGGAAATTGGTGAACATCAAACACTAACTGAGTCAGATCCAAGGCAACTGCTGAACCACATACTCCTTTTCCTACAGGAATATGAATGCAGGCAGGTTTTCCTTGGAAGGGTCCTAAAAGTAACTCACCATTTTTCATCAGATAAAAACCGACCCAATTAATATCTACTAAGGCAAGGTTAAGTAAAGCGGATACATTACCAAGATTGGGAATGAGGTTTTCTTCATTTTCCATCAAAGCTTCTATCTGTGCCAATATTAATCGGTAACATTCTTCTTTGTCCTGAGGGTACATAGATTCTAATTCTTTCATTTAAATTCTCCTTTTGTATTCAATTGGTATTTTTTATTTTCATTAGGTCTATTATGTATTATCATATCATCTTTCTTCTTAAGATCGAGTTTCTTATTTCATACGAGATGATCCTATCCGTCTTTACTAGTTCTCATTATGAACTGAGACGGTATCCCCGTCGCATTGAAAGATTATGGTTCCTTGTTCATCAGTTCGATAGATTGGGATACCCCGTTCCACCAGAGCCTCTATCGTTTCGTGGTGAGGATGCCCATAGGTATTGTCTTTTCCAACACTAATTACTGCATAGGAAGGAGATACTGCATCAAGAAATTCACTACAGCTGCTGTAGGAGGAACCATGATGCCCCAGTTTTAATACATCACCAGTAAGATCCATATCCTCATTCAACATTTCTTTTTCTGCCAACGCTTCCGCATCACCGGTTAGAATAAATGAGTTATTATAGTAGGAAAGTTTAATCCCTACACTATAATTATTCACATCCTCATAGAAATCACTCACCGGCGACAGTATCGTAAAGGAGGCTGGACCCAGTGCGTATTGATTACCGGGTACAGCTTTTGTAATCGTAAGATTATGATCACCAATGGCCTGCAGAAGATCTTCATAAGTATCGGTTGTATGATTGACCTCTGGCATAATAATTTGATTAACAGAGAAGGAATCAAGAACTGAATTCATTCCTCCAATGTGATCACTATGAGGATGAGTACAAATAATATAGTCCAAATTGTCTACTCCGAGTGCTTCCAGATAATGAATCACAGTAGTTCCTTCCGATTTTTCACCGGCATCAATCAACATAGAATGACCATCTGCCTTGATATAGATGGAATCTCCCTGTCCTACATCGATAAAATGAACTTCCATCGTCTCAGTCTGCTTTGAAAAGAGAGGTAATGAAGTTTCGTTAGAGGGTGACAAATTATTTTCTAAATATGAGATGAGTATAGTAGCAGCGATAATGCAGAATACCCATAGCACATTTCTTTTTTTTATTCCTTTCATATTAAACTCCTTAAGATAAATATTATAGCGGTAAATATCATAAACTACAATACTATCTTATGGTAGGTAATAATAGAAAAGTACCGAAGAGGTGACTTTTCAGTTGTACCGTTATAGGAAATATTTTATAATAAAAGTACCTTTAAAACTATGAATCAATGAAAAAGGATGATGAACATGAGACTATTTATCGCCATAACATTACAAGAAAATATAAAGGATTCCCTAAGCAGAACAATCACTGGGCTGAAAAATTTAACTAGGAAAGGAAGTTTTACTGATCGGGATAATCTGCATCTGACGGTTGTATTTATTGGAGAAACAAAGGATGCTACAGAAATTATGAGAGCGATGGACCGAGCTTTAAATAATGCAAATACACTACCATTTCAATTAGAATTTCGGGAGATTGGAAGTTTCAAACGTCAAGAAGGTGATATCTTCTGGGTTGGGGTAGAGAAAGAACTGAATTTGTGGAAACTCCAAGAAGAATTAGTGAAGGAATTAAAGGCAGTGGGAATTCCGGTAGATGATAAGGAATACAAACCTCACCTTACACTGGGAAGAAGAGTTAAGCTAAATGGAAAGATTGAAAAGAAGGAATTAGATCATCTGGTAACGCCTATGATCATGGAGACTTTGAAAATCAGCTTGATGAAATCGGAACGAATAAACGGAAAGCTTGTTTATACAGAGATCTATCAGAGTGATTCTTTACGTTTAGCGGGGTTAAAATCGATTAATATACTAAAGTTTAAATTTATCAATGAAAAAAGATATATTAAGAAGTAGAAGAGTAAAGTTTTATTAAAATAGATCATATAAAGTGGGGATATTGGATGAAGATATTAGTGGATGCCGATGCTTGTCCGGTAAAATCGATTATTGAAAACATAGCCAAAGATCTTGAGATTCCGGTACTGATGCTTGTAGATACAAGCCATATTTTATATTCGGATTACAGTGAAGTAATATTAGTTAGTAAAGCTCCGGATGCCGTTGATTTTGCATTGATCAATAGAACGAAAAAAGGAGATATTGTTGTTACCCAGGATTATGGTGTAGCGGCAATGGCTCTAGGCAAGTGCGCTTATGCAATTCATCCAAACGGTAAGATTTATAACAATTCCAATATCGATCTAATGTTAATGGAACGGCATATAAAAAAAGAATACCGCAGAGCTGGAGAACGTATTGGTGGACATGTGAAAAAACGTACTTCAGCTCAGGACGAGTACTTTACTGCTAATTTCTATCAATTATGCAAACAGGCTTTGGTAGCAGGGGAAGAAAACCGCAATTAGAAGCTAGATTCCTCTTCTTCTTCCTCTTCGTTGATGATCTCATCAATAATTTCGAACTCTTCATCAGAATCGGGATCAAAGGTCTTTTTGAATTTGCGGTATTGTCTTTTGATTGGATCTTCTTTATCCTTATCTTTTTCCTTCTCTTCTTCCTTTTCCTTCTCTTTCTCTTTTTCTTTTTCAAGACAGGCTTTTTCTTTTGCTTTGATATTAATTCTTTGAGCAACAATGGATCGAAGCGAATCTGCAAGTAATGTAAAGGCAGATGCCATTGCTGTTAAGTCTTCAATCGAATCGGTATCTTTTGATATTTTAATTGAAATTGTTGCAACAAGAGCTATAACTTCTTCAGGACACATCGAATCACCTCGTTATAATATATGCGTAAGCTTTGAACTAATTTCTCCTAGAAGTAGTACTATATGATATGTTTCGCAAAATATTTAGGGGATTATTAAAAAGATGTTATCCTGCTCTCTAAGATTAACTTTTAATAGGCTGATAGAAATTATAACGAGCTGGTTTTCAAGGATAGAGTTACTCGGATCATTGATACGAAATTTTGGGAGAGTCAGTTTGTATTGGGATAAAAAATAAGTTCGATTACATTGAATTGTAATCGAACTTATTTTTTATCCCTGAAGTCTTTTTAACCCTTCATTCATCGCATCCGCTGTTTTACAATCACTGATCCAGATCATGAATTGTACAAACACATAAACCAGGAATACCGAAATCGCAAACGGGAATGCAGCATGATTTTCATCAAATAAACCAACTACAAATCCTAAGGTCACAAGGATCAGTTCTAATAGTATAAAATGTAAAATTCTTCGCACTAACATCTGTTTAAAAGTTAAATCTTTTCTAGAATATAGAACAAAGGAAGGCAGTATGGATACTGCACCAATGATCAAAGGGGAATAAAATGCTTCATAACCAAAAACAGCGTTTGCATCATAATTTGTACCAAGGATACCTACGGCAGCAGTAATACCGGTTACTATAATAAAATAGCTCATTAAGTTACGTTTGCAAAACTCGATAAAACTCATACATTACCTCCTTATGAGATCTGTAGCTTCTTCTTTAAAGCAGGAACATATTGTCTAGATATAATGACTTGTTCTCCATTCAGAAGCTTTGCAGTAAACCGTCCGTTTAATGCAGGTTTGATACAATCGATTTTTAACAGGTTGATGATAGAAGATTTTGAACATCGGAAAAACTGCCTGTTATCGTATAGCTCTTCCAACTCGTATAATTTACTCTTCGTCTCATAAACGGTATGTTCTAAGTAAGCAAAAACCTTATTATCAACTCCTTCAAAATAATAGATATCTCTTAATGAGATATGGAAAATCTGAGAGTTCTCATAACCAAGTAATACATCATCTTTCGATTTCACAAAATTCATGATTTCAGTTACTTCGTCACTAATGCTGTAACATCGGATTAGTACATGTTCTTCCTCGGTTTTTTTTATTCGCTCTAATCTTACTTTCATAGCCGCTCCTATCGGTATCATGGTACTATTTTTTAACGATTCTGTTATCATATAAAATGCCTCGAAGGATTGCAAGATACCAGTATCGTGCTCCGTTATGGGAGCAGCGATAGAACTCCTCGATGCAATTGTTAATATTCTGTTTTAAGATTTAATTCAGTAGTATGTTTCATGTAGTAATTAAAGTAATCCAGTATAATCTGATTCATCGTCTCAATACAGTATCTGCTATCTACTTCACCAGTTCCTAACATACTTGCTAAAAATGGAGAGAATAACGGAAGATCAGTAAAATTAAGATGCCCGGAACCATGAATTACAATATCTTTCGCATCGATAGCACCTGCAGTAGCTACAGTATTTGCATAGTGATCTGCAGTGGACTTCGCTTCCTCATAATGCTCTTCATTATACATATTTAATAATGGGATAGGGTATGGGGTTTTATTAATCACCACAGAGCCTTTTTCAAATGCAAGCTCTTCCCCAAGCATTGTTCCATCAACAACGATTACAGCGTCAATATCATCGCGGTCTCTGCCCAGTCTCGCTGCGGTTGCACCCCCAAGGGAATGGCCAAACAGCCCAATTTCATCCGTGTTGATGAGCTGATATACTTCACCGGAGTTATCCTTACTCACTTCGTCTTCGATCGTATCGAGGACAAAATTCATATCCTTTGTTCTAAGATCAAGCCATTCCTGGGTTTTTTGAAAAGTAGTTTGCTCGTCAAAATCTCCATTGGTAGCAGCTATGGCATCATTCATAAAATCCATGTTCACGAGAACGGATTTGCCATCGGTTTGAGAAGTAAAAAAAGAATGATAAGTGTGGTCAATACTGCATACAACGTACCCGTTACTTGCTAAATTTTCAAAGGTGGAACGATTACTACCGCGGAAGCCAAAGGAACCGTGGGAAAATACCAACAGAGGATATTGTTCGTTCATCTGATCCGGATACCAGAACTCAATCGTAACCTTTCTGCTTTCCTCGTTATCGCTAAAGGTTTCTTTTCTGCTATCATCGGTTAACGTATAGCTTACGGTTTTTACATCATAATTTCCTGTTATTTCAATCGGCTTGAACTGAGGAAACAGAATGGCAGGCATGATTGCAAAGGTAAATAATAACATATTTCTGATACAAGTCATAATAACATATTTTTTCTTGAAAATAACTACCTTTTTATATTTTCCTCTAAAAAACTGAATGGTTCCGACAATTACCATAAGCAGCAGGATGAAAGTCAACATTGTGTAACGAAATCCCCAGGTCAGGCCATGAAGTAAAAATAAAAGAAGCAAAAGAACAAATAATGATACACGGAGGATGTACTTATTCTCCTTCTGGTAGGATTTTGTTACAAAACAATATACCATAAACCCTACCTCAATTCCTAACATTACCAACAAAATAATTATTCCGATCATACAAATCTCCCTTTCAAATATTGTTATGTCTGGAGTATACTGCCTACTTTTTTTATTTTCAATGGAGGAAGCGGTAAGTTACAAAAAGGCGAGGTAAGTTGCATTAAAATTTTAAAAGTAGTTACAGAGTTCTTACAAGACAATGTTCGGATTGTAAAAGATTTACATATCATGGTAGAGGAAAAACAATGAACCTAGGCGATATCAATGGATTTTCATAATAGTAGGACATACCAGAATTTACAGACGGCCTTTCATGGAGAAGCAATTGCAAATACGAAATATACTCTCTATGGAATAAAAGCGCGAGAAGAAGGCTTTGAACAATTAGGTAATATCTTTGATGCTACAGCCAAGAACGAGAGAGAACATGCAAGGATGTGGCTCAGGTTATTGGAGGGAGGGGAGCTCCCTGTTACTCTATCCAATCTCAGAGACTCTTATCATAATGAAAAACGGGAGTGGACCAGTACCTACAGAGACTATGCTGCAACCGCAAGAAGTGAGGGGTATCATGAAATAGCTGCGCTCTTTGATGGAGTTGCCGAAATAGAGCGCTACCATGATAATCGGTTTCGTAGATTAGAGTGGAATATTATAAATGAACAGATGTTTTGTAAAGACGATCAGGTCTATTGGCAATGCTTAAAATGCGGGAATGTTATATATGGAATGTGTGCTCCAAAGGTTTGCCCGGTTTGTGGTAATCATCAGGGATTTTATCAGACGGAGTATCAAAATTATTGAGAATAAAGTATTGTTTTTGATAAGAACAAACATTCGAATTTTTATTGATTTTATTTTACTCTTATGCTATAATTACAGAAATCAAAATGAAATTATGTGTGATACCAGGATGTCTGGTTATACTTTAAATTATTGCTTATAAATACATTTTCAGGAAGGAACGAATCGTATGGAGTTCAAATTGGTATCGGAGTTTGCGCCAACGGGAGATCAGCCGGAGGCGATAAAAAACCTAGTGGAAGGATTTCAAAAGGGAAACCAGTGTCAGACCTTATTAGGAGTTACCGGATCCGGTAAAACCTTTACAATGGCGAATGTAATCCAGCAAATTCAGAAGCC
This sequence comes from Herbinix sp., assembly GCA_029238935.1. Taxonomy (GTDB): domain Bacteria; phylum Bacillota; class Clostridia; order Lachnospirales; family Lachnospiraceae; genus Mobilitalea. The sequence goes on from JAQZBN010000076.1 coordinate 23,588, forward strand.
AACTTTGATCATTGCGCACAATAAGACCTTGGCTGCGCAGCTATATGGTGAGTTTAAAGAGTTCTTTCCTGAGAATGCAGTTGAATATTTTGTCAGTTATTATGATTATTACCAGCCGGAAGCATATGTACCTTCTACGGATACCTATATCGAGAAGGATTCTGCAATCAATGATGAGATTGATAAACTTCGCCATTCAGCTACGGCCTCATTATCAGAACGAAAGGATGTCATTATTATTGCCAGTGTATCCTGTATCTATGGCTTAGGAAGTCCCATCGATTATCAGGAGATGGTATTATCCTTGCGACCGGGTATGATTAAAGATCGTGATGATGTCATCCGTAAACTGGTTAATATACAATATACAAGAAATGATATGGACTTCAAACGAGGTACCTTCCGGGTACGAGGTGATACGGTGGAGGTTTTTCCGATTACCTCTGGCGAGGTAGCGGTACGGATTGAATTCTTTGGGGATGAAGTAGAGAGAATTTTGGAAATCGATGTGTTTACCGGGGAGTTAAAGAGCATTCTGGAACATATGGTAATCTTTCCTGCTTCACATTATGTAGTTGCACAGGACAAGTTAGAAGCGGCTATACAGAATATAGAAATCGAGTTAGAGGAGCAAATTAGATATTTTAAAAGTGAGGATAAGCTGTTAGAAGCACAGAGAATTGCAGAGCGGACTCATTTTGACGTTGAGATGATGAGGGAAGCGGGCTTTTGTTCCGGTATCGAGAATTATTCCAGACATTTAACCGGTCTGGAACCGGGGTGTCCTCCTCATACGTTGATCGATTATTTTCCGGATGATTTTATGATTATGGTAGATGAATCCCATATTACATTACCCCAGATCCGTGGTATGTTTGCCGGAGACCGTTCAAGAAAGACAACCTTGGTAGATTTCGGTTTCCGTTTACCGTCTGCTTTGGATAATCGTCCATTAAATTTTGAAGAATTTGAAAGTAAAATAGATCAAATCTTATTCGTATCCGCTACACCATCGGTGTATGAAGCAAACCATGAACTGATGAGAGCGGAGCAGGTAATTCGTCCGACAGGACTCTTAGACCCAGAAGTCACAGTCAAGCCCATTCAAGGTCAGATTGATGATCTTCTCGGAGAGATTCATAAAGAATTGGATAGAAGGAGTAAGGTACTGGTAACGACCCTGACCAAGAGGATGGCGGAGGATTTAACAACTTACTTAAGGGAAGTAGGAATTCGCGTTAAGTATTTACACTCGGATATAGACACTTTAGAACGATCTGAGATTATAAGGGATATGCGTATGGACGTCTTTGATGTTCTGGTAGGAATCAATCTCCTGCGAGAAGGTCTGGATATACCTGAGGTTGGATTGGTAGCAATATTAGATGCCGATAAGGAAGGCTTCCTACGTTCGGAAACCTCCTTGATACAGACCATAGGACGTGCTGCTAGAAATGCGGAAGGCCGCGTTATCATGTACGCGGATCGTGAGACTGACTCCATGAGAAAAGCCATTGGAGAGACAAACCGTAGAAGGAAAATCCAACAGGATTACAATGAAGCTCATGGCATTACTCCTACTTCGATCCAGAAGAAAGTAAGAGACCTGATCAGTATCTCCAAGAAGGTGAACAAATCCATCGTTGATATGGAGAAAGATATGGAATCGATGTCACGTCAGGAATTGGAGGCATTGGTGAAGAAGATTACGAAACAGATGCATACCGCTGCAGCGGAGCTTAATTTTGAGCTGGCAGCAGAATTAAGAGATAAGATGGTTGAGATAAAGAAGCAGTTAAACGGAGTGGAGTAATGGACCTGCTTTTATAAGGATAGGCTGGGATAAAAAAGTTTAAATAGAATGATTAGAATAGGTGAAGATATGTCAGATAGAAAAAATTATATTAAAATCAGAGGTGCTAAGGAAAATAATCTTAAGAGTATTGATATTAATATTCCGAGAGATGAGTTTGTTGTACTTACGGGTTTAAGTGGTTCCGGTAAATCCTCCTTGGCATTTGATACGATTTATGCGGAAGGACAGAGAAGATACATGGAGTCCCTTTCTTCCTATGCAAGACAATTCTTAGGTCAGATGGAAAAGCCCGATGTCGAAAGCATCGAAGGTTTACCGCCGGCGATCTCGATTGATCAAAAATCCACCAACCGAAACCCAAGATCTACTGTTGGTACGGTAACAGAGATTTATGATTATTATCGTTTGCTTTATGCAAGAATCGGTATCCCTCATTGTCCGAACTGTGGTAAGGAGATTAAAAAACAGACCGTAGATCAGATGGTAGACGATATCATGAGTTTACCCATGGGTACTAAGATACAACTTCTGGCTCCGGTTGTCCGCGGACGAAAAGGTGAGCATGTAAAGCTCTTCGAACAGGCGAAGCGCAGTGGTTATGTCAGAGTAAGAGTAGACGGTCATCTTTATGAACTGACAGAAGAGATTAAGTTAGAGAAGAACATCAAACATAACATAGAAATCATCGTGGATCGTCTTGTTGTGAAAAAGGGAATTGAGAAGAGATTATCTGATTCTATTGAAAATGTACTAAAACAAGCAGAAGGTTTAATGATCGTTGATGTGATTGATGGAGAACCCATCACCTTTAGCCAGAATTTTTCCTGCCCTGATTGTGGTATTAGTATAGAAGAGATAGAGCCTAGAAATTTCTCCTTCAATAATCCCTTTGGAGCTTGCCCCGATTGCCATGGTATTGGCATTAAGATGGAATTTGATGAAGAACTCTTAATCGCAGATCCCAGCAAGAGTTTGATTGATGGAGCAGTTGCTGCTCCCGGTTGGCAGTCCGTTGTAGATAAGGGGAGTTATTCAAGAGCAATCTTAGAAGCTCTGGCGAAGGAATATAGTTTTAAATTATCGACTCCGTATGAGAAACTGCCAGAAAAAGTTCGACAAATGTTTATCTATGGAACAGATGGTAAATCCGTTAAAGTGTATTATAAAGGACAACGAGGAGAAGGGGTTTATGATGTTGCTTTTGAAGGCCTAATCCGTAATGTGGAACGACGTTACCGAGAGAGTGGTTCTGATGCGGTAAAACAGGAATACGAGAGCTTTATGAGGACAACCCCCTGTAAAGAATGTGGTGGCAAGCGGTTGAAGAAAGAATCCCTCGCTGTAACCATAGGTGATAAGAACATAGCTGATGTAACGGATTACTCCATTCGTGATTTACAGCAGTTTATGAATCAACTAAGTCTGACTTCAATGCAGATGAAGATCGGTGATTTGGTGTTAAAAGAAATAAAATCAAGAATTAACTTCCTTATGGATGTAGGTTTGGATTACCTCACCCTAGCCAGAGCTACCGGATCTTTATCTGGTGGTGAATCCCAGAGAATTCGTCTGGCAACACAGATTGGATCAGGGTTGGTAGGTGTAGCATATATTTTGGATGAGCCTAGTATAGGTCTTCATCAGAGAGATAATGACAAACTCTTAAAGACTCTAAGGAATTTAAAAGACTTAGGGAATACCTTGATTGTTGTAGAGCATGATGAAGACACCATGTTTGCGGCGGATCACATCATCGACATCGGGCCTGGAGCCGGGGAGCATGGAGGTGTTGTAGTAGCAGAAGGAACTGCCCAAGAGATCATGAAGGTAGAAGAATCAATGACCGGGGCATATTTAAGTGGAAGAATTAAGATACCAGTGCCGAAGGAAAGAAGACAGCCGAATGGCTACCTTTCCATTAAAGGTGCTAAGGAGAATAATTTAAAGAACATTGATGTTGACATACCCCTTGGAGTTATGACTTGTGTAACCGGAGTTTCCGGTTCCGGTAAGAGTTCTTTGATCACAGAAATCCTGTATAAGAGATTATCCAGGGACTTAAACCGTGCTCGTTGCATTCCGGGCAAGCACGATGCAATGATTGGTATTGAATCCTTAGATAAAGTAATTAATATTGACCAGTCTCCGATTGGCCGTACCCCTAGATCCAATCCGGCAACTTATACCGGTGTGTTTGATCAGATTAGGGACCTGTTCTCAGCAACGTCAGATGCGAAGATGCGAGGATACACTAAGGGTCGTTTTAGTTTTAATGTCAAAGGCGGACGTTGTGAAGCCTGTAGCGGAGATGGTATTCTTAAGATAGAGATGAACTTCCTTCCCGATATCTATGTTCCTTGCGAAGTATGCGGTGGAAAGAGATACAACCGTGAGACCTTAGAGGTAAAATATAAAGGAAAGAGCATCTATGATGTTCTCAATATGACCATAGAAGAGGCTATTCATTTCTTTGAAAATGTACCTTCTATCCGCAGAAAGATAGAGACCTTATATGATGTAGGGTTATCCTATTTAAGATTGGGTCATCCGTCCACTTCCCTCTCCGGAGGAGAAGCCCAGAGAATAAAGCTGGCGACGGAGCTTAGTAAGCGAAGTACAGGTAAAACAATCTATATTTTAGATGAGCCAACGACTGGTTTGCATTTTGCAGATGTCCATAAATTGGTTGAAATATTAAGAAGGTTTTCTGACTCCGGCAATACTGTAGTCGTTATTGAGCATAATTTAGATATGATAAAAACAGCAGATTATATTATAGATATCGGGCCTGAGGGTGGAGATAAGGGTGGTACAGTGGTAGCGACCGGTACACCGGAAGAGATCGCAGATAACCCGAATTCCTATACTGGCATCTATGTAAAGAAGCATCTAGAGGATGCCAGATTAGGGAACGATTAGGTAATACCAGAATTGATGAAGTCCGAAAGTCAGATTAGAAAGGAGAAGCTATGGGAAATCAGTTTTTTGCCATGATGTCGAGAATGAAATTGATTGAACGTTGGTCTCTGATGAGAAACAGCCAATCGGAAAATATCAGTGAGCATTCCTTGGAAGTAAGTATTCTTGCCCATGCTCTTTCCATAATCAGTAACGAACACTTCGGAAAACAACTGAATGCAGAAAAAGCAGCGCTGATCGGTATTTATCATGATGCAACCGAGATTATCACCGGTGATATGCCAACACCAATAAAATATTTTAATGAGGATATACAAGGAGCATTTAAAGAAATAGAGGAGATAGCAGCTAAAAGGCTTCTGGCTATGTTACCGGATCATATGCAAAAAAGCTATGAGAGTATTTTCTTTCCCAAAGAGGAAGATGCTTATCTGTGGAAGCTAGTGAAGGCAGCAGACAAGCTTTCTGCGTTGATCAAATGCATTGAAGAAGGAAAAGCCGGTAATACGGAATTTATCAGTGCTGAAAAATCAATCAAAGAAGCTTTGGTAAGCATGCAATTACCGGAAGTCAACTTCTTTATGGAGGAATTTTTACCCTCATACTATAAAACTTTAGATGAGTTAAATTAGAAATATAGAATAATTTCATAGTATTGATACTACGTTAGTTAGGGTGTTACGATTTGAAATTCTATTTTGATATGTAATAAATCATTCAATCTATTGTCAGATGAATCGCAAAACCTAGCAAGAATAAAAAGTCAGGAGGATTTGTAATGAAGTATATTAATGTTGCGAATACGAACTTAAAAGCATCTAACATTGTGATGGGATGCATGAGAATTACCAGCTTATCAGAGAAAGATTTAAACCAGTTTATTTTAACTGCGATGGAGGAAGGGGTAAATTTCTTTGATCATGCTGATATCTATGGTGGAGGAGAATGTGAACGTCATTTTGCGAAAGCACTTGATATGACACCTGCACTCAGAGAGAAGATGATTATTCAAAGTAAATGCGGTATCCGCAAAGGCTTCTTTGACTTCTCAAAGGAACATATCTTAGAATCTGTGGATGGTATTTTATCAAGATTAGAGACAGATTATCTTGATGTTCTTCTTCTTCACAGACCGGACACTTTAATGGATCCTGCAGAGGTAGCAGAAGCATTTGAGAGCTTGTATACCCAAGGAAAAGTTAAATATTTCGGTGTTTCCAATCAGAATCCAGCGCAGATTGAATTGCTGCAAAAGTATGTACCTTATCCTCTTGTATTCAACCAATTACAATTAAGTATTGCTCATACACCAATGATCGATAGCGGCTTAACCGTTAATATGCATATCAATCAAAGTGTAAACCGTGAGGGAAGTGTACTGGAATATTCCAGGTTAAAAGATATCACAATTCAGGCATGGTCACCGTTCCAGAAGGGCTTCTTTGAAGGACCATTCTTGGGAGATCAGGATCGTTACGGTAAATTAAATCAAGTGATTGATCGTATTGCTGAAAAATATCAAGTATCCAATACAACAATTGCAGTTGCATGGATTACACGCCACCCGGCAAATATGCAGGTTATCCTAGGAACCACCAATATAGAGAGATTAAAGGATTCCTGTAAGGGATCAGAGCTTTCTCTTACCAGAGAAGAGTGGTATGAGATTTATCAGGCCGCAGGTAATATGCTGCCATAGTTAACTAATTATGAACTGCCCACCTTTATTTGTATCATTTACTAGTAATGGATGGGCAGATTTTGTTATCATTCTTTCATAACCAATTGACCATTTAGTTAGCTTTGAACAATAAAAATGCCTTACATAAATAGATCAATTGAGTGGTCATTAGGAAAACTTAATGAGATGTTTGATAACAATAGCCTATGATGAATAAAAAAGGTTTAGAGAGAGGAACTTTATGATTACGATAGATGGAAATTGGGTAATGGAAGGCTTAGAGTATGAGGATGATAGCAATGAGCTTACAGATCTAGTCAACAAAATTGGCTTCCTCCCACTTTTTAAAAATAATATCAAAGGCTTTTCCGTTGAAGAGCGTACTGCAAAGTATTCCTGGTGGAGTGGACCTTTAGAAGAAGATCCCTGGGAATGGAGATCAATTCTTGCATCGGAAGGAATTGTCGCTTACGGTAAGGTATTTATGAATAAAGCCGGATTCGTATCGAAAGAATGGTATCCGGTCTTGGCTTCTTATCGTAGAGACGGGTATGATTTTGACAGTAGATATGAGGATGGGTTAGCCAGTCGAAGGTCGAAAAATATTATTGATGTACTAAGTCATTATGAAACCTTACCATCCTATGAAATAAAGACTATGGCAGGCTTTCATAAAGATGGTGAGAAGGGGTTTGAAAGTACGATCAATTCGCTCCAGATGCAGACATATATCACGGTGAGGGGCTTTCAACGAAAGCGTAGTAAAAAGAATGAAGAGTATGGATGGCCTGTAGCCTTGTATTCTCTTTCGGAACGATTGTATGGGGAAGACCATGTAAGAAGTGCTTATCATAAAAAAGCTGAAGATGCAAAGTATTCGATCGTAGAACATCTGCATAAGATCTTTCCTGAGAGTACTTACGATGAAATTGCGGCTTTTATACGCTGATTACTAAGCTGAATAGCGATCCAATGATTTACTGACGGTTAATCCAAAGTGTATTGGATGATTTAGCGATTATAAAATTTCGATAATGATGAAAGAATAGCATGATTGGTAATCGGTCACGTTTATACAAGGCTGTAATTGCTATTTCATATGGGATAACGACAGGTAATTCATTATAAAGTCATAGTAGAATAAAAGTGCATTCTCAGAGGTTGAACCACTGTGGATGCACTTTTTAAGCTTGTTAGTAAATTGCTTATAATACAATAGTTACTCTTAACTCAAATACTTATTAAACTTGATTCTTATACTTAATAACTAGCAAAATAAAAACCCAATTTAAAACCTAATTTAGAGTACTATTTACGATACCTATCTTTTCTACTTTTTATCTATACGCTCGAACATATAATCCATAACATGGCCAGCAGTGCAATTATCGTTAGCGAATTTACGTAAGGTTCCGGCGGCGAATAGATTCCTACCTAGTTTAACTCCGGTTTCACAATGGGTCTCCCAACGTTTCACAACAATATCAGTACGAAATCGCTCATATTCAAAATAAGTCTGTAAAGCTATTTGAATCTTTTCTAAGTCAGCAAAAGGACCTTCTACTTTAATTTTTTTGGATTGTATGTACTCGGAGCGGCTATTTAATATCGTTGCACCGGCCCAGGTATCTCTTGCTGCATATTTTACATGCCTAATACTTCCCATTACAATTGCACCAAAGCATAGGGGACAAGGCTCCATTACGGCATATAAGGTATATTGACGGATGTTAGGGTGTTCTTCTTCGTTTAGTTTTAGAATAGCATTGATTTCTGCATGGGCAAGGTGATGCTGATAGATTTCTTTCGGATTTCCCTGCTTGGAATATATTTTATTTTGTCCAGTGGATACAAGAACATCCTGCTCATTCACAATAGCGGCACCAATAGGTATTGTCTTCTCTTTAAATGCATTCCACGCTGATCCAAATGCCGCTTGCCAGCCTACTTCAAGATCATTCCACATAATCTGCCTCCTTGTGACATATAATAGTATAATTGTACTTTATCTCTTAAAATATTGCAATAAATAAATGGAAAAAAATTACATAAACCTAGGTTATAGTAAAATTAGTATGAAATAATGGAATAATTTATCTTCCCTGTTGCACAGCTATGGAAAGCAAGGTATAATTAACTGTGTTACTATAAAAGTATTACATATGAAAAGCCTGTTAGGAACTACCCAAAAGGAGGATAATTCGGGATGAAGAATAACTTACATAACCAAGGGGAGAACAGGAAACCCTTATTCAACAGGAATTATTTAGCGATATCAATATTGTTTTTATTATTTTTTTGTATTAATATTCATACCACAGCAAAGGCTAGTTCAGTTTCTGGATCTAGTATCACAGTTAAGATAAATTACCTCGAAGAAATTGCAACATTATCTCCAGGAAGCGGAAACAGTACAAAGTTTTATATCAGTTTAGATAAAATGAAAACATGGGAGTTAATTGAACCCTATGGTATGATGGATATTTCTGCATTGTTGCAAGCAAAATCAGTGGAGCTGTATTTTAAAGGAAACAAGGATGCAAATCCTGTACCTGTTACACTTCAAGGAGAAGAAAACAGCTTAAAAGTTACCTATCAAATCGTCGGTGGAGAAGGAAGAGCTGTGATTACGAATACTACCTTACCGATCGAATACCGAAAAGGAAACAATGGAGCATGGAAGACGGCATCCTACAGCATGTCAACTACCATTTATGAGATAAAAGGTGCTACGCTTTACTTTAGAACCATCGCTACTGAGTCAAAACGAGCAGGTAAAATAGTTACATTTAAAGTTCCGAAGAGACCTTCAGCACCTTCCGTTAAGCTGGATGGAAGCAAATTATGTATTACCGGTATGAAGAGTGGAGAGATGCTATATCGTATAGGCGATAGTACTTCTTGGGTACCTTATGCTACCAATGATCCTAAGATAAAATATTTGGATTTAAAATCGTTATTTGGTTCATCCCTACCTGCCAATACTCCAATCCCAGCTGGAATGATAGAATTTCGTACTGGTCCAACAGATAAGAAGGCAGCTTCTGCTGTAAAGGTGATTGAAATAACACAGCAGCCTACGGTACCGGATACAATCAGTCTATCAGGAACCACACTAACTATTCTAGACAGCGATAAAAAAAGAGCTTATGAATACACCATAGTAAAAAAGAATACATCATTAAATCTTCAGACTGCCAGATGGACCTCGGTTACCTCTGCAAAATCTGTTGTTATTAAGGGTGTTGAAGTGGGAGATAAAATCCTAGTTCGTTTAAAAAGCAGAACGGATTCGACGACGAAGCAACTTATACTCGCATCTACTTACAAAGAGCTACCGGTAACTTCAATCTTAAATTGATCGGTTGGTGGAGGGTTACTGATCTTTAAATAACACTATACGAGCAGTCTGTGTCTAACTTAAGAATAACCTTGTAAAAATAATATAAAAGTGGCACTGATAGTCCCATTCTCATTGGATTATCAGTGCCACTTTTTTGAATTTATTATAAATATGATCTAATTATTCAATGCGTTATAAGGCTTCATCGGAAGAAAGTGATAATTGAATAAAGTTGTCAAGTAACTGGTAAATCCATTCCTCTATATGAGGAAAGCAATATCCATTCCTAGTAACTTTACTGTTATCCAAGCTAAAAGATTGCTGACCATTATATGGACCAGGCTCCCCCTCCTGCGTAAGAATGGCTTTCCTGCCTGTTTTCAATTCCACGTAATCCATAATCTGTTGTAATGAAATCGTACCGTTATTCGCACCGTTAATAGGGCCTATGATATTATTCTCTCCGAGCCAGGCAATGAATTTACCGGCCTCTGTAGAGCAAATGAATCCAATCTGCTCGGTATAGTTATCAATCATCATAGGTTTTTCCTTCATCATGTGATCAATATAAAAGTATAGTCTTTTGGTATAGTCATCCTCGCCGATTACATAAGGTAATCGAACTGCGGTGGCAGGTACTTTTCCATAGCTTTGGAATAAAGCACATTCTGCTTGCCTCTTTATCTCATCATAAGGATAATCCGTACGATTACACCAGATAAGTGAATGGGAGAGGGGATCAAATTCATGTTCTGCTGTATTGATATGTTGATTTTGATAAACAGAAGCAGATGAGGTCATAATATACTTTTCACAGTGAACCTGATCCAATAAGACTTTCACATCATTGGAGCAGTAAGCAAGATTATCACAGATAACGTCATAGGTCTGACTATGTAATGAGGAATATATACTTTCAGCACTGGTTCGTTCCAAGATAATCCGGGATACCTTTGAACCAAAAGAATCAGGGGTTTTTCCTCTCGTAGCAATCGTTACCTCATGGCCTTGTTCAATGAAAGATTGAACCATATGTATTCCAAAATAACGAGTGCCGCCTAACACTAATATTCTCATTAGCTACCTCCAGGGATAAGATTTAATATAACTAAAATAAATGAGTAGTACAAATGCAAATTACAAGTTTATGGTAACATATGGATTTGTAATAGAAAAGAGATTTCTTATATGTTAAAAATGGTGTTATTTGACTAATATAGTTATGATTGCGTAGTATAAGAATTGGATATTAATTAATTATAACGAAACGAAATAGGAAAGCCAAGGAGTAGAGCCATGAATGAATATCTAAATGAAATACTAGGTGAAGGTTTTGAAGAGGAAGAGCTATTTTATCAAGTGACGGATCATGCGATAGAACGGGAAATGGAACAAGGGATGGAGGAGTTAGAGGATTATGAAAAGAAATGATATATGATAGGTAAAATGATTATGGAGGTTAACAATGGAGGTTTTGATCAGTATTACTTAAACACGGATGGAGTTTATGCAAAAGATACCCTTGATTTCTTGGATTTGATGGGAGAAAATAACTTTTCGAAGTTGCTGAACGAATCCATAAGTATATTTAAGGCTGTAATACCGGATGACCGGAAGATGGAGGAGTTTGAACGATTGGATCATAAGTTTTATGAGTTTGGATCAGATTGTTATGATGACTTGTTTGAGAAATTTAAGATATATCTCGAACATCAATTAAGCGTAGATTAAAAGACCTGTTCATGTTCTTGAGTGTTTGATTTTATAGAATTTTCTTATACTGTATTCTATGATAAATCAATATAAGTTGATTAATCATTTTTATCCAGATAGCGCTTCTTGATGATCTTCATGATCCATCGATCTACAAGAATAAGAAAAACTGTTATCACGAGAAAGACCAGCATTTTACGCCATCCAAGGTCTCCCAGTAATCGTTCTAATAAAACGATTAGAGTATTAATAATAAGTATACTATAAAAAAAGAAATGAAATAATTTTAAGGATTTTGATATACATTTATGAGACTTCATTATGAAATTCTCTCCTTATATGATATACAGGTTTTGTATGAGCGTTTATAACTCAGACAAAACCTTTTTCATTGAAACGAAAAATAATAGGGTTGACAATTTTATTAAATGGGAATATGATGTGACCGATAGAACTATAATAGTATTTTGAGTTCTATCTAGTTGATATAGGAAAGGAGTAACAACATGCTGATTGAGATGCAAGAGGTAGTAAAGTCTTTTAAAAAACAACAGGTTTTATCGAATATCCATTTGAACATCCATGAGGATGAGATATTCGGAATCATCGGTCCCTCTGGTGCTGGTAAAACAACATTGATAAGATTATTAATTGGAGCCATTGGTGCAGATAAGGGAAGTATTAAGATAATGGATTATAGTATGCCCAATTTAAAGGCACTTAATGTGATAGGATACATGCCACAGAATGATGCACTCTATTACGATCTTTCAGGGTATGATAATTTGCTGTTTTTTGGTGGAATGTATCAAATGAAAAGCGAAGAGTTAAAAAGACGTGCCAAAGAAATGCTGGAATTGGTGGAGTTAGATGGCGATGGTAAGAAGAAAGTAATAAACTATTCCGGAGGGATGAGAAAACGGCTCTCTTTGGCTATTGCATTGCTTCATAAACCTACCGTATTAATTCTGGATGAGCCAACGGTCGGTATCGACCCTCTTCTTCGCAAAAAAATTTGGGATGAGTTCAACAACCTAAAAAGTCAGGGTAAAACAATCGTAGTTACCACCCATGTTATGGATGAGGCTATAAAATGCGATAGGCTGGGACTGATTTATCACGGTAATATCATTGCTTGTGATACTGTGAATTCATTACTTAGTAGAACAAAAAATAATTCAATCGAAGAACTATTCTTAGAAAGCGGGGTGTAATCGATGCGAACATTATTTATTATGCGCAGAATCATAGTACAGACCATCAATGACAAGCGATCCTTGGGACTGATCCTAATTGTTCCGTTGTTTCTCTTTACACTCATCTATTTTTTACTGGGTGAAACCGATTATCATGCGGTGATCGCTCACAATGGAATGCCATCACAACTAATCGAAGTGATTGAGGCTGAAGCGGTAACAGTAAAGGAGCTCAGTATCGAGGCAGGAATGGAGGAAGTGAAGGAAAAGAAAATAGATGCCTTATTATATAAAGAAGGTGATGAGACAGTACTTCTGATGGAGACAAATGATACTGTAAAAGCAGGGGTAATCCAAAAGGCGATACAGAAAGGGATAAAGAAGTTGAACCCGGCAGGCGTAATGCGGGTTGATTTTCTTTATGGGGATAGTGACGATACCATGTTTAATAGTTTAGGTTATGTATTACTTGGGGTTATATCCTTTTTCTTAATCTTCATTCTGGCTGGTATATCCTTTGTTCGAGAGCGAACCAATCAAACCATGGAACGATTGATGATAACACCAGTGAAGCGATGGCAGGTAGTACTGGGATATACTCTAGGATTTGGTGTATTTGCAATGCTTCAGAGTATTATCCTGTTGTGCTATGTTACAGGGATATTGAATATGACAATCTTGGGTTCAATTATTTTGGCGGGTTTTGTTATGATACTGTTATCTATGTCTGCGGTATGTATTGGTGCCTTTTGTTCGATCTTTGCGAATAATGAGTTTCAGATTATGCAGTTTATACCGGTGGTTGTCATTCCACAGATTTTTTTCTCGGGGTTAATCTCACTGGATACGCTTCCTTATAACCTTGGAATCCTGTCAAAGATCATGCCGGTGTACTATGCATGCAATGCTCTGGAAGGAATCATTGTGAAAGGCGCTGGTATCAAGGATGTACTTTCCAGTGTAGTTGCATTAATTTTATTTATTGGACTGTTTTTTGTATTAAATATTTTCGCCTTAAAAAAATACAGAAAGATATAAAGGAGATCGTATCATATGACACCGGAAGAAAAAAAACGTAACAGAGTCATGGATTATGCATTTAAAAGTTTTACAACAGCAGGATTTTCCAGAGTTACGATGGATGACATTGCCAGGGGAGTTGGAATGGGAAAAGGAACTGTCTATAAACTATTTCCCTCTAAGGAAGCTTTGATCCTGAGTACGGTTGATTATTTTGCTGGACGGGTTGAACAAGCAATCGAAGAAGTATTAACCAATGATAAATTGACCGCAGTAGATAAACTAAATTTATTTCTAAAAGCAGTGGCCGAGAAACTTTCTGCGATTCATCCAGGAATTGTCGAATATTTTGAACGTACCATGCCGGAAGTCTACGAGAAGATTGAAAAGACAAGACAGCGCATTATAATGAATAACTTAGTAAGGGTCTTGGAGGAAGGGAAGAAAGAAGGACTTATTGATCCTAGAATGGATTTGAATTTGATTGCACATATGGTAATCGGAACGCTGCGTTACATCATAGAGTCTCAGGTGTTGTCGTCCTTAAATTATTCTTTTGATCAGTTATTTGTATCTATTACGAATGTTATATTGAAAGGCTGTATGACAGAGGAGGGGAGAAAAAGGCTCGTATGATGGAGTATGGATGAAAATAGGGGAGTGTGAAACTATAATTATAAGAGTAATTCATGAAAAAGGTAACAGGCGATTATTAGAGTGTAAATGAATATAATACACTCGATAAATCGTAACTGTTACCTTATTACCAAGTTATTAGTCAAATATAGTAAGCATGTGAAGTTATAAAATAAATTGTAATACGAAGTATTTCATGTGTTTTAAGGCTTAAAATAAGTATTGATTTACTTTTAGCGTCATTTCAATTGTGGACACTTTTTATAAAAAAAGTGGGTTCATAGAAAGTAAATAAGTATAATAAGGTAACTGTACTACAGTTTTTCAGCCACAATATTTGCACTGCCCATCCAACGACCTATCATGCAATCATAAGGAAAAACATCGGTGTCAGGAACGGGAATCTCAGTTTCTGTCTGAATTAGCGTATGTTTTGCAAAACCTAAATTCTTTATAATCTCATGCCATTCTTTGATATCATAGATCTGGCTATAAAATTGCAGCATATCTGGGTCTGTATCAGCTTTTATTAAATCAAGCCATTTCTGTACATTTTCATCTTCTCTGTTACCTATCAAACCAATTGAAAATACAATTTTGCCATTTTCTGATAATGCTCTATGACTTTCAGACATTGAGTTTGTAAAATCTGTCATTACACAATCATAGCCACCGCAAGAAGTGATACATTCCAGGGAATTGTCCTTAAAGGGAAGATTACAGACATCACAGGCAAGATACACTACTTTAACATTTGGATTTATAGAAGTTTCATCAAAGTAACGCTTGTCGTACTTTAAAATTCTATGGCTTAAATCGGTCAGGACAAGGACACATTCCCAGTCAATATATTGGATCAGCTGTGCTGCGAAGAACCCCATTCCACTTCCAATATCAAGTATAACGGACGGCTTTGACTGTTTCAGCGTATAGAGCATATCAGCAAGCCAACTTTTACTTTCGGAAAAGGGGCGGATGTGATCTTTGATGCTTTCGTCTATTTTTGGAACGTTATTTTTCTTATAATCATCATATCTGCGAATCCAACTTGACCAGGTATAACCGTGTATCTCTAGTGTTTTAAAATCAACAACACCGTCATTGATGTAGAATTTATGTTCCTTACATGAGATAAACTCTTCTGACGTCTTAAAATATTCAAAGTCTCCCCCGCAGATGGGACATTTCATAAGCCCGATGATTTCCTGAACAGGGTTGCAGTTCTTATTGATCGCTTGGAGAGTTAAAGCTGATATATGCTTTGAAAATGGTAATATGCTATTCTTATCGTATGCATTAAGACTGATATCTTGTCTGTAACTATTTCGTTCACCGCCCAAGTTCGAAGTCAGTTCCAGTGTAAGTTTATATTCCAGTAAATCTTTTTCCATATACTTTGCTGTTTTGTATAAATACTCTCTTGGCATAATGCTGCTCATAGCGGAAAGAATATTGATATCTTTATCAGATACATCATACCCCCTTATTGCTTCGCATATCGTATCGCTATCATTTTTGAACTCATCTTTTTCGCTCCCTAATAGATAGTCAATGCTTACTCCAAGGATTTGAGAAAGTGGCAGCAGTAGCTCTATATCCGGCAACGAACTAGCATTTTCCCATTTACTTACTGCCTGTCCTGATATATAGAGCATATCAGCAAGCTTACTTTGTGACAGTCCACACTTATTTCTTAGTTCTGTAAGTCTCTTTGAGAATATATATTTATCAATCATATTCGATTACCCTCACTATTCTTAGTGTTGTTATACCGGTATGATGTAATTATACACCGTTGCGAGAATTTAACAATGTAGAGAGATTTTATACTTTTTTACAGGGCTGTCAACTGTCAGTTGGCAGATGGTTAGTTTTGGGGTATGGGGAGCGAATAGAGCAGGAGAATAGGGTAGGGATATAGAGTGATGTGTAAATTGAAGCGGAATACTACTTACTAACAACTATTTACATAAAACAATCATATTGTTAATCATTTTAAACCCATTCTGTTCGTAAAAGGTATGCGAGGGATAATCCTTTTCGGTATTTAAAATAATGGAATTCATATCATGCTGATGAATATCCTCCTCGATTGCTTTGATAAACCAACTTCCAATGCCTCTTCCCTGCATATTGTAGCTGACACAAAATTCATCAATATAATACTCAAAGCCTTGTATCCATGGCTTTTTTATACCGATACTTAAAGCAACGATTTTACGATCGAAAGAAGCTACGTAACCTACAAAATAGTTGTTGTTAAAATGATTATGAAAAAAGTTTACTACCTGTTCTCTGGAATCGTAAACGTCATACCATGGTTCTTTTGTGAATGTATCGATAAATATATCTACACATTCATTGATCATAGTTTCTTTTAGTTCTAGTAAAACTAAATTACTCATTGTATATCCCCCGACATATTTTATTAAATAAATGAATTATATGTGTTTAGAATGCTTTAAATAAAATAAATTACTTGATTTATCACATAAAAAATTATTACTTATCTATAACTCTTTTACCATTATAAACCGTATATCTTCCTCCCCGACAATTTTAAAACCATCTCTTTCGTATATATGAATTGCTGGAAAATTATTCTTTTCTACCCCTAGAACCATTAACGATACTCCAGCCTGCTTTGCATCCCTGCAGATCATCTCCATAATCTGTGTGGCATATCCTCGTCTACGGAATGATTCCTTAACTCCGATATAAGCGATCAATCTCATGGAGTCCTCTTTATCAGAACACCAAGCATAACCGATGACCTGCTCCTCCTCATTTAAGAATGTATACAGATAGTTCCCAGCGCTCTCCATGCCATTTGGCATTAATTCAGCCATCTGTATATGCCAGTCAACCTGATTTTCACCCTCAATTGCAGAGTAGCCGGAAATCAGTGTATAACAATCTTTTATCATGTCCTCGAATTCCACTTCTGTCACTTTTCTGCTATGTAACATTATATATCCCCCTTGTTATTATTAAGTCATAGCGAATGCTATGCTAATTTCATATAATTGATCTATATACTCGTATCGATTGGTTTCTTTTTCTGTATATTTCCATCATATACCAATATTAGATTTATTTCAATTATCAGTAATATCCCATCATAAAAATACAACTAATCAGAAAGGCACATCAAATAGAGTCCTGTTTTTGCACCAAAAATGAAAGGACGCATTGCATCCTAACTAAAAAGTTAGTTTTGCAACACGCCCCCTTAAAATATCATTTTCTGTGGCTACGTATTATATAATCCTATAGATTTACGCCTACTCAATCGTAGCCGTGTGGCAAAAGCCACCGTCAAATTTATACAGCGGCTTATTCCCGCTCAATCGCAATGTATTCCTTTGGGGCTATTGCAAAATGTTGATATGAAGATCAAACATTTGCAACAGCCCTGCATTATTACCGTCGAAAAGTTTACATAAATAATCCTAATCGGATAAAACAGAGGATCGATTTAATATAGTTCAAACTCATAAATCCTGGCTGTATTGGATGTAGATTGCGTTGCTGCTGTAATGTATAAGCGAACATAACGGGCACTAAATGCAGTTACTGTACGATCTGTAATATTGGAGGTATTATTTGTTACGGTATCAACATCGGTCCAATTTATACCATCCGTACTCTTTTGCAGCTTAAAATTCCGAGTATTATAGGATGTGCTTTCTCCACCAATTCCAGCATGTTTTACAACCCATCTTGAAATGCTATAGGTTTGACCTAAATCAATTTTTAACCATTTAGCGGAATCTGTGTTATCCGAACACCATTTACTATTGCCATTGCCATATCCTGCGATGGAACCGTCTACCGCTTTGGCAGGTGTTTCATTTGTTACATACTGATTTGCTGTAGCTGTTTTATTGAGAGCTATATTATTTGAGGTTGGAGGGGTAGATGTAAATACGGAATTAATTGCATTCGCATAGTCTGCTGTTGAATTTGGACTTGATAACTTCATAAGATCGTCATATAGCCAGATAAATCCACCATCCGAGGATGACTTCCAATTAGTAAGCTTTGATTGAACCGAGCTTGCAGAGTCTCCTTGGCCGCTATGCAAGCACCAGAGACCGGGAATCACGTTCATGCCCATAAGGGATTTCCAGGAAGAAGGGTTATTGCTTGCTCCGCCATCATAGCATTGCAAGTACACACGATCAACTGTGGAACCAAGCTGGGATTTTACGCTACTCCAAAAGTTTGAGTTAGTATAGGGACATAAGGTAACCTTCATACCCATAGCGGCACACATTTGCCCAAATTGTACCGTTGTATTTACATTGTATAAGGATTCATCATCGAAATTTACTGCGTCAGCTCCGGTTGCATTTTTAAGTGCTAAAAAATTACGGTACAGTACGGTGTTTGAACCAGTACCATTTGCATTAATTAAGGCTTGAATATTCTCAAAATCACTGCAACCCCAAGCTCCAACACTTATCTCAACACGAGTGACAGAGGTGGTACCTGTTTTTAAGGACTGCCAGGCAGTAGCCCAGGCTGAGTCTCCTACATAATTTCCGTTTTGACATACCAGCACATCATTGATGTATAAGTCTCCATTTGGTTGGGGATGTACAGACCAGATAATTACTGTGTTGAAACCGGAAACCTTTAATTGATTCATGACTGTTTGGCCGCCCGTGACAAAGGGGCCTCCTCCAAAAATAGCAGAAACGGCGGTAGCTGCTTCCACCTTGATCGGAGAACTTAAAATAGTAAAGAGTGGGAACAGTAAGCATAATACTAAACATAATCCGATGTGTTTTCTAACAATGTTTCTTTTTAACATTTGTTATACCTCCTTTATACTTATTAGAAAAATCTAAAGTTACGATTCTTCTTATTTCCAGTATAGAAGCAAGATTTTCAATATATTCGAAAAAATTTTATTTTTTATGGAGTAATTTAAGAAAATGTAAATTAATAGAAGATAAAAGCTAGAATCCTTACAACGATTATGGATTATTCCACTTTCTCTTTGAAGGATAAGATAATATAAAAGGTCCTGCATTACAAGTTATTCCTATTGCAATTTATCAGTTATGGAATAGCCCCAAAAGTAAAGCCTCACAAACCCAATATTTATGCGGTCTGTGAGGCATCTGTATTCTATTCCCGCTCGAACGTTGCCGCTATTCCCGCTCGAACGTTGCCGGCGGTTTTCCCGTAATATCATAGCAGATACGATTTACGTGTTTCACTTCATTTACGATACGATTAGAAACACGTCCTAACAGCTCCCAAGGAAGTTCAGCAAATTCTGCTGTCATGAAGTCTGTAGTTGTTACAGCTCTAAGAGCAATTATCAGACAATATAATTAATTGGTTTTAAGTTTTTTGTAATAGTTTCTTTTTATTAGTAGGTAGCCACAAAGTTTTTGATAGAATGAGTGGCTTTCATGTAACAAAAATATACTACCACTTTAATGCTTTAAAAGCAATAAATTATGATGATTTTCCTACTAGATTAGCAATTAGGATCTTCAATCCATGCATGATGAACAAACACTATTAATGGGAGCTAAAACTAGTCCGTTAATGAATTTATAGTTGAACCTATAGTTGTCACACAGGATAAAATAATAGTCTCAGGACACCAAAGAACCAGAGGATGTAAAGAATTAGGTATTGATACCGTTATGTGCGAGGTTCGTATATACGATAATGAAGATCAGATATTAAAGGATTTGATTGAGACTAATATCATTCAACGTGGTATTGGCAATCCTAATCCTGTTAAGCTGGGTAGATGTATTAAGGAACTTGAACGGATAAATGGAGTTCGTAGTGGTTCTGCAAATCCAACGGGAACTACCGTCAGCGAAAATATTTCGTTCACGCAGAAAGACTTAGCCGATAAGTTAGGTATGGAAGTCCGTACTATGCAGAACTACAAAAAACTCACCGAACTCATTCCAGAGATTGTAGACCTGATTGACACAGGTATAGTAACTCCTACTACTGCCCTAGCTATAGCAAAGAATATGAAGCCGAGGAACAGGAACAATTCACTTTGAGTATTTCGCTACGCTCATTTAGTCAAACTACGTTATACACATGTTTGTTTTCGTTTTGCTACGCTTTACTACACAAGATTATTTTAGAATATAGCAGAAAAAAAGCGGTAACAAGGGCAATTTATTACAGCTACTCTTTTTGATTGGTAAATAGACAAACTTTTAAATTGTTGTTGTCAAGAAGTGGAGACTGGAGTAAAATTATTACATAAAATACG
>JAQZBN010000144.1 GCA_029238935.1 Herbinix sp.
TTATAGATCATAAGTCACCTCCGGAAAGTAACCATTATAATCTACTTTTGTACATTCTTAAATGATCGTTTTTGTACATTCTTATTGTATCATTTATAAATAATGTGCAGGGATGTGCGGCATTTACGGCTAGTAACTTGGAAGGAAACATTCTATTAGGGAGAAATATGGATTGCGAGTGTGCAATTCCAATGCGCATTCAATTAAGTGATAATGATAACTACAGATCATTCGCTTTTTTAAATATGGCAGAATTGGACTGGGATGCAAATACATATGATACACTTGAAATGGATATAAAATTAACTTTAGCATCACCATACAGCCCGAAAGACGGAGTTAATGAGCATGGATTAGCGGTTGCATGTCTTACTGATGCCCAAGCAAAATATCCTCAACACAATACAGTCACATTATTTGATGAAACATTACCAAGGTTGATTTTAAACAAGTCTAAAACAGTCGATGAAGCAATTCAACTAGTGGATCAATATAATTTGTTTTACATAATTGCTCCACTACATTTTCTAGTTGCAGATTCAAAAGGAGATTCCGCTGTAATCGAATTCGAAAATGGTAAGATGGCTATTACCAAGAAAAATAAGAATTATCAGGTGGTAACTAATTTTACATTATATAACAATCCAAATCATGAGGGCTTTGGAAAGGATAGATATGAGAATATTGAACGTGAATTGGAAAAACGACATGGAATTATTTCAGAAAATGATGCATTGGAGTTACTTAAGAAAAATGTAATACCAGGTGATGAGCAGTGGTCAGCTGTTTATAATCTGACAAAGAGGAGTGTACTGATTACCTTTTCGGGAGAATATAGCAATGTATACAAATACGAATTATAAGCTAGTTATACCCAATCTGCAAAGCTCTCTACAGATTGAAAACTCCCAGTACTATCGCTCCCTGTAAAAGAATTGCTCTTTTCCCAGAGTATTCTTTTATAACCTGTTTGGGATAACTATGAAGGCAAGGAAGTATTGATTAAATTGCGAGAAGGCAAGAATCGGATCCGCTTGTATCATCCAAACGGTACCATGTCTCATATCCGTAACATCTCATTAACGCTTGAATGACTGAAAGCCAACCACTCAATACACGATTGCCAGCAGTTATAATAACTGACAAGAGTTATACTGTATAGAATAATAATGAAGTATTTTAGGGGGCGTGTTGCAAAACTAACATTTTTAGTTAGTATGCATCGCGCCTTTTCTTTTTCTCAATAAAAATGGACATTTTCAAAAATGTCCTCGATAATTTTTTGATATTTTGTTTTTTAAGCGCACTTTAATAAAGCTTGTTGATTTCTTTCTTTTAAGCTACTTCTTTGATTGGATGTAAATGCTTACCCAACCTTTCTTTCTGTATTTTAGCATGTAATTTATTGATGTTATAACCCATGCAAAGTAAAATAAACTCAGTTTTTACATTGTTTTTGCCACGTGTTAAAAATCGGTTGAACTCATAATCATTTTTTAGAACCCCAAAGGCTCCTTCCACCTGTATCGATCGGTTAACTCTCAGTTTAACTCCCTTGTCAGTCATTATGTTTTCATAAGATTTCTGACGTTTTTCTATAAATGTTTTTGATACTTCCATGCGTCTATTTCCCTGTGCTTTTGTACATTTTGATTTATGAGAGCATCTATTACAATCTTCACACTCATATACGGTTAATTTTGCACGGTATCCAGAGACAGATTTCCGATGGCGAACTCCAACTGGCCATAATACACGACCATTTGAGCATACATAGGCATCTGCTTCTTCTATGTAAGTCATATTTTCACGTTTACTTATATCATTTTTAAAACTCTTTTTCTTCCACAACTCATAACTCTGCGGTTTGTTATAGGGGGTTATTTTCTCCCTCTCAAGATACAGATAGTTTTCTTCACTTTCGTATCCGGAATCAGCTATTATGTTTGTGTATTTCCTCCCTATCCCTGCCATCATTTCATTTAGCATCGGAATTAGCGTTGCAACATCTGATCTGTCATTAAAGATGCCAACACCTGTTACATACTCACTCTCTACAGCTATCTGTACGTTGTATCCTGGCTTAAGTTGAGAGTTCCTCATATGATCCTCTTTCATATGCATGAATGTTGCATCTTGATCCGTTTTTGAATAACTGTTTCGGTCTTTCATTAGACCTTTACTTAAAATGTAATACTCCTGGCGTTCTTTAAATTCTGTTAGTTTTTCCATCCATTTCTGAATACTATCTTTTCTCTTTCCTATTCCATGTACGAATTCTATTCCTCGATTATTCTTCACCTTTTCCAACCATACAAGGATTGTTTCGATGTCCTTTACTATGGTTTCTTTGCGAACAGAAAAATCTTTTATTTCTGCAAGGTTAATATCTGTGATGAGAGCTTCTATCTTAGGATACATTTTTTCCTCATTCTTAAGGACTACCTTCTTCCACACAAATGTATACTTATTGGCATTTGCTTCAATTTTTGTTCCATCAATAAAGGCATTTTCAAACTGTATTTCACCTTCTTCAGCAAGATACTTTAACTGCTGGTAAAATAAATCTTCCAGAACTCCATCTGATAGGTAATTCCTACGAAAACGGCTGATCGTAGCATGATCTGGAGCAGGCTGCCCTGCCAGAAGCCACCTGAAATTGATATCTCTGCGGCATGCAGTTTCAATTTTTCTTGTAGAATAAATATTTTGTGAATAGGCATAGGTCATGATTTTGAACATGGTCTTTGGTTCCACTGCCGGATTTCTTCCTGTAGAAGAATAAGCCTTGTATAACTTCGTGTAATTTAATCCCTCCAATATGTGGCTCAGCAGTCGGACAGAATCATCTTCAGGTATCAAACCTTCCAAACTTAATGGTAAAACTAGTTGATATTCATCATTAAA
>JAQZBN010000023.1 GCA_029238935.1 Herbinix sp.
CCCTTGAAGACGACAAGGTAGATAGGACAGAGGTGGAAGTGTGGTAACGCATGGAGCTGACTGTTACTAATCGGTCGAGGGCTTGACCTAAACAGGTTTTACAGTAAAATCGAGGAGCAGATCCTCGTAAGGAGAGTTTCTCCTTGGATGTACATTTTCGTGTGTAGTCAATAGTCAATTAAGAGACAGAAAATCCGAATAAGGCTTTCTGTTTTTTCTGTTAAAGCTAACAGTTCATATTCCTCGATAGCTCAATGGTAGAGCACACGGCTGTTAACCGTGGGGTTGTAGGTTCGAGCCCTACTCGGGGAGTTCACTTTCTTCATGAGAAAGTGAAGTAGCAAATATAATAATGAAACATATAATAATGCATCGAGAAGATTTTAGAAAATATAATGAAGGAAAAAGTTTCTTGACGTATAAACGAATGATTGTTATAATATAATAGCTACTAAGTTAATAACTTAATATGGCGACATAGCCAAGCGGTAAGGCATGGGTCTGCAACACCCTGATCACCAGTTCAAATCTGGTTGTCGCCTCTCAAAGAATGGTCTCTAAACCTTTAAGAATAAGGGTTTAGAGATTTTTTTGTTGTTCAGATAATTTGGTGCAAGTAGGTGCAAGCTTTTCAACTTATGAAAATTCTTGCTTTTGAAGAACATATTCTTCTGTTATGCTAGTCTAAAATGCGGTTTATTTTGTTAAATCTCTCTGAACGTGGAGTGATATTTTTCAAATATTTATTTGTCATAATAAGAGACATATGACCAAGCTGTTCCTGTAGTTCTGTGTTTGTAGTGCCATTCTTATGTAAAAAGGAAGAGGTGGAAAAGCGATCCTTATGGGAGGAACGGTATTCAATACCAAGTTCCAAACAGCACTTCTTAATCCGGCGGTTAAATGTTACGGTTGATAGGTGTCTGGAGTCCCAAATGAACAGATACTCACTGTCTGGGTTAATAGCAGCTTAATATTCATTAAAATCCGTATACATGCTTTTGTCAAAGGAAGATAACGCATTCCTGCATCCGTATGACCTTTACAGTAGGGTACAATTTCGTTCCTCTCATTCATGAATGCATGGACGAAGATGTAGTCACCTTTGATATCGTCACACCGAAGACCTTTCAATTCGACAATACGAAGTATCATACAGAAATCCAACTTGATTGCTTAAGAGTATAAGTCATCATCATTCAAATGGTTCATGATACGCTTTCGTTCTTCTTGGGAATAGGGAAGTGTATCAAGTTCCGCTTTCATAAAGACTATCCATAATAATTTATTTGATTCAAGTGTAAGTGTGTAGATAATTATTTTGTAAAGTTACTTCATTTTCTGTAGCTAAAATCGTATAATTTTATTAATTGCAAATTCAGGTTGCGGAACTGCAACTTTAAATTGGTTGATACTATTGAAAAACACACTATACTTTAGATAAAATAAAAAGAAGAGAGGTTGAAAATATGAGCTTTGCAGATAATCTACAATCAATTAGAAAAGAAAATCAACTTTCACAAGAGGAGTTAGCTGAAAAAATTGGAGTAAGCCGTCAAGCGATATCTAAATGGGAACAGGGAAGCGGTTATCCGGAAACAGAGAAATTACTTATTTTATCACAAGAGTTGAATGTTTCATTAGACTATTTAATGTTGGGAGAAACAGGAAATGCAGTAAGTAGAAAATCAGTATCACAAAAAATAATTGCACCTACGGGGAAAATTACTATAAAATCATTTGATGGAAAATTAATTGTTAATTGCTATAAAGTTCTCGCTTCACAGGTAAAGTTTAAAGCAAGAACTGATGAACCACAATATTGGCTAATTGGTGTTAACAATGGTGCATTTTGGGGAGAACAATCAATAGTACTTGGGTGGTATGCGGATGAAGAGGAAATAAAAAAAGAAATGAATGATATTGCAGAGGCTATTAAAATAGGAGTTCCTGCATATGAATTAAAATATGCGTCAAAAGTAAAAAATAAAAAATTAAGAGTAAAAATTGATGAAAAAAAATAAGAGTTATGACATAGTTGTAACTTCTACTTCAGGTGCAAATTAGGTGCAACCAGTATAAGATATTGAAAACCATCCTTTCTATGCGGGTTCTAGAACGGTTCAAATAGTTCAAATATGGTTGTCGCCTCTCTCGATGAAATCCTCTAAACCTTGATAAAAAAGGCTTAGAGGATTTTTATATATTCAGTTATTATATGTGAGTGTATGTAGACTTGTCAGAACCTTTGTAACTTGACTAAATACCTCATGTATGTTGTGACAATACGTAAAAACAATGTGATTGCTAAAGAGTGTGTCTATAGTAGATTTCTGTTGCTTCAAAATTCATTTGTTATCTTACATACCAACTGGCTTGCTCACGATACATCTGAGCATATTTACCATTCTGTTTCATCAACTGGTCATGGGTTCCCAATTCGCATATCTGGCCTTCTTCCATGAGTAAAATTCGGTCGGCAATTTTTGTTGAACCAAGCCGATGCGTTACTAAAATGGTGGTTTTTCCTTTCGCAGATTCTTTGAATAAACGAAAGATATTTGATTCCTCGATTGGATCAATAGCCGCTGTCGGTTCATCGAGTATAATCACATCATAATCACGATATATCCCTCGTGCAATCGCTATACGCTGCCATTGACCACCGGATAGTTCGGTTCCGTCAAACTCTCGAGAAAGTATTGTGTCAAAGCCGTTAGAAAGATGAGCAAGCTGTATTCCTGCTTCGCAAGCTGCCATCTCCACTTCATTATGAGCATTTACATCGCTAATCATAATATTTTCTTTTGCGGTTAATTTGTAACAGATAAAGTTTTGGAATACGCTTGATATACGGTTAAATCGTGACTTGGAAACATAATTACGAATATCAATACTGCCATACTGAACCGAACCGGATGTTGGATGATAAAGACCTATAATTAGTTTTGTGAGTGTAGTTTTACCTGATCCATTTTCACCGACAATCGCAAGAGTCTCACCTCGTCTAATAGAAAGATTCACGCTATTTATCACATTTTTATTACCTCCCGGATAAGTAAACGAGATATTATCAAGATAAATATCTACATTTTTATCAAGAGTATCAGTATGACCTTCTTCTTTCGTTACGTTGAGAAACTCGTGTGTAAAGGAAGCAGTACCAATCTCCTTTAAAACATCGCCACAGTATACTATAATTTTATCGAGTACGCCGCTTATACGCTCCACGGAGTAGAATACAGTGGCGAATGCGCCGACGGAAATAGAATCATTTATTACATAGTAAATCAATAGAGCGAGTATACCCGCATAACCCAACATATTCACAGACCTCAACAACAATTCGACACGGGCAATTTTATGTTCCGTTTTCATAGACGATTTATTAAAGCGCTTTACAGAATCTAAAAATAATTCGAAGAAATAACCTACCGCTCCTAGGGTACGGGTTTCTTTCGCATACTCTTTTCCTGTGATACAACGTTCCAAGTATTCCGTTTGCCGCCTTAGTGCTG
Organism: Herbinix sp.; assembly: GCA_029238935.1. Lineage (GTDB taxonomy): Bacteria > Bacillota > Clostridia > Lachnospirales > Lachnospiraceae > Mobilitalea. The sequence goes on from JAQZBN010000023.1 coordinate 3,519, forward strand.
CGTTTTCTTCTTCAAAACGGCGCACTATACTTGCTCGCAGTATCTGCGCGATTAAAACGGATGTGAAAATAATAAATATAGCCAGAACCAAGAGCGGCTTTATACTGATCAGAAATAAAGTTGTGAATATTAGGTATGGAATAAAATGAAAAACGATTTGGACTACAGTACGACCTGCTGAGGGAGCATCCTCGCTACCAATCTGTGCTTTTTTCATCTGGTCGAAAGTATCAGATTTCTCAAAATCGATTAACGGAATACGTTGGATACGTTCGTGGTATTGCGCCATTAAAAATCCGCTTCCTCTGCGCCAAAAATAACCTTGCCCAAGCCATTCCAGGATATTTACTAACGGGCTTGCTAGAAGCAAAATAGCCATTGGTAGGGCAGCTATAATAACATTGTTCATGGGTAAAACGCCTTCGATAAATTCCGCTACCGAATCGAAAAGATAGCGCATTGCGAATAATTCACCCACTTGAATGGTGCATAACAATGCGGATACAATTATGAGTCCCAAAAATAGGGGAGGGTGTGCACGCCAGCAATGAATAATAATTCGCACCACTACTTTTATGTATGAAGCTTTTTGTTTTTTAGCGTTCATCATACCAACTCCTTTGACTGTTAAACATATTGGAATAAATGCCTTTTGCCGCCATCAGTTCATCATGTGTTCCAGTTTCGGCGATAACACCATTATCGAGTACAAATAACATATCCGAAAGTTTAGTTGACCCAAGCCTGTGACTGATTAGCAGCGATGTTTTATTCTTTGTTATCTCCGTAAACCGTTTATATAACTTGCTTTCCATCATGGGGCTAAGGCTTGCCGTGGGCTCATCTAAAATCATAAAGGGTGTGTCGGCATATAACGCCCGTGCAATAGCGACCTTTTGCCACTCCCCACCTGATAGATCCGTACCGTCGACATATATTTTACCGAGTGGTGTGTTTTCATTTTTCGGTAACTTGGCGACAACATCCTCAAGCTCTGCCAGGCAAATAGAAGATCGGAAGCTATTGCGATCGCTGCCAAGAGTTATATTGTTGATGAGTGGAATATAATATTTTGCAAAGTCTTGATATACGATAGAGAAAAGTTGGCGTAAATCACCTGAATTGTATTTAGAAATATCCACGCCGTTAATTAATATCTCTCCTTCAAAATCTCGATAAAAGCCAAGCAATATCTTGATAAGCGTACTCTTACCTGCACCATTTTTACCAATCAGTGAATATGATTTACCTTTTTCGATGATGAGATTAACTCCATTTAGTACATAATTGCTTTCAGGCGTATAACGGAAACGCAGATTGCGTATTTCTAAACTGGTAAACGAAATGACCTTACCATTACCACTCACATTGTTATTGGTATCGCTTTCAGTCAGAGAAAAGAACGTTGTATAATCTCGCATATATTCGATATAACCGGTGGTCTCGCAAACCAACCTTGAGACTGTGCCTGTTATTATTTTTGCAAGTCCGATTAAGGCTCCGATGATTGACACATATAAGCCATGAGACATCGTTTTTTCACCCACAGGACGTAGCAACACTAAAACAGCCACAAGTACAAGTGCGTTTAAGATAAGACCGCAAGTGTTTACGGTGATTTCCTCTATGGCAATTTCTTTTGTTACTATGTTGCTTCTTTTTAGATGAGCAGCGGAAAATTTTTCGTTTATATAATCGCCGTAGCCAAATAACGTGCGCTCTGCAGCCGTTTCCCTTCCGACAAGTATGCTGGATAGATAATAATGCCTTCTTGTTAGTTTGGTTGTAACTACATCACTAGCATATATCGCTTTGCCACCCTTGCGAGCTATGAATGCAATGAGGAAGGCGCTGGCAATAAACAAAGGTAGCATCCACCAAACATAGATGGCAAGAAGAGACAGTGTTCCAAAAACTTGAATCCCAAGCCGAATAATCCCAATGCTGCTATCTAGGATTGCCATCATCCGATCTTCCACGTTAGTGCAGACCCGTAAAATCAAATCCATTGTTTCAGGATTTTCTAAAAGCTCAAAGGAGGTACGTGCTTGTTTTTCTACTAATTGCGGCCGCAGATATTCACGTAACGCGTTCTCAAGCGTTTTATTTGCTATGCGGAGGATAATTTGATTCACTTGCGAATATCCGTAATATCCTGCCATTAATATGAGCATAACAATGACTGGAGCGAGTTTTCCATCACCGTTAACAAAAGTAACTGCATTATTGATGAAGGAAGAGATAACAAGTACCATGAGCGGTATTAACGCACCGTTAATAATTTCAATCAATAATTTAATAGTTGCTGCTCTCGGCGCAAAACGAAAGCAAAAATTAACAGCACTTATTATGTTGTATTTTTTATGTTGCATATTTTCCCTCATTTCATATTTAAAATAAAAAAAGCCCTGGTGTATAATACAACACCTGGGCATAACTTTGAAAGTAAGTTTACAAAACTAAGCTTAAAATCACGTTATTATAGGGTCGTACTGGCAAAAATGGGCATAGTTATCCCTACCCATGCCAAAAACGAACAAAGCAGATGCGGTCTTAGCACGAAATAAACGAGTATTACACAATGATACTATGATCACATTTTTCGCCTCCCATAACATACTTGGTAAATTATAACATAATGAAGCAAATACAACAATAAATAAATAGAAGTAATCATCTTAAGCTTGATCTAGTTTTTGGATAAAATACCATGAAAAACTCATATTGTCTTGCTTCATATACGTTTTCGTCTTTTCTTAGGTTCCGAGCGATAGGTAATAAAGGATAGAGTGAAAATCGAAACATAAACTAATATTAAAGTTGATAATATATGATGATATAGCCATGCAATAAATATTTGATTCTATAAATAATATTCCGTTGCTATTATCTGGAAATATACATCCCTCTATGTTAGAATAGAATAAAAACCAAGTCAATAAATTTGTACTTTATGTAGAAGGATGTATACTATAATGAAATAAATTTACTCAAAAATAATATTGTGGTAGGATTGTAGTTGGAATATAAATCATGATTCGTAGTGCAGATAATATATAGGTTGTGTTAGATTGAATAGAAGAGTAAAATATATACTCGCTACTTTCGTATATTACATAATAGACACATAAGGGGTAGAAGAATGGATATTCTTGAGATTTATAATAATCACTATAAATCGATATATAATTATGCTTTACGATTAAGTTGTCACCCAGAAGATGCATGCGACATAACACAGGAAACATTTCTTATTGCACTAGAGAAAATGACTTCTCTAAAAAATGATGAGGCTATTACAGGATGGTTAAGAACCATATGCTATCATCGGTTTATTGATCAGATTAGAAGAAATAAATATTTGGTAGAAGTGGATGATTGGGAGCAATTAGAGAAGGAAGGCGGTTTCTTGCAATCCTATGTATCCCAACCAGAAGATGAAGTAATCGTTTCGGAAGAAATCAGAGATTTACAAAATGGATGTTTTCTTGCTATGGTCAGAAAACTGACATTGAACCAACGAATAGCCTTTTCGCTTGTTGATATGTATGGAATGAAAATAGAAGCTGTTTCAGATATTTTACAGATATCTGTTTCAGCGGCAAAAGGGCTATTATATAGAGCAAGAATGAATATTGATTCTTTTTTTGCAAATCATTGTGAGTTAATGAATGAAAAAAATCCATGTAGTTGTAAGGCCTGGATAGAATTTAGTAGTCAAAGAAATAACTTACAAAAAAGAACTAAGAAACTGATAGAAAAATTAGATTTTAAGAAGGATGGATATGTATTTAATGAATCAATACGAGCAAAAATAGAATATTTATACATAAACATGCCGGATAAAAAGCCTTCGGATGAATGGTATAATAATGTTTTAAATATATTAAGAAAAAATTCTAAGTAGCGTATCTTTTGATTTCTTCATACGTCTTTATTTATAGAAACATATAACATAGAAAGAAGGATGAATGGAATGAAAAAAGTTACAAAAGGATTTGAAATATTTATGAATGAAACAGAGGGTGTTGGTGCTGCTTTTATGAGTGCAATTATGAAAATGTCGGAGGTAAGTGCTTTAGAAAAAAAGGTCCATGAATTGGCTTATATTTCGGTATTAGTTACCGCCAAAATGTACGGTGGATTACCTTATCATATAGAACACGCAAAAATGTATGGAGCAACAACAGATGAAATTAAAAGCGCAATTTTACTTCCTATTCCTATTGTTGGACTTCAAGTAGCAGATGCCCTACCATATTTAAGCGAAGAATATACTCATGAAGAAAAATAACAAAGTAGAAGGTCATGAATTACATACCTAGGTACGGCTTTGTTCTAACCCAATACGCGAATCTTAGGTGCAAACTAGGTGCAACAAGTATCAGAGCTAGAAACCATCCTTTCTATGCGGGTGTTTAAAATCATGGAAAATAATATATATATTCAGGGGTAAAAATAATGAAAAGCTTTGAGGATAAATCAAGAATTAGTTATAATTTAAAGGCAAATGATTATGATAATACGTTTGAGGGTAAATACACTGAAAAATTCAAGAAAATTCTAATCGATGAAATTATAATTACAACGAACAATACTATTTTAGACATAGCCTGTGGAAACGGAAAGCTACTCAATATGTTATCTGATCAGTATGATATTAACGGATATGGTATTGATATTTCTGAAAAGATGATTGAAAATGCTAAGAAAAGATGTCCTGGTATGACCTTTTATACGAGTGCTTGCGAGCATACTCCATTTGGAAATGAAACTTTTGACGTGATCTCGGTATGTGCAGCGTATCATCATTTTCCTGATACCAAAGCATTTGCTAAAGAAGCAAACCGCATCTTAAAATCGCAAGGTACATTATATATCGCGGATGTATACTACCCATTTGTTATCCGTACGATCTGTAATCCGTTCGTCCCATTCTCTAAAGCGGGGGATGTAAAGTTTTATTCACCAAGAGAAATACAACGTAATTTTGAGTGCTGTGGATTTAAGCAGGTTGGATTCAAAAAGAGTGGGCATGTTCAAGTTGTTAAATTGCAGAAGGTACATAATTAGTGTTTGCTTCTAATGTTTGTATGGAGAGGTGGAAGCTACATGTTATTAAATTAACAATACTTAATGCCAAGCTATTATTAGTCAGAAAGAACAAAAATTATACTAAAATTAAGTAATGAATAAAAAGTAGCTTAATAATAACATTAAATTTGGCACATCTATTTATTATCTATGAATTTTAGAATTAATAATCATAGATAAATAATAGAGAAAAGTTAAATTTTAAGAGGTGATGGAATGGAAAGTATACGTGAAGCTACCAATAATGATAAAGATCAAGTATATAGATTACTTATTGCATTAGAAGAGACAGACATTGATTACAAATGTTTCTCAGATATTTATGATGCAAATCTCTTAAACCCATATGTTTTTTATTTTGTTTATGAAAAAGAATATGCAATCTTAGGTTTTATTAGTATTCATATTCAAATGTTATTACACCATACTGCGAATATTGCTGAAATTCAAGAACTCATAGTTGATGAAACAATAAGAAATCAAGGTATTGGGAAACGCCTTTTTCAAAAAGCAATAGAAGTTGGGGAAAAAAGCAGTTGTACACAATTAGAAGTATGTTGTAATAAAAAAAGAATATCTAGCCATAAATTCTATCAATCCCAAGGAATGACCAATAACCATTTCAAATTATGTTTATCTTTATAAAGCTATTTATGCAACATTCGTACATAAGTCATACAGAGAAAAGGATAATATTTCCTTAGAATCTTGCTCATTTATGTGCGTAATATGATAATAAAAGCAAATATTCAATATCAGTATTATGATTATAAAATCCCAGCCATGTAGTCAAAGAAGAAATTTATCTAATGACTAAATGTCTGGGATCACTATCATATACAATTTGTAATGTTTCTTTAATCTCATAGTTCTGTTGTTGCTTTCTTATATCCTTTTGACTTTATAATCATCTATGTAACTGTTCGCTATAACAATTCCACTATATAAATAATCTTATAATTCCGTAGAATTCAGACAAAGTAGTAATCTACGTAATCTCAAAATGCTTACGACTATATAAAAAATATGATTATGTATTAAATTACTCAACTCTTAACGAAACTTTTTAGTTGATTATTTTTAATCAGTTGCCGATAGGTCACCGGGCTTATTCCTTTATGTTTATTAAATACCCGCACGAATGTGCTGTAAGAGGAGAAGCCCACCTCAAAGGCTATATCCGTAATGGACATCTTAGAGGAAGCTAAGAGACTGCATGCATTTTCAATACGCAAGTCCATTAAAAATGCATGGAAACTGATGCCGAGACATTGCTTAAAGATTGTACTGATATAAGACTCACTTAAATAAAAGAGTTTTGACAGACTCTTTAAAGTGATATTGGTATTCCAGTTCTTGTAGACATAATGGATGATGGACCAGGTATGATTGCCTGAGGTATCGGCCTGGTTGACATTTCCCTTGGTGACGTGGGATCTTCTATAACGGTCAAATAAAATAAATAGTTCTATGATTTTCGCCTTTAGCATGAAATTTTTCCATACTTTATCCTCTCCGTATTCTATCTGCATCTCACGAAAAAGCGTTAAAAACTTCTCAGCTGTTTCCGGCTCAATATCATAAATGGTTCTCTCGTGTAAGTCAATATCAAATAAAAGCCTGTTCATAACCAGCCCATATTCATCCTGGTCAAACATGGTCTTAGTAGAGAGACAAAGGTTATAAAGACGAACTCTAGTACCCTTTTTTATATGCATTTCATGAACCTGATGTGGATAAATAATCGCAAAGGTACCAGGCTTCATGACATGTTCAATGCCGTTTATCTTTTCCATTCCCTCCCCATCAAAAACATAATGGAGCTCTAAAAAACTGTGCCCATGGGGACTGACATCATTTTTTATATCATGGATCGAAATATTGAAGAAAAAATTATCATCTTTTTCCGTGAGATAGAGTGGAAACATTAGTTGACCTCTTTTCTTAAGCTTGATTCTATTATAATACATTTTGTTAATTAATTCTATTATAAGTATTTTTATTTCACATCTTTTATGCAATTAATCTAAAAAAACACTACAAATTCTCGATTACCCAGTTAAAGAAATGAGAGATTTCATGTAAGAACTGCTATGTTTTTTTACCATTTAATGTTTATAATTCAGTTATCAAAGCGAAAGGAATTGTATCCATGGAGGGAAAATTATTTAATATACAGAGGTTTTCAGTGCATGACGGGCCGGGAATACGAACCACGGTTTTCTTCAAGGGATGCAATCTCAGATGTAGATGGTGTCATAATCCGGAGTCCATTTGTAAAGAGAACCAAATTGAATTTTATCCGGAGAGATGCATCGGATGCGATGCTTGCTTTCAGGTATGCCCCAATGGGGTACATTTCCTTGATGAGAAGAAGGAACATAGTTTGGATCGTTCCAAGTGCAACGGCTGTCTACTATGTGTGCAGACTTGTTACGCGAATGCGCTTGTCGGGGTGGGACAAAATGTAGAAGTTTCGGATCTCCTGAAATCCATTCTGGAGGATAAACCTTACTATAACAACTCTTCCGGTGGGGTCACTTTTTCCGGAGGAGAAGCCATGCTCCAGATCGATTATCTGGAAGAAATTCTTCGCAGATGTAAAGACGAAAAGATACATACCGCAGTGGATACCGCAGGCTGCGTGCCATGGGATTACTTTGAGAGAATCCTACCTGTAACGGATCTGTTTTTATATGATGTGAAAGCGGCTGATCCCATACGCCATAAGCAACTTACCGGAGTGGATAATCATTTAATTCTTACAAATTTAAGAAGGCTTTCAAAAGCAGATAAGGATTTATGGATTCGGATCCCCTTTATTCCAGGCCAGAATAACGATCAGATGGAAGGAATCGCACAGATTTTAAGTCCCCTTAAGATCACGAAGGTAGAAGTGATGGCTTATCACAAACTTGGTAACAGCAAGTATACAGCGCTTGGCTTAAATAACGAATTACTTGGCATGAATACGCCACCAGACGAGCAGGTAGAGGACGCGGTAAAAATATTTAAAGCTTATGGGTTAAATGCAAATAGAACATAGAGTGCAAAGGGGGAATTATTTTGCTTAATACAGAGAAGGTTATACTGTCACCATTATTCGAACAGAGGATTCAAAATCTCCACGACGACAAGTTAAAAATGAATGATATCAAAATTAAAGCCATGGGGCACCTTGATTTTGATGATTGGGGATTTGTATATTACCCTGACTTTAAATTCGAGGTAAGACCCAATCATTCATCTGGAATTGTATACGGACCCCTGGCCATAGGGGAGCATTTGAGAAGATTTTTTAATGAAATTCCAAAATATATCAATGAAAATAGTGCATTAGCTGGAGCTTGGATCGGTCCCATCATTAATTATGTTCCGATCGGAATTGCTCCTGAGGACCAGCCCCAAGAACTTCGGGGGATTTGGGAGAAGTATGATACAAGGCCCGGCTTTGGCGGTATGAATCACTGTGCGGGAGATATGACCATCGGCTTAAGACTTGGATGGGGTGGACTATTGCAGAAAATCAGATATTACAGGGAGCTGAATCATCCTTCAGACACCTCGTTCTATGACGGAGAGGAACAAGTGGTACTGGGGATGCAGGAGTGGATCGGAGCACTTGCCCTGGAAGCAAGATTACGATCAGAAAACGAAGTGGATCCTGCTTTGCGGGATAATTATCTGGAAATAGCCAATATCAATGAATGGCTGGTGAACAACCCACCCCGTACCTTAAGGGAGGCTTGCCAGTTTATAGCACATTTTCAGACATTGGATCGGACTTATTTTGTAGGTGGAGCCCTTGATCAATTAGATGAGGTACTTAGGCCATATTATGAAAAGGATGTGGAAGAAGAAAGGATAACCGATGAAGAGGCAGTATGGTATGTAGCGAGCCTTCTGTTTAACGATACCCATTATTCTCAGATCGCAGGACTTACCCCGGACGGCAGCCGGGACATGACCAGTAGGATGTCTTTTATTATTCTCGATGCTATGCATACCCTACGTATTCCGGCAAATATCGCATTAAGAGTTCATAATGATGTAAATCCGGTACTTTTAAAGCGTTCTCTGGAATATACCATAGAAGATGGTTCCGGTGTTGATTATTCCCTCAACGTAGGATGTGAGGAGGGTTATAGCAAGAACGGCTATCCGACACAACTCGCCAGAAAGAGAGCAAAAGTGGGCTGTAATTGGACCAGCATTCCTGGAGAAGAGTATCCGTTGCAGGATGTTACCAGATGTAACTTAGGATTTGCTCTTCATTATGCCCTGGAGGACATCAGAGATAATCCTTCCTTAGAGGCACTGTTTGATCGCTTCTGCTTTCATACCAAAGTGATTGTAGACAGTATTAAACAAGGTTATGACAAACATTACGAGATAATGGGACGTAATCGACCGGAATTGGTGTATAACCTCTTTATGAATGGGCCGATTGAACGGGGACTCAACTGCTCCGAAGGCGGTGTAAATATATTAAACTTTAATATCGACGGAGTTGCTCTGGCAACGGTTGCAGATTCTTTTGCTGCAATTGAACAGCGAATCACCAAGGAAAAGCGGATTACTTGGGATGAACTATATGATGCGCTGGATAACAATTATGGGGGTAATGAAAATATTCGTCTCATGATGAAAAACATAAAAAGACTAGGCTCTCCGGATTCTCTAGCGAAAGACTGGGCAGTTAAGATAAGAGACTGCTTTGTACAGTGCTGTAAATCGGAAGGAACACCGAAGTATCACCTTCCTATCATACCGGGAATGTTTTCCCATGGATCGATTCTGGAACTGGGTTCCAAACTGCCTGCTACTCCAAACGGAAGAAGAAGCGGCGAAGCGATCTCGCATTCGAATGAGCCGGATCCGGGATTTGCTCAGGGTCTGCACACCTTTTCACCCACACTAAAAGCCAATGCAGTTGCACATTTGCAGCCCGGTTATGGAAATTCTGCGCCATTGCACTTGGATCTTGATCTGGACCTATTAAAACACGAAGGTGGTGTGGATGCTCTGGTTGCTTTAATCCATTCTCATAATCAGATGGGTGGAACCTTAATTAATTTAAACTGCCTGACCAAGAAGAAACTTCTTGAAGCCCATGAAAATCCAGAGAAGTATCCGGATCTCATTGTCCGGGTAACAGGTTATTCGGCGTTCTTTGCTTCCCTTTCGAAAGAATACCGACAACAGATTATTGACAGGTTTTTATCTGCCTAAAGGATAGAGATAATTATCAAGGCTGTAATTACAAAAGGAATAAAATCAAGAACGATAATGAATGACATGATGAGTACGAAAGAAACGTTAGGAAGACATTATAAAATATTAACATTATAAAAACAGTATGAAACGTTGAAACGTCATGGATACATTATGAATGTGATATGCATTGCGTTATGGAGATTTTATTCAAAGGTATTGGGTATGTAATACGGCCTTGATAAATAAATCATAATAGAGACCTATGTTTTATAAAAAAGAAGGAGGAGTTATTATGTTAAGAGTAGCGCTAATTAGCAAGTGGCATGTACATGCACAGGGGTATGCTGAATTATTAAGATCCTTTTCCGATGCAGAGATTACCTGCGTCTGGGATGAGGAGCCAAAAAGAGGAAGAGAATGGGCAGAATCCTTAAAGGTTGACTTTGAAGAGGATCTGGACAGTCTTCTAGGTCGTGAAGACGTAGATGGAATTTTAGTATGCTCCCCTACCAGCATGCATGCTGAAATTATGAAGAAAGCTGCGAAAGCAGGAAAGCATATCTTTACGGAAAAGGCTATGGCCCTTACCAAAAAAGAGTGTGAAGAAATTACGGAAGAGGTTAAAAAAGCAGGTGTTAAATTTGTAATATCTATGCCTGCACGTACATCGCCGGTTAATCTGTATGTGAAGAGTGTTATTGATGCCGGACTTGTTGGAAAAGTAAATCTTCTTCGGATTCGTAATGGTCATGATGGCGCTTTACATAACTGGTTACCGGAATATTGGTATGATGAAAGTAAAGCTGGCGGTGGAGCAATGATGGATTTAGGATGCCACCCGATGTATCTTTCCAGTTGGATTTTAGGCAAACCGGTTAGAATTTCGTCCATGTTCAGCTATTTTACGGATCGAACAGTGGAGGACAATTCCGTTTGTACGATTGAATTTGAAAATAAAGCAGTTGCGATTGTGGAAACAAGTCTTTTAACTTATAGAACACCATCCATGGTTGAAGTATATGGTACCGATGGTACTCTGGTAATCTGTGACGGTAATATTAAACTTACCTCCAATAAGATGGCAGAAGAGTTTAACGGCTGGGTAACGCCGTCTAAGCTTCCGGAAGCTCTTCCTCATGCGTTAAGACAGTGGGTGGATAGCGTATTATATGATAAGCCAATTATTTTTGATACAGAAGCCGGAACAAAACTGACAGAGCTGTTAGAAGCTGCTTATATTGCTCATAAAGAAAAAAGAGAAGTATCCTTCGAATAATAATAGGACATTCAAATCGGTATTTAATGAAAGTTCATAATTCATTTCAAAATCTCAATATGGCACTGAGGTAAATGGTATGGAGTTATCTATACATCACATGGGATGCAAGTGATATAGATTGAGACAGATAGAATATTGAAAGGGTATGTAACGCATACCCTTTCCCATAAAAATATAGCTCCATAAAAATGATTAAGATAAGGCCAGCTATATAAAATCAACTATTCCTGTAAATCATTACAAACTTCAGCTGCACAAAAATAATGAGTAGAAAAGAGGATAATGATGAGTAAGAAATTAAGAATCGGAATCATTGGAACTGGTGGTATTGCCAATGAGCATATGAAGGCTTATAAGAAATTTGAAGATGTGGAAATTGTCGGTGGTGCGGATATCGTTCCCGGTAAAGCCAGAGAGTTCCTGGATAGATGGCAGCTTCCCAATGCCCAGGCTTTTGAAAGTGCAGAGGAATTAATCAGAAATGTGGAAATGGATGGAGTAAGTGTGTGTACCTACAACACGACTCACGCAGAATGTACCATTGCTGCCTTAGAGGCAGGAATCCATGTACAGTGTGAAAAACCGATGTCCTTTACCTTGCAGGAAGCTGTTGATATGGTAAAAGCTTCAAGAAAAGCAAACAAGATCCTGACCATCGGATTCCAACCTCGCTATGATATTACCCGTAAGAAAGTGGATGATATTATAAGTTCCGGAGCTCTGGGAAAGGTTTATTTCATTCAGAGCGGTGGCGGAAGAAGAAGGGGAATACCGGGAGGAACTTTTGTTGACGGTGACAAAGCAGGTTTTGGCTGCCTGGGAGATATAGGCTGCTACTCCATTGATCAATGCCTTCATGCGGTAAGTTATCCGAAACCTTTAACCGTATCTGCAATGGCAACGGATTATTTCGGTAAGAACCCAAAATATTTCTCTGGTGCGGATACCTTTAATGTTGATGATTTCTCCGTAGCTTTTGTTCGTTTGGAAAATGATCTGACCTTCCTGTTTAGACAGTCCTGGGCAATGCATGCAGATACGTTAGGAGACACCATGTGGCTTGGTACGGAAGGTGGTATTAAAATAAAACATGAATTTGATTATGCGAATAAGCCATCCCACATTATGTATTTTACCGATGTGAACGGACAAAATATAGACAGTTATGTCCTTCCATCTCTTCCGTTTAACGCCTATGAGTCTCCGCAGCAGGTAAATATCTTTGAAGCAAAGGTACGGGACTTTTGCGATGCTATTTTGGAAGGACGTCCGTCTCCGATCCCGGGTGAGGAAATCATCTATAACCAGGCGATCTGTGATGGAATTTATCGCTCCAGTAAATTACATAGGGAAGTTGAGATAGAGATTCCGAAACTGGATTAGCATAAGAAATCCCGTATTAAAATTTATGATTAGATAATATAACAGAGATAACATAAAAATCCCAGAGTCGCAGTCGAGGTTTAAAATATAACCATGACTGCAATTCTGGGATTTTTTTATATAAGATAACCGCGCATATGGGTATAAAATAGATAATTTACTGTTTTGCATATGCGGTTGTTCGATTAATAATAAGGTTTGGCTTTATAACAATCTGATCATCGATTTGGAAATCATCTCTGTTTAAAAGAAGGTTCTTCATCAGCATACCGGCTTTGGCACCAATGGTATATTCGTTTTGATCTATATAGGTAAATGGATTGGAATTATAGATCGTATTTGTTATTGGCGTATCGTAGGAGACCAACGATTTATCTTCCGGTATACGTACATTTCTCTTCATGAAAAAATCATATAACGACATAGCTGCTGGGGAGTCCGTTACGATGATACCGGTGTATTTTGGATCAAGTAACTTCGCCTCGGTTTCTACCCTTTCATCCTCACTATTTAATTTCTTGAGAATGCTGGGAATTATATTTTCTTCGTTGATCGGAAGCTTGCGGCGAGCAAGCTCATTTTTATATCCTTGGACACGTTCTTTCACCGAAAAGGTTTCTAAACCTGAACCGCAGCAAATTAAAATATTTTTGTGTCCTAGATCGCATAAGTGAGAAGTTGCCAGTTGTCCCCCATAAACATTGTCAGAAATTACGTGGGGAGAACTAATGCCGGGTAGACATCGATCGATGAGGACAAAAGGAAATTTATTAACTTTCATTTCTAGTATTTTTACATTGTAGTTCTCCTGATCGACAGGGAACAGCAATATTCCATCGATATTCATTTTTAGCATATAGTCTATGACATATTCTTCGAAGGCTTGATCTCCACTATAGGAGATATTTAGATGAAAATTTGTCTCATTATAAAAACAGCTTGAAATTCCGTGGATTATATTAACTGCAAAAAGGTCCCGAATGGAAGGCATGATAACGCCAATGGAATACTTTTTTGTTATGGTCTCGGAAGGATGCCGTGGGTTAACTGGTGGAAGTTTTTCGGAGAATGTTGGTAAGCTGGAAAGAGCAAGATTTTTATTAATAAAAGAGCCTCTCCTCGGATATCGCTTAATGATATTCTTATCTTTCAACTCGTTAAGAGCAGCAGAGACAGTAATCCTGCTGACTTGATATTTTTCCATTAATTCAAGTTCGGTAGGAATTTTATCTCCCGGCTTTAATCGCTTCGAGGATAATTCGTTTAATATATCATTTTGGATTAGCTGGCTTAAGGTATTTCTTTTCATAGACTACATCTCCTTGCAGATTAAAAATAGTAATCATCGTATCCGATGTTATCTCAGATTGATGATAAGGGTGTGAAATATTCAGTACCGCAGAGAAAGCTAGCCTTTCCACTGGCTATATGAATAAGTCAATTAATAGCATTATTTTATCATTATATAACAAATTGCATGGGAAGACAAGAAATAGCGTAAAGAAATTATTTTGAAGTAATATTAAATTGAACTTTTTAGCTTCGGGTTTTTAGCTACAAGGAGGAGATAAAACAGGTAGAGAAGTATGTATTTATATGACTTTGCGAAGATGTACTTACTTTTTCGATATCGAAGTTAATCCGTAGGATAGATAGAAGATAATCAGTAAATAATACTATTAAATATAGCAAATAAATAATATATATATAACAAAATAGTTAAAACATAGTTATAAACCGTAAATAAAAGTAAAATTATATAAAAAGAGTATTGACAATGGGTATATATGTATATATAATGTACATTGTTTGTGGGATAAAATGGAATAAAAAAGAAAATACTACAAAACTATACTAAACTACATATAATTGCAAATAATACAAATATAGCAAATGCATTTCAAATTACTAAGTTGTTAACAAATGCTGGTAAGAGATTGTAACTCTATGACCTTGTTTCGGATTTAGAGTTCACGATGTCTTTTAGCATTTGAAATAAGCCGAACTTATATCGGCTAAAAATATTATTAAAGGGAGGGTTTATGTATGAAAGTTACCAAACTATTTACCGTGGCATTACTTTCAATGTCGCTGTTATTGACAGCAGCTTGCAGCGGTAACGTAAAAGAAACATCAGGAGGTGAAGGCTCCAAGGAGGATGTTACTACAACAGACGAAGACGCAAACAATGCAGATGATGCAGAGCAGGATGCATCGGACAGTGTACCTTCGGAAACTCCGGAAGAAGTGGTAGAAGAGCAAAGCTATGATCCTAATCTCGATTTGGGTGGCTATGAGTATGTGATTGCTTGTTTTTATGGTGCAGATGTTTGGCATCCGGAAGCAGGAAAGTCTGAAATGGGCGACTTGTTGCTAGCGCGCTATAAGGAGATTGAAGAACAGAATAATTGTACGATCAAATTTATTGACTGTACAACGGACGAATTCCTCGATGGAATTAATACCAGTGCAGCATCCGGTGTTAAATACGCAGATCAGGTACATGTGAATATGGATATGTATCAAAAGTTAATGAGTGCTGACTATCTTGCTCCCATGAGTGAACTGCCCTACATAAATGTCGAAGATGAAAAATGGAACCAATATTATATGGGCGTAACTACAAATAAAGAAGGAAAGCTGTTTGGATTGGATTTCTTAAGCTGGCCAAATAGAAAGCCTTTCCCGGATCAATGTGTATTCTTTAATAAAACGCTGGTTAAGGAGCTGGGACTGAGCGATCCTTATGAAATGTATGATAAAGGGGAATGGACTTGGGAGAACTTTAGAAAGTTATTGTTAGATTCCACCCGTGATACTAATGGTGACAATGTAAATGATATCTATGGTATTACTTGTGTTGGAAATCTGATGGAGTATGCAGCGCTTTATAGCAACGGTGCACATACCTTTGATGTTGTGGATGGTAAGTATCAATTTGGTTTAGCGAACGATGCTGCTTATAAAGCCTTACAGTTTACTTCGGATATCAGAAATGTAGATCAGACATTTCTTTCTTTCCCGGAAGACGCTCACTGGGGATTGCCTTTGGATACCTTTAAAGCCCATGGAACAGTATTCTTTATGCGTGATGTAATCTATTTCCAGGATTTAAAAGATAATGAACATGAATTCGGTATGCTTCCATTCCCGAAGGGTCCAGATTTACAAGGCAATTATCCTACAGCAACATGGAATGCAGATACACAGGTTCAATCCATTCTTAAGATTGGAACCGATGTAGAAAAAGCAGCCTATATCTTTAACCGCATAACGGAACCGTTCGATGGTTATGCAGTAGGTGATTGGGAGGATTATGCTCTTCGTAATCATTTTATGAAAGATGAAAAAGCGTTTGAAATATTCAAGCAAATGTGTGCAAATTCTGTAACCGATGGATTTTCTATTTATGGCGGTGATAATCACTGGAAAATATCACAAGCTATAAACGACACAATAAAATTAGTGAAAACTCCAGCAGAAGCAATCAACTCGGTAAAAGATGAATTACAAACATTTTTGGATGAAAATTATAATTAATACGGGAAGATAGCCGTATATTCATGATTGCAGACGGGCAAATTGATATTCAATTTGCCCGAACTGTAATGTAGATGGAGGGGAGATTTTCTTTGAAAGATATGAAGATTTTTACGAAAAATCGTATTATAGGGTTCCTTCTGATACTGGTTTTAATCAATTCTATGATTAAAGTTACATATGCAGACAATATCAACAGCCAGGAACTTGAGGCTGCCACCGATCAAAGTGATAATGATGTAGAAAAGGACGATAATCTCTTTTTCATTGAAAAGACATATGCCCAGTATTTATCTGAGCATGAAGAGACAAATGAAGCATCAAAAATAAGTATTGATATCGTTAAATACAGCGATTCCGCATCTACAGATATCCTTCAAAATCAGTATGGCATGAATGGAGAATGTATCCTTACAGAAGAGGGAGGATTTGTTACTTATCAGGTAAATGTGGAACAAAGCGGATATTATGCATTGCAGATGGAGTATTTCCCCATTGCATCAAAAAAAATAGATATTGAAAAAGAAGTACAGATTAATGGTGAGCTTCCGTATTTTGAAGCAAGAGACTTAATTCTTAACAGAAACTGGACGGATGAATGTTCCGTTCGTGAAAACTATGATCAAAATGGTAATGAGATGAGTCCGAAGCAGATTGAAATCTTCGATTGGATTACAGATACCTTAAAGGATGGTGGTGGATACTATTCCGATCCGATGCTTTTTTATTTGGAGAAAGGATTACAGGAAATTAAAATCGTATCCCTAAGAGAGAGTGCAGCAGTTCGTAAAATGGAATTAATACCGAAGAATATTTTAAATTCATATAATGATGTTCTGAAGTCGTATGAATCAGAAGTATCTGATCATTCGAAAAAAAGTGAGCTGGTATGCTTATTGGAAGCGGAAGAGCCAACCAAAAAATCATCTCCTATGCTTACGCCTACCTACGACCGTTCCTCCCCTTTCACCTCCCCTTATAACACAAAAGTCCTTGTCCTTAATATGATTGGCGGTACCCGCTATAAGATACCGGGACAATGGTTGGAGTATGAGATAGATATACCGGAAGATGGTTTATATAAAATCGGATTTCGTGCAAGGCAAAATACCTTAAGTGGTGCTTATTCCTCGAGAAAGTTGATGATTGATGGAAAAGTTCCTTTTTCTGAAGCTGAGAATATTCGCTTTGATTATTCGACTTCATGGCAGATGATATCTCCGCAATATGAAGGAAAGGACTGCTTGTTTCATTTGACGGCAGGCAAGCATACCCTTCGCCTGGAAGCAACACTCGGTGACATGACAAAATATCTGGAGACAGTAGAAAGCAGTTTAACCAAGTTGAATAAGGCTTATCGGCAGATTTTAACTATAACAGGGCCAACACCGGATTTATATCGTGATTACTACTTTACTCAGGAAATACCTGAGGTATTTTCTTGTTTTGAAGAACAACAACAAATCTTAGCACAAGTTCGAACTGATCTCATCGATAGTATTGGCTATCGTGGGGAAAATCTAGCGATCTTTACTAAGTTAGACTTTTTATTTAACAAAGTTTTAAAAGAGCCTGCCAGTTTAGTAAAACAACTGGATAATTTAGAAACATACATCGGAGCTTTGGGAACATGGGACCTGATCGCCAGGGAACAACCCCTGGATTTGGATGTTATCTACATAGGCGAGGAGAATTATTCCTTCCCTAAGGCAGAAGCCGGTTTCTTTCGAAAGTTAGGTCATGAGTTTAAAATGTTTTTGAATTCCTTCTTCACGGATTTTAATTCTATTCAGAGTGGAAATGAAAGTGATGAGAAAAGTATTACAGTATGGACTTCCGCTTCAAGGGATTACGTAAACATATTAAGGCGAATCATTGATGATGACTTTACACCCAAGACAGGAATTGTGGTTAATCTTCAATTGGTGGCACCGGGAGCTTTGCTTCCGTCAGTACTAGCGCAAATCGGACCGGATGTGGCGCTTTCTGTTAGCTCCAGTGATGTTATGAATTTTGCTGCACGAGGAGCTATTGCTGATTTAAGCGGGTTTCCTGACATTGAGGAGGTAAAAGGAAGATTTAAGCCAAGTGCGATCGTACCTATGGCTTATAACAATGGATTTTATGGACTTCCGGAAACGCAGACCTTTCCTGTGATGTTTTACCGCAAGGATGTTCTGGCTGAGATGGGACTTTCCGTACCAAAGACCTGGGATGATGTATACATTGCATTACGAGAAATTCAGAAGAGAAATATGACGTTCGGGCTGAAAACAGGTATGAGCTCGTATAGTATGTTCTTATTTCAAATGGGCGGCGGATTTTATAAAGAAAACAACCGATTTTCCAACGTGGCTTCCGATCTTAATGTATCAGCTCTCAGAATGCAGACGGATATGTTTATTTCTTATCAACTGCCGCAAAAATATGATTTTGCAAACCGTTTTCGAACCGGTGAGATGCCCATAGGAATAGAGGACTATACAACCTATAATCTTTTGAGCGTATTTGCACCGGAGATAAAAGGTCTCTGGGGGTTTGCAGAAGTGCCGGGGGTATTGCGTGAAGACGGAACAGTAAATCACAGTGCATCTTCCGCCGTTACTGCATCAGTAATAATGTCGGATACCAAAGTGCCGGAATTGGCTTATGATTTTATCAGTTGGCTTACCAGTACAGATACTCAAATTCAGTATGGTCGAGAAGCTGAGACAATTTTGGGTACAGCAGGCCGTTATAATAGCGCAAATGTGGAAGCGGTAAAAGGCTTGGCATGGCATAGCCATGAACTCAAAATTCTGGAAAGCCAATGGGATCAAATTCAGGGTATACCTGAAGTCCCGGGAGGCTATTATACAGGTCGTTATATGGACTTTGCCTTTCGTGATGTAGTCTTGCAGGGGCAGTTGCCAAGAGAAGTTATGATGGAATATGAGGATATTATCAATGAAGAGATGAGTTATAAGAGACTCGAGTTCGGACTTGATTGATCATATAGAATAGGAGTTAGGTGAAGAAAATGTTAAAAGCCAGTAGAAAGAATATATGTATTTTTATTGCTCCATATATGATTATATTTACATTGTTTACAGTATTGCCGGTTGTTGTTTCCATCGGTTTTAGTTTTACAAACTTTAATATGATACAGTTACCAAAGTTTGTTGGTTTTGCAAATTATATTCGTCTCTTTGTCAATGATGATTTATTTTTTACTGCACTACAGAACACCTTATTCTTTGCAGTGATTACTGGTCCGGTCGGGTATATACTGTGTTTTACATTTGCCTGGTTCATTAATCAATTACCAGTAAGATTACGTGCATTTCTTACTCTTTTATTTTATGCACCTTCCATTGCGGGAAGCTCATTTATGATCTGGCTGCTTGCCTTCAGTGAAGATTCCTACGGATTTATCAACGCTTTTCTACTAAACTACGGTATCATCGATAAACCTATTCTGTGGCTTACCGATGTTAATCATATGAAGACCGTTGCAATTATCGTTGTGTTGTGGCAAAGCTTAGGTGCTAGCTTTCTCGCATTCATTGCAGGATTACAAAACGTAGATAAATCATTGTATGAAGCTGGCATGATGGATGGTATTAAGAACCGGTGGCAGGAGTTATACTACATCACTTTACCGGTGATGCGCCCGCAGCTGATGTTTGGAGCGGTTATGAGTATTACCGGTTCCTTTGGTATCGGCTCAGTGCTAACGGGCTTATTTGGCAATCCGAGTACGGGATACGAAACTTATACCATTGTACATCATTTGGAAGATTACGGAGGAACCCGCTTTATGATGGGATATGCTTCTGCGATCGCAACTATCCTATTCCTGATCATGATCGGAAGTAATAAGCTCATACAGCGCTTATTAAGAAGAATAGGAACATGATCAGAAATATTCGTGATACAAAATGAAGAAAGGTGTGGCATATGGATGTTGTTAGCATGAAAAAAAGGAAAATAAGATTGTGGCCTAAAAAGAGACTGAGCAATCGTTCCAGATCAGTGGATGCCATAATATTTTTGTTTTTAGGGATTGGTGCATTATTTATGGGTTTACCTCTGGTCTATTCGATTACCTTATCATTAAAACCGTTGGATGAACTATGGGTATTTCCGCCCACTTTATTTCCTAAAAATCTTACATTAAAGAATTACTCGGATCTGTTTACGATAATGTCAAACTCACTAGTACCGTTTTCAAAATACATATTTAATACCGTTTTTATTACCGGAATAGGAACCTTGCTACATGTCATAGTTGCTTCCATGTGTGCTTATGGACTTGCCAAATTTGAATTTAGGGGAAAAAATTTGCTGTTTCATATGATCGTGCTCTCCCTGATGTTTAGTGGAGCGGTTACCAGTATTCCTAATTTTATGATTATGCGTTATTTAGGACTCATTGATTCTCAATTCTCCATCATTATACCGGCCATCGGTTCTACACTGGGTCTTTACCTGATGAAACAGTTTATGGAGCAACTTCCGGATTCCATATTAGAAGCGGCCCGGGTAGAAGGTGCAACGGAAGTAAAACTGTTTTTGAGAATTGTTATGCCTATGGTAAAACCGGCATGGCTTACTTTGGTTGTTTTTTCAGTCCAATCGTTATGGAACATAGGACAGAGTATTTTTATTTATCGAGAGGAACAAAAGCCCTTAGGATATGCCCTTTCACAAATTACTTCAGCAGGCATAGCCCGTGCCGGTGTTGGGGCTGCGGTTATCGTAGTTATGATGTCTGTTCCGATCATTACTTTTATCATAACACAAAGCGGCATCATAGAAACGATGAGTTCTTCCGGGTTGAAAGAGTAGGTGAATGAATGTGAAGAGAAAACTATTGAGTATTTTGATGATTTTAGTATCAGTTTTTTTACTTTCTCCAAAACCGGTAGATGCAGTCGAAGAAAATTCGGAACGAAATAGCTCTTATATTTATACGCCTTATCGTAGTGCTGTACCCAGTCCTTCGGCTTATACCTTACATAAGGCCATTGGGAACAGTGAACTGGGGATTTCTGAGGATATTTCGCCTGTAGATGTGTATGCTACAGAGGATTATCTATATATGGTGTGTATAAAAACAAACGCGGTTTATGTTCTGGATAAAAATTTTTCACCTGTTCTTAAAATCCGAGAAATACAGGGGGATTTAATCGGTCCAAACACTCTAAATGCGCCGGAAGGAGTATTCGTAGATGAGATGGGAAACATTTATATTGCAGATACGCAAAATCGACGCATTCTTCTGCTGGATAAGGAAGGGAACTTAATTCATGAGTACATAGACATGCAAATTCAGGTACTTGGCGAAAAGGTTGATTTTTATCCCACCAAGCTTGTTGTGGATCGAGCAAAAAGAATTTATGTCATAGGAAAAAATATCAATCGAGGAATTATTGAATTAAGTAAAGATGGGGAATTTACAACCTTTATTGGTGCTCCAAAGGTGAAAGCGAATCTGGTTGACTATATGAAGCGTATTTTTATGACGGATGAGCAAATTATGCGAATGGAGAAATTTATACCGACCGAATACAACAACATAGCAATGGATACCTCGGGTTTTCTTTATGGAACCATTGGTTCCGTTGATATGGATGCGGTCATGGAAGCGTCTTACAGCGATTCAGGTAGTACGGCGGATAATGCAAAGCCGGTAGTGAAATTAAGCCCTGCCGGAGAAGATATTTTGTTTCGCCGAGGGAATGTACCTGTGATTGGTGAATTAAACTTTTCCTATGGTGATCACTCCTATTGCGTAGATGTTGCTGTTCGGGCAGATGGTATTTATTCCATATTGGATCAACGTCATGGCCGAATATTTACGTACGATATGTATGGTAACTTATTATATGTATTCGGTGGTCTGGGGCAGCAATACGGAAGTTTTTCCAGTCCGTCTTCCCTGTGTTACTTTAATGAACATCTAGTTGTAGCTGATCAAATATCCGGTAAAATCAATGCCTTTGAAGTTACGGAATACGGGGATTATTTAAATAGTGCTGTTAAATTGGATTATGACGGAAAATATGAAAAAGCAGCCTCCCTTTGGTTGGATCTTGCTAAGAAAAATTCCAATTTATATTTAGCATATACGGGCATTGGAAAGATGTATTACCGAGACAAGGATTATGAAATGGCAATGAAGTATTTTAAAGCGGCGAAAGATACCTATTATTATGATAAGTCAAAAGAAAAACTGCGAAAAGAAGCAATCACCAAGTATTTTCCGGCTTTTGCTGTTGGCGCGGTACTTATCATTGTGATTTTGAATGGATTCAGGATAAGAAAAGGGGTGAAAGGGTATGCCAAAGGAAATAAATTTAAAAAAGTCAACAATAAATGAAATTAAATATGGATTTTACCTGGCTACTCATCCGATGAGAGGCTTTTGGGAGATGAAGAATGAGGATAAGGTATCCTTAAGAAGTGCATTCATAATCATAATGCTTTTCTTTTTATCCGTGCTATTGAAAAGACAAATGACCGCATGGCAGTTCAATCCGTCGAACACGGAATACTTAAATGTTTGGAAAGAATTTTTTATGAGTGTTGGACCCTATGGAATTTGGTGTTTATCCTCATGGTGTGTAACCTCTCTTATGGACGGTCAGGGAACGATGAAAGATATCGTTAAGGCTACTGCATGTTCCTTGCTACCGCTATTAATTACTAATGTATTAGCCGTTATGGTAAGTCATTTGGTGGTTCAAAGGGAAGCGATGTTTTATCTTATTATAACGAGAGCAGGGCTATATTGGACGCTTGGTCTGATTTTCTTAAGTATTGTATCCATCCATGAATATACCGTATTTAAATCTGTTTCTGTAACCGTTATTTCCGTTATTGGTATGCTGGTAATTGCAGGTCTTGGCATATTACTCTTTTATCTGGTACAACAGCTAATCGGCTTTGGCATGGAGGTATGGAAGGAATTTTCGCTGAGAATTGCAGAATGATACAGCACGAAAGGGGGAAGAGGGTATATGAAAGCGAATAGGAAGCCAAGACGTAGGTACAAACTGCTAACTATGTTAGCATTTCTTATATGGATCGTTATTGGTTATTCTGCTTGTTCAAAACAGAAGGATAATCTGGAAGCGGATATTATGGAAGCGGATGGTCTTGAGATGATCTGGGGGCAAGATAAATTAAATGTGGAACAGCTGATGGATGCGCCGGAGGAATCGTCTGCAAAGGGTATGAAAAAAGTAACCGAAAATAATAATTATGTCCTTTATATCGACCCGAACACGACGGATGTTGCAGTATATGATAAAAAATCCGATGTATTTTCGCATTCCAACCCGTCAAGAGAGATCGAAGGTTTATCGCTGAATGAGGTACAGCAGGGTTTATATAGTTCCATTATCGAGGTTAATTTCAGTAATTTATCCGGTAAGATGAGCAGATATTCCTCATTTACTGATTCTGTTTTGTTGGGACAGTATGAACTCTATAGCATAGAGAATGGAGTTCGTATTGTATATAAGTTAGGAGTAGATGAATCAAAGCGATTGATTCCTCCGGTGCTTAGTGTTGAAGGCTATGATAAAATATTGGCTACCTTGGATGATGACCAAAAATATGATTTCAAGCCTCTTTATAGACTTGTTAAGCACGATAGTATGGCAAAAGAG
The DNA here is from genome assembly GCA_029238935.1 of Herbinix sp. Lineage (GTDB taxonomy): Bacteria > Bacillota > Clostridia > Lachnospirales > Lachnospiraceae > Mobilitalea. Next base: position 27,690 of record JAQZBN010000023.1, read on the forward strand.
GAAAAGGACGCTCTACTAAATACGTATCCGATCCTACAATCAGAGGATGTATATGTATTACGTGATATTACCAGATATGAAAAAGATACTTTGGAGAATATCTTGAAAGACCACGATTTTACACTGGAGGATCTGGAAGCAGAGATGCAATATGCCGGATTTGAGCGGGATGAGAATAATGTTGTCTTTGCCATTCCGGTTGATCTTCAAATAGATGATAAGGGCTTTGTAGCAGGCCTTGATTGTAGCTATATAAAAAGATCGGGAGATTATAAAGTGACTGATATCAGTCTGCTTCGTGGGTTTGGTGCAACGAACGAGGAGGAAGGATTTATCTTTCTACCGGACGGTTCCGGAATCCTGCTTGATTTAGTTAACGATAAACCAATCATATACTCAAAGCAAGTTTACGGCGCGAATCAAGTGATATCAGCACCTTATCAAACTGAAAATGTGATTCAGAGTATTATGCCTGTATTTGGTATGAGTAGTAGTAAGAAAGCGTTATTCGGTATTGTGGAACGTGGTGCCGGATTAACCAGTATTGCAGCGACGACTAGATCAGATACAACCCCTCTTGCATGTGTGGAAACAAAAATAAACATAAATGATATGGATTATCAGGATTACCAAGGCTTAAAGACAAATCCCTCAGGACTCGTCCTGCCGGCAGATGATCCTAAGGCAATGGTTTCCGTAAGATATTATCTTATGAATGAAGAGAAGGTTGACTATAGTCAAATGGCAGAGTTATATCGGAATTATTTATTGGAAGAGGGTGTATTAAAGAAGCGGGAAAGTCTTTCGAACGTTACTCCGTGTTATATCGAGATGCCCGGTTCCATAAAAAAGAACACCTCTGTTGTGGGAGTGCCTATCAAAAAGGACTTTGCCTTAACTTCCTATGAGCAGGTGCAAAACATAATGGATCAGTTATTGGAAAATGGCATACAGGGAATCAAGTTCCGGTACACGGGTTGGATCAATGAAGGGCTCCATAATTCGGTTTGTGATAGATTGGGCTTTATCAAAGCTCTAGGTTCGGAAAAAGAACTAAGAAAATTGTTGTCCTATACTCAAAAAAACTCAATCCAGGTATTTCTTGATACAGAATTTAACTATGTATATACGGATAAAGCATTTGATGGATTTCGGTACAGCGAGGATGCGAGCCGTCAGTTGGACCATAAAGTAGCAGTAGCAGGTCGCTATGACCCTGCTACATTGCGTATGTTTCAATCGGGAAAATGTTATCTAGTTTCTCCGAATACAATGGTTAAAAATTCGAATAACTTCTTTGAAGAGTTAAATTCGATGGATCTTAATGTGGGTATCTCGTTGGGGACTATGGGGCGTAATTTGAATGGTGATTATAAGGCAGATCATACGATTACCCGTGATCAATCAGAAGAAATCTACAAAAGCATCTTTGAAGAGGCTGGAAAGAATTCTTCGGATGTTTTAACGGAAAAAGGAAATGCATATTCGTGGGCATATAGTAGTGATATTGTCGATTTGCCGATTGGTGGTAGTGATTCCTATGCTCAGGGGCAGGCAATTCCGTTTGCTCAGATGGTATTGCATGGATATATTGATTATGCATCTATGCCGCTTAATTTAGCCAGCGATTTGACATACGAGACATTGAAAGCGATTGAAACCGGCTCTGGGATCTATGCGCAGGTAATGTATGCTGATGATATGGTTATTGTGGATACGGATTACGACTATATGTATTCATTAAATTTTAAGAACCGACTTTCGGATATTGCTACAGCATACCATAAGGTTGCTGCTGTTCTGGATCAGGTGACGGGAGAAATTATGATAAATCATAAAAAGCTTGCTCCTGGTGTGTATTGCGCAACTTATTCCAACGGAAAACAAATCGTAGTGAACTACCAGAATAATGATTGGGCGTCGGAAGGGATCTCGGTGAAGGCAAAGGATTATGTGATCATGGAGGATGAGACAAAATGAAAAAGACGCAGAAGGTAAGAAGCATGTTTCTTGTATCGAAGAGAGTATCGATAGGATACGTGTTTGTATTGCCCATTATAATTGGATTAGTATTGATCTATCTGCCATCCTTGTATCGATCAATTATGATTTCCTTAAGTGAAATTACGTATGAGAAGATGGGTATGGTTATGAAGTTTGACGGACTTACGCAGTACCATTATGCTTTTCGAGTAGATCCGGAATTCGTACCCACTGTTCTGAAATCAATAAAAAACCTGTTAATAAATATTCCTACGATAGTGATCTTTAGTTTTTTTATGGCAAATGTCCTAAATCAAAAGTTTTTTGGCAGGTCCGTTGCCCGCGCAGTATTCTTTTTACCGGTAATCACCGCCACCGGAATTCTAGTCATGGCAGAGGCAAATGATACAATACAGATGTTATATTCGGGAAGCGGTAAGCTGAATGAAGGTGGGTTAAACACAAATATTTTTAATTTTGAAAACTTTAAGATGATGTTTTTAAACTCTTCCATTAATCAGAGCTATATCTCCTTCTTGTTTGCGACGATTGATCGGATTTACTATATTATAACATCGAGCGGCGTTCAGATACTCATCTTTCTGGCGGGACTTCAGTCCATTCCGGAGTCGATGTTTGAAGCGGCTAAAATGGAAGGAGCAACTTCCTGGGAGATATTATGGAAAATTACATTTCCGTTTATTTCACCTTTAATTTTGGTAACGGTTTTATATACAATCATTGAAACTTTTTATAGTTTCAGCAATCCTATCGTAGTATATATCAACGGATATCTAAGGGATCCAAATAGTTTTTCCTATGGATCTGCCATATCACTGATTTATTTTGCTGTTTCAGCTGCGGTGATTGCTGTTATATGGCTAATCATTAACCGTTTTATTGTATATCAGGATTAGAGTGAGGTGTGAAAATGGAGAAAAGTAATAGAATACAAGCAAAAAATATAAGGTTAATTAGATTAAAAACGAAATATGTTAGTACTCAATTTTTGGGCTCCATAAGCTGGAGACTCATTAGAACAATCATATTATTGGGTCTTGGCTTTATCATATTGTATCCAATCATAGTAAAAGTAATTGCATCTTTTATGACGGTGGATGATCTTATCGATCCAAGTGTAAAGTATTTTCCCAGACATCCTATTCTGGATAACATTAAGCACGTGTATTACAAGTTAAATTATCCAAAATCATTGCTAAATTCGGTTGCTTTTTCGGGAGCTATAGCGATCTCCCAAGTCGTTGTTTCGACTTTTGCGGGATATGGATTTGCCAGATTTAAATTTTTTGGGAAAAACTTAATTTTCGGATTGCTGATGTTAACGTTACTAATGCCACCGCAGGCAACACTGGTCCCGTTATTCTTAACTTTTAAGTATTTTTCCATCGGCCCGATACATATTAATCTGCTGAATACCATATGGCCGTTTATCATTCTATCCTTAACAGGGTTAAACTTAAAAGGTGGACTCTATGTTTTTATGATGCGACAATATTACAGAGGCTTGCCAAAGGAACTGGAAGAAGCTGCTTTTATTGATGGAGCGGGTGCATTTAAAACATTCTTTTATATCGTTTTACCGAACGGTATACCGCTTATGGTTACCATATTTTTATTCGCGTTTACCTGGCAGTGGTCAGAAGCAATCTATACTCCGCTGCTTTTGCCGAATATTCAAGTTCTGACAAGACTTATGCTTAATGTTATTTCTCCAAACAGAGACATTGATCCGGCTTATTTATCCGTTATTAAAAATACTGCGGGGTTATTTACGATATTCCCAATCATTATAGTGTATTTGACGCTGCAGAGATATTTTATTAAAGGAATCGAGAGAAGTGGAATTGTTGGTTAAGGAAAGGGAGGATATAATGATAAAACGAAAAGGTGCGGCATTAGTTGCAGGATTTTGCTTTCTTTCGATGATGATTTTTTCGGCATGTAGTAATGCCACTGTATCTACGGATACGGTGGTAGACGAAAATGATAGCGAAGATTCGCAGCATGATGTAACAAATGGTAATCAGGAAGATTTACAACAGGGTGTATCGGATTCTAATCCACAAGATGCGCAACAAGATATAGAAGATGGTAATAGCATAGTTTCACAAAAAGACAGTACAGAAAATAATAGCGAAAATTCACAACAAAATAATACAAAAAATATAGATGGAGAGACGGAAATGGAAGAAACACTGACGAGTAATCTAGAGGATCATAGCAAGCTGGCAGAAACCTTTACAAATGATTTGGAGATGAAAGAGTTTGCTGATAGAAATAAGAAAAGAGCAACCGAATTGGCCGAGCAGTTTTATAAGGATTTTTATATTGCAGATAAAGGATTTCTGAGGTTGTATTATCCACCTGAGGTATTAACACAAACACAGGTCAAAAATGAGCCTGCAACTTGTTGGGAATATGGAGCATTGATGTCTATGCAGTCCCAACTGGCAATTATGGATCAGGAACAGATACCTATGCTTAATCATGTGAACGAGAATCTTGATTACTATGGTTTTCTAAAAGAAGATAAATTATGGGGATATGTCGTAAGAAGAGGTAGCAAGAAGCTTGGTGCCACAGACCCTGGAATGGCTTATGATGATAATGAGTGGCTTGTCATCAATTTCTTGCGTTCCTATGAGGTGACAGGGAAAAAAGAATATTTAGAAAAAGCAGAATTCTTAATGAACTTTGTTTTGGAAGAGGCATGGTTTGAACCTTTGGGAGGAATATTCTGGGATTCCAGACATGAAGCCAGACATAGTTGCTCTAACCAACCGACCATAAAACCTCTTGTAGATTTGTATCAACATACAGGGAAAGAAGAATATTTAGAGTGGGCTAAAAAAGTATATGACTTTGCAATCACATTAAAAAATCCGGAGTTGAATATTTATGAGGATTTGGTTAGAGCACATCAGGATGCGAATGGAAACTGGGTCGAAGGTATTCCTGGGGGCGGATATTATACCTACAATACCGGAACTATGATTTCAGGAGCAGCAGCATTGTATGGAGTTACCGGAGAAGAAAAATATCTGGAAGAAGCTTTGTCGGCAGCCAAAGGCGCATATGACTATTTTAGCAGGTCGGTATCAGAGACGGTTACTTATTGGCCTTGTATCTCTAATATTTGGTTTAATTGTATTCTTTTAAGAGGTTATATTGATTTATATGAGTATGCCCCTGAGCAAGCGAAAGTGTATATTATGACCTTCCAAAATTCAATGGATTTTGCATACGAGAATTATTTATATGAAGGATATATGCCGATCAATTGGGTCAGAGGCTGGGGAACACAGGAACGAGATAAGAACCTGCGTATGGATGCCCTGGACCATTCTGCCAATATTGAAATGTATGCTATGTTAGCTAATTGGCAGAAAGCTCGAAGCGTAGAGTAAAGTAACAAAATATGAGTTCAGACAGAAGATTTACGGAAAAAGTGACTTCTAAGTTATTGCAATAAGTGAATAGGGATAGGATAAGGTTATTAAATGTATAGTTATACCGAGCATCAGCATGAAATATAATTTTTGTTATCAAGCCGGAATGGATAGGATGGGGTCTGTTCCGGCTTTTTGCTATACGTTGATAATAGATAAGATTAATGCTGATAGCTCAGTATATAATGAAATTATTAATGGGATGTTGATAGGATGCATGGAGGGAAATACTTAAATTTTATGAATAGTTAAGCTATTCTATAAATCAAATATTGCATACCATCTATTAACATGTTAATTAGCATGAGATTCTTGATTTTATATTTTATAAGGAATAGACGAGTCTAGCAAAAAATATTGACAATTGTTGATGGAAAGGTTAAACTTTCGATACTTAATCGAATAGGAGTTCCGATTGAAGCCAATATTAATACATGAGTATTCAACAAGGTACGAAGAAATGAGGAGATTTATTATATGAGCAATATTTGGCATGATATGAGCCCAAAGAGAATAACACCGAAGGATTTTGTTGCAGTAATAGAGATCTCGAAGGGTAGTAAGAAAAAGTATGAGTTGGATAAAGAAACAGGGTTAATTATTTTGGATCGAATCTTATATACTTCAACCCATTATCCAGCGAATTATGGGTTTATACCAAGAACCTATGGAGATGATAAGGATCCCCTTGACGTACTGGTGTTATGTTCCGAAGCAATCGAACCTATGTCCTTGGTGCGCTGCTATCCGATTGGGGTAATGAACATGATTGATAATGGAATGGGAGATGAGAAGATTATTGCAATTCCTTACAATGATCCTACTTACAACTTCTATTCGAACATAGATGAATTACCTCAGCATATTTTCGATGAGATGAAGCATTTTTTTAGTATATATAAGCAGCTGGAACACAAAGAAACAGCGGTTAACGAATTTGGAGGACCTGAGGAAGCAATTCAAATTATTGATCATTGCATAATAAATTATAGGAATACATTTTGTTAATAAACTTGAATACAATAACGGTTATATATAAGAATAATATGAAAAAAATAATGATACCTTATAAAGAATAAGGATATATTACAAGGATGAGGTTTGGTACGTGCCAAAATAATTGTATATATCCTTTTTTGTTATAAGAATTATATGGTTTATTACTTTTTGAAATAGCTGTGATAAGCACTTTTGATACATTTATAAGCGGTAAGAATGAGTAATTTCCAAAATATTTAATTTGTAAAGAAGTCAATACCATGTTAAAATTTAATAAAATTGGTAGATAATACATATAGCAAGGTAGGAGGTGGGAATTTGACAATGAAGAAGAAAATACTGTTTATATTTAATCCCCATGCAGGAAAAGGTAAAATAAAGACAAAGCTAACCAGCATTTTGGAGCTCTTCATAAGAAATAATTATGAGGTAATTACCTATGTTACTCTCGGCAAAAAGGACGCAAAGCGCATTGTAATCGATTGCATGAATCGAGATGAATATGATTATGTTGTATGTTCCGGAGGGGATGGAACATTGAATGAAGTAATCAATGGACTAATGGTATGTAATAAACAAGTGAAGGTAGGGTATATACCTTCAGGAACCACCAATGATTTTGCTTACAGCTTAGGATTAAAAAACAACATGATGAAATCAGCTATTACAGTTCTGGACGGGAAAGAGTTCGCCTGTGATGTAGGTGAGATAAACGGGGAATACTTTACCTATACGGCTGCCTTTGGAATCTTTACCGATGCATCCTATGAGACACCTCAGATTACGAAAAATATATTAGGCGGATTGGCTTATGTTCTGGAAGGTATTAAAAGACTGCCGAACTGGAAGTCCTACCATATGAAAATAACCTGTGCAGATCAGGTAATTACAGATAACTTCATCTATGGTATGATTGCAAATTCCAATTCTGTCGGAGGGATTAAAGGAATTACCGGAAAAGACGTTCACTTAGACGATGGACAATTCGAAGGGATTTTTATTAAAGTGCCTCAGAATGTACTGGATTTACAGGCAATTATCAATGATCTTTTGAAGGGAAATATGAAAAGTAACAATATATTCTTTCTTCCTGTAAAAGATATCGAATTATATTCTGAGGAGCCTGTTCCGTGGACAATTGACGGAGAATATGGTGGAGAATTTAAGAACATTCATATTATGAATCATAAACAGGCAGTTACTATTATGAGAAATAAGCATAAGTAAATATTAAAGCAAAATAGACTATTATAAGCAAAAGTCATGTCTGCAACTATCGTATATACAGGTATGTTTTAATATAATAGGAGAAGAAGCAGAAGATTTATTAAGTGGTAGGATACTTGTCTAATTAAACTGACTAAAAAAACATAATGAGCTGAAATAAATGAAGCTAGCTTCATTTATTTCAGCTCATTATGTTAAGTATTGAATATTGGTGGTAACAAAAACGAGGTTTCGATTGCATAGATGAAAAGCTTCAATTCCTTTAACTGCTCATTACTCGTTCTTTCCTTTTATAATACTATAGGCTGCGCTGAATGAACCAAATAGGATACCGACAATTGGGAATACAATCCAAGCGATATGCCAGAGACCATATACAAAACCACAAAACAAAAATATTATCGTAGCCAATGGCCATACAATAGATGCAACAGCTGCAATTACTTTATCTTCCTCTTTCATCTTTGTTGCATGTTCCTCTATATTTAACAGATGGCTATAGCTTTCCCGGATGCAGCCATAATAGATAAATAAGAAAACTGCGATTGCAACCATAAATAGCAAAATAACGATACCATAGACTGTGGACTGATCGTTGTATGCATTCATAACAATTAATGCAATAGGGGACAAAATACAAAGACCAATTCCTAATACTAGAGTTAAGACAAAGGTTGGTGTAAACTCTTCATAATTTAATTTTAAATAATCTTTTACACTTGCTGGTAAATTAACTCCTTTTTCCATGTATTGATACTTCTCAAAATTGAGACCTGAATAGATAAACAAACCTACCGCAATAGCTACTAATACAAAGAGAGGGATTAAACCAAGAGCACTTTTCATATTATGGGACATTCCATTCCCTATGAAATTGTCATCAGTAAGTCCATTCAGTAATATAAGGGCAGCAGGTGAAAGTATGCATAGAAAAACTCCGATGCCTACAAATAATCCAAGCGATTTCTTTGCTCTCAGATATTTCTCTGTTTCTAATTGTGTAACCATAGGAACCAAAGACTTATCGTTATTAATCTCTATACCAAGTTCACTAATTAATTCATCAATATTACCAAACTCGGATATAACAATACCAATTGCTTCATTTTCTGATTTTCCTTGAGCCTTTAGGGCATTATATTTATCTTCCATTGTAGATAAAATATTATTCTTTAATTCTGACATTTGTGCATTCTTTGGTAATGCTGCAAACATATTATCCAAATAGTTTTTAATAGTATTCATGGTTCCAGTCTCTCCTTAATAAATCGATTAATAACATCTTTTGTAATATTCCATTCTTCACATTTTTCTGCGTAGTACTCTTTTCCTTTTGGAGTAATTCTATAATAAGTACGCCTCTTTCCGAAGGTTTCATCTCCGTAATAAGCCTCTATATAACCGTTGCTCTCCAATCTGCTGAAAGCGGAATAAAGAGTCGTTTCCTTCATGATGTAATTTCCATCGGATTGCTCTTTGATGTTCTTGGAAATCTCATACCCATAGGAATCTCCGTCCAGGAGTAGGCACAAGATAATCGTATCATTATAACCTCGGATTACATCGCTGCTGATCAATTGTGTCCCTCCGTTTCATTTGAAATTAGGGTTGCGCAAGCCCTATCAATATTACTTCATCTGTCGTAGTAATTGGAGTATATCATAATTACTACGACAGGTAAAGTACTTTTGAAAAAATTTCGAATGAAGGAGAAGATAGATATAAAATTAATCAGAACAGGTATATTGGTTATGATGATAGGGAGTGACAAAAATAGTTGACGTGAAAAAAATGGGTATGTAGGCGATGAAAGCAAGATACAATTGTATGGATACGAAATTCATTTTACGTGTAATTTTGACTTGAAATATATGGGAAAACCTTATACAATGTATCTTGGCAAAGAATAATCTTGAGGGGGATATTCGGGTGGAAGATATTATTATTGAAGAAACCAATTATAAAACTTTTATATTGCTGTTAGCGAATGTATTCATATTGATAGCAGCGGTATCTATGTGGGTGTATGGTTCGATACATAGTAGGGTGCAATATTGGCTCCCAGGATTTATTGCGTCCTTGATCTTTTTTCTGGGGTTTATTTATAATATCATCAAGGCGCACAAAGTGAAGCCATTACTGACGATTACTATGGACGGAATTATTGATAATTCAACTCCAGGTGCTTTTGGATTTATCTCTTATGATGATATAAAAGAGTTTCGTATCATTGAGTTATATGGAAAGAAATTAATCGGAGTTATACCGAGGAATATGAAAGAGTTTATCGCAAAGCTGTCATCCGTGAAGCGTAGGATAGCCAAAAGAAATCTATATATGAACATTCCACCAGTGACCATTAATGTGGAACTAGCGAAGGATATGGTGCTAGAAGACATTTACACTTTGTTAATAAAGAGACTTGCAGATTACAGCAGTTTGTATGAGTAAAGTAGGAATAAAATCATTTGCATCGGCAATAATACGCAGGTGATATTAGTACAAATAGAAAATTATTCAATTTATTTTGTAGATTATCACGGTATTTTTATAGGAAGAGTAATTTTAGTGAAAAATAGGTTGTTTTATTTACAAAGCTGTGATATCATATCTAATTGTGATATGTTATACTAAATTTCCTTGCTCTTTACATGCTATTTGATAACTTCGTCGGTCAAGTTGTATGAGAAAAGGGCCAGAGACCAAAAGGAGGTGCTAAACAACTATGAATCAATATGAATTAGCCTTAGTTGTAAATGCAAAAATTGAGGATGAAGCCAGATTAGCAGCATTAGAATCCGTAAAGGAACTTGTTACCAGATTCGGTGGAGCAATAACTAATGTTGACGATTGGGGTAAGAAAAGATTAGCTTACGAAGTTCAGAAAATGAAAGAAGGCTATTACTATTTCATCCAATTCGATGCTGCTTCAACAGTTCCAAACGAAATCGAACAAAGAATTCGTATTATGGAAAATGTGATCAGATATCTGTGCATTAGACGGGACGTGTAATATTAGTTCTCCCATAAGGCGTAAAATAAAGGGAGGTATTCGATATGAATAAAGTTATATTAATCGGCCGTTTGACAAGAGATCCTGAGGTAAGATATTCCCAGGGTGAGAATTCCACAGCAATTGCCAGATTTACTTTAGCGGTAGACAGAAGATTCCGCAGAGCCGGCGAGACACAGGAAGCGGATTTTATCGGCTGCGTTGCCTTTGGTAAGCAAGCTGAATTCGTGGAAAAGTATTTTAAGCAGGGCATGAAGATGGTTGCTGTTGGTAGAATTCAGACAGGTAGTTATACAAATAAAGATGGACAAAAAGTCTACACTACCGATGTGGTAGCGGAAGAAATAGAATTTGCTGAAAGCAAGGGAAGTCAAGGAGATTCCGGATTCCAAAATAATGGTTTCCATAGAGAGTCCAGACCGGAACCGAGTGCAGCAATGGGAGACGGTTTTATGAACATCCCAGACGGTATTGACGAAGAATTACCATTCAACTAGATTTTAATTTTTGATATAAAAATTCGGATAAGGAGGTCATGACATGCCATTCAATAGAAATAATGATAAAGGCGATTCTCCGATGAAGAGAAGAACTTTAGGTCGCAGAAGAAAGAAGGTTTGTGTTTTCTGTGCTGACAAGAATCATACAGGTATTGATTATAAAGATGTTAATAAGTTAAAGAGATATGTATCAGAGAGAGGTAAGATTCTTCCTAGAAGAATTACCGGCAACTGTGCAAAACATCAGAGAGCATTAACTGTAGCGGTTAAGAGAGCAAGACACATTGCTTTAATGCCTTACACAGTAGATTAATTCTATGAACAATGTGTCTTCGACACATCGCTTTAATGCCTTACACAGTAGATTAAATAAAAATTATTTTAAACCGTTACATGACTAAGTTGTGTAGCGGTTTTTTGTTAACAAATTTTAGACATATGGTTATTTTCATCCGTATGAACTGAATATATATATATAATAATTTTTGATATGGATGAGAATATTTTCTCTATATCGAAACCTTTGGAAAGTTGGTTAAGATGAAACATAGAAGGATTATTGTAGATATAGCAGTAATTATAGTAGCTTTTTTCGTCTTTGTTATATGGTATGAAAATTGTATAAAGGATACGGTACCAACATCTTCTTTTTCACAAGTTAGCAGTTATGATGTTTACTTAATTACACCCGATGAGAGCTATCAGTTTTGGCAGTATATGAACCAAGGTGCAGCAGATATGGCAGAACTCATGGGAGTAAGATACTTCTGGAGGGTTCCTGAGGATAGAACTGCTAGAAAGCAAATCGAAGTCATCAATGAGGTGGTAAACGATGGAGCGGATGCGCTATTAGTTGCGGCAGACGATCCGAAGCTGATCTCAAACGCTATAGAAGATGCAAAAGCAAGAGGAGTAGAAATAGTCTATGTTGATGCACCTGCGAATGAAGAAGCAAAAACAACTTTAGCAACTGAAAATTATGATGCTGGATATATCGCAGGGGAAAAAATGTTATCCTATCTGGATCAATTAGGGATGGATAGTGGATCAATAGGGATTATCAGTATAGAGGATAAATCAACCGCGCTGCAGCGGGAAGATGGTTTTCGTGATGCACTAGCCGCAAAGCTTCGTTATATTCCATTACCAACCGTATATACCAATGGCGAATCGGCGGAAGCACAGCAGGCAGCAGAAAACTTGATTAATCAAAATAGTGATTTGGTAGGGTTATTTGCTACGAATGAAGGTACCACTCAGGGGATCGGTAATGCAATTCAAGCAAATAATAATAAGTTCGTTGGGATTGGCTTTGACCGATCTGATGCAACTATGAGGTTATTAGACGGTGGAAGCTTAAAGGCTATCATAAATCAAAATCCATACACCATGGGCTATCTTGGAATGGCTGAGGCGGTGGCAGCAATGCTAGGTAAAGACACCGGACCAACCTATATAAACACCGGTTTTACGGTTCTGGAATGAATGCGTAGTAAGGATCTATCATACGGATATCCTAATATAGTAAAATACATAATCCTAAATAGGAATGTAAGAAAAAAGTCGTTACATATAACAGGTAACGACTTTTTTGCGTTTTTCTTATTTTCTTTTCCAAAAGGTATAAGTGGCATATGGACGGAAACCAATATTATAGTAAAATTGCTGTGAAGAACCGACAAATGCCTGCTTTGCGCCTAAGATACCACAACGCTTAATACCTTCTAGAACAGCTGCTTTCCCTAAGCCAAGCATTCGATAATCCGGATCCGTAGCAACAGGCTCCACAAGTGCACGATCAGATGCAGGATCAAACCACATACCACAATAGGAAACAAAATCACCATTCGGTGCAACGACTGCAATTTTTAAGTCCAGGTTTACATTCGGCCGTTTCATCTCGCTCTCAAAATCCTTATATTTATCCTCATCGCAGGTAAATACACCTTCCCCATTTTTCTCGTGATTAAACCCTTTCCATAAGACCTGGCCATATTTATAGAGGTCATAATTATCATTCATGCTAGTGATATGATAGCCCTCAGGCAGATGATACGAAATTTTGTCCAAATGGATCGGGTAAATGGCATCACAATCTTTAGCTTGAGTTGCATAATACCCATTCTTGGCGGCTATTTCCTGAAAGTAAGAATCTGTATCATCAATTAATACAGCAAAACTGCCATCCTTATCCAAATTCTTCTCGGAATATAAGAGCATTTCTTCTTTTAAAAAGGTATATTCAGGATAAACGCAAATAAATGCACCGCCCAGACCGGTATCATAGGTTGCTAATGCTACGATTTCTTCTTTGTTCTCCCATATTCCAATCTTTCCGAGACCAGATTTATCAAGATATCCATGAGTAATCATCCAATCCCATCGGCCAAAGGGAAAGTTTACATTATTTAGCTTCAATAAAAATTCTCTTACCTTATAGTAATCTTCTGTGATACCAGGTTCTTTACAATAATTTCTAAAGTTAATCGTCATATTAAATCCCCCATATATTTTTAGTTAATGTTAAATTGCAGAATGTTGTTTTTAAATTAATAATACTTTCTATTTTTCATCTCACACATTATAAAGTGGTTATAACGGTAATAGGAACTATGCTTCGCTGTTATTAACGAATATGAAGTAATTTAAATGCATAGTATTCTTATACTATTTGATGCGAATCCTTATTCATATAAATTAATCTGATCATAACACCCATCTTTAATCAGCCTGAAATTCTTACCTTCATTTTCGACAAGCGGGACGTATTCCCGCTGTAAATAATGTTGTATGCCTTCTGTGAATTGCTCATTATATTTTGTCCCCAAAAAATAGCATGCACCATTTATATGTTCGAGCAAGAGACTGGTAGGTGAAACTGGGTTGTTAACATAGATATTTCGCACTTTATTTTCGAGGATACACTTAACTATTTCAGCAGTATATTTTGAAGTCAATATCATTTCTCTTAAACTAATGTAAACACTTGGGTCGACTTTGTACATATTATATCGAATCCAGCATCCGAAAACATAAGTTTTTCCTTTTTCTAGTGCTTGAGCAAATTGTTTTATCTGATTAGGCCAAGGTCTTGGCGGATGAGTATATTCGGTAGTAACATAAGTAAGTTTACTGTTAATTATATAATTATCTGGCTTTTTAAATCCGCATTCAGGTAATTTGATTGATAAATACCGATAGTTTTCAATCCAAATATTATATTCCTCAATCTCTTCAATAAATGGTATAAAACCACAGTTTATGTATGTCTTTATAGCTGAGTAATTATCACAACGGACACCTAAATGGGCTGTTTTATAGTTTCTTCTTTTTAACTCCTGAAGTGCATTATAAACAACAAATCTTCCGTATCTATTCCCTTGGAATTTTGAATCAACACAAACATGAGTTACTTCACCCATATCTTCAATATCCCATTTCTCGCCACAAGACCAAGCAGAAGCTACTGCGACTGGATTACCTTCTCTGTTAATTAAGGCAAAAACTCTGTTTTCATCATAATAATGATTGGCAGCCATAACATATCGAAACGTTCCAGGTAAAAATTCATATCCATCATAAGTTTGATCCATAACTAGTTCCCATAATTGGGCATTTTCCTCCGTGATATTTACAAAATGATAACCGTCAGGTAACGTGAAAGTCGGATTATTATCTAGCGAAATAACCATATTAAGATATTTCATATTCTTCACTCCTTCAAAACTAAAATCTTAATTTACTAATTCAGCATACAAAAAAGTCATCGTTTGCTGACAAACAATGACTACATAAACACGATATTAAACCAAGCAGGAGTGCTTTATTAATATTCACTTTAGAAATGCATCCAAAGTAACCCTTCATGCGAAAGACCCCTTAGTTATAGCATATTAATATCATACGAGGTGAAGTTAATAAAATACACCTGGTAAAAGTATGAAAGAGATATGATATAGAGGAATATAACTTTCGTATTCAATAGTAGGTACATGATTATATAATAAATTTTGACAACAAAACAAGACCTAATTAAAGGTATAACTGTTTTATACAAAACTTAATTATCTAATCATTTCAGCACCTCTTTATTGTTTTATAAACCTATAGTAATATACAAATTATGGAATGTCAATTGAATTATAATTTCACTACATCCATATTAGTTTTATTTTAAGTAAGTATAGAATATAAGCAGTAACTTTATCTATGAAAATCAATTTCAATATTTTAATTACTTATAGAGTTCCTATGTGATTAGAGATATTTTTCACCTTCATTTCTTCCCCTAATTTCATGTGCGGGTATACCATAAGCCAATTTATAATCACCAATGTCGTTTAAAACTACAGAACCTGCTCCAACAATCGTATGCATGCCAACTGTAATATGTTGTATAATGGATGCTCCTATACAGATCGCAGAGAAAGAGCCGAGCTTAAAATATCCACCAATAGAGACTCCCGGAGCAATGCTGGAAAAATCACTCATAATAGCATCATGGTCTAAAGATGAATTTGTATTAAGAATACAAAATTTGCCGATTTTACAACAGGAATTAACGCAAACTCCACCCATGATTACTGTTCCTTCACCAATCTCTACATTGTTTGATATAATTGCATTGGGGTGTATTGCTGTTATAAAGTGAAAGTCTGTAACAAGCTCGTTAATTTTGTTAGCTACTTTAAAACGATTATAGTTATCTCCGATCGCAATGATTCCACCAATTAAATTATGTTCTTTGATTAATTCTGGTAAATCTTCTTCTTTTCCCAATACTTTATATTCAAGGGTCTCTTCCCCCTTTTGCCGAAAGGGGTCAATTAAACCTGAAATTTTATATTTGCCTTCTTTTTCAATAATGTCACATACTACTTTCGCATGACCGGATGAACCTATAATAATAATATTATCCATTTATTATCCTCCTTAAGTTAGTATATATATACAATATTATATAATGTGATAAATAGGCAAGAAAAAACTAGGGAAAGATAGTAGAACGATAACTTAATATATTACAATAGTTTTAATGTCAGTTCAAGGGCTGGATCTATATTATTATGACTAGTAATTATTTCATCAGTCAAAGCCGCTACAAAGGGTAACGTGGCGGCTTTGATAGATACTCATCCAGAAGCTATATCAAGGAATTACTCATACACATTCTTTCTATAATTAATGAAGGTAGCAATAAAATATAGAAAATATACGAATAAGAATAAACCGATGGAGGTGGATATGGAGGTTGCCAGTATGCTTTTGGTAACGTATGCTTCTAGTATTCGGTTGATACACACGGTAATGTAAATGCTAAACGGTATGGGAAGAAGCATAGGAAATCCAAAATAAAATAGGCATTGCTTTAAAATATATCCATCCATTCTTTTTTCTTCCATTCCAAGGTTACTAAGAACTTTATACCGAAATTTATATCGGAGGGAATCGCTTAATTGTTGAACCGCCAAAATGGTTGCGGCAACACACATAAACACCAGGCCTAAGTAGAAAAGGGAGAACGTAAATATAGTAAATATGCTTCGGTTTTCCGCCAATAAGGCACCCTTTACATAGATATCATCCCTCACAAGAAGGAGAGCTGACCCATCCTCATTCTCAATCATTCGCTCTTGATTTAATTTAGACAAACCTTCATAGTCTTGAGAGGTTGTATCACCCTCGGTATCTACAGCATAGACAAGATGCCGTATCTCCAGCGACTGTGCGATAGCGTCAGGAATCACTATAAAATAGTAAGCTCCATTGATACCCTCTAAAGCAAAATTTTCTTGTTGATATCCCTGATATTGTAAGGTTTGATCTCCTAATTTGAGTGCTAAGTTTGGAACTTTTTCGATTGCTTTTTTTACTCCCGAAACACCCTGGACTAGGAAGTGACCATTCTTTAAATTAACGTCAGGATAGTCAAGTAACTTACGAAGTTTCTGATAATCACTGTATCTCATTACGGTGTCATCTTCAAAATAAGAGCCCCCCAAGGAAGTTTGCTCTAATATATCATAGATGGTTCTATTTCCGCTTCGGTAAATGGGATAAATTATTTCTCCCACCACAGATAAGTTTTGATGGATATATTCTTTATAAACGCGAAAGTCATTCTGGGGAATTTCACTGCATATTGCTATATCATAGGGAGTACTGGATTCGACCTGGGTATCAAAAAATCCTTTGAATAACATACCAATGGAGAATGTTGTTAGGGTAAGGGTGAGAAGTAAGCCTAAGGTGCCTAAAGTGACTCTCATCGTATTCATCTTGGCAGACAGACTACGGACAATAAGAAATATTCCTTTCTTGTACTTTATCTTCTTATTATCAACGAACAATTTCACCAAAATGGTTGACAGAGAGATATAGAATCCGTAGATACAAATAAGGCAGCTCAGAAAGATGAGACCGATTCTTGCCATAGTCACATTATCTTCTCCTTTGGAAAAGGTATACCATAGGAGCCATCCTCCCAAACCTCCCATGAGTAATGAGGTGATAAAGATAATAAAACTTCCCTTTACATTTTTAAACTTCATGGTTTCATTTTTCTTATCGGCATAGAGGAGTTGGTAAACTTTCATTTTGCTTAATTTCCGTTTTGAACGAAGCAGTGAGAAGGTATATATCATGCATACATGAAGAAGGGTTAAAAGCAGAGCCTTTATAGAAAAGGTGATTTTCACTTGGTAACTGGCTTCAAAGATATGCATGATAATAAGGGTAAGTAATTGATATAGGAAGGACCCTGCTATGAAACTAAGAAAAAAGGAAATGGACCCCATAATCATATTTTCTCTCAGGAAAAGCTGTGATATTGCCCGATTACTGATACCTAAAGTCATGTAAATACCAAATTCTTTACTGCGTCTTTGCAGCATGAAGTTATTCATATAATGAACCAGCCAGGCACAGACAAAAACAATTACAGCAGAAACCGTTGCGATCGCATATTTTATGGTTTTCATTAAATCATTGAGCATTAAGATATCTTCGGAAAAAATGATCATATTAAAGGCATACAGCAGAGAGAAAATAAGGGTGACGCTTAAAATGTAGATTCCATAATCTTTCATGGAGCGTTTGGCATTACGCAGGGCCAGTTTATTTAGCATCGGAATCCTCACCTCCCAGAAGTGTCACAGTATCTAGAATTTCCTGAAAGAAGTCCTTCCTGGATTGATTTCCTCGGTGAATTTCATTGAATAACGTTCCGTCTTTTAAGAATAAAATTCTTCTACAATAACTGGCGGAAAAAACATCGTGAGTTACCATTAAAATCGTAGCGTCCATCTGCTGATTCATATTACTTAGTGTATCTAACAGAATTCCGGCAGATTTTGAATCCAGTGCCCCGGTTGGTTCATCTGCAAGAATAAGCTTGGGTTCGTTGATTAGAGCCCTGGCACAGGCACATCTCTGTTTTTGTCCACCCGATACCTCATAAGGAAATTTGTTAAGGATATCACCGATGCCCAGCTTTACAGCTATATTTTTCACCTTTGATTCAAGAGCTTTTGTATCTTGTTTTGCTATCGTTGGGGCCAAAGCAATATTCTCTTCAAGAGTAAGAGTATCTAGCAGATTAAAATCTTGAAAGATAAATCCAAGGTTTTGTTGGCGAAACCTAGCTAACTCATGATCTCGCAACTGAGTGATATCCGATCCATCCAAATAGATATGTCCCGCGGTAACTGTATCAATCGTTGCGATACAGTTTAATAGAGTACTTTTTCCGCTTCCCGAAGCTCCCATAATACCTACAAACTCACCTTGGTGGATAGTAAAGGATATTCGGTTGATTGCTTTTGTCATAATTGTTTTTGTACCATAATATTTTTCTAAATTCTCTATTTGCAATAATGCGTCCATCGAAAGATGCTCCCTTCTTTTTATCGATAAAAATATCTTTGCCGGATTAGGATAAAGTTCTATCGAATTTAGATGTAGTATAACAGACCTTTCATCACTTTTTTACTTACAGTTTTGTAAGTACCTGGGATACTTCAGCCGTGAGTTTTCCGATGGGAAAGAATAGGGTGATCCTCGTGTACTGATCTTTCTCTGACATGGCATAAATTATAAGCCCTAACTTATCGCATAATTTTTTACATAGATATAATCCAAGACCGGTAGACTGTATATTGGAGCGGTTTGTTCCGGTAAATCCTTTTTCGAATATTCTTGGTAGATCAGAAGCTAAAATTCCGATACCATTATCTTCAATCGATAAGAGAACCCCTTGATCTGTTGTTTTCGAATCGATATGGATACGTGAATTTTCTTCCCGGCGGTATTTGATTGCGTTGGTTATAATTTGGCTTATGATATAATGCAGCCATTTTTCATCCGTCCAAACCTTGTCCTGTATTTCCTCGATTTGCAGGGAGATATGATGATCCATCAAGGTTGTTCTTTGGCTTAGAAGGACAGATTGAACAATATCATAAAGGGATACCTGTTTAATAAAATAATCCTGTTCAACCGTCTCACTTCGGGCATAATACAGGGTTTGTTCAACCAGATAATAGATTCTATGCAATTCCTGCGAAATACGTTTCGTTTCCTCAGTTTTATGGTTATCACAGATTAACTGGATTGCGGTAATTGGTGATTTGATTTCATGAATCCATTTTTCTATGTATTCCTTATAAGAGCTTTGCGCTTCCCTTGCCTTTCCAACTTCCTCAGTCATAGATTTTGCTGCATCCCGAAGCAAGCTATAGTATACCTTCTCCAATTGGCTAGACGGTTTTTGCAGTACTTCAAAAATGAGATATTTTTGATCCAGCTCAGCTATAGCCTGATACATAGCATTATGCTTACGCTTTATTTGATGATACTCTATTGTTAGATATGCTCCCAATAGGAAAGTCCAACATAAAAGAATTAGGACAACTGCACTGTTGGGTAATCCCATTATCTTTAAAAACAAGACCAATCCAATGACACAAAACAAATGTAGTATCAGAAGGGATATTTTTTCGCTAATAAATGCAATTAAATTCATAAGTAGTTCCCTCTCCGAATTCGATAGCCTAATCTGGGAACAGTCTCAATAAAGTCAGGATGCCCGATGTCGGATAGTCTTTTTCTAAGTCTTGATAGATTTACATTAAAGATATTTTCATCCACATAGAGTTTATTCTCCCAAAGATATTCGATAAACTCATCCTTGGGTACGGTACGATCTTTGTTCAAAAATAAACAGGATAGTAGTTTCATTTCATTTTTTGATAATTCGAGAACCTCATTCTTAAGCTTTAACTGTCCCTTTACAATGTTAAGAACAGCATCACCCAATACCAGTTCTTCCGTGCAATTCGTCGTATTGCGTTCCAGCATTCTTTTCACTTTTGCAAGTAATACAGGAAGACTGTAAGGTTTCCGAAGATAATCATCCCCACCAAGGGCAATTGCGCAGAGTTCGTCCTTCTCGCTATCCCTTCCGGTTACAAATAGGATGGGGATCTGTGAGGTTTCTCTAATCTTTTTACATATGGAAAACCCATCACCCTCCTGTAGATTGATATCTAGAAGTACAGCGTCTGCTTTTTCTGCCAGCTGATCTACGTTTTTGATATCCACGGGGCAAATAGTAAAAAATCCGTTCAACTCGAAATAGCTAGAAACTTCTTTACGAATATTCTCGTTGTCTTCGATAATTAAAACAGTAGACATAATCCTCCACTCCTATCGTATAACCATAGATTGAAATATTTTTATCAGTGTACTACGAATTTGCTGGAATTACAATAAAAGGTGAGTATAGGAAAATCTTAATTTTTTACATCACTATATATAAAAATGTCATGGAATGTTCAGGTTAAGAAAAATATGGTAGAATATCAATTACAGTATTTTAAAGCGAAGGAGGGCGGGGTGTTACATGCTTCATATCGCAATTTATGATCATTCCATTCAGAGCAGTTCCAAACTGGAATCTTGTTTAAAAAGAATTGAAGAGATGTTTGATGAGAAAATGGAGATCGATATATTTTGTTCCAGTACCGAATTCTATCAGTATTTTAAGTCGAAATACTATGATGCGGTGTATCTGGAGATAGAATTAAATAATGAGGACGGTATTACAGTTGGTAAAACGATCAGAGATCAATTAGGCAATGACAAGATACAGATTATCTATATGTCCAGTAGTGAGCCATATGCAACGAGGGTTATTAAAACAAGACCAATGGATTTATTAATGAAACCTCTTACATTCGTACAAATATTAGAAAGTATCCAGACAGTAAAGCGGTTAAACAAGCAGCAGGATGATTACTTTGAATTTAAAGCAGGCTATACCAGCTATAAGATTCCATTTCATGAAATACTTTATTTTGAAAATTCTAGCCGTAAGATAAAAATTTTGACCAAAAATTTCACTAGCTGCTTTTATGGATCCATGGATTCCGTACAAGAAGCAACTCGTTTTTATAATTTTATACAAATACATAAATCTTATTTGGTAAATAGCGACTATATACAAAAGTATGAATATCATCAGGTCACCCTATCAAATGGCGAAGTTTTACCGATTAGTCAACCGAACCGCAAAAGAATTCGGATGCAAAGATTACATTTTGAATAAGGGATGAGGTAGAACCGGAAAGGAGAACGAAATGATTAAGGAATGTAATATTGATCAATTATCTGATATTGTTCAGATAGCGTTTAAACGAAATAATATACCCGAAAGTAATTCTGCATTTTGCTTTAAAGACTACGCTGCAATTTGGGATGACTTCTCTTATTTGATAAACAACAAACAAAGTTTGATGGTAGGTTATTTTGAGCAGGATGAACTGATTGGGGTTACTGGGATCTTTGTTGATGTAGAAAAAAAATCAGCTGATTGGGTTGGGCCATTTATTGAGCAAGGGGATTTTCTTACCATAGCAAATGCGATGCTTGCCTATGTTGAGCATCGGTTACAGAATGTAGACACTTACCATTTTTTCTTTCATAATAAAAATATAGCGTATAAAGCTTTTATGGAAGAGAATAACATAAGATACGTTACAAATGAGTATAGCCTTATACTTCATCGACAGAATGATGTGATAATTTTAAGTGATCCTATTGTGGAAGCCTTACCGATAAGGTTCAAGGAAAAAGTGAAAGCAAAGCATAATGAACTATACCAGGATTGCTTTCTATCGGGGGAGGAAATGATCGATTCGGGAGTGGCTGGAAGAAAGGTTCTATGTATTACAAAACAAGAAGAGTTAGTTGGATACGGAACATACCATGTATTAAAAAATTTAAATCGTGCGGCAATTGATATTCTATGTGTGTTGCCTGAATATCAAGCTTGTGGGTATGAAGAGTCTCTTTTGGGCGAGATGATTCGGAATATCTTCCATGATCGGGAAATCAATATCATTGGCCTGGTGTTGGAGACAAAGGATATCTATTTGATAGAGATTTGTCAGAAACTAAAGTTTGAGATTACAGCTGAGAATTGTTCGTACGAGCGAAAGGTCTAATAGATTGTGTAATAGATTTTTAACAGAGCGAAAGGGATGGAAATCAATGATAAAGATTTCCCCTAGTTTTTGATAAGGAGAATAGATATGTTAATAGAGGATTTTAACCGATTGAAAGAAGGAGCAAAGTGTTTTCTTTACCATTCCTTTGAATATGTAGACTATGATGATGTGAAGGATTATAAAATCCTGCAAGAGGATGAGAAACTTATCTTACTTTATAGCGTAATACCGAAAAATGGTTATAAAAAGATATACTGGGCAGCCAATGGAGTGAAAGAATTAGGGCAGGCAATTGCTTCCTTGGGAAAGAATATCGTCTTTACCTTTATTCCGCTGGATTTTAGGAATGACCTGATACAACAGGGCTTTACAGATTATGCAATGTTTCGGGAGTATTGGATCGAAGATATCAACAGCATAGAAGGAGATGGCGATTACAAGTTTTTAAAAGAAGAAGAAAGTGAGCAGGCTGCAAAAGTAACCCAGTCCTGCAGGTTACAAAGCAGAGGATTTTTGGGAGAACAGGAAAGCTTTTTTAGGGAGTGGATTAGTAATCAAGAACCTGGAGCTGTGAACTGTGGCTGTAAAAATTGCTGTGTTCTAATTCATAAAATAGAACAAAAGATCGTAGGTGTAGCTTGTGTAGCAGTATATGGACAGGATAGCAAGAAGGGACCAGTCCTTTGGCTTAGGGAGATCGCCGTAATGCCGGAATATCAAGGGAAGGGATTAGGACGAAAGCTCATCCGCCAGGCAATCCAATATGGAAAAGAGAATGGTGCGAAAAGAGCATTTTTGATGGCGGATGATTGTAATCATAATGCAATTCGTCTATATGAAAGTATCGGTTTTGTTCCGAATGATGATATTGAGATTAATATGATGAGCTAAATATACATAAAAAACGCTGCAAACAAGCCGTGATATGCTCCCTTATAGGTAGACAAGTAAAATAATAAAACTTGTCACTTAGGAGGGAGCATATTTTTTATGGGAAGAAAATCAATGTTTTCTTTTGA
>JAQZBN010000077.1 GCA_029238935.1 Herbinix sp.
TTTTTGATTGTAAATACTGACAGAATTGGATCATCCTATGTAACAGTTTACCATGTTTTATAGGAAAAGGCAATGCTGCACGGATGTATTATATTATGCTCAGAAAGGTTGAACTCTATGAAAAAGTTAATAAAGACCATTGTTTTCATGGTAATAAGTGCTATAATACACCATATTGGGTTCAAAATCCTCAAACTATAGGAATAGGAGTTGTTTCATATTGCACATAAAAAATTTCCTGTCGGTAAAGAGTATGCTAAAACCATCCTTAGTCATCGGCGATATACCATCCAGCTACGAAACGTATAAAAATTTCTATAAAATAGCATGGCCGTCCGCCCTGGAAGCACTTTTAGTCGGATTAGTCGGCTCCGTCGATACCATGATGGTTGGGACTATGGGAGAGGGAGCGATTGCTGCCGTTGGAATCACCAATCAACCGAAATTTATCCTATTAGCAATGGTATTCTCCCTAAATGTAGGTATTACAGCTGTCACCGCAAGAAGGAAGGGTCAACAGGATCAGGCAGGCGCTAACCATACCATGAGGGCAGGAATTTTAATTACAATTACCTTATCCTTAATTACATCTCTCTTAGGTTTTCTATTTGCAGGACCTATCCTAACCCTGGCTGGTGCTGAAAGCAATTACTTGGCAGATGCTATTACATATTTTCGTGTCCTGATGTTTAGTATCCCCTTTCAGGCACTTAATTTAACAATCAATGCGGCACAAAGAGGCTGCGGTAAAACAAAAATTTCAATGACTACGAACATTATCAGTAACGTGGTTAATATCATATTTAATTTCTTCCTGATCAACGGTATTGGATTTTTTCCAAGACTTGAAGTAAAAGGAGCAGCCATTGCAACTTGTATGGGTGCTGTCGTAGCTTGTATCATTTCGGTGACAACATTATTTCGACGTAGTGGTTACTTATCCATTCATCATAAAAGTAGCTGGAAATTAAATGCATTTGTACTTCAACCTATTTTCAAGGTTAGCGGTAGTGCTTTTATAGAACAACATAGTAGCAAGACTTGGAACTACACCGTATGCAACCCATTTAATCTGCATGAATCTCCTAACTCTATCCTTTGCCTTTGGTGATGGTTTATCCATAGCCGCTTCTGCCCTAGTGGGTCAAAACTTAGGTGCCAAAAGACCGGATCTTGCTATAATTTATGGTAAAACAGGTCAACGTTTAGCTTTTATGATTTCCTCTGTTGTCTTTTTTATTTTTATTTTTGGTAGAACCTTTCTCGTTTCACTATTTAGTAATGAACCTGCCATCATCCTCCTGGGTGCTAATATAATGTTGTTGGCCGCCTTAGGTACTCATGCACAAACTTCGCAGGTAGTATTATCCGGTTGCCTTCGAGGCGCTGGGGATACTGTGTTTGTCGCCCTTACCTCCTTAATCAGCGTTGCTGTTATCCGCCCTATTCTTACCTGGGCATTATGCTTTCCTTTGGGTTTTGGATTATATGGAGCATGGATTGGATTATGTATTGATCAATTCTTTCGTTTTATCTTAAGTATGAAAAGATTTTCCAGTGGTAAATGGACGAAAATTACACTATAGATTGAAAAATGCATATTAAGTTGTATGATACTAGATAAATATTAAATGGCTTGTTAAACAAAACTGGTTCCTGCGCCTTCCTCCACCTTGTACAATGATCAATTGTACAAGGTGATGATAGCGTATGGAACCAGCTTTTCGTAATTCATTATTCATACCATGTCCGGTCTGTAATTTTACCAGACAGAACATCTACGGCATACCAACCATAAGTTACAGTATGTCCTATCCCCGCTTGTGGGTCATCCAATACGAATTCATAAAGATGAATGATATGATTTTTACCTCCCGTTTCCAATCCGTCATAAGTCAAATAATAATCAGCCAAGGGTAGTTTATAATAATATTCCTCAGACCCATCTTCCGGTATTACCTTATCAAAATCCATAGCATAGCACTCTTTTACCAAATCCAGCGCCACCATGGCTGTAATCTCTTCCTTTGTTTTCTCTTGATTTCTTATCTCAGGTGCATCACTGCTTACTATCTCCATGTCACATCCAATTACCTTGTTCATATTATCATCGGTTAAATTGAGGATACTCCATACCAGTAAGCAATAAAATATGATTAATCTCATACCTATGCCCCCTTTTTAATAGCCTGTCCTATCATAAGAACAATCCCTGACAGTCAGTTTAATTATAGCATTGAGAAATAATGATTACCAGTTTTATTGGGAGTAAAATATCGACGGTATCTTTCAGAAGAAGAGTGAATATTGGATTTATCCATAGAATACGCCATAAAAAAGCCATAGGCTTACCCTATGGCTTTTGATGATATACTCTACCGATCATTTTCTTTTTTTATTGTTTCATTCTTATGTTCCACATTTGGAATATTACGTACCTTTTTCTTCCTGAGATATTTGTTAAATATGAGTGCTACTGCTGTTATTATAAGAGCCCAGATAATTAAATAAGGCAAGGTAACTACAAACCAGACAAAGAAGTTCTTAAGACCTTCACTTAACTGAAACATGGTATTTCCAAACCCTGTTTGTATCCGATTCCAAACAGTCCGTTCAGTCTCAACGGCTGGAGACATATGCTCCACTTCCTGAATGCTTAAAGTAACTGTACTATAATCCACTAAATTATCTAAGGTTCTAAGCTTAGTCTCATAACTTTGCAGTTCATAACGGACACTACTTAATCTGGTCTCTAACGTAATAATATCTTCCAGTGTCTCCACTTTTTCAAGGAGTGATAATAAGCGTTCCTGCTCAATCTCTAACGCTTTCTTGCGACTTTCGGTATCTACATATTCTAAGGTTACATTTTCAGTCTGTTCTTGCTTGCTGATCACATTTGCTTCTTTTTTTACTGTATTAATGAATTCATTTAACTTATTTTTAGGAACTCTTGCTATGATGTTTCCATATCGTAAATCATCGCTGTAATAATATCTTCTGCCACTGATTTCCGAGCTTTGAATGTATCCACCCAACTGATTAATTTTCGTATCGATGGAAGAGATTAGCGTATCAAATTCCTGGGTTTCCACATCCATAAAAACCCGACGAATGATCTTATCTTGTGAGCTTAATAATTCATCATTGGTTGTAATTGCAGAAGTACTGGATAACTCGTCATAATTCTTATCTTTTTCTTCGGATACTACATCATAATCTTCTGCCGGAGCTGACTCCGGAGTTTCAGGACTTGAAGTTGAACCCTTTGCTGAATCGGTTGACTGATCATAAGCCGTATTTTCCGCTTTATCCATCTTAGCAGAGCAAGCAGCCAGTGACATAACTAGTAAAATACTTAATAAAAATAAAGCCATTACCTTTTTTTTCATACGAAACCCTCCTCTAAACGCTATTCTATTATAGATATACATTAGACGATATGATTTGTAAATAGGTTCCATTCTATTATGTGAAAACGTGCTGTTCTTTCATCTGCAAAAACGAATGTTTTTAATTCTGGTCAATGTACTGCAATAAGAAATCAAAATAGGAAAAATCAATAAAAGTTCCTTCTTCCATCATCGCTTTAATTTTTTGTGGTGTGGCCCACATAGCATCTGCGACTTCTTCCGGCTGAAGTTTTACATCTTCGATTGATATCTCTGTTTTAACTACCCAAATGGTAGTAAAATGGTCATGACGTTTTGTCATTAGGGCTAAATAGGAGTTTTCTTTTGTTGCTTCCACCCCCATTTCCTCCATGAGCTCCCTCTGACACGCGGTAAAGGCATCCTCACCTACCACCGCTGATCCACCAGTCACTGCCCACAATCCTGGTTTCCACGATAGCGTATCCTTCCTCTTTTGGATCAATATCTCACCTTTCTTGTTAACCGGAAATATATGTACCACCAGATGATTATCTCCCTGCGCTAAAGGCTTTCCTCTTTCATGAAATCTTCCTGTCTTCACAAAGCAATCATCGTAAATATCCCAAAGTTCCATTCTACTCATCCTCCTGTAAATTGTACCATTTGTAACTTTCTTTATCATTTTATTTTTATTGTATCATGTGTGAAAAAAAGATACAAAACTTTCTTTTAAAATTACCTTAAGAAATAATTCCAGAATACACAATGGATTATGACATCAAGAACGAAATTAGCTAATTTCCTATTACATATCAGTGACATCGTTAAATCTATGTTGAAACAAAACTCTTCCACAAGCATTATTCGCAAAAAGTCTGCCCTCCTTTCTAAATGCAAAGTGGGCAGACTCTTAACTATATCATGATATGCATAAGATAAATCAAAGATAATTAATCAATTACTTAATCTAAATTACTCTTTATTATCTTGTTTAATTATAGTATTAGCTATTCTTACTGAGCTTTTACTACCTTAACAACTACCAATGGACCTCTTCCTGCTTTATTCATACCAAAAACCTTAATCGCTTTACCTTCTTTTTGCTTCGGAATCTCTATAGTGAAGTTACCTTTGTTATCTATCGTTCCTTCATAAGTCTTAGAACCGATGGTTGCAAAAATTCGTGTCTGTGTCTTTGCTACCTTAGAAGGTGCATCTTTAAATCGGTCTCCTTCTTTGTCAGCCTTCTCATCAGTTGAAGTTGTACCTGCATCTGAAACTGTACCTGTTGCTGCATTAGCCTCTGCAAGTATACTACTTTCATTGGCAGTAGTATAATCCAATAATTCAATCTTACCGGTAATCTTGGTATCACCGGCATAGATCGTATTAACCTGTGGTAATTCCGGTGCAGCCTTGATAACCTTAGATTTGAATATTTCACTACTACCTGAACCGTTGGTGGCTACAATCGTAAAATCAGTTCCTGAGAGAACACGGTCAATTGGCAGAGTATAGATGTATTGTTTCAGAATATCGCTGTATTTATATTCTTTGGTACGATAAACAAGATCACCAATGGTAAGTGTAATCTCACAGTCTTTTTCTGATATAACCTCGACAGTTTTCGCAGTATTTGTTAATGATGTTACTAGACTTGGCTGATCCGGAATACCGGCAACTACTTCTGTCATGGCTACCATACGAATTTTTCCATCAGCCAATCTTGACATTACATATATCTTAGTACCTACAGCAAGCTTATGGTCTAATTCATATAATAGTTTATTCATATCATTCGGATATATAGTCGTAAGTGTATTGGTAAAATTGATTCCTTCTCCTTCTGATATTGCTAAATATACCATGGATTCTTCAAAATAGGTTCCTTGTATATAAGTGGATTTATTTGTCATCCGCCCTAACTGTAAATAGGATGAATTTTTTACATAACCTGCAATATCATTTACCGTTACTTCTGTTTCATAACTTTTTCTACTTGCTCCATTTTTATAATCGCTGGCAAATACTTTGATTATTTGCCCTACATGAAGCTGATCAGCAAAGGTAAATGAAAAATATCCATCTTCATCTGATTTCGTACTATAGGAATGATCTCCAATGAGTAAGGTTACGTTAATACCTTTTCCTGAATAGTTCGGGACATATCCTGTAATGGAACGTTCTATATTACTAACTTCAAAAACCTCAGGTGCATTTGGAGCTAATTCTTCCACCTTCATAGAAGTTACCCGACTGACTCTTGATACATGATCCAGATTATAAACAGAAACAGTTGCGCCAGCTGCCTGGGGTGGAATTAACATAATAAAATATCCTGTATCCTGTACGTCAACAATTGTTTCAACAATTGTATAATCTTCTTTGTAAATCTCCGCTGCGTTTATAAATAAATCTTTTGCTCCTTTATTTGAAACATATACGGTATCATCAACAATCGCTATTACCGTAGCATCGGTATCATTTGTCGTACCCGTGATGTACCCAATATTATTATTAATCGGATTTACATCAGGTTGGTTCGGACCGGTTCTCTTAACAGTAACTGCTGCTCTTTCACTTTCCATTCCGGCTTCGTTTCTTACATATACATATACCGTACTACCGGAAGGCTGTGCTGGTAAGGAATAAGAATAACTTCCGGTAAGTCCAACCTTAGTCTCATAGGTTCCTGTATAAGCATCAAATATGATTGTTGCACTTGGTTCTGCTTTCCCACTAATTTTCGTTTTTCTGTTCGTATAGACATCAACGGTTGGGGTATCGAGCATATCTTCTCTGAAATTATTGATCACTATCTTTTTAACAGCCTTGTTACCATGGATATCTTCAGCATAAATCGTATAGGTTCCATTATCATATACCGTAAAGGAATGGTCGATTACTTTTGCTACCATCCAGCCATCCAGATCAGTTCCGAAGTCCCCTTTTAAAAATCTAAGACTCTTGATCTGTGATTCATCAAATGCATTGACTGCTATTTCATATTCACTGGCCGTAGGTCCAGTTTTCGTGGGTGCAATTATAATGTGAGGTGCTAGCCCATCTACTGATTTCTGCTTATAGGAAGCGGTAAAATATTGATATTGTTTATCTTCTTTTAAGAACTTAATAAACCAGTCATTTTTTTGAACCAGGTCTTTCCCATAGAAAGGTGCTTTCGCAATAAACTGGTATCCCGTCGGTAATACCACATTCCAGTTATCATCAATTACCGGAACAATACTACCAGATTTATGTAGTAGATTGATATATTTACTTAATACGGATTGAGTACGGACAAATCCGTTGAGTGCAACTTGCTTTTCCACACCCCGATTTGCATCTTGGGGCTGTGTAATCTTATTACATGCAATAATTAATTTTGTGCTGTCCGTAACTTCTGCTCCATTATAGGTAACGGATGTAATACGTCTGTTATCACTAATACGATTTCCGGATTGGTCATATCTTGGATCTACTGATGGATCAATCTTATAATCAACACCATCAAAAACATAAAACGTACTCCAGTCATTTAGCCACTCTTCCTTAAGTAAGGATTTTAGATTAGTTTCATTCATCAAACCAGCCATGGTACTATTGGTCCATGGAACTGATTTTGTGGTTGTTTCATATGCACTGGCAGACCATTCCAGCCATTCCTTTAACTGCTTACCTGTGATCGTATAAAGATACATATAATTATTATAAGGCTGCATAACTGACAAATCAGACTCTGTTATCTCATCCTTAATATTAATAAAATCATTGATATTGGTAACACCGAAACTTGCATAGGTGGATGCGGCAACAATCGGATAATCCTGATATTTTTTTCCGGTGGTATTGATGTAATTCAATGCATAATACATTCGAGAATCATTTAATAACTGAATTGCGGTATTATCACCCATCATTCCATAAAAATTCTGTATGGATACTTCAGGATCAACTTCTGCTAAAATTTCAGTACTATATTCTAAAAGTTCATCTTCCCATTTTCCAAAACCAGAAGCAATCGTTTTATTCTCTGTTGTATTCTTCTCGTTAACCATTCTTACTTCGGAACTACGATCCACGATAGTAACCTCATCCCCTACTACTTCTAAGGTTAAATCAACAACACCGATAGCTTCTCCACGGTCCCCTGCCATAACAACATTTTTTCCATTGACCAGAAACGTCTGCTTATCAACCCCTGGAAGTTTAAGATAGGGGGAGGTAGAATCCGTAGTCGGAAAGAGATTATGTTCATGCCCGCTGATTACAACATCTACTTCTGGGATTTTCGTAAGAGCATAGGCTACATTCTTAAAGTTTAACTCCGGTTCTTCCGGACCCATGCCGGTATGGGCAAGAGCTATTATGATATCAGCTCCCATTTCTTTTAGCTTAGCTGCCTGGGTTTTCACGTTTAGCACCATATCTTCGGTCTTTAAAATTCCGGTGTAGCTATGGGTTTTAGACGTTAATGTCGGAATGGTTTCACCTATAATTCCAACAGTTACCTCCACTTTATC
Organism: Herbinix sp.; assembly: GCA_029238935.1. GTDB lineage: Bacteria > Bacillota > Clostridia > Lachnospirales > Lachnospiraceae > Mobilitalea. The sequence continues at coordinate 7,898 of JAQZBN010000077.1, forward strand.
TCCATCGGCACTTTTCATCGTTCTTGTGATCAACATATTCTCTAAAAATGGATATTCACCAGTTTTTGAATCAACTACATTGGATACTACTGTGATATCTCTTAATCCAGAACCATTTAACTGTTTTAAAAGATACTCATAGCCATAATCAAATTCATGATTCCCAAGTGTTATGGCATCATAACCGATTTTTGCCATCGCTTTATAGATGGGTTGAATTTCATTTTGATCCTCGGAAAATATGTACTCGGTGGTATAATCATAGAGTACATCACCGTTATCCAGCGTAAAGGTGTTTTCTTTTGGTAATTCACCTCTCGTCTTCTGGATTAAATCAAAAACTCTTGCTAAACCACCATTGTTATAATCAACACCTTGTTCATAGTCCTTACTATTTAATTGTCCATGGATGTCTGTGGTATTAACAATTCTTAAATCTACAATTTCTTTATTTTGTGTGGCAGCCTTTGCTTCCTTTAAATGCAACCCACTGGTATAACTGATTGCGCCGGAAAACGTAATGGCTGTTGTAATTGCAGTAATTAATAACAGTTTTGTTTTATTCTTTTTTCTCATTTTTTCTCCTTGCCTGCATAGGTATAGAAAATGTTACAACCTTTGCTAAATTAAGTCTTCATTGCCAGCCTTCTCTACTGTTTTCTTAATTTACCAGCAAACTGAGTCAAAAGAGTGTCAAAACTTTTACGAAATACTTACCATTTCTTGTAACTGTGGTCTTAAGAGATCAAACAGCCGATCCATTTGATCTGTTAAATACAGATATCCAACCAATGCTTCCAGTCCGGTTGCTGTTCTGTATTCAATGATACCTGCATTTTTTGCAGAGGTGAAGGATTTTGCATTCCGTCCTCTTTTATATACCGACTGTTCGTCTTCTGTCAGATAATCTTTGATTTTATGATAAAGTTCTGCTTGGGCAGTTGCTTTCACTAATTTGCTTGCTTGTTTATGAAGCTTATTCACTGGCGCATTGCCATTTTCTACTACAATTGTACGAATGATTAGATCAAAGATCGCATCCCCGATATAAGCCAGAGTCAACCCAGAAAATGTCTTAATATCTGTATCCGGCAGTTGAAGTGCTGATCTGATATACCCCGCCATAGAACCCTTATTTATCGTAGGTTTTAACTCCTCTTCCATCTTACTCCTTCTCTGGTATCTTCTAATAGAATACCTTTCTCCAATAATAGATTTCTAATCTCATCCGCTTTTGCAAAATCTTTTGACTTACGAGCGTTCTGTCGATCTACAATTAATTGCTCTATATCAGAATCTAACAGTTCTTCTTCCTTCGCAGTTATGATTCCAAGGATATCACATAATTTTACAATAAGGCTGTGAAGTTCTGTAACAAAGGCTTCACTGCTTTCGTTATTACTGTTCGTATTCGCCAACTTAACCAATTCAAAGATAGCAGCGATTGCATCCGCTGTATTAAAATCATCCTCCATGGATTGTTCAAATTTTACCTTTAATGCATCCGCTTCCCCTAAGATTGCTGTTTCCTGTTCTGAAATTGCTTCCTTAGTCAGATTTCCCTGCTTTAATAAATGCTCCAATTGGCCAACTGCTGTTAATATTCTATTTAATGCATTCTTAGCTGATTCCATCAAGTCTCTGCTAAAATTAATCGGACTGCGGTAATGAGCGTTTAGCATAAAGAATCGAAGTACGGACAGTGAATATTCCTCACCAATTTCTCGAACTGTGAAAAAGTTCCCTTCCGACTTGGACATTTTTTTATTATCAATATTTAGGAATGCATTATGCATCCAATATTTTGCAAACTCTTTTCCGTTGGCTGCTTCGCTTTGAGCAATTTCATTTTCATGATGAGGGAATACCAGATCCTCGCCACCGGCATGAATATCAATTTGTTCTCCCAAATATTTTCTACTCATGACAGAGCATTCAATATGCCAGCCCGGACGACCATTGCTCCAGGGAGCAGTCCAGTAAGGCTCTCCTTCTTTTTTCGGCTTCCAGAGAACAAAATCCATGGAATCTTCTTTTTCCTCACTGACAGCAATACGAATTCCTGCTTCCAGATCATCTAAATTCTTCTTAGAAAGTTTCCCATACTCTTTGAAGTTTCTTGTTCTAAAGTAAACAGTTCCGTTTTTTTCATAAGCATAACCTTTTTTAATCAATGCATTGATCATTTCAATCATACCATCAATTTCTTCCGTAGCCTTTGGATGAACCGTAGCTTCTTTGACATTCAACGCATTCATATCCGTCCGGAATTCTTTGATATATCGTTCTGAGATATCGGTTGCGCTTACGCCTTCTTCGTTGGCTTTTTTTATAATCTTATCATCCACATCAGTAAAGTTAGAGACATAATTTACTGTATAACCTTTGTATTCAAAATATCTGCGCACCGTATCAAATACGATGGTTGGTCTAGCATTTCCTATATGAATATAATTATAAACGGTTGGTCCGCATACATACATGCGAACCTTTCCCTCTTCTATCGGTATGAATTCTTCCTTCATTTTTGTTAATGTATTATAAATTTTCATCTAAGCTTCCTCCTTCAGGGTTTCTCACTCTATAATTTTTCTTCACTTAAGTTCATTATTCCTTATGTTTACCATTTTAACAGGAAATAATTACTTTATGTTTTTTTCTAAGGCTTTCATCCGCTCTTGTAATGATTTTAATTCTTCTTTAAGACAAACATTCTCTTTTTTTAAACTGGTTAATTCGTTTTGCACCGGATCCGGTAAATGTACTTGATCCAATTCTTCTCTGGGAACCTTTTTGTTATCACGTTTAACTACTCGCCCAGGAACGCCGACCACCGTGGAATTGGGTGGCACTTCGGATAAGACCACGGAGCCTGCTCCAATTTTAGAGTTTTCTCCTATGGTAAAGGATCCGAGAATTTTTGCACCGGCACTGATCATCACATTATTACCTACGGTAGGATGTCGTTTGCCCTGTTCTTTTCCTGTACCTCCCAGTGTAACCCCCTGATATAGTGTAACATTATCACCAATCTCAGCAGTTTCACCGATTACAACTCCATGACCATGGTCAATAAATAGCCCCTTACCAATTTTAGCTCCGGGATGTATTTCAATACCTGTTTTTCTGACGGTTCTTTGGGAATACCATCTTGCAAGAAAATAATGCTTCTTAACATATAGATAATGTGCAATCCGATACCTGATAATTGCTTTAAAGCTTGGATACAACAATACTTCAGCTGAAGTTTTTATCGCCGGATCTCGTTCTTTGATAATTTTTATTTCTTCTTTTATATAGCTTAGGATTCCCATATTACTTATCCTCCTCTTTAATTCAGACAGTAAGCCTAATTAGTTTGAAACAAATAAAATATTAAATGCATTTATTATGATTATGAATCACAAAAAAACACTGCCTCTCATTTAGAGGCAGTGTTAACCGCGGTTCCACTCTATTTGTATCTTCGATCATAGATACATCTCATACGAATAACGGACGCTTCCCGTGCCTAGCTAGACAAATGCTTCACCAGACCAGCTCCCGGATGCACTTTCCCTCATGTTTTTGTAAAGAATGCTTTCAGCCGGTGACATTCTTTCTCTGATACAATCACATAAGCTACTTTTCCGATCATAGCTTTTCTTTATATTTTTTGATTGACTTTTAGATTATTGTATGCAAAGAAGAAGATTTTGTCAATACCCCTGCATTATTTCTTAGAACATCCGCTGCATCCACTGCAACCATTTTCTTTTGGTGTTACATCAAATTGGTAATTCGTCATTGACTCTAATAAACACACTGCATTGGCTGCAATTCCAAGGCCTTCCCCTGTAAATCCAAGACCTTCCTCAGTTGTAGCTTTCACATTGACACGGTCCTCATCTATTCCAAGAGTATCAGCGATCTGAATAACCATCTGGGGAATAAATGCCGCTAGCTTCGGCTTTTGTGCTATGATAGTGGCATCAATATTTTCAATGATGTATAATTTATCTTCCACTGCTGCTTTTACTTTTTTTAATAGTTCCAAACTAGAGATCCCTTTATATGCTGGGTCATTATCCGGAAAATGCTTGCCTATATCTCCAAGTGCAGCTGCACCTAGTAGTGCATCCATAATAGCATGAAGTAAAACATCCGCATCGGAATGTCCGAGAAGACCTTTCTCATAAGGAATTTTGACACCACCTAAAATCAATTCCCTTTCTTCTACTAATCGATGAACATCATAACCCATTCCAATTCTCATCTATATAAACCTCCTATAATTCGTTCATTTATCTGTGTAACATATTTATTATAACTGATACTCTTCTGATTATCCAGCAGGATCCTATGTTATGATATTTTTTATCTGTAGTTCGTGATAAAATTTCTATATCATATACAATAGAATATATGATATCAAAGGTACTTTATTATATAAAGTAATTCTATCGTTCATTCTTATAATAAGCTGAGAAGATCAAACACATTTAAGAATAGTTCCTTCAAACCAAACCCCTTCAGACTAAACCATAATAGCACTGAAATAAAAAATGCATAACTACTGATAAGTAATTATGCAATCGTTAATAGCGAAGGACGGATTTGAACCGCCGACACCGCGGGTATGAACCGCGTGCTCTCGCCAGCTGAGCTACTTCGCCATATGTTATTAAATTGATAGTGGGACCTATAGGGCTCGAACCTATGACCCTCTGCTTGTAAGGCAGATGCTCTCCCAGCTGAGCTAAGATCCCACAATTATTGAAAAAGCACTTTTTTATTATATTAATAACTCTACTATTTGTCAAGAGTCTTTTAAAAATTATGTACAAGCCAGAGAGCCGCTACCACACTAATCCGGGGTGTACATACTACCCGAACTTTTATTATTATCCCAAGGGTTGCTTCCTATCTTAACTTTTATCATTAATCCAGGGATTACTTACCATCGGAACCTTTATCTTTAATCTGGGTTTCTTACCATCTGAACCTTTATCATTAATTCAAGGTTTCTTACCATCGGAACCTTTATCATTAACCCAGGGATTACTTACCATCTGAATTTTTATCTTTAATATCAATAACAGCGACTTCTCAACCTAATCACTAATGAAACTAGTGGAAATGGTAATGTTTATCTGTAAACTATACTCTATACAGTTTTTTACCGAATGATAATTACCATTTCCTCTGCATAAATTGTAATTCTTGTAATTCATATTAAAATCTTGATAAAACAAGAGCTCTTGTGATATTGATTTTGATAAAAATGTCTTTATCATTACAAGGTCTACCTTGTATCCAGAAAATGCTATCTGTATTATTATTTCTTCAATCTTTTATCTTAACTCTACACTTATAACTACCCTGTACAATAATTGTTTCTCATTAATTCTCATTATTTACTTT
>JAQZBN010000145.1 GCA_029238935.1 Herbinix sp.
TTGGTAAGAGAAGACTGTTAAATATGAAAGAAAGTATGAAGTTGAAACATCCGGTGGTTCAGTATTTTTACGAGTTACGGATGTCGTAGATAAAGAGGAACGAAGGATCGAATAGATACAGGGATGATTTATGTTGTAATATATACTAATAAGGATAATTTACAATATAATAATTTAGAATAATTGGGCCGTTATGTATTTAAAAGATGATGGAGGTTTATATGATGAAAGCAATTTTTATTGATCGAGATGGTACATTGGGTGGAGGTGAGAGTGTAATCTTTCCAAAAGAATTTCAACCATACACTAATGTTTTAGAGAGTATCCAATTATTAAAAGACAATGGATATAAAGTTATTGCTTTTACTAATCAACCAGATATTTCAAAAGGTAAAGTAAGTATAAATGAATTTGAAGAAGAATTATTTCAGTTTGGTTTTGATGATTTATGCATTTGCCCTCATCAAAATTCAGATGGTTGTAAATGTCGAAAGCCAAGCGCTGCTATGCTCCTATCTATGATTGCAAAATACAACCTAAAAATAGAAGAATGCTACGTTATTGGTGATAGATGGAGTGATATGTTGGCAGGATTACGAGCAGGTATGAATGTGATATTAGTAAAGACAGGTAGTGGCAATGATGCATTAAGCAAATACCAAGACAAATGGAATATGAATAGTGCCGCTTATATTGCTATAGATATAAATGATGCAGCAAACTGGATTACTTTACATATTTAATTTCAAATTTTTTTGGATAACATTCATGAATAATGTTTGGAATTACGAAGTTTATCTTGACTAACCAATAGATTAATGTTATTTTCAGAAGTATAAGATTAAGGCTATGAAGAGAAAAGTAGATTTTGAATTATGTTACAGAGAGTCTCGGTTGGTGAAATGAGATACAAAAGGCAACATTGAAGTAAAGTCTTGGAGCTGCGTACCGACTACATATTTATTATATGTTGAGATTACGATGGGAGTGCCCAATATAGCATGAGAGTATCGACGTTACATTATTGATCATGTAATTATCCGTACTTGTAGGGATTTGCATTGTGAGATGCAGATAAATTAAGGTGGTATCGCGAGCATTATGCCTCGTCCTTGAATCGTTTCAAGGGTGAGGCTTTTTTTGCGTTATAAAACTAAGGATATGAAGAGGAGATTACATTATGAATGAAACAGTATTAGAGGAAGCAAGAATGAATAAATTAGAAATTGTCAAAGGTCTTATCAATCCGTATCCAGAGCGATTCGAAAAAACACATGAGATAAAGGATGTAAAAGATTTACCAGATGAAACAGTAGGGGTATGTACTGCAGGAAGAATCATGTTTATGAGAAAAATGGGCAAATTAGCTTTCGTTACAATAGCTGATATCAATGGAAAGATACAAATTGCTATTAAAAAAGACAGTGTTGGCGAAGAGGTATATGAATTTTTCAAAAAGGGTTTTGATATTGGTGATTTTATTGGAGTAGAAGGTGAAATATTCACTACACAAACAGGTGAAAAAACCATACGTGCGAATACAGTAACCTTTTTAGGTAAATCCCTTAAGTCACTTCCTGAAAAATATCACGGAATCAATGATATTGATAGTTGTTACCGCCAAAGATATCTTGATTTAATTATGAATGAAAAAACAAAAGAAAGATTTCTATTTAAATTTAATTTCATACGTGAAGTACGTAGATTTTTAGAAGACAATGGATATATGGAGATTGAGACTCCGATTTTGATTGATAAGCCATCAGGTGCAACAGCAAGGCCATTTCTATCACATCATAATGCACTGGACATAGACGTTTATCTTAGAATTGCACCAGAAACTTATCTCAAAAGAGCAATTGTGGGAGGCTTCACAAAAGTGTTTGAATTTGCAAGATGTTTTAGAAACGAAGGAATGGATGCATCACATCTTCAGGATTTTACCATGCTAGAAGCATATTGTGCCTATTATAATTACAAAGATAATATGAAATTTTTACAGATGATGCTATGTAGTGTAATTACAAAATTATTTGGAAGTCCTATAATTGATATTGATAATCATTTGATTGATTTTTCAGCAAAATGGCCAGTAGTTTCATTTCGTGATGTCATATTAAAGGATTGTAATATTGACATCAATCTGTATGAAACTTCCAAAGAATTATTAGCTGAAATCAAGAATAAAGGAATTAATCTTGAATCGGAAAATGATATTCATTCGTTAGGAAAAGGGAATTTAATCGATCTATTATATAAGAAAATGAGTAGACCAAAGATTATATCTCCAACGTTTTTGGTGGATCATCCGATCTCTCTCTCCCCTTTAGCAAGAGCAAATGATGAGAACCCAGAAGTAACAGATCGTTTTCAACTCATCATTAATGGAGCAGAACTTATAAATGCTTATTCTGAATTGGTAGATCCAATTGTTCAGAAGAATAGGTTGATTGAGCAGGCAAAATTAAAGTCAAACGGTGATGAAGAAGCAATGGTTATGGATTACGACTATATAACTGCAATGGAATATGGAATGCCTCCAATCTCAGGCTGGGGGATGGGGATTGATAGAGTGTTGCAAGTGCTAACAGGGCAGGACAATATTAAGGATAATATTTTATTTCCTATTATGAGACCTTTAAATAATAATTAATAAATAGCTTATTAAAAGTGATTAGAAGAGTTGTTCATAATATGAAATGATGTGGTCATATTATCTATGCTATAATTAAATCAATAACATATTAGGGAGCTGATCGATCATGCAATATATTGATGTGAATAAGGATAACATTGATATTGATTTGGAACATATCTGCTGTGCTTTTTCCGACAAGAAGTGTTCAGAAAGTTATGAATTAAAAAAACAATGGCTAAGAAATGAATTTGAAAATGGTTATATTTTTCGAAAGTTGAATGAACGCGCAAAAGTATTTATCGAGTATGGGCCTGCTGAGAAAGCTTGGGTTCCTGTAACAGCTCCGAACTATATGATGGTGAACTGTTTTTGGGTTTCAGGTAAATACAAAGGAAACGGTCATGGAAAAGCCCTGTTGCAACAAGCAATTGATGATGCAACAAAACAGGGGAAAGATGGGTTAGTAACGATTGTGGGTACGCAAAAATACCACTTTATGAGTGATACCAAATGGTTACTTCGTCAAGGTTTTGAAATATGTGAAAGTATATCCTCGGGATTTAGCCTTATGGTTAAATATATAGATAAAAAGGGCGAGCAACCTACTTTCAATGATTCGGTGAAAACAGGAGAATGCACAGAAACAACAGGTTATGTTGTATATTACACAAATCGTTGTCCTTATTCTGAGTATCATGTAAAGAATTCACTTCTTGAAGTGGCAAAAAAGAGAGATTTAGAAATAAAGATAATTAAGTTAGAAACCATGGAGCAAGCACGATCAGCGCCTACACCAGCGACAATATTCAGCCTTTTTTATAATGGAAAATTTATAACGACTGATATTAGTGTTTGTATGGATAGTCGATTCGATAAAATAATAAATAGTAAGAAATAAAATTGAGATAAATAAAGATTAAGTAAGAAATAAATAACTCACAATAAATGAAAATACCGCATTTATTGTGAGTTATTTATTTAGTGTCTATATCGTTCTAATTTATTGAGATTTCTACATTATCAATGTAATACTTCGTAAACCCTTCGAATCCTGAATCGGTACCGATTATCAGATAAACACAACCATTTTCATCGGATATGGCTGTTGCAGTTGCTTGCATAGGCTTGTATTCAAATCCTATAATCGATGAATCTTGCTTACCAATACT
>JAQZBN010000024.1 GCA_029238935.1 Herbinix sp.
CACTCTTCGGATACATAGCAAGAAAGGAACCCGTTTATGAAATCTCATGAATATGGCGTAACGAGCCAGTCCGATATCTACTTTTTTACTTCCAGTCCTCAAGCTAAGAATACCTTTTTTTATCCTCTCTGCGTTGGGCACTTCATATATGAGCCATATTACCATCTGTCCCGGGATTCCTATGACAGTTTTCTTGTGATGTATATGATAAGTGGAGACTGTACCATTCGGACCAATTTGGCTGAGCAGCATGCGGTTGCTGGCCAAATTATACTTCTTGACTGCTATAGCCCCCATGAATATTATACGAATAACGGGTGGGAAGCTCTGTGGATGCATTTTGACGGGATCAGTTCCAGGGGCTATTATAATATGATTACCGGCTCATCCAATCATGTAATCACTTTAAAGAATAACTATCGCTTTCAGAAATACCTAACAAAAATCTATGAGACCTTTCAACATAATGGGACGATCAAGGAAGCTTCATTATCCAATGATGTCAGCAACATTTTAACAGAACTTATACTGGATACATCAATCAGCACCAACAGCAATAGCCATACCGATGTTATTGAAGATATCGTTGCCTATATCAATGACCATCTTGATGAAGAGTTAACGTTACAACAGCTCTCTTCGCTGGCGTGCCTTAGCCCCTATTACTTTAATCGCTTATTTAAGAAGGAAGTCGGAATGCCTCCTCACGAATATGTGATTGAAACCCGTGTCCATGCGGCAAAGTTCTATCTGAAAACCACTTCCCTTTCCATCAAAGAGATAGCAACCAAATTAGGTTTTCATTGCGAGAGTTCCTTCTGTACTACCTTTAAGAATAAGGTACGCCTTACTCCCAGTGTGTATCGTAATTCAACAGATCGATAATATTGTTTGTTACTGCTTTAAAAACTGATATCTGATATTCGCAAACGTAACTTCATCTCCAATTTGTAATTCTTTAATCTGATAGGTCAACACTGCCTCGTCATTGAGGAATGTGCCATTGGTAGAATTCAAATCCGTAATATAGAAATGCTCCTGATCTTTTGTAATTTTGGCATGATATCGACTGATGGCTTCATTTTTCAGACAGTAATCCACGTTTATCTTCGTTTTACCTATGAAGAACGGGAAATTAGTGACTCGGATTGTTTCAAAATTGTCTTGGTCGTAGGGTTTTAAATAATAACTGGTTGGTTTTGTAATCTCTGATAAGATGCAAGTTGGATTGTCCTCTTCTTCTACCGAATTTGGAAACATAGTCTCGTTTGTTGACTTATTCCTCCAGGGTTTACTATCTTGCTCCATCTCCTGGACCGGATCCACATAGTCTTCCTTCAGGATTAGCTTTGTATGTTTCTTTTTCTTATCCCAGATCTTAGCTAAGAGATACCCTTCCAGACAAAGAATTAGTAGCAGAAGCCCGAAGAGTTTTGCCAAATCAATACGATTACCCAACGAAGTGTATATGAATTTAGATAGAAATCCAACAGCAATCACTACTATTCCACCAAGGATACTAATAGCTGTATATATGTAATTTAACAGTGGATAATATTCCATCTCTTTCTCCCCGACCAACTTTTCTAACATGATAGGAATTCTTGCAACTTCATTCGGTCGAGATATTTCCATTTTGGGGGTATTTAGAGTATTTCTCTTTTTATTATACTCTTTCTGTTCTTCTTTATTTGTATCCGTATTTTGCATTTTATTTGCTTGAGAAATATCTGCTGCATTTCTTGAATTTCTTTTATTTTTTTCTACATGAACTGTAATATGATGATCCGCATTTCCAGTGACTTCTATCATTGTATTTCCTGTGGTGTGGTCCATAGAGTTGTTTGCTTCCACTTCCTCTTCTTCCCTCGATGAATTCCTCCCAGTCGTATTTGTATCCTGTTTCTTTGTTACTCTAGGATTCTCCTTATGTAGCAGATGAAATAAATGATGAAGCGCAAATCCATCTTCTTTGCAAGCAGCATAAAGATTATAGATCAATAATACTGCTTCTTCATCATTATAATTGACTTTATTCATCGTATATTCGACGAATCTGGTGATTTGAATCCTAATATCCTGTTGATAGCCGGAATAATAACATAAGAAAGGTTCTTTGTTTCCCATCGTCTGATATAGAAACTCTGGAGATAAAATAAAATCATCCTCCATTAATAAGTACTCACTTGCCTTTTCTATGATTTGAAGTATTTTAAGAAATAGGTGTTTTATCTCAAGGAATGAGAAGGATGCCTTTTCATACAGAATTTTTATTGATTGCTTCCCTGTGATATCATAGTAGTAGAGCGCTTGATTATCAATAACCCGGCGCTCCATTTCTAAGATACCGTCTATCTTTTGATAACTTAGCATCTTAATACAGTGACTTACATTACTCCAATCCATAGGATCCTTTAAAACCATATAATTATGATGCAAATCTCTTTTATATTCTACCTCCATCTTTTGACCACCTCTTCTAGGTAATTTACTATCTTACTGTGGATATTAAATCACTTATCCTTTCTTTCCAATCCTCCATACCTTTTATCTTCTCTCCGGTTTCCATCACCACATTAGCTATTCGTACAAAATCGGATGGTTCGTGAATTTCACTCTTTCCTTGTATAAGTATGAAATCCTTCGACATCCAAAGCTTATTTATACCCATCAAGGAGATTTTAGGGTTTCCACTGACCGTAATAACAACCTCTGTACTTTCTACTTTCACCTTAATCTCATTCACTTTCGTTATGAATAAACCGTAGCTTAATTGACCTTCAAGATATTGTGAGATCGCCTCCTCTTCCGTAGCAGTCGCATCCGTAAACCAATCGAATATATTCTGTTTCATCATATTCACATACCGGGTTTCTCCACTGGTGATATCCATTGGATGCTTTAATAGCATGCCTGCTTTGTATACCGTAGTATTCACTGCCCCTTGTATTCGTACCGTATCATGTAGGTAGAAGGCAAGATACAGGAGTAGCATAATAACAGTTAAAACGATAGGCATGATGAATGCTGCTTCCACTGTAAGGCTCCCCCGTAGGTAACTTTTCATTCTTATGCCTCCCTGTATTTAAATTGTAAGTAGTTGGCGAGTCTTTATATCATAAGTAGTTGACGCATTATATTATATCTCCCTCTCCGCGCTTATTTTCTTAGCTTCTTAGGTCTGGAGATATATTATCTTTTTATACTAATATTGAATAGCCATCATAGCGATATAACCCATAAATAAAAAAGGAATAAAAGGTATACTCGTTTTTCGATTAACAATACCAACAATCAGCAGAACGATTGAGACAACTGCCGCTATAAATAACGCTACCGCAAAAAGTTCTAAATTTCCCCATAATCCAAGACCTATACCGGTAGCACAGAGCAGCAACCCGTCACCCATACCTATTTTTCCACCGGTAGCTTTACTAAGTAATACTATGCTAACCCCAACAGCAAATCCTCCTATTCGATCTGCATGGCTTATCGTTCCATAAATCAAGGATAAAAACAGGATACAAAGTATACCTAACCCCACAACCCATAAGCTAACTTTTTTCTTCTTCATGTCTTGTATGGAGCAGAGAAGCAAAAGTAGTATGATTCCTGTTTTTACTATATTTTCTTCCATTGTAACCTCCTAACACTTACTGTTTGGAACACCGTTTGCATAACTTACGATCCGATACCTCGGACAAAGGAACGCTGATTATGGTTCGCTTTAATCCACTGCAATTGATATTTCTATGATATCTGGTCCCGTCCGTTGTGATGTAAGTCATATCTGATTCCGTCTCCTGATGGCCGCATAATTCACAGGAATGATAGATGGCTCCATTATCGTTTCGCAAGTTTGTCGGTAATCCTTGTACCGGCCTGATGGATAACCTCAGATGCGAGCAATTTTTATTCGTATGATATACCGTTCCTGTCTCTGTGATATAAACCAAAGTATCTTGTGTACCTTCATCTTCCTCTTTCCCATAAGCAGCTGCAACCTGGTGACCAGTCCAACCCCTAAGTCTTACTCTTTGGATCATATTTAGATCCTCTAACCCAAACAGGTTAAAGGGTATTTTCATTTGATATCGGAGGACAATATCGATACAATCTTCTTCATCCATTACACTGGACTCATAAAATAAAATTCCATCATATCCACCTTTGATACAGGACCTATTGATTTGGTCCATACTGATATAATCCTTTACTCTAAGTTTTAATATACTGCTATCCAATACCGTCTCTTTCAGTTCGTGATAGTTAAAGTTATCCTTACTTCCATATAGAGAGGAATTCAGCTTCTCAAGGTTTTCCTCTTTTATAAACTCCTGAATGACATAAGCGTACTTTGCCGTATTACGTCCAGCTTCCGTTATTGCTGCCTGCAATCTTTCCTGTATTAGCATGATCTGAAAGAAATAAAGAAATATCATCATAAAATAAAGGAAAATCGGAAGAACCAGAGTCGTCTCGACGGTCAAGGATCCAGCGGTATATCTTTTCCTACTAATTTTTGTCCTACTGATCAGCTTCATGTATAACTCCTGTGGGTGGACTGGGATGTCCGTTCTTCTAAGAATGAATGATTAATTTGAATATATGCAAATGATTTCTTGGAGAGAGAGTTTTTAATATGATTTTTTTTTGATTTACTATTTGAAATAACTTAGATGAGAAGAGCGGACATCCCAATCCACCCGTTTAAATGTTCAATAACAATTCGAACATTGAATAGAGAAACTATAAATTGATTGTTCATTACTCTGCGTTCTATATTTCTGTAGAAAGGTTGGTTTTAAAAATCTTTCTGGCAGCAAATATTCCGCTTTTACTTTTAATCCAAAAAGACAATTTGCCATCCTGAAATTATCTTCATATCGAATCCGTATATTTTCCTGTATCAGATCCATCGCTCGATATGAAATTTTCTGTCTGTCCTTTGTAAGAATAAATATCCTGATATAATCCCTATAGCTAAGAGAAGTAACACCCTTATGGTCCGGTAGGGACGATGCCTTTGTATCAATAAAATCTCTGTTTAGCAGAAATAAGTCAGGGTATTGAATGACAAGTTCTTTTGGTATCTTTAAAATCGGAATTTCCTTCCCTTTTAGTAGTGCACTGGTATCCACTAATGCTTCTGCAAATGCCCATAGAATAAGGATTACAGTCTTTATGATACTAATCAGAATCGGTAACCCGGTAAATCCTACCAGTGCTGCTGCCGTCGCCCTTGCCTCGTTGTTTCTTACACTGTCCCCCAGTATACTGACGAAGTTTAATAGTGTGCGAAGCAGGATAATATTAGATACCATTTCTTTTAGATTATCTTTATCCAGCCGATGTCCGGCAAGAATGTATTCCTGTTCATAAGTAAGGACGGACGGTTTTCTGGAGGATATCTCAGAAGAACTGATTGGATATCCATAAAAATGTTCGGCAAAGTATTCGTCTAGTAAAAGTTTTTCAACTACTGAGCTAATTCCCTCTTTCAAAAGAGCCGTCACATCACTATATTGATCAAAGCTTCCAAAGAAATTACTAGTATCCGAATCACTACCCCCTAACGTATTACTCTTTATGAAATCTGTAATATCAAATACAGTATTATCCTGAGGAGTCAATGCACCTAGGCTAGAAGGTAATGTCTCTTGTGTTAGTTCTGCTTTTGATACGGAGGATGGGTCTATTACGAGTGAGAGAAGTCCATCTTTTAGAAGTGAAGATATCATATCCAGTGGGTCTGGTACAGATTTATTCTGAAGTACCAAAGTACTGTAATCCAGCGTAAGACCCTTTGTCTGATACTTCATTAAACTGCTTCTGGCAGATTGAAAACTGATATATGCATCATCATAATTAGCATTTTCTATATACTGTTCAATTTTTTTCAAAACAGCAACTGTTTGGTTTAGTATCTCTTTATTACTCTTAAGTATTTGTTCCATTCGTACAAAATCATAATGTTTGAAATCTCCATCGGAGGTATACTTTTTTAGCTCCTTTAACTCTTGGAATAAACTTGAGAAGATACCCGTATCTATGTCGTCTTTATAATCATTTAACTGTTCTTCATATGTTCTAATGAGATCAGATGCACCAGATGATTTTATTTTCATAACGGTAAGAACAGGAAATGTCTTATCTATCTTTGGAATGATCCCTTCACATGATTCTTGAAAGGTATTGCTTAAAAGATTGATACTATAAATATCGTGGGACTTTTGTGCATAAAAACTTGATATTGTATCTCGGCAATTCTTTTTCTTTTGTTCTGTCATCTTTAATTCATCTGTTAATTCTTTTATCCTTATTTCGATTCGATGTACAGCTTCATCATCTGCTTCTAGAGTTCTCTTTTCATCCTCTAATTTTCTTATCTTTTCCTCCGCAACCTCACTGTCTTTCTGCAAGCTAAGGTATTCGCTCTCATATACCTTTATATTACTTACCGTCATAAGCAAGGACTTGAAGGCATTATCTATTGTATCTAATTCTACCGTTGGGTTGATATATTGACTTTGCAAAGCACGATAGATAATCTCACTATTAATTCCAACCTGCTCTTTCGTTATCTCTCCAAAACATATCTTCTTTACGAACTTGGATACGATCTGAAGCTCTCCCTTTGAATTTGTTTTTATTCCTTTCTCCCCGGTCTCTATCCCATCGATTAACTCCATCAAGATTAGGATACCCTGATCTATTTCGACCAGTTCTTCTTCTACCTTTTGCTTTTCCTCATAGAGATAAGTAACTTTTTCTGGCGTCTTAAGCATAGATCCTTTCCGTAATAGCTCTTCCACACCGTTAGCAACCGATTTATATTTCATATACGTAATCGCTTCCTGCAAAAATAACTCTCCTTGATGATCCAATAGCTTTGTTCTGTCTAAAATATCAATTGTTGTAGAAGATAAATTGAATATTTCAACTCCATCCATAAGAAATGGCAGCTCTAAGTCTTTATTTGGATGAAAGGTGTACGACATATATTCTTGTAACTTAGCTTCTATGTAATATTCCTGAAGCTGATCAGAACCATATCCTGCATCTAGACCAAAGATATGATATTCCTTCATGAGGGGACCATAATATTCTGCTAAAACAGAATCCATCGCAGTACTCAGTGATCTTTGTGCATAAGTTTTTGCGATGCTTATTCTTGCTCCTTCTAAGGTAGTTAGAATGATTGCCAATACAAGCAATAAGATTAAACTTAAGAATACTGTTATGGATGCACCTGGCTCTACTCTTTTTTTACTAATCATTTTACCTCATCCTTTACTGTATCTTAAAACACTCATATCCTTAGCCGGTAATCTCTGCCGAGCCACCTGTTATCGTTTCAAAGATGTTTTCTATTAATTCTGTAATCTGAGTTTTAAAAATTAGTACCAGGCTAATCAAAACCACCAGAATTAATATGATTTCAACCACACCGATACCGTCATATTGTTTTGTTAATAAACCTTGTAGAAAGTATTTCATCTTGTCTAATCTCTGTATGATTTCTTTCTTCATGTTATTTTCTTACAGACTGCAAGCTATCTGCAGTTTCTCCTTTCTTTGTAGCCATAATTTATTGATTACCATGTCTTCTATACATAATTTCATAATGTGAATACATAATGTTAAAATACTGATATTACTCATATCATTTGAAACGACATAAATGCCGGTATGATGATAATAATTAGTACAATCAATAACATCATTGCCATTGGGCCTAGAAGTTTTGTTCCGGCTTCCTCACCAAGCCTCTTGGCTGATTCCTTTCGCTCTTCGAACGCCTCCATCGCTTCTCTATTTAAAAGTTCTGATAATCCTTTGCTTCCCTTTCTAAGGTTTTGTGCAATCAAGGAACTAAATTTTAGATAGGGTAATAATCCTATTCTCCTGCCAAATAACTCATAGACCTCTCCTTCCGGTATCCCCAGCTTTAGCTCATGAACGGATACCAGCATCTCTTCATAAGCATATCTTTGGTACGATTGGAGATTGCTCTTTTTGCTGATATAATCCTCCGTGATTTTATTCCAAGCCTGTTGTGCCGTCATACCAGCATTTACAAGAAGAGTAAACTTATCGATAATCTCCGGGTAGTCCAAAAGAAGTTGATTTTTTCTTTTACTCATTCTCTTAGTAAGCTCTTTGTCCTGATACATCCAGACTACAACTGCTGCCATGATTCCTAGGACAAGGAATAGAACTCCGGTATTGGCCCTCGGCTCTTCCCAATGTAGCTGGTACTTATCCATTGTCTCAGGAAGTTCCAGGTGATCATCTTTTGCGGACCTTTCTGAAGAATTAACGATTTCCTTCTTCAGTTGTTGTAAAATAATTTCTTCTTCTGTATACTTCCTTGGTTTTATAAGTAGTGGCTTCTGATATTCAACCTCCCGCTGTTCATAAGATAGTATTGCAGTCACTGTGGTCAAAATTCCATCTGAGGGAATTCCTTCATTCTGTATCTTTCCATCCAGATGTATCAGCTTATAATCCTCCGGTTTCCATTCCACTTTAATACTGGTCCCCGGTATATTACTGCAGAAATTTAAATCTGTAGTGATTTGATCTGCAGAAGGATTCTCTCCTAGGATATCGTTATCTAGGAATTTAGTAGCCTCCTTAAATACCCTCATTTGTTCTTCCTCATTTAATTTCTCTTCTTCAATCAGAACCTCTATTTTATGTATGCTGACTTCTTTTTCATGCTCTTGAGTATCCTGAAGATCATTCGTTTCCGCCGAATCTGCTAACTCTATATCATTGCTTTTACCATTCTCTGCTTCTAAGTCGTTGCCTTCATCCGTAGCTTCTAGAGCAACGAGCAGCTCAACCTCCTCACTTCCTTGCCCAAACTCAGGGCGATCAAGGAAATGCTCTTTCAGAAGCTTCGACGTACCAGACTCTTGCAGAAAATAGAATAATGAAAATAAATTGCATACAAATAGGATTACTATGACTGTTGAAATCTTATTACACCAATAAATACGCCATATCCCCTCCGTTCTTCTGGTAACATAGAGGGCTTTCATGGTTTCATTCAACTGATCCTTCTTAGCAAGATACCTCTTTATCCATGGTATCTGAAAAATACGATCGGCCAGAGAATATAGTAAGGCAAAAGGATGCTCTTTTTTATCCAATTCCCTTAACCCCTGATCTTTACTTTTTAATGTAAATAATATGCCTATCAATATAACTCCCAGTATTGCTATATTCAAAAAGACCAAATAAGTATCACTTCCTTCTAGATCCTTATATTTCTATCTCCATTATTTTCTCTGTCATTTGATATGCTATTAGGTAACACCCTAGTAATATCGTCATGATAATGACTCCGGCAATATTATGATATAGTGGTTCTAAAAACTCCGGTGAGGATAATAATAGATAACCTACGATCCCTAAGGGAATTAATTTCATAATGTCTGCTTCAAACTTCTTGGCTGTTATTAAGGTTTTTATCTCCCTCTTTATCTCAATCTTATCCCCAATATTATTGCAGGTTGTTTTGATAATGTGGATGATATCTCCTCCCGTTCGTTTCGCTGTGGAAAAAACCTCGGAGAAATTAATAATATCCTCTGCTCCACTGCGGGCAGCAAAATCATTTAGTGCTTTTTCCACCGTTATATTCATATTGATCTGATTGACCAGATAAGCGAATTCCTTCATAATCAGTGATTTCTCATCGTACATAAGCTTCAGATCCTCCAGCGCTTCTTTAAAAGCATGTTCTATGGAATAACCTGCATTCAGCGCGGCCAGTAAGCTAATAATACCATCCCGGAATTCGACATTTAGCTGCCACTTACGGTCTAGTATACACTGCTTTCTCTTTCTTTTTATATAGACATAGGTAATTGGACTTAAGAACAGAATTCCTATAATATGCTGATAAAATAGTATACCTATTAAAACAGCCATCAACTCTCCTTGTAAGAGATAGATCAGTAAGTCTTTCTTGGTAAGACGATAGGTTTGATAATCCATGCAACACCTCCTCCATGAATAATTTCATCTATCTCTAGCGATCTGCTACCGAAAGACCTGCTCGATGCAGTTTATCGGTATAGCTTAATCGGTTGGTTGTACGCTTTAGTTCACCTATCACTTTGCCATCCTCCTCTCCACTCTCATGGAAGGTAAATAACGGTTGTACAGATATATTTCCCTCTGTGCAATCCAAGACTTCAACAATTTGAAGTACCCGCCTGGAACGATCTCTTAATCTTCCCAGATGCACAATAATATCGATGGCAGATGCAATCTGCTTTCGAACAGCAAGGAGTGGGATATCCGCTCCCATTAAAACGAGAGACTCTAACCGGCTCAACATATCTGTAGGGGAATTCGCATGGCCCGTTGATAACGACCCGTCATGACCGGTGTTTAAAGCTTGTAACATATCAATGGCCGCAGAATCCCTTACTTCCCCAACAATTATTCTGTCCGGTCTCATTCTAAGACTAGCTTTGATCAGATCGCGAATGGTAATCCCATTGTTTCCTTCTGAATTTGCATTACGAACTTCCAGTCGTACTACATTGGGTATGTTACGTATCTGCAATTCTGCAGAGTCTTCTATCGTAATAATTCTTTCCGAGGGGGGAATAAAATTAGATAATACATTTAAGAAAAAATAATGAGCTGCTTCTTCGGTTATTGAATGATACTCAATTAACTGATCAATGGTAATTGGTTTCTCGGGAAACTTTCGGATGGTAACAGTAACCCCATCCATTGCGATCGGTGGAAGAACTATATTTACTCTGGAACCATCGGATAAACGAGCATCTACGATGGGGTTTGCTTCATTAATGATCCGGTTTGACTGAGATACAATTTGTTGAACGATATCTTCTAATTTTTTCTCTGAATCAAATCTTTTATCACTCCGTTGTATTGCTCCTTCCCGCTCGATGAATATTTTATTATAACTATTCACCATAATTTCAGTAATTGATGTATCTTCAATTAATTCTTGAAGAACATCCAGTTTACGAATTGAGTTGAAGATCTCTTTCCGAAGACGCTTCTTATCCGTCATTGCAATATAGAGCTCTTTGCTTTGATTTAGTATGATATCATCAATGATCTCTAGAAGCTCTGCATCATTAACCTCCTTTGTGAGATCAATATTATTAAGAACCAATTGCTGCAGCTTCTCTTTCAACCTCTTTCGCCTCCTAACTTAATTACCTTCCTCCTATCACCGAAAGATGCTGTTTGCATATTCCATAGCCAGTCTCCAGGAGCTACTTAGCTTTAACTCCTGCAAGGAAGCTGATATCTTTCTTCCTTCTTCTCTCTTTGGCAATTGCAGCATTTGAATATGCTCCTTTTGAAAATCGTAGCCGCTAATCATCATCTGACGCTTCCATTCTTTCCAGACCTCAGCATCAAAGGGATCATCCATGATAGGAATGCAGATCCGATCGCTTTTATTCATCAGTTCCAGGACAGAGTCTCCAAAATAATTAATTAAGAATATAACTTGTTGATAATCTGTATGTAAGCGGAGTTCGTCTAACCATAAAGCAATATCCTCCCTTGTAAGAGATAGAATATCCAAACCATGGGTAACTCCGGACAGATAAGATAGATTTCCTATAAAATGAAGAAGTGATTTCATCTTCATCATAAGATTCGGATTAGATTGTTTTAGAAAATAGATAAATTCGGATAGACTCTGGTCCTGTAGCTGATTACTTGACATTAATTGTGCCGGGAAAAGTTCCAAAGGTATTAGAAGAGTTCTTTGAGTTTCACATAGAATATGTCCTAAAGACCAACCAAATTCCACTTGGCTTCGACCACAGATAGGTGAAACAATCGTAATGATCCCTGTGTCTATGGTAAATGCGTTATTACTTACTACTTGGTCCTGACCTTCGTAATATGTTACGACTGATTTTAAGATATCCTTCCCGGACTGATACTTAAAGATATAAGGTGTTCCTTCTGAATTTTCTATCCCATCCTTTTCTGCTAACCGCATCACCTGCTTGACCCGATCTTTTTTCTTCTCATCCAAAGTAAGTGGTTCTCCCAGTAACAAGATCTCAATTTGGTTTTCCTTAAGATGTTCCTCCAAGTATTCCTCTTTGGAAAAAACCAGATAGTTAAATTCCAGGTCCTTTCTCCGGTTGAAACATTCCATTAAAAGCGTAGCATAGTTAATATCAGAATCATAGATTGCCAGTGTTTTAGCCAAATGGCTGCACCTCCTGTTGCATGTAAGATGGGTTGTTTAAGAATTGCTCTGAATTGTTGATGCAATTATAGTAAGAAAATCAGATATCAAAGTTATTCCCTTTGATCAAGATGCATTACGGAATGTAATGTAAGGATATCTTATAATATGAAATACAGAATGTCAATTTAATCCATTAAGTCCATTTTAATTTTGTAAGTAATTTACAAATACTAGAAACATTTCGGTCATAATGCCTAATTATAGAACCTCATAACGTCCAAGAGCGTTTTTCACTTTTTATCTTATCTGATACCTTTACTTTATATAACATAAAAAAACATCCTAGCTAATTCTCTACCCGAGAATCAACCAGGATCTATTTTTGTCTTATCATCTTAAATCTCTACCCCTGAAACGAGTAATAGATCGCCATACCATATAATAATAAAAATCCCGGCAGACCCAATAACCCGTTCGTTAGTAATGTGGCTCCATTGATTCCCACTGTAATATCATACCCTTTTAACCGGAAAACTAAATCCATCAGATAGATTCCCGTTGTACCAATACAAACCCGCAGCATAAAATTGACAATTAGATCCGGTCTGCGTTTTAAGATACAGATTCCTATAAATACTATGCAACTAATGATAATTGCCATCAATATGATGCTATCCATGATACCATCCTTCCCTTCCATCAAATAGACCTAGCTATGTTTATCTACAGCCTAATACATTTATATACCGTTTCATCCATTTTATTCTAAATATTAGTATAAATGGGAAAACTTCTGACTATACTATTAACAAAACAAGAAAGGTAGAAGGAGGGCGTGGACATGCGTTTCTTTTCAAAGAAGAAAACTCCAAAAGATGATTATCTCATCAATGAAATTAATAAAACCAAATTGGCTATGGAAGCCGCTTACTCCAATTTTGAGAACGTTGTTGATCCCGATTTGATAGATTGCTGCATTTTTGAATTAAATGCTGTGCAGAAGAGATATAAATTTCTTCTCAAACAAGCAAAAGCCGCAGACAATAATTTATCCCTGAACCCATAAAATAATAACCCGACTGGTATTCTTTGAACTACCATTCGGGTTATCTTTTATCCTTCGTTTATTATCTTTTATCCTTTGTACTTTTATGTGTTATTCTTAAGTAAGTTAATATAAATCTTTTGTATCTTTACTCTAGTTGGTCCCTGCTGTATTTTACGTTGTTTTATCTGATGTAGTTTCTATGAAGCTTTTGTACTTCATCACAAACGTGGTTTTTCTCTTGTTATAATTATCTTTTGTTTTAGCTATCTTTTGTATTAGTTATCTTTTGTTTTAGCTATCTTCTGTGTTTAATGCTTCTTATGTCTTTCATATTTCTCTGGTACTTCATACAAATCTTTCGTCTTTTATATATCTTCTTTTGTATCCTGCTATCTTATCTTATGTACCTTACTTTATATCCTTTGTTCCTTACTCCCCCCATCTCTGGGGATTGTTTTGTCTTCTTCGTAGTTGTTAGCTTTTGTGAACTTATTCTTTGGCGTTTTTCATCTCTAAGGTACTTTTATCTCTTCCGTCCGTATTACTAGTCTTTCGTACCTCACTAATCCTTGGTAATTCACCACTTCTTTTGTACTCCAATGACTCTTTTGTAACGTAAGAACTTTCACAGCTTCCTGTTATCCCAAGTAGTTTCCGTCGCTCTTTCGTACTTTCATCCTTCGTACTTTACAGATCTTTGGTAACTTCGACGTTGTCCTAGGTATACCCAATATATTTAAGCAATGAAGCCGCGGCTTCGATTGTTTGGGTCAAGGTAAGTCTCATTGAGCTTTCCTTTGCCATAAGTTAAACCGGCATAGAGCTGTTGTGTATTTTTCATCATCGGCCCGCTTTTATCTTCTTTACTGACACCTTCAAAGCCGATTAACAGCTTTTTCATCACGGTTTCAGCCTTGGTGATATCTTCTATACTTTTCTTATAGATTGCGGTTATGATGCACTTATTGACATAATAATATAGTTGTAATAATTCATAGGCTATAGAATAACGATAGTCAAGTACAGCCATTAGCTCACTAACATACTTCTGAGCTCTCTTTAGTTCTCTTACATAGGCGGTGTTATCCTGTACCTCATAAGCTTCTTTGGCCTCCTTCATTTCCTCCAAGACCATCTCATAGAGAATTACAATCAGCTCACTTCTGGATGCCTGGGTAATTCGAGCGGTAAACCCCTGTATCGCTTCTTTTTTCATAAGCTTCTTTCCTCTCGTCGAAAATACAAATTAACTGCCTGCTCTTAGCCCTGCAGCAATGATAAAATGTTCTGTGGCCTTTGATTTGCCTGCGCTAACATAGAGGTTCCTGCCTGCGCGAGTACATTTTTCTGTGTATATTCTGCCATCTCCTCTGCCATATCAACATCAGAGATACGGGATAAGGATTCCGTCATGTTTTCTGAACTTACATCTATGTTAGAAATGGAATGCTCCAGACGGTTTTGGTATGCACCGAGTTTGGAACGAATTGCTGACACTTCTTTAATCGCATTGTCAATTAAACCAATCGCTTCCTGAGCTCCATCTGCAGTTCCTATATTTATTTTATCAATTCCCAGAGTTTTTGGTGTAACCTTAGGGATTCTTACTGCCATGGTTTGTCCTTCATTGGCACCAATCTGTAAATCCATTGGACCTGCGTCCAATACAGATACTGTAATAGTTTGATCTGCACCACCAGTTAAAGTGCTTTTATCAGGTACGTCTGTAGAACTTGTAATCTTTGCATCTGTAAATACAGTTTCAACCGTTCCCGGCTCAACTTCAAATACCATTTTAAAATCATTACGATCCGATACGGTAACTTTATTTCCACTGACCGATACGGTTGCCGTCTTCTCAAATATGGAATCCTTATTGGATATAATATCTGCTTTTGCATCAATTCCTGTTGCAGTAGCTCCGGAAATGGTTAACCCTAAAAGGCTACATAATCCAGGACTATCACAATAGATATCTATCTTCTCCTTCGAACCATAATCTCTGGATACGAAAGCTAAGGTATCTCCTTCATTTAGCTGCTTACTGGTATACCCTGCCATATCAAGTTTATCATCAATTTCTGGTGTAGAACCGGCAGCGGTAGCAAATACATTAATATTTACATTATCACAAACATCTCTTATTTTTTCGAATACTTCGTCTAGGGTATCCCCTTTTCCTATCGTTACAGATTCACCGTTGATACTAATAGAACCAATCTCGGTGTCAGTGATCTTTCTGGTTGCTGTGGTATAATCAACACCGTCTTTACTTCCCAAATCGGGGATTACATTTCCTATTAAAACCGCTTGTCTGGCATCCTGTGTGATGGTAATGGAATAATCACCCACTGCAACTGTATCGGATAAGGAGATCAAACTTACACTATTGTCACTGGAGTAGGATTTGCGATCTATATTACCATCTAATAATGTCATGGTATTGAATTCTGTAGTCTCAGAAATTCTTGTAATTTCCTGATTTAACTCATCTATTTCAGCTTGGATTGCAACACGGTCATCGGTTGTATAGGTTCCGTTGGAGGACTGTACGGACAGTTCTCTCATACGTTGCAGCATGGCTTCTACCTCAACAAGAGCACCTTCTGCTGTTTGGATTACGGAGATACCATCGGATGCATTCCTGGAGGCCTGGTCAAGACCTGAGATCTGTGTTCTCATTTTCTCTGATATTGCTAAGCCGGCAGCGTCATCAGCTGCACTGTTAATGCGATAACCGGATGATAGTTTCTCTAAGCTGGCATCTAATTGTTTATTCGTTTTGGATAGCTGGTTGTTTGCTTTCAACGCAGAAATATTATGATTAATTCTCATGTCATACACCTAATCCCTTCTGTTTTGGCAGCCATCCACCTTCCCTGCTCTGATGGTACCTTTATTACACAATGTTTTATATTTGGAACAGCAACTTCCCTGTTGCTGTGGTACGAAACAATTCTAACTATTTTAGCTATTCTCTTACCCTGCCGACTGGATTTCTTTTTCTTTTAATATCTCTTGCTCTGCTGCTCGAATGGTTCCAATACAGGCTTTTGCAAATCGATACAAGATTCGTTCCGTATCTGATTGCATCGAAACATCATTACTTGCCTTACCATTTCCTTGGTATCCATAAGGATCCATTCCCCTGGACTGCAAGCCAAAATCCAATTGTTTTACGGTTACCTCTTCCGCTTTCGCAGCGTCGTAGATTTGACCGGACACTTTTTTCAGTTCTTCTAAGCCCTCTCTATGATCACAGCTGATCAAACCTTTTAAGGTCTTGTCTTTCACATGAAATTCTGCCTTAATACTTCCTAAGGTTTCTGATTCAGCAGCAATGGTAACTCGTCCTGTAACCGCTGTTCCTCGCTCTATGGTAAGATTAACATTGGTTATCCCTTGCTCCGTTACGATTGGAATTTGATAAAATTCTCTCGCTGCCAATAATTTCGCAAAGTTCATTTGAATACCAATACTTTTCATCATAGCAAGTCGTTCACTATCCAGGACTTCCCCTTCCCGAAAACGACCTAATTCTGACTGTACAGTTTCCGTTAAGTCTTCATAAGCTTCCTTCATAGATTGGCTGTCAATTAATTTATCGGACAATTCTGATATTTCCTTAAGACTATTTTCAGAATTTTCGACTTCATTTTCTTTTTGTATACTTCTGATCTTTTTATATAAAGAACCTCCGTTACTTAAGAGATTGCTCACTAGCATTAAATTAGTTGTAGTGGTTGGTAATTTATGGTCACTTAACAACCGTATAGACTGTTCGGTGGATTGATAGGTATTTTTTAGTTCCTCCAACTTTCCTGCATATTCTTTTTTAAGTATTTCGTCCGGCTCCTCATGTTCCTGTAGCTTCTGGTAGAATTTTTCTAAAGATAGTTCCTTCATCTGCTCCCAGATCATTCCACCCTGAGCTACTGAGGAAGTCACTGTCTCTGAACCTGATATCAGACCTTCAGCGTATCCCATTCCTGCTTCTAGCATTTTACTTGGTGAAATTTCTTTTAGAAGATTCTTTACTAATCTGTCATAGTAATCTTTCTGTTCTTTTTGTTCTTCCTCTTCGTGAGATGATTGCTGCTTCTGTTCATTTGTTGAATCAAAGCCATCTTCCTTGTTACTGGAAGCTCCGAATATTGCTTCTAACTGCTCAGAGATCGTCTCACCCTCATATGTTCTGCTCTCTAGCAATCCCAACCCGTCATCAACCGTTACATCAACACTTCCTGCTTGTCGAGTCCGAACAGCGGATAACAGATTCTGTAAAGTTACTTCCCTGCCTGATTTAATAACAGATCCCAATACAGCTCCATCCGACTTTTCTATCTGATGCAGCAATCGGTATATTCCAATATAAGTCTTCCGCTCTTCTCCCGATATTCGTTCCTCTTTCTCAAGCCGCGCCAAATAAGTACTATACTTTTCATCCGTCAGTTCCTGCGTGTCATTGATCTGATCAATTGCGTTATTTAAGTCATAAATCGGCAGTTCAAGTGGATTTATTCCGTCTTTTATTAACTTCACCGTTGTAACGGGATTCAAATTTTGAAACAAAGAATTGACCTGTTGATCATAAGCCTTTATTTGTTGAATCGATTCCTTATTGATTTCCATCTGATTATAGCCCAAGGCGCGAACTGCCCTCTGATTACTTAAATTATCTTCCAGACCTAAAGATTTCAACAGTTCCCCGGCATGGCGGAATGCTTTGGTAAGAGAATCTCCATATTCACTATTTGGCACTGTCATTAAGGTTTCATAAGCATTGCTTGCCTGTAGAAGTTGGGAGGTTAGCTTACCTCCCTCTTCCAATAAACTCGGTATGGTCTGCGCCTTATTGTCAGCGAGCGTTCTTCCCAACACGTAACTTGAAGTGTATTTTAATTGTTCCAGATATTGTGTGGTTTGCTTTAGTAGATTTACTTGCTCTGCAGATGGTTCGATCTGCGCTTCTTTCAACAAGCTTTTGTAATAGGAATCCTCCATCTCCTTCAGACCTTCCACTACCTTCTCAAGGCGATCCGTCTCTACATGAATTCCTTGCTTCTCCAGTTTAACTGCTGCTTCACTGGTCATCTTAAGTCGTATCTCTTCTAATTGTCTTTTTGCTGTTATTTCAGCAATCGAAGGAGGCGCGCTTTCCTTTTGGTTGTTTTCCCCAGTGGTACCCTCTTCAAATGATTGCTCATCTAAGCTCTTATTCCTCGTTTTTTTTCCTTGATTTGAATACCCGGCCTTTTCCATGCGGATTAGATCCTGTAAGGAAATATCCTTCTTCTCCTCAACTGCTTTTTTTATCGTTTCATCACTGATGGAGTGAATATCATCGATTAACTGCTCATAGGAGGCAGGTTGTGAATTCATAAGCATAGCTTCCATCGGTGCTTTTCCAGCCTTCATGCCTTCCACGATGTTATTCAGTACTGTTTCCTTCGTTGTATTCGTCTTAATCTCCTGTAGCTGTTTGTAATAGCTATAGTTTTCCTTTGTAAGTGGAAGATTGCTCTCTACAAGCCACCTTGCATCCTCCATGTTCGGCTTGCTACTTTCATAACCGGCACTCTCTACCACCTCGCTGGCCTTAGGAAGCAACTCAATCCAAGCCTTGTCTGAGAGCATCTGTGAATTAGCCGACTCTTGCTGTACCGAGCTATATTGGGCCTTATAAATATTTTCTATGGTTGACTTTAAGCCATTACCGATCAAATACTTCATGGCTTTCTCATTCATCATTGCTACAGTATCCATAAGGGAAAGGGCGTCACCCACTTTTTGAATAGAATCTCTTGTTGCCGGGAGATTAGCCTCCTGTAATCGGTCTGAGATATCTTGCGGTGTGTATGAATCTGATGTTCTATTATTATGTACCGTCGGCTCTGATTGCTGTTCGGATTGTTTCTGTTTCACTCGATTGATTGCAGTATAAAGCTGTTCGATGGATAATTGCTCTATTTCATATCCTTCTTGTTCCAATGCTCTATAGTCTTTTTCTGTCATTCTTGCAATGATCTCATCTGCTTTTTGCTTCTTTTCGTGATAACCCTGATCTCTTTCCTGCTGTTTTGCGGCAGTTTCCTTTTGGGCAAATAAAATTGTTCCTTCCTTTTGCACCTTTAGAATAGAGATTAAAGAAGATGTATTCTTATCCTGACTTTCCGAAATTTCTTTTAGTATGATTTTCTTCACCGATGCTTCTACTACTTCAAACTGTCTTCGTTCTCCAGGGATAGCATTGGCAATGGAATTCTTTGCGACAGTAATTTCTTGGCCCTCTAAATCCAAGGTTATCGTGTCTTTCATCGATGTAATAACTCCGGTAACCTTCTGACCTTTCGAAAAAGAAGCATGTCCTAGAATAGGCTCATTATTATGATTCTGAGCCTTTCTGTTTTTATATAATATTCCTGTTTCCAGATCCTTCTCTATCATATATCGATTCATTTTATCACGCTCTCTGTCCTTTTATTTACCATGCTTGGTTCCATTCTGATGATTAATCACATTTTAGCTTCTTACTGCATATATTTCGGATAAAACAATGAAAAACTTTACCGCACCGGCGCAACAAAAAGGTACCAATTCCGACAGGATATCCTTCTAGTGATTAAATTTCTAGAAAGTACTTCTTAGACATCTTTTCTAAGAATATTTATAAAATGATAATAGTTTTTATTACGTAGGCACTTTATTTTACATATCATTCATACATATATAGGAGGCTCTCATGACTTATAAACGATGTAAATTTTTCTTACTTATTCTATTTCTTTTTCTACTAACCGGCTGTGCCCAGAAAAAAGATCCCGCTGAGGTACAAACAAGCTTTGATAAATTCACAACCGAGCTGTTTGTCAAAGAAGTTCAAAGTGATTCCTTATCTTTAAATTACGCCCTATCCAAACCGGAAACCTACGGTATCAAGAATGATGTCACCACCTTAGGTGAGTTTAGTGTCCCCAAGATGCAGGAATCCCTTTCTATGACCGAAAATAATTTAAAGAAATTAAAGAGCTACCCCTACGATTTATTAACAAAAGACCAGCAATTAACTTATGATATTTTGAAGGATTATTATAACCTGGATCTTACCCTCGGTGATTACCTTTATTACAATGAAAGCCTTGGGCCAACAACGGGAATTCAAGCACAGCTACCCATCCTTCTCGCAGAGTTTAACTTCTACAGCAAAGATGAAATTGATCAGTACATAGAATTGCTGCCCTGTGTTTACGATTATTTTAAGGATATTACGAATTTTGAACAGGAAAAATCAAAAAAAGGTTTATTCATGAATGATTCCGTAGCTGATAGCATTATCAATCAGTGCGAGGCTTTTATTAAAGATCCCGAAAATAATTTCTTAATCGAATACTTTAATGTTAAGATAACGGAGTTTAACGGATTAACCGAGGAGGAAATTAAGAGCTACCAAAAGAGAAACAAAGAAGCTGTTCTAGACTATATCATTCCCGCCTACCATCTGCTCATTGATGTGTTGTATGAGTTGAAAGGCACCGGTGTAAATGACGGAGGGCTATACAATTTTCCTCAAGGAAAGGATTTTTATAAGTGCCTCACAGAGTACAAAACAGGTTCTGATAAATCTATGGAGGGCATGATTAAAATGCTGGATTCTGCCATAAGCAACGGAATACATAACATCACTACGATCTCTTTGAAAGACACCACTATCATGGAAAAATATCTCGACTTTGATTCCTTCCCGATTACAGATCCTGATGAAATACTCACCGATCTGAAGGGAGATATCCTAGACGATTTCCCTGCTCCTGTTTCTGTAAATTGTGATATCAAATATGTGCATGAATCCTTAGCCGAACACCTTAGTCCAGCGATGTACCTGGTTCCTGCAATGGATAATTACGAGAATAATAATATCTATATCAATGGTCATGATGTTGAGACACTCTCACTCATTTATCCTACCGTTGCTCATGAGGGATATCCGGGCCATTTATATCAATGTGTTTATTTCCTTAACAGTAATCCGGCCCCCGTAAGAAATATTATGAATTTTTTGGGATATGATGAAGGTTGGGCTACCTATGTTGAGTTGTATTCCTATCATATTGCCGGCATTGATGATAATTTAGCGTCCTTCTTAGAGAGTAATAACCTTGTTATACTTTGTATGTATGCCAGAACTGATATCGGTATTCATTACGAAGGCTGGTCAAAGGAAAAAGCAGTCTCCTATATCATGGAGTTTATTAATAACAAAGAGACTGCAGAGCGAATTTATAAAGTATTGCTCGAGGAACCAGCAGTATACCTTCCTTATGCTGTCGGATGTCTTGAAATTATTGAAATGAGAGATCAGGCAAAAGCTGAATTAGGTGATCAATTTGTATTAAAAGACTTCCATCAATTTCTTCTTGATATCGGTCCTGCAAGCTTTGGAGTGATTCGCGATTACTTTGAGGATTGGCTCAAAGAGCAGAAGAAATAATATTTTGGTGATGTGTTAAGAATTCTTATAAAGTAAAGAAACTCATACGCTATAAAGCAATTAATATATTGCTTTATAGCGTATTTTATCTATGAAAAGTGTCCTAGCATTTGGAAATTTTTGCATGCATTTGGTTGACATTTACAGCAAAAAAACCTATACTTATTATGGCGAACAATTTTTTTATTAGTAATCGGGTGTTTTGTTTTATTTTCAAAAGCGAAATAAAAAAATCATTTAGATAAAATAATAGGAGGATTTGATATGTCAACAAGAGCTAACTTTAAGCGTGAAGAAATCGGAGCTAACAAACCCGGCTTTGCCAAAACCCGTTCCATTATCGAGGCGGCTTTCTACGGGAACAATGTTGTTAAAGTGAATACTTTGAGAGAAGCATATAATCTAGCAAAGAATTCACCCGGTACAGTAGTTACGGATATGCCGGTATATCGTGGCGAAGAGTTTGGTCTCGAACCGGATGCCAAAGTATTATTATTTAACGACGGCTCAGTTACTGGACGTTGCGCTGCTGCCAAAAGAGTTGCAGGAGAACCCGGTGTTGATTGCACCGACCTAGACAAAAAAGTAATGGATGCTATCTATGATACCCGTTATAAGACGATGTATCATGCTGAAGTATTTATTGGTCTGGATCCTGAATTTATGGTAAAGGCTCACTTACTAATTCCGAAAAACGAAGAGAACATAATGTACTCCTGGATGCTTAACTTTCAATACATGTCGGATTATTACGTAAAGATGTACAAATCCTCAAGACCAATAGGAATGGAAACTGATATCTACATATTCTCGGATCCTCAATGGAAACATAGTGAACATCCTCTTGGTATGGCTTATTTTAATACCGGAACAAATTGTGCTGCAATTCTTGGCATGAGATATTTTGGCGAACACAAGAAAGGAACCCTTACCATTGCCTGGGCAATTGCTAACCGTAACGGATATGCTTCCTGCCATGGTGGTCAGAAGAGATACAATCTCGGTGACGGTAAATCATATGTTGCTTCCGTATTCGGTCTCTCCGGTTCCGGTAAATCTACGATCACCCATGCAAAACATGGTGGTAAATATGATGTAACCGTTCTTCATGATGATGCCTTTATTATCAATACAGAAACCGGTTCTTCCATCGCTTTAGAACCTACCTACTATGATAAAACACAGGATTATCCTACTTACTGTGAAGATAACAAATACTTGCTCACTGTTCAGAATGTATCGGCAACGGTCGATGAAGACGGCAAAGTAGTATTAGTTACAGAAGATATTCGTAATGGTAACGGTCGTGCGGTAAAATCAAAGCTATGGTCAGCAAACCGTGTTGATAAAATTTTTGAGCCAGTGAATGCAATTTTCTGGATCATGAAGGATCCAACCATTCCTCCGATTGTTAAATTGAAAGGTGCTTCTCTAGCTTCCGTTATGGGTGCAACACTTGCAACGAAGAGAACAACTGCAGAACGTCTCGCTCCTGGTGTTGATCCGAATGCTTTAGTTGTAGAGCCTTATGCAAATCCATTCCGTACTTATCCTTTAGTAAATGATTATGAGAAGTTTAAGACCTTAGTGGCTGATCGTAATGTTGACTGTTACATATTAAATACCGGAGATTTCATGGGCAAGAAGGTTCAACCGAAGGATACTCTTGGAATACTTGAAACAATTGTAGAGGGTAAAGCAGAATTTAAACAATGGGGCTCCTTCGAAGATATAGAGATCTTTGAGTGGGATGGCTTTGTTCCAAATCTGGAGGATCCTGAGTACAAGGCAGCTTTAACCGCAAGAATGCTTGATCGAGTTAAATTCGTTGAGTCCAATAATGAATACAAGGGCGGCTTTGATAAACTGCCTGAAGATGCTTTGGAAGCTTTGAAAAAGGTGATAAGTGAATTAGCTTAATGACTCTTCGTAACATAAAGATAATCTTATAATATAATCTAAAAAAGACTGTCGAAACAGATATTTCTGTAAAGACAGTCTTTTTTGCAATTAATTTCTAAGTTAAAAGTATTCAATCTATTACCCAAATCACCAGCGGAATTCCTCGGAGCACAACGGTACGAATAAAAGCTCCGTCCTGCCTACCCGAATATGATCCTTCTCTTTTAATATTCGTTCTCCCAATAAGATCTGGTCATTGACATAGATGAGAGCAGTGGCACTTCCCGGAGTGATAGTAAAGGAATTCGAAACTGTATCATAGATGATGTTACCATGCTCTAAAAGTTCTACCGCTTCATCCTGCTCTAACGCAATTTCATTCATTGTTAATCTACCGATCTTATTTCGGCCAATTAAAATATGATAATCCTTTCCCTTATTGCTTCCATTCAGGACAACCAACCAGCCCGCTACCGGACCAACATTATTCTTCTTTTGATTTGGCAAATAGTCTTGAATTGGCATTGTCTTGCCATAACTTTCTTCTTCAAAACTATGCCCATAGTTTGCTGATTGACTTCCTTTATGGATAATGAAATCCTCAATATCAATACCACAATAAGGACAATTGGTATGCCATTCGGGATCATAATAATGTCCATTTTTGCATCTAACCTTTTCCATGTAATCTACGTTCCTTTCCTTTGTTCTTAATGGATATTGCTATAGCAGAAATATTATCCTGGGAAGGATCCTGATATTCTAATATCTTGCTCATCATAAACTGGAGCCATTCAAAAGGTGCGAAAGAATTTTTTCTTGTCGCTTCGATTTCCTCCTCAGTGATCTTTTCCCATAAGCCATCGGAACAAAGTAGGAAATCACCGTAGGCTGGCAGTACTCCAAGAGAGACTTGATCCAAATCATCCTTTTCCCCCATTACACTCATCAGCTTATGACGGTCCTCATGGTTTCTGATTTGATCCTTGGTGATCATCCCAAGGTCCACCATTTTCTGACATAAACTATGATCCTTCGTCTGCATCATGATAGTACCATCTACGATATGATACATCCTGGAATCGCCGATACTTCCATAGATACACTGCGTAGGTGTAATAATAAGAACCACAACGGTGGTTCTTAGCCCCCTGCTATGACTTTTCTTTTGTTCGGATATTAAAGCATTGTTTGCTTGATCCAGCATAATCTTAAGAGTAGTCTCATCCTTCGGTTGATATTTCATAAAGTATTTAGCAATGCAATCGCATATCAGAGAAGAAGCCATTTCTCCATCTTCATGAGCTCCCAGTCCATCCGCTAATACGAAGCAGTACGACTTCCCTTTTTTCGTAACCTTGACCGCATCCTCATTGATGGTACGACTTCCTTTGTCCGATAATACTTCCCACGTTACCTTCACCCCTTTACCCTCCCCGATAGGATAACTACTTATCTTACTTCAAATAATTCTACTGGACTAGCCAAATAAAATTTATCTCCGTGACTTAACGCTACTCTTGAATTTTTCTGGATCATCTGCCCATTTTCTAAAAAAGTACCGTAAGAAGAGCCCAGATCCATTAATAAGAATAATGCATTAACCTCATCATATTGAATGATACAATGGTTTCCACTAATTCCTTTGTAATCCTCCGGATATGCTATCTTGCTGGCGGGATTTCTTCCAAAGGTTACATTCCCCTGCACTGGAAACACTTTACCTGCTTGATATCCCGTTATACCCACTACTTGAGGAATTTTTTTTATCGGCTGGGCCGGTGCATACACCGGCATAATAACCGGTGGTGTCATGTTCTTTTTCTTTTTGGATGAGATCGAAACAACAATGATAATAATAATGACCGCAATCAAACTTGCAAAAAGAGCAACTGCCATTAAAATCAGATTTGTTACATTGCCTTCTTCATTTGTTGCAGGAGTATCCAAATTATGATCGGAATTATCATCAGGGCTACTCTGTGGAGTCTCATCGGCCATCTGGTCATTCGTATTTGTTGGTTTGGGAGTATCCGTAGTCTCCTGTTGATCTGTTTCTACAGCTTCTTTTGCCATATCCTTTGCTGTTGTGAACGGGATGTTGTTATCATCCAATGCCTTGATCAGTCGCTCTAATAAATAAGAACCATTATAACCAGCTGCCATACTGCCGTCCTCGTTCAAAATACCAAAGGAATTAATTCCTATCACATAGCCCTGTTCGTTGATTAGCGGACCGCCGGAATTGCCACCACTAATGTTAGCATCAATCTGATAGAATCTAGCGTTATTGGTCTCAGCTATTTTACTAATGATACCACTGGTCACCGTGATATCTTCAGGATACCCGGTAAAGGATTCATCAATAGAATCAGAAATTCCCGGAAAACCAAGAGCCAAGATATTATCACCGGATTCTCCTATTATTTCTGTCTCAATTACAAGAGGTTGTAAGCTATCTAAAGGTTCCCTCAGTTTTACTAGGGCAATGTCATTATCTCGAAATACTATATCCGTAACTTCCAATGGATATTGATTTGACTCATCAAAATATAAATTAATCTCTGTCTGATCTTCTATTACATGGTAATTCGTGACGATATAAGTTACCGGTTCTCCTTGTAATCCTATGGCAAAGCCGGAACCTTGATAATAATTATAACCATCATTGGTTAGTATTCGAACAACGCCTTTTTTAACATCTTTTAAGGCCATTTCTGCAGAGCTAACCACAGAATAACTTAGGCTGAGGATTAACATGGTGATTAATAATACGCCGGGAATTTTACACTTTCTCACGATTTTGCCATTCCTTTCTAATCCTTTTATATATGGAAAAGAGCGCAGCAATGTGCGCACTTTTCCTTAACTCCCAGTAAGTACTCTACTTACTACATTCTCTTGTTATTCAGAATAATAATAATCCTCTCTTAATATAATAAGAGATTCTATAATACCATCCATATTCAATGCAAAACGGTATACGATATCCTGCTCTATATAATCCATATATACATATCCATCACTGGTATACTGATCTGATGGTGCTCCCAGATAATAACCTAAATCCTCATAGGTACTGTATTGGCATAATATATCGCTGCTTAAGTAGGGGTAGGATGCCCCGTAAACCTCATAGAAACTGCATACTCCGGTTGCTGTATCCATATAAAAATCAACCGAGCCATCTTCGTAATCCATACTATAGATATCATATTGACCATATTCATTCTCAAACGGTCCATAATAATAGATATCCGGATCATCCATCAAATCAGTCATCGTTATTTCTGTAAGCAGAGAATAGGTTTCGTGATTGTCTGGATAACTGGTACTGATGATATCCGTTTCATAATAGGTTGGGAAAATACTATCAACCCAACTGCCCGCTACCACCTCTGTGCTATAGGACCCCAGGTTTCCTTCGGTATATAGGTAGCTTACCTCATAGGTAAATTCATCCAAAGGCGAAAAGTCCTGAATGCTGTTATAGCTTAAATCCAGTGAATATAACTTATTTAGGCTTGCTATTCCACTGATGTTCTTAATCGCGTTGGAAGACAGATTAATAAATTCAACGTTTACTGGTAACGCCGGTAGCTCTGAGATAAAGTTGGAGCTGGCATTTAAATAATATAGATTCACACAGTTACTAACATCCAAATCATATAACTGATTATAGGATAAGTTGATATCTGTTAAGGTGCTAGGCAGCTTAGGAACTTCCGTTAATTGATTATCCGATGCATCCAAGGTTTCTAGATTGATAAATTCTTCAACACCATTCAGACTTTGTATTTCCTGAAAGGAAACATCAAGTTCCTTTACTAACTTCGCCATGTCTTTCGTAATAACCTCGTTATCATTTAACTTCATGCTGACCTTGATTGCCTTTAAGAAGTTTGCATCCTCTATAATTATGATATTAGGATCCAATCCTTTGCTTATGGTTAAGGTTATCTTTGTTCCTACTGCCGCCTCTTCTCCGGGAGTTTCATCCATCTGAAGTACGATTCCTGGCTCCTTATCGCTAAAAACTTCTGAGGTAATAACTTCAAACCCTAAGCCTGTTAACGTATCGGATGCTTCAGCAGATGGTTTGCCTACCACATCCGGTATGGTAATTGCCTCCGGTCCCTGGCTTACGATCAATTCTATATCTTTGTCAAAGGTTCTCTTATCCGCTCTTGGACTCTGAACCATTACTTCCCCTTTGGCAACGTCATTATTATATTCATAGACAATCTCTGTTTCGTCAACGATAAAACCTTTTTGTTGTAAGGCTTCTATTGCTTCCTCACTATGATATCCCACAACGTTGGGAACCCTAGGCATTGTAAGATAGATCAACATCAGTCCTAAAGTTATTACTAGGATCGGAAGGGTAACACATAAGACGATGGTTGTTTTTTTCTTTGTCTTTTTATATGGTGTTTGTTGCATCGGCATTTGCGATTTGTTCTGATACATGGATGATTGTGGCATCCCTGATGGAGAGACATTGCTATTCGGCTGTGACATACCGTTCTGAGGTATACTTTGATAAGGTATACCCTGTGGTGGCACACCTTGAGATAACATACTCTGGGGCGGGATTCCTTGCATGGATGCTCCTTGGGGTGGTAATCCCTGCGCAGGTATTCCTGACTGGGTGTAATTGTGATACATCCCCGGCTGTGGTGCCTGCTGTTGGTAGTTTTGATACCCTCCCGGCGACTGCATCAAACTCTGTGATTGAGGAGCGAACATAATTGGTGCCTGGCTCTCTGGATTTAATAGTGCAGATTTAAAATCCTTCACTGTTTGATATCGATTGTATTCTTCTACTGCCAATGATTTTCGGATTACAGCATCTACATACGGGCTAACCGGGATATAGGAGGTGACGGGAACTAATTTATCCTGCTCCAGTCGATCCAGTGCCGGTTGCGGTATTGTACCTGTCATTAAATAATACGCTGTAGCTCCTAGAGCGTATACATCGGTCCATGGTCCTTGATTCCCTTTGGTAAAATACTGCTCTTTTGGTGTAAATCCATGCTTTAATATAACCGATAGTCCCTTATTCTGATCCTGTATGGTTTGTCTTGCAGCTCCAAAATCCAACAATTTCACCTGTTTTGCTGCTGTAATATAAATATTATCCGGGCTGATATCTCTATGCAGAATATCTTTTCTATGCATCTCAGTAAGGGCATCAATCACCGGCATTAAAATTGTCCGAACGGTTTCAAACGGAAGCCGTCCTCCCATTTGTTCTGCATATTCTTTTAGGGTTATTCCCTCTATGTACTCCATAACAAAGTAAGCTGTGTGATTTGCTTCAAACAAATCATAGATATCCACGATTCCCGGGAAATCACTGAAGTTTTGCAGCATTTGTGCTTCTTGTTTAAATTTTTCAATCCCTATCTTAAAGCTTTGCTCTTTCTCACCGGTATATATGGCAACTTCCGTTGTATTTGCATGTCTGGTTGCTAAATCTGCCGGCAGATATTCTTTGATCGCTACTTTGCGTTTATTTTCGCTGTCGTATCCAAGATAGGTAATACCAAAGCCTCCATGGCCGAGTACCTTTCCAAACTCATAATTTCCGATCTTGGTACCTGGTTTCATAAATAGGGGGTTTTCAGGCATTGCTTGGTAATCGTATCCACAGTGAATACAAAACCGTCCTTCCGTCATGACCTCCATACAACCATGACATCTTTTCAAGTCTTCCATAGTTCTCCTCCCCTAAAGTAATTAAAAGATAGAGTTACTTGCATAATGCATAATACTAATTTTATTATATCATTATCATATTTCCTGTCAAACAAAATGTACCTGAAATTCCCCTCAGCTAGCAATATATCTCTATTTTCCCAAGGCTTTGTCCTATGCTAGATAGGTTCTGTAACGTCCTAAAATATCTTCTTCTATGATATCAGAAACTATCGATGCATGAAAAAAGGATGATAACTGCAGTATCTACCACCACAATTATCATCCTAATATCTAGATCAAATTAGCAGATTTCTGCTCCGGATGGCATCGGTTTTTCCGGTGTCATTAGAGCCAGATTTCCTTCTGCATCCTCTGCACATAACAACATACCTTCTGATAACATACCTGCTAAGGTAGCAGGCTTGAGGTTTACAACTACCATTACCTTTTTGCCTACCATTTCGTCCGGAGTGTAATGCGCTTTGATACCGGATACAATCTGTTTTACCTGACTTCCAATCTTTACCTGAGAGCATAATAATTTTTTTGACTTCTTTACTTCCTCACAAGCAATGATTTCCCCAACCTGGAATTGCAGCTTTGCAAAATCATCATAGGTGATCTCCGGTTTTGCTTCGATATCAATTACAGAGTTATCTTTTTCCTGTTTTGCTTCTTCTTGTACTACTTCATTCCCATGTTCTGTTGTTTGTTCTGCTTTCATTGCATCCACCTTCTCTAAAATCTCCTTTACGTCTAACCGGGCAAATAAGATCTCCGGAGTTTCCGTTACCTTTGTATTATTCGGATATAAGCCGTATTGATCCAGTTCCTCGATTGTTCTGCCCTTAGTAGATAATTGATCCAGGATCTTCTTTGAGGTCTCTGGCATAAACGGTTCCAGAAGGCTGGCTCCGATACAGATGCTCTCCACCAAATTATATAATACCGTTTCAAGACGGGCTTTCTTCTCTTCTTCTTTCGCTAATACCCATGGCATCGTCTCATCGATATATTTGTTACATCTTTTAAATAACGTAAAGATTTCACTAATTGCATCTGCGATGCGAAGCTTCTCTACCTTCGTAACAACTTTTTTCTTAGTTTCCAGTGCCACTGCTTTTAATTCATCATCCACAGGTTCCACTACATTTCCATTAATAACAATACCGCTAAAATATTTATTCGACATGGAGATCGTACGGTTTACAAGATTACCAAGTGTATTGGCAAGATCTGAATTTAAACGCTCAACCACCAGTTCCCAGGAGATGACACCGTCATTATCAAATGGCATCTCATGAAGCACAAAATAACGAACAGCATCTACTCCAAAGAATTTAACCAAATCATCGGCATAGATCACATTTCCTTTGGACTTACTCATCTTATCTCCGGAGTTAGCCGGAATTAACCAAGGATGACCGAAGATTTGCTTCGGTAGTGGTATATCCATCGCCATCAGCATAATCGGCCAGTAAATGGTATGAAAACGCAAAATATCCTTACCAATCAGGTGAAGATCTGCAGGCCAGAATTTCGTAAATAAATCCCCACTGTTACCGTCTGCATCAAAGCCAATACCGGTGATATAATTACTTAATGCATCGATCCATACATAAACAACATGTCTGTTGTCAAAATCTACCGGGACACCCCATTTGAAAGAGCTTCTGGTTACACAAAGATCCTGAAGTCCCGGGAGAAGGAAATTATTCATCATCTCGTTCTTTCTGGATTCCGGCTGAATAAATTCCGGATGAGTATTAATATGTTCAATCAAACGGTCAGTATATTTACTTAATTTGAGAAAGTAAGCCTCTTCCTTCGCTGGCTGAACCTCTCTACCGCAATCAGGACATTTCCCATCCTTTAATTGGGATGGTGTAAAGAAAGATTCACAAGGCGTACAATA
Organism: Herbinix sp.; assembly: GCA_029238935.1. Taxonomy (GTDB): domain Bacteria; phylum Bacillota; class Clostridia; order Lachnospirales; family Lachnospiraceae; genus Mobilitalea. The sequence goes on from JAQZBN010000024.1 coordinate 31,277, forward strand.
CATCCCCTCATAAACTCCCTTGTAGATATCCCCTTGCTCATATAATTTTTTAAATATCTTCTGAATTTGCTTCTCATGATCTGCATCCGTCGTACGAATGAATTTATCATAGGAGGTGTTCATTAAATCCCAGATGCGTTTAATTTCTCCAGCTACTCCGTCTACAAATTCCTTTGGTGTAATGCCGGCATCTGCCGCCTTTAACTCGATCTTCTGTCCATGTTCATCGGTACCGGTCTGAAAGAATACATCGTATCCCTCAAAACGCTTAAATCTAGCTATACTATCTGCCAGTACGATTTCATACGTATTTCCAATATGAGGTTTTCCGGACGTATATGCAATTGCTGTGGTGATATAATATGGTTTTCTACTCATTATCAATCAATCCTTTCCTGATTTTATTAATTTCCAACTTTTTCTCATTTTAACCAAGTCATAATTTAATCAATTTCGTAAGATCTTGTAAAAGATACCTCTCCATGATAAAGAACAATAAAAAACTCCCGTCTTTAAATCACTTTAAAGACGAGAGGAACTCCCGTGGTACCACTTTAATTTACTTTTCTTTCGCAAGAAAAGCCTTCATCACTATAACGGGTGATCCCGTCGCAGCCTAAGATTACTCTTCGGTGCGCAGCTCCAAGACCATCTTCTGTAGGTTACACGTGCTTGTATAAAACACAAACAGGGAACAATCCCATCTCCCTTTCTCAGCCTAACCGGGTTCTCTGTTAATCGCTTGCCTACGTACTCTTCTTTTCCTTGCATTTAACCTATATTTATGTCAAAGTATACCATGACGATATGTTTTTGTCAAATTGTTCTACTTTTTAAGTCTACTCTTATTCTATTCCAATATCTTTCACCTTCAACGACCATTTTATTCTATTCCTAGAATTTGTGTCCCTGCTATGTTATAATTACGTATATTTGGGCAAATATTTGAATAGATAATAGGTCTGACGATGCAGGGTCATTCCTTCCCCTATTACCTTCCTGCAAATATTACGTTACGAGGAACAGAACCATTATGAAAAATAAGAATAATAGTATACTCTGTCGTAAATCGTTTTCTTTTCTATTCATGATTGTATTAACCACAATAATCCTAACAGGTTGCTCTAGTCTTTTTAAGAATAAAGTTGTTGAACAGGATTCACCAGATGAATCCAATACAGCTTTCGATGATAACACAGTATATGAGGAGCAACAGAAAAACACTTTATCCGATCGATCTGTTACAGAGACCATTACTACAGAAATTCCCTATTCCTTCTTTAACCCGGAAGGTACTAATCTGACTGAGCGTATTAACGCCCCAAACGGCTTCACAAGAATTCCTTCCGAATCGTCTGAATTAACAGGGTTTATAAGAGAACTCCCTCTGAAAGAGGATGGTAGTAAAATCCTTCTTTATGACAAAACCGAAAAAGGAAATCAAGATAATCATGTCGCAGTCTTTGAACTCAGTGTCGGTAATAGAGATTTACAACAATGTGCTGATTCTGCCATGCGAATCTACGCAGAATATTTATGGTCAATTGGGGCATATGATCGAATAGCCTTTCATTTAACCAACGGCTTTCTCATGGAATATTCAAAATGGCGGGATGGTTATCGTATTGAAGTAAAAGGAAATAATGTTAGCTGGGTCAATACTCAGGACTATGATGCCACTTCCTATGAATGCTTTAAAGAATATCTAGAAATGGTATTTGCATATGCAGGAACTCTATCCTTATCTTATGAATGCACTCCTGTGGAAAATATAAACGATATCCGACCTGGAGATCTTTTTTTACAAGGTGGTAGCCCAGGTCATTGCGTTATGGTTGTAGATATTGCCAAGAATTCTGACGGCGAACTTAGTTTCCTTCTGGCTCAAGGCTACCTGCCGGCACAGGATTTTCATGTATTAAAAAACCCGCTCCATCCGAAAGATCCTTGGTATTATAGTTCAGAATTAAATTATCCTCTAATCACACCTTCTTGGACCTTTGATGAAGGCTCCCTGGTTCGTTGGTCAAACTTCCCACTATCTTCCTCCGATTCATTGTCTACCCTGTCTGATTACATCATCACCTCCAACGAAGAAACGAAGCAGGAAGTAACTATTTTAGCTGTTGGCGATAACCTTGTTCATACCCAGGTGGTGGAAAGTGGACTACAGGAAGATGGTTCCTATCAGTTTGACCATCTATTTGCGCATCTTAAGGAGGACATTTCGGCTGCCGATATTGCTATTATTAATCAGGAGACTATCCTTGGCGGTGATGACTTTCCTTATACCGGATACCCCAGTTTTAATTCACCTACCGAAATAGGAGATGCTATCTTCAAAGCCGGTTTTGATGTGGTGCTACATGCAACAAATCATACGATGGATATGGGATCGAAAGGAGTGGAAAATACTCTTGCCTTTTGGAAACAGTATCCGGATATTTTACTCTGCGGAATCTCTGAGTCAAATGAGGACCGGGATAGTATTCCCATCCTAGAGAAAAATGGAATTAAATTTGCTATGTTAAATTACACTTATGGTTTAAATGGATACAAAGTGCCGGAAGCTAAGCCCTATCTCGTCAACCTAATAGATAAAGATGCAATGGCAGAAGATATTAAACAAGCAAAAGAACTAGCAGATTTTATTATTGTGTTTCCTCATTGGGGAACAGAGTATGTTTATGAACCAACCAATGAGCAGGAAGAGCTCGTCGACTTTTTCTATGAACAGGGTGTAGATCTGATCCTAGGTACCCATCCCCATGTAATTGAACCTGTCGAATGGATAGAAGATTCACCGGAACACAAGATGCTCGTTTACTATTCCCTGGGTAATTACGTTTCTTATCAAAAAGAGGCACCAAGAATGTTAGGTGGTATGGCAACAATTACAATAACCAAGGATGAAAGCGGTACTTACATCAGCAAGTCCGACATCACTCCCATTATAACCCATTATGAAAATGGTCCTTCTGATTACAATTACGGTGTATATAAATTATCCGATTATACCGAAGAGCAAGCCCTTGTCCATGGGGTCTTGGAGCTAGAGCAAAAAAGTATTTTCACCTTGGATGGTACCTACTCCCTGGCAAAACAGGTACTTGGTCCTTGGTTCTATTAAGGGATTGATGCTGATTGGTCTCCTAGACTCTTCTGTATAAAATACTATATGAAATAGGTCATCTATAGATAAATAAGAGCATTAAAATAAGGTTGTTCAAAAAGGTACACCATAACACAAGTGTACGTTTTGCACAACCTTACTTTAATGCTTCTACCCTCAAGCTTCCCCAACTTCAATCCTCTGGTTTATACCTTCTCCGTACTAACCTCATTAAGATTATCAAATTTTATACGATTTGTCAATAGAATTGCTGTTAAACTTGTCTATTGATACAAATTAACCAAAACAATTTACAATGTTTCCTATTTTATTTGATATCCTTTGGGATTTTTACTCTGCCAGCGATAAGAATCCTCACACATTTTCTCTATCCCTCGTTCTGCCTTCCAGCCCAGTTCCTCGTAAGCCTTTGTCGAATCCGCATAGGTTATGGCAATATCACCGGGCCTTCTAGGTGTAACTCGATATGGCAGCTCCTTATTGCAAGCTTTCTCATAATTCTTAATTACCTCAAATACACTGTACCCTACACCGGTTCCGAGGTTATAGGTAACTAAACCCGGATTTTGCTGCAGTTTTTCGATCGCCTTAATGTGACCTAAAGCGAGATCTACGACATGGATATAATCACGCACTCCAGTTCCGTCCGGAGTATCATAATCATCACCAAACACTTGAATCTGCTCTAATACTCCTGCTGCCACCTTCGCAACATAAGGTACCAAGTTATTCGGAATTCCGTTGGGATCTTCTCCAATCTCACCGCTTTCATGGGCACCAATGGGATTAAAGTATCTAAGTATTGCAATATTCCAGGTTGAATCAGAAGCATATAAATCCCTCAGCATCTCTTCAATAATTAGCTTTGTTCTGCCATATGGATTTGTCGCCGATAACGGAAAATCTTCGGTCACAGGAACGGTCTTTGGCTCCCCATACACGGTGGCAGATGAGGAAAACACGAGATTCTTCACATCAAATTCCTGCATGAGCTCCAATAGATTTATAGTTCCCGTTAAATTATTATGAAAATATTTTAATGGAATTGAGCAGGATTCCCCAACTGCCTTTAGACCTGCAAAGTGGATTACAGAATCGATCTTCTCCTTTTCAAAAATAGTTCTTAGAGCATCCCGATCCACGATATCAGCTTCATAGAATTTTATTTTCTTACCGGTTAAGGTCTCAACCCGACGAATGGATTCCATGCAGGAGTTACTAAAATTATCAACTGCTATTACCTCATATCCTGCATTAAGAAGTTCCAGATTTGTATGACTAGCGATATAACCAGCACCGCCTGTTACTAATATTTTCATGCTACGTTCTCCTTTTATACGTTCTCATTACGCTATAGCTATTTTAACCTATTTTCCATAATTTGAAAATAGAAAATTATATAATATATTTGATCCATGTCTTGAAGATTTTTCTTCAATACGGTATTCTAACAATATTACACCCTATAGGAACGGTAGGTAATTATTATGGATAAGCAATTATTTATTCAAGTCTGTGATCAAATTATAAGCCAAACCCGTGAAATGAATGGAATTGGTACCCTATCAGAAAAAACAGTGCATTCTATTTTAAAAAATTATTTATCTCCCGATACCAGCTGCCATGAGCGAAAGGTCGGTGGATTTGTAGCAGACATTTATAATGATCAGGGGATAATAGAGATACAGACAAGGGATTTTAATAAATTAAGAAGAAAACTGGATGCGTTTTTAGAACTTACCTCAGTCATGATTGTTTATCCTATCCCCAGTACCAAATGGATTCGGTGGGTTAATCCACAGACCGGAGAGGTTAGTCCACCAAGGAAGTCTCCCAAACAGGGTAAACCTTATGAGATATTTCCCGAATTATATAAGATTAAAGGGTATCTTAGAAATCCAAATTTAGGTATTCAAATTATTTTACTAGACTTAGAGGAATACCGATTTTTAGATGGTTGGAGCCAGGATAAGAAAAAAGGGTCTTCCCGATGTGACCGTATACCAACCGACTTGGTCCATGAGCTTCTACTTAAAAATCCATTGGATTATCAAGCTTTAATTCCCGATAATCTTACACCTCAATTTACCTCCAAGGAATATAAGAAGGCGGCTGGTATTTCCCTCTCTGTTGCTCAGACTGGATTAAACATCCTGCATTATTTAGGAGCGGTCGATCGGGTTAGTAAGAAGGGCAATTCCTATGTCTATGAAAAAACAAAATTATCATAACTTCTTCAAATAAAAATCTAGGTAGAATAATGTTATTTCATATTTGAAAAAATATTATTGAAAACACCGATACTGTGGTATACTGTGTAGTAAAGACTGGTACATACTATATAAAATGGAGGTTTTATAGAATGAGTACAGATAATGTAAATAATGAAAACACACTTTCATCCATGAATGGTTCAGCAGAGCAGAGTTCTGAAACTAGAGAAACAAAGGCTCCGGAAGTTATACCGTCTATGGATGAATTCAAAGAGCAGTTGGATCAATCTTTTAAAAAGATCCGCGAAGGGGATATTCTCACCGGTACAGTAATTGGAATCTCTGAGACGGAAGTAGCCCTTGATTTAGGCTATTATACGGAAGGTATCATTAAATTAGAGGAGTTAAGTAATGATCCCAGATTCTCAATCAAAGCCGATGTGGTTATAGGTGAGCAAATCTCTGCTGCTGTAATACGAGAAGACGATGGTCAGGGAAGTATATTGTTATCAAAGAAACGGGCTGATGATATTCTTTCCTGGGACAAATTGATAGATCTTATGAAGAGTAAAAAAGCTGTAAGAGTTAAGATAGCTCAAGCAGTCAATGGTGGTGTGGTAACCTATCTTGAAGGAATACGTGCATTTATCCCGGCTTCTCAACTCTCCTTAACCTATGTGGAAGACTTGGAAGCATGGGTAGGGAAAGAAATTGAGGTCCTAGTCATCGAAGCATCTGCTGATAATAAGAAATTAGTTTTATCCGGTAAAGAAGTTGAAAAGGATAAAGCTTTAAAAGATAAGAGCAGTAGAATTTCAAGGCTTCAAATCGGCCTTGTAACAACCGGAACCGTTGAAAAAATCGCTCCATATGGTGCATTTGTCAATATTGGTGAGGGTTTGTCTGGACTGGTTCATATCTCACAGATCTGCGGAAAGAGAATAAAGTCGCCTAACGAAGTCATCAAAGAAGGTCAAGAAGTTAAAGTAAAGATTATAGAAATCAAAGACGGTAAAGTCAGCTTAAGTATGAAAGCGGTAGAAGAAAAAGAAGAAGTGGTTGAAGATATAGCCGAAGCACCATCTACCTATTCCACTGGTGAAGAAGCTACCACAGGATTAGGTTCCCTATTGGCTAAATTTAAATTTTAGTTTACATGATTATCTAAAATCATTGGATTATTATTTACGACGATACTATGTTTTTAAACAATTCTTTAATATATTAATACAGGCAGGAGATATTATTTCATTTCCTGCCTGTTATTTTACTATCGGTGCCTGACCCCCTTACGATTTTCTTACGATCGTAGGAAATTTGTAAGGGGGTCAGGCACCTTGCCTTTTGTTGATTCTCTAAAATCATTGGATTATTATCTACGACGATACTATGTTTTTAAACAATGCTTAATATATTAATACAGGCAGGAAATATTATTTCATTTCCTGCCTGTTGCTCTACTATGTTATTTAATATACCATTGCGATAAGTCTGTTCTTCGGCTTCTCCTGCATAACAACCTATATGTTTTGTTACTCTACATTTATTGACTTTATTTGCACACTCTTTACTTCTATCCAATCTTAGATATAAATAAATTCCGTCAGATATAATACTAAAAATATAATGCCACCCAACCCAATCAGCTGAAATATCATTAAAAGCCATAAAAACGTACTCATTTTCTTGTGCTTCTTATCGATCTGAATCATCTTCTCCTGTACTTCCGTCCTTAATTGATGATTCTGGTTTAACGTTTGTTTGTTAAACTCGAATAAAAGTTGATAGACACGATTAACCACGTCCTTATCGATACTCTTATCAAGACCTTCCATTTTAAAGTTTGTCTGGGCAATAGCTTCCATTAAGCTATCTAATTGCAAGATAATTTTATTTTCCTGACTTACTTTCATATCCTCCAGTATTTCTACTGTCTTATCACTTTGTTCTTTGATATAGGTCAGATCTAAGGCTGTCTGTATAATTGTCAGCTGACTATCCATAGAGGATAAGTTCTGCCCTTCTGTTTTACTTTTTTGTTCTATTAGAAACGATTTATAATTCTCTAAGATATCCCTGTATTCCGACAGCTTCCTTTCATATTTTAATATAGCTGAGGAAGTCGGTGCCGCTGATATCTCTTTATTTCTGTTGTTACCTTCATTTTTTGCTTGAATACCTGCGGTAAAAAAACTCATTCTGTTTCTCCCTAACTACGATCCTGTTATACGAAGGCTACGATTTCAATCCAAATAAAAAGCGTTTTTTTCCTTGCTTTTTATCTTCCTTCACAGATTCCTGTGTATTTGTATCCTCCCCATTTTCTTCTTCAATAATGCAACCAAAAGATTCTTGAATCATAGATTTATAGGTATCATTTATTTCATCATGATACTCTGCTGCTACCTGTTCGCCGCTAAACTTCTTAATTTCTTCATTTAAGGAGAGCATTTTTTGATCCAAATAGGATACTATTTTAGCACACTCCTTTAGTTCACTGCGAATGTATTCCGGAGCATTCCCTTCAAATTTATAATAGATTTTGTGCTCTAAACTAGCCCAGAAGTCCATAGCAATCGTACGAATTTGGATTTCAACCTTTGTTTCAACTACTTTATTGGACAAAAATACTGGGATCGATACGATCATATGATAACTCATATAGCCGTTTTCCTTTGGATTCATAATATAATCCTTTACTTTAAGCACCTTAACATCATTTTGCTTTACAATCAGATCCGCAATACGATAAATGTCAGAAGTAAAGGAGCAGATAATACGAATTCCAGCCACGTCATTCACATATTTTACAATATTCTCAACCGTAAGCTCTCTTCCATTATGTCTTATCTTCTTAGCTATACTTTGAGGGCTTTTGATTCTTGATGTAATATGTTCGATTGGATTATATTGATGTGCTAATTTAAATTCATTATTTAGTATCTCTAACTTTGTATTAATCTCTTTTAATGCTGCATCATAAAGCAATAATGCATTGCTCCAATCTTCAGCTTCATCATAAAACATTGGTAAATCCACAAAATCACAACCTTTGTTTGTTTATTCTATTAGCATGTCCATTTTTTCATGTACATAATTTGTTCATTCTTTGACATTATATCATATAAATATGAATAATCTTTGAAGTTTTGAAATCTTAATTAAAAATTAATATTTCTTTTAAGAATTTTTTGGTGATAAAATTTACTATTTTCCAGTTAATATACAGTTTTTATAAATTTTTCATAAATTATGATTGACAAATAAAAATGTAGCAGATATACTGTTGGAAGACTATTACAGAAAGTGAGGTAAAACAAATGTTATTAACAGCAATAAACTTAGGCAACAACAACTTAAATAATGCATTTTGTAAGATTACCTCAATGATTCGTAAAAGATAGTTTGTACTCTTCTCTATACAAAGCCCCGTCCAACCATGGATGGTATAGAAAACTACAATTAAACTTTATGACATTTTGCCGCGGTATATCTTACTGCGGCTTATTTTTATGTCTAAAAACGATTCATTGAAATTAATTTCCGGCAAAACCGGAACCAGAAACCATCAAAGTTAGGCTAGGCAGGGATCTCACTAAACTATTTAGTGATGCCCGAAGGAGGAGAAATGAAGAAATTATCAAGTTATATATTAAAATATTGGTATGCTTATGCGGCTGCATTAATCTGCATGATCATAAGTGTATCCCTGGATATGTTATGGCCCCAGGTGACAAAAAGTATCATTGATGATGTTATTATGGGAGGGAAATTAAATCTCTTAACAAAACTTCTGATTATGATCTTAATCATCGGTATCGGCAGATGCATCTTCCAGTATTTAAAAGAATTAATCTTTGATCTAGTTAGTTCAAAGATCGCATCCGATATAAGAAAGAATTTATTTAATCATATACAACACTTATCTGTTAACTTTTTTGATAAAACAAATACCGGTGAGCTGATGTCCCGTGTAAAAGATGATGTCGATAAAATATGGGGTGCGTTAGGATTTATCGGTATGTTAATTATAGAAATTATCATCCACGTATCCATGGTTTTGTTTTTCATGTTTCACTTAAGTCCTTCTTTAACGATAATTCCTATTATTGCAATGCCGTTGGTAGCTGCTGTTGCAATTATCATGGAGAAGAAGTTAGGTAAAGTTTATGAAGATATCAGTGAAGAGAATGCTGCCTTAAATACCGTAGCTCAGGAAAATTTAGCCGGTGTAAGAACCGTAAAAGCTTTTGCTAGGGAAAAGCATGAAATTCAGAAGTTCCTTTCCCACAACAAACGGTATTATGACCTTAATATGAAACAATCAAAGGTTTTTATTAAATACTATCCCATCTTTCAATTTGTAACCAAACTACTGCCTCTCGTAGTAATAGTCATAGGCGGTTTTCAAGTAATGGATGGTAAGATATCCTTGGGTACTTTAGGTGCATTTACCGAGTACTCAACCAATATAGTATGGCCTATGGAAATGTTAGGTTGGCTGTCCAATGACTTTGCTTCTGCAATCGCTTCCAGCAAGAAACTAAAGAAAATATATGCTGAACAGCCAATGATTAAAGAGCCCACAGAACCTGTAGCCTTAAACACCGTTCAGGGTTCTATTGAGTTTGATCACGTATCCTTTCGCATAAACGATAAGAATATTTTATCCGATATCAGTTTTGTTCTTCCGGCAGGTAAAACCATTGGTATTATGGGTGCAACCGGTACCGGTAAGAGTTCCATTATCAATTTAATGCAACGATTCTATGACGCTACTGATGGTTCGATAAAGCTTGACGGTGTAAATATCAAGGAGCTTAGTCTGCAGGAGCTTAGAAAAAGTATCTCCCTTGTTATGCAGGATGTATTCTTATTTTCGGATACCATCAATGAGAATGTGAAGATGGGTAAAAAAAATGAAGTACAACAGGATGATATCCATAACGCGGTATTCAATGCACAAGCTAAGGACTTTATCGAGCGTATGGAAAATCAATATGAAACCATCATTGGAGAACGAGGTGTAGGTTTATCCGGTGGCCAAAAGCAGAGAATAAGCATTGCCAGGGCTTTGGCAAAGAAAACTCCTATTTTAGTACTGGATGACTCAACCTCAGCACTTGATATGGAAACAGAACATTCCATTCAAAAATCATTAAGTGATATTAATTCAACAAAAATTATTATTGCACATCGTATTTCAGCTGTTAAAAATGCTGATGAAATCATTATCCTTGAGGAAGGAAAGATTGTGGAACGGGGTACCCATGAAACACTTCTTAACCTCCAGGGTTATTACTATAAGACCTATATGGCTCAGTATGGTGACTTTCTGGAAGAGAAGCAAATAAAAGAGAGTAAAAAAACAATGGTAGATTCTTTAACGCTTGCCAGTAAGATCATAACCCATACCGACCGAAGCAAGGAGGCTTCCGTATGTCAATAAATGCAACCAGAGATGACGAATTTCTAAAATCCGTAAGTAAGAAAATAACCTTAGGTAGATTATTCAAATACTTACTGGCTTATAAAATACAGATAACCATTGTTCTATTTATTATGCTGATTACGGTTTCCATTACCTTAATCAATCCACTCATTATGGAACGTGCGATCGACGTCCATATTGCTAATCACGAATACAATAATCTATTAATGCTCGGTGGCTTCGCTTTGGCTATTAATGTGATGTATGTATTATTAGTAAAGTTAAGAATGTATATGATGTCAAAGATGTCTAACAATGTACTATTAACCATCCGTCAAGAGCTGTATACACATATTCAAAAGCTTAGCTTCAGTTTCTTTGACAGTCGTCCTACCGGTAAAATACTTGCTAGAATCATTGGAGATGTTAATTCTTTAAAGGATGTCTTATCCAATAGTGTAACAACGCTGATCCCTGATTTTGTTACCTTATGTGCCGTTGTTGCTATTATGATGGTAAAGAACTGGCGTCTGGCAATCGCTGCATTGATCAGTCTTCCTATTATGATCATCGGAATGTGGATTATACAAACCTATTCCCATGTTAGATGGCAAATTCATAGAAAAAAGAGCTCCAATTTAAATGCTTTTATCCATGAAGATATGGCTGGAATCCGTATCGTTCAAAGTTTTACCGCAGAAGAGGAGACAGGAGAAGCTTTTGATCAGTTATTGAAAGAACACCGAGGATCCTTTGTTAATGCAATTGTTATTAACGATGCCTTTGGTTCCGTAATTGATTTCTGCTGGGGTTTGGGCACCATATCCATGTATTTCGTTGGCATCAAAGTACTAGGCATCGGTGCATCTAATGTCGGAACCCTCGTTGCCTTTGGTTCCTATATCATGATGTTTTGGCGACCAATTATGAACTTAAGCAATTTTTATAATCAGTTGTTAACGAATATAACCGGTGCAGAACGAATCTTTGATATTCTCGATACTAAACCAGAGATCGCAGATAGCGAAGCAGTGAATGAGCTGCCAGAAATCAAAGGAACTGTACAGTTTGACCATGTATCTTTTGCATATGATGAAGATACTCAGGTACTGAATAACGTCAGCTTTAAGATTAATCCTGGTGAAACAATTGCTTTAGTTGGTCCTACCGGTGCGGGAAAGACGACAATTGTCAATCTGATCAGCCGTTTCTACGACGTTCAGAAGGGGCACATCTATATCGATGGATATGATATAAAAGACGTATCCATTGAAAGTTTGAGAAGACAGATGGGTATTATGACGCAGGATAACTTCTTATTCTCCGGTACAATCAAAGATAACATCAGATACGGGAAATTGGATGCAACTGACGAGGAAATCATTGCCGCTGCAAAGTCTGTAAATGCTCATGACTTTATAATGAAGCTGGAGAAAGGTTATGATACCGAACTTCAAGAAAGAGGAAATGGTTTATCCATCGGTCAGCGACAATTACTTGCCTTTGCAAGAACCATGGTATCCATGCCAAAGATTTTAATTCTTGATGAGGCAACATCCAGCATAGATACCCACACAGAAGTACTGGTTCAACAGGGTATTGAGGCACTATTGAAAGGTAGAACCTCTTTTGTCATAGCCCACCGCTTATCCACGATCCGGAAAGCAGATCGCATTTTTGTTATTGATGATGGTGGAATTCAAGAAGAAGGTACCTCAGAAGAATTGCTAGAAAAGAAGGGTTTTTATTATAACCTCTATATGGCACAATTTAAAAATGTATAATCAAATTTCTATTTTCATTCAATGTATTATTTCATTTACTAATCATTTAGTGTACAAAAGAATCTCTATTCTTCCATATAGATCGTGTAAGAATAAGACCACAAGATGCTTAATTACCTTCTCTATGAAATAAAGCTGATATATATCAATAGGCTCTCTTTGTATTAGATAGATATTTACCCTATTACTACAAAGAGAGCCTATTTTATATTAAAGCATTAATCTTAAACTCGTCTAGCAAACGATCTTCAGCCACGTTATACAGATAACTTTATCGGTTAAAATCTTCTCTTTGGCAACGTTATTATAAAACTAGTACCTTTTTTAAATTGAGAACGGACTTTTATTTTTCCGGTGTGCGCAAGTATAATCAACTTAGCAAGAGATAATCCCAAGCCATGACCACTGATATTTTTATTTCTAACATAATCGGATCGATAAAAACGGTCAAAGATGTGGTCAATATCTTTCTGCGTCATTCCAATTCCGGTATCCTGCACGGTTATTACACAATCCTCGTTGACCTTCTGACACTTAATAATAATCTGATCTCCATCTGAGGTGTACTTGACAGCATTATCGATAAATATCCGAATTGCTTGCTTTAACGATTGTTTATCCCCATAGACAATTACATCATCTAGGATGGGACTTAAGATAACTCGATTTGTAGCTAACAGATGTGTTTCCTTCACCATATCCTCTACCACTAATCGCATATTGAACTTTTTCTTCGTAAGTTTTAAGGTTTTCTTGTCATGTCGTGATAAGAAGAGCAATTTCTCTACTAAATCCTGCATTGATCTCGCTTCATTTTGAATTGCTTCTATAGATTCTTGTAAAACTTCGGCATCTTTGGTTCCCCATCGGTTCAACATATTAATATAACCTTGAATAACGGCAATCGGTGTTCGTAATTCATGGGAGGCGTCCGAAACAAACTGTTTTTGACTTTCATAGGATGTTTCAATACGATCCAGCATAGCATTGATTACTACTGCGAGATCCTTCAACTCATTTTTAGTTCCCTCAATATTAAGACGTTCGCTATCTAAATTATTTACTGTTAGCCGATTAGCGGTTGCCGACATGATACGAAGAGGCTCAAATATTTTTATATCTCCCTTTTTACCACGGTGGAGTATCAGATATACAATACATAAGTACAAGATTACTATTTTCCACAATAAAGCAAGCATATTCTGAAGACTCTGCGTTAAATCGGATTGAAAATACGCTATATAACTTTCATCACGAATCGTAAAGTCTCTTTCATCCTCAATTAGTAATATATGCTCTTTATTATCTCTATCATAATGAATTCCATGATAGATTGCTCTACCCGGTGAAGTATAGTTCATATCATTATAGAGTTCTCTTTCCTCTATCTCATGGATAATTCGAATTGTAAGACCATGAATCCCATAGGGATTATGAAAGTTTTCAACTCCCTCTGTCTTTATTTGCTCTATCGCTTTTGTTGCCATATTATCATATTTTTGTTTCTCTGAGTACATATAAAGTAAACTGAATATAATCATGAATAATACACCATGAGTTAACAGTAGTTTTAGATAGTTCATTGAAATACGAAATGCGATAGAAAGACGGAAATTACCCAATAGCTCTTCCCTCTTTTTACGTATAGGAAGGACAATTTTGATTAATATCCGCCGAATGATCTCAATTATTTTATTTCTCATGTCCTTCAGCGCTTACTTTGAAGCTTCCTTCCCTTCTATTAGGTATCTTACTCTTAAATTCTCATCTGCTAGATATTTTATCTGTTCAGTTATTCTTTAAAATTAAATGATATATTTTTTCTTACGATTAACACTTGCATTTCTTAGTAGATAACATCACCTTATGAACCATCTCAACTCATTTTTTAATCCTTTATGATATATCCCACACCACGTACTGTACTAATTAAATGTATTCCATATTTATCATCAATCTTTTGTCTCAGATATCGAATATAGACGTCAACTACATTGGTATCACCGAAGTATTCATAATCCCATACATTGTTTAATAATTGTTCTCTACTTAAGGCGATATTTTTATTTCTCATCATATATTCTAATAATTCATATTCTTTTTTTGTTAGAACTAGTTCCTCTTCTCCATAGAAGGCACTGTGACTTGATAAATTTAAACTTACCTCACCGATCTTAAGTACCTCCGGCTTTGGTTCACTGTTGCTTTTTTTGCGATTTAATGCAACCCTAATCCTAGCGAGAAGTTCCTCTATTGCAAATGGTTTCGTCATGTAATCATCTGCGCCTATATCCAATCCTGCAACCTTATCGGTTACATCATCTTTTGCAGTCAGCATAATAATTGGCATCTTCGATTCCATTCTTATTCGTCTGCAAACTTCTAGGCCACTTAGCCCAGGAAGCATGATATCAAGGATAACTAAGTCGACGTTTTCTTTTAATGCTTTTTCCAGTCCGGTTCTTCCATCGCCTGCAATCAGAACCTCATACCCCTCATGCTTCAATTCTAATTCCAAGAATCTGGCTATTTTATTCTCATCCTCTACAATTAATATCTTTGCCACTTATGTTACCCTCCTCATATTTAATTCATCGGCCCTACGAATCCTATGTCTCATTTCATTGTATCGGTTCGTCATCTATTTTTCAATAAGTATAAATTAAAATTCCATTAGAAAGTAAAAATGCTTACGAATCCGAGGATGCGTAAGCACTTTTTTTATAGTCTTAAATTATTTTTGATCATATAAATGACACGCTACCATATGTTCATTTCCATAATCTTTAAACTTAGGAGCTTCTTTCTTACAGATCTCCATACATTGAGGACAACGAGTATGGAACTTACAACCTGCCGGTGGATTTGCCGGAGAAGGAATATCTCCTTCCAAAATTGTACGATTCATTTTAATATCCGGATTTGGTATAGGAACTGCACTTAGCAATGCCTTTGTATAAGGATGCATTGGAGATTTGAAGATTTCTTTCTTAGGAGCTTTCTCCACTAATGATCCTAAGTACATAACACCAACGGTATTGGAAATGTGTTCTACTACAGATAAGTCATGGGAAATAAACAGATAAGTTAATCCTCTCTCTCTCTGTAGATCCTTCATTAAGTTGATGATTTGTGCCTGAATGGAAACGTCAAGTGCGGATACAGGCTCATCTGCAATAATTAAATCTGGATTTAACGCCAATGCACGGGCAATACAAATACGTTGACGCTGACCACCGGAAAATTCATGAGGATAACGATCAATATAATATGGTCTTAATCCACAGTCTTTCATGATCTTAAGAATATATTCACGATATTTATCCTTAGGTACTATATTATGTTCACGAACCGCTTCACCGATGATCTCACCAACTGGCATACGGGGATCTAGGGATGAATATGGATCCTGGAAAATCATCTGAACTTTCGGTCTGGCAAGCCTTAATTCTTTTTTCTTCATGCCAAACATATCAACACCATCAACAATAGCTTCACCGCTTGTAGGATTGGTAAGTCGAATGATAGTACGACCAATGGTTGTCTTTCCACATCCCGATTCTCCTACCAAACCAAAAGTTTCACCTCTTTTAATAGTGAAGCTAACACCATCAACAGCCTTTACTTGACCAACAGTACGTTGAAGAATACCTGATTTGATAGGAAAGTGTTTCACCAGATCTTTAACTTCAAGAATATTTTGATTCTGCATTACGCTTTACCTCCTACCTTAGTATTCTTAACTGAAGCTGAATTTTTGTCTCCATATAAATAGCAGCTTACCTTATGAGTAGGAGATACACTGATCAGGTTCGGATATGCTCCACTACATTTATCAATGCACTTCTCACACCGGTTCTTAAAATAGCAGTGAGGAGGAAGATTAATCGGATTAGGAACGTTACCTGGTATGGAATAAAGTCTCTCGGTTTCCTCGTTGAGAATTGGTCTGGATTTCATTAATCCAATCGTATATGGATGCATTGGCTCTTGGAATATTTCTTTTGCAGTACCCTGCTCTACAATACGTCCCGCATACATAACAACAACATAATCTGCCATTTCTGCAACTACACCTAAATCGTGGGTAATTAACATAATGGATGCATTGATCTTATCTTTTAAATCCCGAAGTAAATCGAGAATTTGTGCCTGAATGGTAACATCCAATGCTGTTGTTGGCTCATCTGCTATAATTAACTGAGGATCACAGGAAAGTGCCATTGCAATAACAACTCTCTGTCTCATACCACCAGATAACTCATGTGGATAAGAATCATAGATACCCTCTGCTCTAGCAATACCAACCAACTTTAGCATTTCAATGGTACGAGCTTTGACATCCTTCTTATCCATCTTAGGGTTATGACGAATAATACTCTCATCAATCTGATCTCCGATAGTAAATACAGGATTTAAAGTAGTCATTGGTTCCTGGAAAATCATTGCGATTTCATTACCGCGGATTTTTTCCATCTCTTTTACAGGTAATTTAGTTAAATCTACAGCACGGTTTTTGCCAGCTTGGTTATAACGGATTTGTCCACCCGCTATCTGTCCCTGTGGAGCTTGTAATAATCTCATTAACGAAAGACTCGTTACAGATTTTCCACATCCGGATTCTCCTACTACACCAATGGTTTTACCTTTCGGAATACCAAAAGTAACTCCATCAACCGCTTTTACTGTTCCTGAATCTGTATAAAAATATGTTTTTAACTCATCAAACTCGATTAAGTTTTCCTTATCGGACATGGTAGTAAGATATTCTGATTCAGGAATATTCTTCTTACGTTTATTTTTTTCATATTCATTATACATTTGATTATTAAATTTTTTAATGTCCTTTAATCTTTGTTTCTTTGTCTTATTATTCTCTGCCATTGAAATCTCACCTACCTTTTCATTTTTGGATCGTAGGCATCACGGAGCCCATCACCAATAAAGTTAAATGCCAATACCGTTAATAGGATACAAATTCCCGGTGGCAGCCAGATATTAGGGAAGCTCTTGAGAATCAGAGGGTTGTTTACTGCGGTAACCATATTACCCCAGGACGCATAAGGGAATGCGATACCAACACCAAGGTAACTTAAGGTTGATTCCGTCAGAATAATACCACCTAAATCCATTGTAGCTATAATGATAATAATAGGCATTACATTAGGTACTAAATGCTTAAAGATTTTTCTTGAGGTACGAATACCAGTAGCTTCGGTTGCCTGCATAAATTCCATCTCACGAAGAGAAAGAATCTGGCCACGTACCATTCTTGCAACACCAGCCCAATAGAGTACACCCATAACAAACATAATAACATATATCTTATATCTTGGTGAAATTCCATAACCAACCATAACTGCAGAGATAATTAACATAATTGGTATGAATGGTATACTATAGAACACTTCCACCAATCTCATGATAATCATATCTACTTTTTTTCCATAATACCCAGCGATACCACCTAAGGATACACCAATCAGAAGCTCAACAAAAACTACAACGAGACCAACGGTTAGGGAAATACGGCCACCGTACATGATACGGGTTAATACATCTCTACCGTCTGCATCCGTTCCCAATAAATGTGAACTGGAGATAGGTGCTTTAATATTAACGGTGATACCCGCTTCTCTGATTCGAGGGTCATTCATTCTAATTTCTTCACTTGTTTTTTTGTTTACGTAGAATATTTCATATTCCCCATAGGGTGAGAAAATTGGACCTAGAAAGCAGAATAAAATCATTGCAATGATGATAAACAAGCCTACGCCTGCAAGTTTATTACGAAAGAATCTCTTAATAACTAATTGTCCGGGAGTCATAATCACTTGACTTTGTTCAAATTCATCTTGTTCTTGTTCATTCTTTAACTGTAAATTTTCCATATCAAGTCTCCTCCCTAATTATATCTTACGCGAGGATCAACCACTGCGTAGAGTATGTCTGCAACTAAAGTACCTAATAAAGTAAGTACCGCGATAAACATATTGAATCCCATAAGGAATGGAATGTCACCGTTATTAACAGCATTTAAACTAATATTACCCAAACCTTCCAATGCAAATATTCCTTCTGTGATGACCGCACCGCCGAACAATCCAGGAATCATACCGCCAACTAATGTAACAATCGGTATCATGGTGTTACGGAAAGCATGCTTACCAATTACCTTACGTTCTGGAAGACCTTTTGCTCTTGCAGTACGAACATAATCTGCATTCAGAACTTCAAGCATATTGGTACGGGTATATCTTAATAATCCACCAACACCGGTGAGAACAAATACCGTAACAGGTAAGATTAAATGTTTTCCTATGTCCATGATACGAGCAAATCCCTCATAAGCAGCTCTAGCATTTACCATACCGGATAAAGGAAGTACTCCTAAACCAACCGCAAAAATACGTTTTAATATAGCAGCAAATAAGAAGGATGGCAACGATATACCTATAATAGCAATCGTTACAATAAGATAATCTGATCTGGAGTACTGCTTTCTTGCCGCTAAAATTCCAAGAGGAACTGCTAATAAGATTTCGAAAAATAATGCAATTACTGCTAATGAAAATGTAATTGGTATGTATTTTTTAATAACGTCTACAACCGGTACCTTATAAATAAAAGAAGTACCAAAATCACCACGGATTGCGTCCCCAACCCAAGAAATATATCCTTCTAAAATACCTTTATCTAAACCGTATACTTCCCTCATTCTGCTTTCCATCTCAGCAGTAATATTTGGGTTACCTGCTGTAATATTGGTTACATAGTCAGCTGGCATTAAGCGAACAATACAGTAAAGCATTAAAGACACGCCAAATAATACAAGAATACTAATTAAAATACGTCTGAATATATACTGCCTCATAAGCCTTTACCCTTTCCTTTTTTCATCATGTTGGTCGCACTGCTGGCAAAACATAATCTAATTATATTTCCTCAGCAGTGAGGCTAACATACAACATATATTTTATATTATTTTTGAATTTATAAAATATTTCTATAACAGTCCATATCCCACCTGTTAAGGTGGGATATGGATTTTTACATAACAACAGAAACTCTATTACAAGAATCGCCATTGTATCTAAAAGATGCTACTGCATCTTACTATACTGTTAATAAACTTGGTGCTTTAGGTCAAATTATTGCATTTCCAATTTGTTAATTTGACTTGCATAGTTCCAATATGTTGTTGTTTCTTCAGGAAGTGTATCAAGCTTAATCGTGTTAGCATTGTAAATTTCCATGTTCTTTCTCTGATATACAGGCATATATACAGCTGCTTCCATAATTAAGTCAAGTTCTTGAGCAACAAGTTTGCATCTAGCATCAAAGTCTACAGTCTTAAGAATTTCTGCTTGAAGAGCATCGATCTCATCACTATATAATGCAACGTCATTATCGTTACCCTTGCTACCAAAGATTTGTGTTAAGTCACAAGTTGTGGAATTACCCCAAGCCATAACCCACATATCAAGTTCTCCAGAATCTCTCATGTTAGATAAGGTAGAGAAATCTAAATCTTGAATAATAAGCTCTGCGCCCATAGCTGCCATATCATTAGCCATCTGTGTTAAGATAGGTGCAGATGGATGATCCATCTTACCATCACCACCGATACCAATGCTAATTACTAATTGTTCGCCGTCTTTAACTAACTTGCCGCTTGCATCTTTAGCATAACCAGCTGCTGTAAAGTATTCAAGAGCTTTGTCAGGATTATATCCATACATCTCAGTTGCATCATGAGGATACTCAGATACAGTAGGAGTCATAGGTCTTTCAATGACTTCTGCTAATTCACCGTAATAAGCTTCAACAGCAGGACGTCTGTTCATTAAGTGCATTAAGCCTTTACGTACATTTACATCAGGAACTAATTCAGCACTGATAGCGATGAATCCATAACCAGGGTTATCAACTAAAGAATATGCCATTCCAGCATCTTCGATCTGTGCAATTACGTCTTGAGAAGCACTAGGATCTGTTACGTCAATTTGATCTCCGATTAATGCTGCAACCTTATCAGATTCAGGAACAACCTGGAATTTGATAGTAGGGATCTTAGCGATTTCATCAAAGTATAAGGTGTTAGCTTCCAAAGTAACAATGTTATCCTGATAGCTTACAAATTTGTATGGACCAGCACCAAGAGGAGCACCGCTTAATTCTTTAACACCTGCTAAATCACCTTTTTTGTAGGTTTTTCCATAGTAGTGCTTAGGAACAATCGTAGCTGCAACTTCACGGTCACCATAGATGTTAATAGAGTCAAATAATACAGTACATGTATAATCATTTACTTTTTTGATACCAGAGATTTCAGGAACGTTGATACCATCTTCTAAGTTACCAGTAATGAATTCAGATTCTTTTTTAGCCTGCCACCAAGACTGAGGATCGTATGCATCATGGTATTTTTCATACTCACAAATTACTAACATATCTAACAGTTTTTCTTCATCAGTTTCAATGCCAGTAGGGTCATAACCTTCACCCTTTAAATATGTAACCCAGTCATAACTGTCAATTCCCTGCCACCAACCAGCAAGGTTTGACTCTTTTAAGTAAGTTTTATAATCTGCTTCAGAAATCTTATCAAGAGCATATTTCTCAGCTACTTCTTTTGTAATAGCTTCGATCTGTGCTGTATAATCAGGAGTGTCATAGTAATACTCTTTCATACCAACGATATCAAGAGTAGAGAATGTAGAAGATCCATCATAAGTAGGATCTGCTGTTACATAATAATAGAAAAGAACGTCATCAATAGTAACAGGCTCTCCATCGGAGAATTTCATGCCTTCTTTAATAGAAACAGTGTATTCAACCTGTGCATGACCATCACCTTCAGCAGCAACTTCCTTTGCCTCTACATGACCTGCATAATCTACTAAAACACCATCTTTGTCTAAACGTGCTACAGCTGTGAAAATAGGATCATAAGCCTGAACGTCATATGCGTTTTGTGAGAACATCGGTGAAAATACACCATTAAATGTCTGAGTACCAACTACAAGGGTATCATACTGTCCAGTAGCAACTACTTTATCTGGAACTTCCTCGGTATCGCCGGTCTCATTTGTTTCATCTGTACCTTCGGTTGTATTAGTGGTATCTTCGCTTGCATTATCTTTTTTACCGCAAGCTGCTACAGAAAATACTAAACCTAATACTAAAAGGATTACAAACAATCTTTTCTTCATAAAATATCCTCCTTTTTAATTATTCAAGATTTGATTCATAATTATTCATAATACACTTTTATCTACCTTTAATTTTATGTATTAGAGGAATATATTAGCACTTTAAACTGAAGAAGTGTTAAAGTATCGTTTGAAAAAAGCTTTTCTTACATTCTCAATTGAATGTTCCAGAAAAGCTTCTGTGCTTAATATGTATCTTATGGAATTATGATAATAGTAGAATCCGACCTTGATATTTTTGACATGTCTTATTATATAATACAATTGTCCCTCTGTCAAGGAAAAACCTACTGTATTTTCTCCCACAAAAACAGTATAAAAATACAAAACTATTTTGTGCTAGTTTTCTCAAAATAAAGCTAAATACAGGCTTTTCCAGGAAACCCATAATATACAGTTTTATCATGCAGATTATCAGAAACATAAATATTCATAAAATTTACAATTTGTAAACTTATTGTAGAAATAATTTTTTATATTTTTTACTTATTTAAGAAATAATAGGAACCTAATACAATGGTTCGCTTTCAGATAAGTATATAAAAAAGCTGTTTTAGAATTTACCTTCCAAAACAGCTTTAAAATTATATTAAAGAATGCTTTTCACTGCCTTCACAACATTTTCAGTAGTAAAACCGAACTTTTTGAATAATACATTTGCCGGTGCAGATGCTCCAAAGCCTTTCATTGTAACAGTTGTTCCATCTAGACCAACATATTTGCCCCAACCAAAATCTGCGGCTGCTTCTACAGCAACTCTTGCTCTTACGCTCTTTGGCATTACTTTTTCCTTGTACTCATCGGATTGAGCTTCATATAGATCCATAGATGGCATGCTAACTACTCTTACATCAATTCCTTCTTTTTCAAGTTCAGCTTGTGCATTAATTCCAAGTTCAACTTCTGATCCGCTTGCCATAATAATTGCATCAGGAATTGCTTTTTTAGAGTCGGATACAATATATCCTCCCTTTAGTGCTTCCTTCGAAGAACCAGCAAGCTGTGGTAAATTCTGACGAGATAATACCAAAGCGGTAGGTGTCTTCTTAGAAGTGATTGCATAATACCATGCTGCAATTGTTTCAGTAGCATCAGCAGGACGAAATACTGTGAAGTTTGGCATGGAACGAAGCATTGCCAACTGCTCAATCGGTTCATGGGTTGGTCCATCTTCACCAACACCTATGCTGTCGTGGGTTAATACATAAGTTAAAGGTAATCCCATTAGTGAAGATAGTCTTGCCATTGGCTTTACATAATCACTAAATACGAAGAACGTTGAAACATAAGGTTTTAATCCACCATGAAGTGCAAGGCCGTTACCAATACCAGCCATAGCTAATTCTCTTACACCAAAATGTAAATTACGACCTGCATAACTATCCTTTGCATAATCTCCACAATCACTCATATAGGTCTTTGTAGAAGGAGCTAAATCAGCAGAACCTCCTATAAAATTCGGAAGAATATTCTTTATTCTATTAATTATCTGACCGGATAAGTTTCTGGTAGCTTCGGGTTTATCTGCATAAGCCCAGAACTCCTCATTGTCTATTAAATCATTTGCAGTATCTGTGTTCTGATATTGATCCCATAACTGTCTCATCTCAGGATAATCTTTGCTGTACTTCTCAAACAAATCATTCCATACTGCTTCTTCCTTTGCATTTTCTTCTGCAATTGCTTTATAATTCGCGTATACTTCATCAGGAACATAGAACTCTTCATGGCTTGGCCATCCAAGCTTTTCTCTTAATGCTTTTACATTGTCTATTCCAAGCGGTTCCCCATGTGCACTTGCCATACCTTCTCTTGGGCTTCCGTGACCAATCTTTGTCTTAACTGTAATCATAGATGGACGCTCTGTATCAGCCTTCGCTGCTGCAATTGCTGCACTTATTTCCTCTAAATTATTACCATCTTCTACTACAAGAGTCTGGAAACCATATGCATCAAAACGTTTTCTTACATCTTCAGTGAATGCGATATCGGTACTTCCCTCTATTGAAATTTTATTTGAATCGTAGAGTACGATTAATTTACTTAAACCAAGGGTTCCAGCGAGAGAAAACGCTTCAGATGTAATACCTTCCATCATGCATCCATCTCCGCCTATTACATAGGTATAATGATCAACAATCGGATATCCTTTTTTATTAAATACCGCAGCAAGATGCGTTTCTGCCATTGCCATCCCTACTGACATAGCCATACCTGCACCTAAAGGTCCTGTGGTAGCCTCCACGCCTATAGTATGACCATATTCTGGATGTCCTGGAGTTAGAGAACCTTCCTGACGAAATTGTGCCAATTCCTCAACCGGTAAGTTACCATAGCCGAATAAATGCAATAATGAATATAAAAGCATAGACCCATGACCACCTGATAAAACAAAACGATCCCTATTAGCCCAGGTAGGGTTAGCTGGGTTGTGTTTCATATGTTTTGCCCATAACTCGTAGGCCATAGCTGCCGCACCCAAAGGAAGTCCGGGATGTCCTGAATTTGCCTTCTGTACTCCGTCGGCAGATAATACTCTGATCGCATTTACTGACATTATATCGATGTTGCTCATTTTATTGCCTCCTTAAACTTAAGTTTTAATATATTATTTACTCCCCAAACACTGCTTTATAATCTTGTTGGAACTTTTCAATTCCTGCAGTTGTCATCGGATGTTTTGTACATTGTTCAATTACACTTAATGGTACTGTTGCTATATCAGCACCAGCTAATGCGCATTCCGTAATATGAATAGAATTACGAATACTTGCTGCAATAATTTGTGTATCTATTTTATAAAAATGAAAGATTTGTGAGATTGTTTTAATTAACTCAGAACCTTGTGTAGAAATGTCATCCAGTCTTCCTACAAAAGGAGATACATAAGTAGCGCCTGCTCTGGCTGCAAGAAGTGCCTGATTTGCGGAAAAGATTAAAGTTACATTTGTCTTTATACCTTCACTTGCTAAAACCTTGGTCGCCTTTAATCCTTCCAGTGTCATTGGAATCTTGACAACCATATTAGGGTGAATCTTCGCAATTTCTCTACCCTCTGCGATCATACCTTCTGCAGTTACGGTAGTTGCTTTAACCTCACCACTGATAGGTCCATCTACTATTTGTGTAATTTCCCGAATAACCTCTGTAAAATCTCTGCCTTCCTTAGCAATCAGGGAAGGGTTTGTTGTAACTCCGCAAATTACACCTAAGTCGTTTGCTCTCTTAATTTCCTCAACGTTAGCAGTATCAAGAAAAAGCTTCATGTTATGTCCTCCTTTTAAAAAGCACGAAAACCAGTTATGGATTTTATGTTACTTATTATGCAAAATAGCCAAATATTAAACCATTATGCGTTACCTACCTAAATATACAATAAAAATATTCACAATACAAGCACAATGTTATAATTAATTTAATAATTTAACTAATTATAAAAATCTGGAATTATTCTTTCGACTTAAAGTATATATCTTCAAATTCCGCAACAGGCATTGGTTTTGCAAAATAATAACCTTGGATAATATCACATCCTATCTCAGCTAAAAATTCAACCTGCTCCTTTGTTTCAATACCTTCTGCAACTACCAGCATATTTAAATCTTTTGCCATAGATATCGTATTACGTATAACAGTATGTCCTCTTTCTAAATCATCAGTTTCATAAAAAAGTTCTCGATCTAGTTTGACAACGTCAAGAGGTATGTCTTTCAAAGAATTTAGAGACGAATAACCAGCCCCAAAGTCATCCATGGAAATTAAAAATCCATATTTTTTCATCATAACAACTGTTTTAATTAAAATATGTTTGTTTTCGAAAAATGCACTTTCACTTAATTCTAACTCAATTAACTCATGAGGTATATTATATTCATCTACTATATTTTTTATATTATCTGCTAAATTAGGATCAGCAAAATGAATTCTAGAAATATTTACGGATATTGGTTTAGGATTATACCCGCTATCTAACCAGCGACGAAATACTTCACATACTTTACGCAACATATAGTTATCTAGCTCTGTAATGAAACCATTTTTCTCGAAGATAGGTATAAAATATCCCGGCGATATAATATTTCCTTTTTCATTAACCCACCGTACCAAAGCCTCAGCTCCATACATTGATTCATCTAAGGTCCTATATTTGGGTTGCAAATAAACTACAAACTCTTCTTTTTTTAAGGCGTCATACATAGTCTTCTCAATTTCTTCTTCTTTTAGCAATCTAATTTTAGTTGCATCATCAAAGTAAGAAATAATGCCTTCTGCACTTCCTTTAATTGCATTTTTCGCCACTTTGGCATAATCACTCATTTTATCTACAGAATCTCTTCGTTCAGAAATATAGTAGACTCCAAAACATAGCTTAGCAGTTCTCGTGTTTTTTATACGGCGTACTCTATCTATTAGATCATTAATCCGTTCCATTACTTCATTTTCTTGATGGTAGGATAACATAAGATAAAATTGATCTGCTGAATATCTTCCATAGGGTTCACCGGATTTAACCCATTTTTTTAATACTATAGCAATATCTTTGAGAATTTCATCGCCTTTTTGATATCCATACGCATCATTAATAATTTTAAAGCGATGAATATCAAAATTGATTAAAGCATATCGTTTCTTTCTATACAACCTACTATTTAAAATTCGATTTACATCAGCTTTGAACTTATACCAATTGTTTCCCCCTGTAACAGGATCATAATATAACATTCTAACAAGTTTTCGATTTGATCTTCTTTGGAAAATAATCATCATTAGAAACAAAACGATTATCCCTATTAATACGATTGTCCACATGCTGTATGTAAGTTTTATAATATCCTGTGCGACTGGGTCAATTTGATCTTTTCTACCAATTAACACTGTCCACTTATTGATACCTATTGGTTTTTGATACCAAATGTATGTTTCTTTTCGATTCTCATCTAGGTAGATATTCCTTATATTAAGCTCTATCTTCTGTTCTTGACCTTTCTTATAGAGATATCCATTTGCTATCGCTCTTCCGTAATAGAAGTTTATTATGTCACTACCTTTTGAATAAGCAACTAATTGATTACTGCTATTTAATACATATATTATACTACCCATTAATTCCGGTGTTTCTTTATAACCAACATCATCCATTTGTGCGCTTACGGTTGCCAGTAATACCCCATCAATTTCATTGTTTACTACAATGGGAGCCGCATATATCATGACTGGTTCATTCATATTCCGATAAGTTAGAGAATCTGATACATTGATTTCTCCTTTAATTGCTTTTAAAAAATATATTTTTTCAGATACAAAAATTTCTGATCCATCAATTCTATAGCCATAACCATCTTTATTAACAATCGCTAAATCAATATATTTGTCGTTTTCACCAAGGATTGGTAAAATGTTGATAATTCTTTCTTTTGTCAATTCCCCAGCTTGTCCGACTAGATTTGCTGATACTTGCACCGATTGATAATTGTTCTGTATGTTTTGACTTAATAATATAGCGGTATTCTCTGCCAACGAATTATACTTCTCATTCATCGTGTTATAACTATATTGAATCATTTTTTCCATATGAAAAAGGCCTAAGCTTAATGAAATAAACAAACTAATTATAGCTAATATAATTAGTGGTGCTATTCTATTTTGCGGCACTTTAAATTTCATTCGCTATCTCCTTAGTAAGTTTTCCTTGTTTATCATGTTATTTATACTAGCATGTTATTTATATTAGCATGGTATTTATACTAGCGTGGTATTTATACTAGCATGGTATTTATTAGTATGTTTACAAACTAATTTATTTGATATCTTATTACTATTTCGTTCATTAAATTCTAATAGTTAATAGTAAATAGTAAATAATCTTATCCATTTATAATAGTATAGTTATTATAACTAGTATATGGATATTTCACTACCGGTTTCATTATCCAATTTTGTATTTAATTACATTCCAGTTTTCTATATTCAATTTAAGTGTAATGAGCTACTAATCTTTAAATCCTCGACTAACTAATAAAAACTAGATTCGTTCATAACAATAGTTACCTAAGGCACCCATACTATTCTATCCTAATAATTATAGTAAAATTATACTATCAAATTTCTAACTTCCTGATAAAATTACAGAAATGATTTATAGATATAATCACGAATCACATTGATTAGAGGTACCCTTTGTTAAATTCGCGAGAAAACTTCACCTAATCTCGTTTGAATTAAGAGGTTAGTTTCATCATCATAAGGTGTTGGTAACTGATTTATTAATACCATCTTATCACCTTTATAGTGTTTTATGAATCCTGCAGCTGGATAAACAGATAATGATGTTCCACCAACTATTAAAATATCGGCCTGTGAAATGAGATGAATAGCTTCATTCATATTTTTTTCATCAAGAGCTTCTTCATAGAGTACTACATCTGGTTTAATAACTCCATTACATTTGCATATCGGTACTTCATCATGCCAATCAATATCCTGAACTGAATGAAATTCACCGCATCTCATACAGAAGTTTCTTAATATAGATCCATGCAGTTCACATACATGCCTACTTCCAGCCTTTTGATGGAGACCATCTATATTTTGTGTAATAATACCCCTTAACTTACCACTTGCTTCTAATTCAGCTAATTTACTATGTGCGATATTAGGTTTTATATCTGTTTTTAGAATCCATTCTTTATAAAATTTGAAAAACTCAACAGTATGTGATATAAAAAAACTATGACTTAAAATTATCTCCGGCGGAAAATGATAACTTTTGTGATAAAGACCATTTGCTCCTCGAAAGTCTGGTATCCCACTTTCAGTAGATACACCGGCTCCACCAAAAAACACTATATTATTACTCTCTTCCACCCATGATTTTAATAACTCAATTTTCTTCAACGTCATTTGGCTTCCTCTTCTCTATGTGAGATAACCATAACATATACAATATGTTCCCAATAATATATTACCCAATTTTCCTTAACTGTCAATGTTGGAAGCATATTTTGATGAATGAGATGTTATCTTTTTTATTAAATGAATGGAATATAAGAAGCGTTAATGTATATTTCCACAAGATAAGTTAAAAACTTTGATTTAATCCACAAATAACAATCCCATAGTGTAATTCTTATGTATAACTATTTTAATGAACCTTGGTAAACCCAAAAATATTATAATCATATTTGACCTGTCTTATTGAACATAAATATATGTAGAACGTAATTTTATCTAGTTACCAATTTATCTGTAATAAATATGTTGCAATTCTATTATTTGTATTTTCTATATCATAAAAAGGTCAGGTCAATTACAGTACATCATACTACTTTAATCATAAACTCAATAATTTATGATGGTATATCATCAAATGTTTTTATAGAAATATTTTTTCATAAAAAAAGCATCTATAATCATACTGCCTACTCATCATCTTGTTAGAACGTTGATGAAATAGGGTAGATATATAAATGCTCTTTCAAAAATACTTTGAGTAAATTTTATTAAATAAAAAATGCCCAGAGCCGGAATCGAACCAGCGACACAAGGATTTTCAGTCCTTTGCTCTACCAACTGAGCTATCTGGGCAAGTTAAATTCGTTGTCCCACGTAAGAAGATTTACTTTTGGGAAACGATAATTATTCAATTATCATCAAATCATTTTTATTAACTATCTTATTATGAATTGCGGGGACAGGATTTGAACCTATGACCTTCGGGTTATGAGCCCGACGAGCTTCCAGACTGCTCCACCCCGCGACATTGTTTTTAACCAAGCTGAATAATAACTTATTTAATTGACTTTGCCAAATGGATGGGGAAGGATTCGAACCTTCGAAAGCGTTGCTAACAGATTTACAGTCTGCCCCCTTTGGCCACTCGGGAACCCATCCAAACACAACAAATCTCTTTGTTGTAAGCCGACGATCGGACTCGAACCGATAGGAATCTTAGAAACTATATATCAATAACTCTATTAATCAAATATTTCATTTTGTTTATTTGCATACTCGAAAATAAAAAGGATCTCTAGTGAGATCCGAGTAATGAGACATCCGGGGTTCGAACCCGGGACACCTTGATTAAAAGTCAAGTGCTCTACCAGCTGAGCTAATATCTCATCCTAAAATAGGCTTTTCATTTACTTTGATATTATTCAAAGCAAAATGCCCAGAGCCGGAATCGAACCAGCGACACAAGGATTTTCAGTCCTTTGCTCTACCAACTGAGCTATCTGGGCAAGGTCAACTTCGTTGGCCTCGGAAGAAACTAATCTCTTCTTGGGTAAACGAAAATTATTCAATTTTCATTTTATTAATATCTAATAACAAAGATTATGTATATTGTTATTATGAGTTGCGGGGATAGGATTTGAACCTATGACCTTCGGGTTATGAGCCCGACGAGCTTCCAGACTGCTCCACCCCGCGACATTGTTTTGACCCTTGTTGAGGTATTACTTATTTTATTTAATTGGCTTATGCCAAATGGATGGGGAAGGATTCGAACCTTCGAAAGCGTCGCTAACAGATTTACAGTCTGCCCCCTTTGGCCACTCGGGAACCCATCCAAACACAACAAATCTCTTTGTTGTAAGCCGACGATCGGACTCGAACCGATAGACCTATAGGGCTCGAACCTATGACCCTCTGCTTGTAAGGCAGATGCTCTCCCAGCTGAGCTAAGATCCCATGGGATTATTATTTACCGGAATTCATATATCATTCCATGTAAATAATAACTATTATGTAAAATATGCTTAATTTGCATATACCGACCCAGAAGGGACTCGAACCCTCGACCTCCGCCGTGACAGGGCGGCGCTCTAACCAACTGAGCCACTAGGCCATTTTAAGTACACTACACACGAAAATGTTATTACATCCAAAGAGATTATCTCCAGGAGATTATCTCCTTACGAGGATCTGGTCCTCGATTTTACTGTAAACCTGTTTAGGTCAAGCCCTCGACCGATTAGTAACAGTCAGCTCCATGCGTTACCGCACTTCCACCTCTGTCCTATCTACC
>JAQZBN010000078.1 GCA_029238935.1 Herbinix sp.
AATAAGGATATATGAATGTTTTAATTCGTTTTATGAATGGTACCTATGAAGAGCGGTATAAATGAAAGATCCCTTATGAAAGGTGGAAACACTATGGAATTTGATATTGAATTTTAAAAAAAAGCGGTAATAAAACGGGTAACATTAACAAGCCCTATCGATCGTCTATGGGTTTGTGCTGAAAGAAAGAATGAGTTTGTTGCATTGGTTTGCTTCTTTAATCCCGATAATCAATTATGTGGTACTATTTCCTTTGGGATGAGTAAGTTTATCAATGAAATATATATCTCAGATACTGTATGTACGATGAATGGGCTCCGTCATAAGCTTTTGGAAGGGACCTATACCATTGTTGTGCTTCCCCTATCCGTCGAAGAAACGGTGAAGATTATTATTCGGATTGAGACCAATATTACAAAATCATATGATGAAAAATATCTTCAGGGAGAAAAGTATCCTCAGGAAGAAAAGTATCCTCAGGAAGAAAAATATCATCAGGAAGAAAAGTATCTTCAGGAAGTAATAAATCCTCAAGAAGAAAAGAATCTTCAAGAAGAGAAAGAGATAGCATGCTTTGACAATTTGATGGAAGTCACCCATCGGTATTATAAAGGTGATTTTCATGGACATACTATATTTTCTGACGGACATCTTACGATCCAGGAAGCTATGGAGGTATTGCATAAAAATAATATGGATTTTATGTCATTTACCGAACATAATACAATGCCTTTTGACTTGCCAAAGCTTCCTTGTCTTTCCGTTCCATCTTTTGAGCTGACGCTTCCGATCGGTCATATGAACATCCATGGGGTGAAGGACTTAGGAGTATTATTACAACAATATCAAAGAATGAGTGATGAGAAGTCAATCTGGGACTGTGCAGTACAAGTATTTGGGCAGGAATGCAATCTTTCCTTAAATCATATGTTTATGAACCCATGGCATTTTTCCTATGATGAATTTGATCTGTCAAAGCTGAACACAATTGAAGTGATTTGTGATCCTACATATCCGACTGCTGCGAAGGCAAATGATCAGGCGGTTCGATTTATGGATTTTTTATGGCAAGAAGGACTTACGGTTTATGGTATCGGGGGAAGTGACAGCCATAATAAATTGGAGGAGCTATATGAAGGTGCCAAGGAACCTTCTATGTTTGGAGATCCTGCTACTTATGTGTATTGCGAAGGACTTTCAGTCAATAACATCATAGATGGAGTGAAGAAAGGACATAGCTATGTCACGCGATATGGAAAGCTTAATATCCAGATCAATGAGGGAAAGTATCTTCCCGGGGATCAGATTCCAAAGGATGAGAAGGTAATCTCTTACCGGATAGGTTTGGATAATATTCCAATTCCATGTATGGGAAGAATTATATTGAACGGAGAAACAGTAGATGAATTGATCTTTGATGATCAGAATATGGTATTGTGTTACTCCTTTGATTGGACAGAACATCCATGGTGGTTGCGGTTTGGATTGTACGATCAATCTGGGCACGTAATCGCCTATGTAAATCCGATTTATCAAGGAACACATCAATGCAGAAATACCATATTTAGAGATTTATATCAGAAATTCTTGGGTATAGAGCAGAGTATGAATCTTTGATATGAAAATTCGATGATTTTCATTTGGTCATAAAAATAGCTTATGATCTAATTTTGACTTAAGCCTAAAAACTAGAATATATAAGAAAATAACAAGGATTGATTTCTGTATGGAACAGATCAGTCCTTTTATTTTGTTTTTAAGTTGATTGTAAATATATTAATATTTATTTATTCTGTGGTTTGTTCAGCAAGGTCAGTTATAGACTAAAAGATCAAGTGCTTTTAACTCATAAATAAAAAGATAATAAAAATAAAATAGCAAATTTTTGAAGATTCCATATCACAAATTCGTTATAGAGATATGAACTACTTACAAAATAAGGTAAATTGTATTATATGAGGATGGATAAGGAGAAATTTATGAAGTGGAAAGTTATGCCGATTATTATGATTGTTTTAATGCTGCTTTCTTCTACGAGGGCATATGCAACCTGGTCAATTGTAGCAGTGGATCCTGTGACCGGTGAGGTCGGATCTGCCGGTGCATCCTATACGCCAGCCGTTTGGGTCATTGTTGGTCTTGCCCCTGGACATGGTGTTATGGTTGCACAAGCAGAAACCAATGAAGCTGCGAGAGTTCAAGGTGTTAAAATGTTAATGGAAGGAGTGGCACCTCAAGCAATTATCGATGAGATTACATCTGAGGATTTTGATCCGAGGGCAGCTTACCAACAATATGGAATTGTTTCACTGGATGGAGAAAAAGCAGCCTATACGGGTAATGCTTGTACCGAGTGGGCGGTACATAGGACGGATGAGAATGTTACTGTACAAGGGAATATCCTTGCGGACAAAGAAGAGGTAGATAAAGTCATGGAAGCCTTTCAGAAAGCAAAGGATCAAGGACTTCCCCTTAAGGAATGCCTCCTTAAAGCGCTTGAGGCTGGGGCTAGTGCAGGTGGTGACGCAAGAGCTGGTGACGCCAAAGCAATGACTGCTTATCTAGTAGTATCAAAACCGAGCGATGAACCGAACACAGCCTCCTTTGGTATTATTATTCCTCCCCAGAAGAAAGGAATCAATCCGGTTGAAACTCTGCGTACACGATATGAATTATTAAAAGGACAGGATCACCTTGTAAA
This sequence comes from Herbinix sp., assembly GCA_029238935.1. GTDB lineage: Bacteria > Bacillota > Clostridia > Lachnospirales > Lachnospiraceae > Mobilitalea. The sequence goes on from JAQZBN010000078.1 coordinate 2,702, forward strand.
GTTTCCCAAGATGAATATGGTTTGGCTCATATTTGTAGGTATCCCTGTAATGGTAGGATTATTGATAAGTGTACCTTTATTAATTTGTAGATCAACCGTTTCTAGAAAGTATTTACTAAGGAACGCAGTCATTACGACATTTGCTCCGGTTGTAAACTATGGAATTTTACTTATGATTGCAAGGATGATGCACTGGATTATCCCATTTTATGGTATGTATTCATGGATGGTACCGGTAGCGATCGCTATTATTAGTTTGATCTTTCACAGCTCAATTCAATTAGTAAAATATATGCTATGTCGTCGTTATAGGTCTGGCAATAAGTTGAATAACTAATTGTTTGCATGATGTTAATAAGTAAGTACTTTATAGAAAATTAATTTTTAATAATTATAAAAGAAGATAATTTCAATATAGAAAATCATAAAGAGTATGTTTATATCCTAAAAAATAGCCGGATTCCGATGGAATCCGGCTATTTAAAATCCTGTATATTCTTTACACGGATTTTATTGCACCAGGAATGTCAAAATCAATCATTCGTGTCATTCTATACCCATAATTAGATAAAGTAATTATCTATAGTCCTCGTGCAGTTGGATTTATTGTTCCATAGGTAACAAATCACTGTTCAATTCCATTGTTATATAGCTGTTTGGTTGAATATGAAACAAAGACGGAAGACCGCATCCTCGATAATCCTTTGTTAATAAATATTTCACCCATAATTTACGGTCAATAGGGGAGTTGTCTATGCTCATCTAACCTTCAAATGTAGATTTGACTATTATCGGGCATATTTGGGTAATCGGTGATAATTAAGAAGTAAAGAAAAATACTATATCATATACAAACAATCTAGATCGGCTCGCTTCAATTGAGGTGTAATTTAAAGTAATCCTGATTTTACAAATAATTAAAGAAATATAATTGACAATTACATAAATCTGGTATATTATCATTCTAATAATTACCTACTATTCATATGAATATAGTATGAATTGAGAAAGGAGCTATCAATTGCAACAGATCATAGATTATTTCATTCATAATAGAACTGATTTTATTCAGCTGGTATTGCAGCATTTTGATATAAGTTTGTCTTCTATCATATTTGCAATGGTTATTGCAATCCCCTTAGGTATTTTTAGTACACGATGTAGGAGTTTATCGAAACTTTTTCAAAGTTTATTTCGAACTCTAAGGATCATACCGAGTCTTGCGATATTAGTTCTTTGTATACCAATCATGGGAACTGGGATGAAGCCAGCGGTGACTGCGCTAACGATATTAGCGATACCACCGATTTTGCTTAATACAACGTTAGCTTTCCAAACATTACCGGAACCGGTGTTAGAGACAGCATTAGGTATGGGAATGGGAAAGTGGAGAACGTTTTTTAGTGTAAAACTCCCATTGGCATTTCCACTTATCTTTACGGGAATTAAAACAGCAGCTGTTGAAGTAATAGCCAGTGCTACATTAGCTGCCTATATTGGTGCAGGGGGTCTTGGAAGCCTGATCTTTACCGGTCTGGGGTTAATGAGAACGGATTTACTGATCATAGGGGCTGCTTCCGTCGGAGGGTTATCATTGGCATCGGGATATCTATTAAACAAATTGGATCGTAGAATCACTAGGTATAAAAAAGTGGGAATATAAAAAGAGAGATGAATATAATTGCTAGTTATATTTTAAGATTATCAAAATTAAGATGGTTGCCTAAGGATATAGGCAGAAGGAGATATTATGAAGAATATTTATAGAAAGTTATCTTTGATCTTGGCATTGGTATTAATTATTTCATCCTTTGTGGGATGCTCAAAAAAGTCAGAGGATATAAGCGCTGATCCGAAGACAAAGATAAAGATAGGATCCAAGGATTTTACAGAGAATTTAATACTGGCTGAAATATATACTTTAGCATTAGAAGAACAGGGCTATGAAGTAGAAAGAGTGTTTAACTTAGCAAGTGCTGTAGTACATACAACCATTGTCAGCGGTGACATAGATCTTTATCCGGAATACACCGGAACCGGATTATTATCCGTATTGAAGCTTCCTTTAGAAACAGATCCTCAGAAGGTATATGACATCGTGAAAGAGGAATATGAGAAACAATTTAATTTAGTCTGGCTTGATTATGCACAGGCAAATGACGGTCAGGGTCTTGTCATTACGACGAAAGCATCTGAGGAATATGGTATTAAAACAATCAGTGATCTTCAGAAAAATGCAGATAAGTTAAAATTCGCTTCCCAAGGTGAGTTTGATGTAAGAGAAGATGGTATTCCGGCTTTGGTAGCAAAATACGGCGATTTCAATTGGGCTTCCTCAAAAGTGTATGATAATGGACTCAAATATGAAGTGTTAAAGAATGGTGAAGCGGATGTTGCAGTTGCATATACGACGGAAGGTCAGCTGGTAGATGAAACGTATACACTCCTAGAGGACGATAAATATGTATGGCCTCCTTATAATATCGCTCCAATTGTTCGGAAAGATGTACTAGATGCAAACCCTGATATTGCAGAAATTCTTAATTTCATCAATGCAAACCTGGATACGAAAACAATTACTGCTTTAAATGCGAAGGTTGATGTGGATAAACTGGAATTTGAAGAAGTGGCAAAAGAATATTACGATTCGATCAAATAATTAGAAGGAGTCCCAAAAATGATAAACCTTGAATTTATTCAGAAGTTTCAGGTCCCGGAGGTGGCATACCCATTCATCGACCATATGTTTACAGAGCAAGAAATTCAATTCGTAGCTGAAATGAATCTGGATGTCTTTACACAGGAAGATATGAAAAACACCGGTATCCAGAATACGGATGAATTCATTCAAAACAGTTATCGCAGAGGAATTATCTCAATCGTGGATTTAGAAAAGGGATTGTATAAAATATCTGACTTTTATGGAAGACTGGATATCTTCTCAATCTCTGAAACCGATACCTACAGAAGTTTTCCTGAGGAAGCCAGGGAGGCTTTCGATGGTTGGTATTTTGAAGCCTATTATAACGGATTAGATGGGGACCCGTTGATCCGACCAACTCAAGATGAGATATTACCCTTAGAAGATGTAATTACTTTTATTGAAAGTCAGGATCGTCCTGTTTTTCTAAATTACTGTGATTGCAGGAGCTTGCGAGGGGAATGCGGGTTACCTACAAAAACCTGTATCACTTATAAAAATGGAATTAATTCCTTTGTTCACCGAGGATTGTCAGAGCAAATTGATAAGGAAAAAGCAAAGGAGATTGTGAAGAAGGCGGATAAGGCAGGACTGATGCATACCGTAAATCCTAATGGGATATGCAATTGTTGCGGAGATTGCTGTTACTTATTTCGTGGGCAGGATAAGAGAAACAGTTTAGGGTTTTGGCCTAAAACTGAAAATATCATTACAATGAATTCATCCCAATGTATTGTATGTGGAAAATGTACGAGAACCTGTCATTTTGGAGTATTCACAAAGAATGGTAAGATTCTGGTAGAAGAAGAAAAATGTGTGGGGTGCGGTATCTGTGTGCAAGCATGTCCCACGGGAGCATTAAAGCTGAAAGGAAGATAAAGATATGAATGTGGCTGCTGAGTTTATCAACATTAATAAGCGTTTTCCGAGTGCTAATTATAATGCTCTTGAGGATGTGAGTATAGAGATTCAGGAAGGGGAGTTGGTTACCATTCTGGGAACCTCTGGGTGTGGTAAAACCACTTTATTAAAGATGGTAAATCGCATCTTTGAACCAGACAGCGGTGAAATCAAATTGTTTGGGAAAGACATTAAGGAGATGGATCCGGTGAAGCTTAGAAGAGGGATCGGTTATGTCATTCAACAGGTCGGACTATTCCCGCACATGACAATTTATAAGAACATAGCAACTGTTCCCAAAATACTAGGTTGGGATAAGGAACGGATCAGAACAAGGGTAGAGGAATTATTTCAATTAGTCAATTTGGATGCGAAGGAATTCAAGGATCGATATCCAGCACAATTATCCGGTGGACAGCAGCAGAGAATAGGGCTGGTTAGGGCTTTGGCGGCTGATCCTTCTTTGATGCTCTTGGATGAACCCTTTGGTGCCATCGATGCGATTAACCGTGAAAATCTTCAAGATGAACTCTTAAGAATACATAAGGAATCAAAGAAGACGTTTTTATTCGTAACTCATGACATTAATGAAGCTTTTAAACTAGGTAACAGAGTCTTGATTATGGATAAGGGAAAGGTAAAACAATTTCAGACTCCCAGTGAGATAATAAAAAATCCCGCAGATGAATTTGTTCAAGCGCTAATTCGATCTGCAGGGAAGCATTATTATGAATATGATGGAGGTGGGATTTGATGATTTCCTATTTTATGAATTACCAGGATAAATTATTTTCTGCTTTATTCGAACATTTAAAAATTGTAGGACTTACATTACTTATCTCGATCCTATTGGCATCCGTGATCACACTATTTGTGATAAAGTCCGAGTGGTTATCAAATGCCGTTATACAAGTATTTGGTGTAATCTATTCCATTCCCAGTCTTGCTTTATTTTCCTTATTGATACCGATTATGGGCATAGGTCAGAGCACAGCGATTATTGTTTTAGTATTATATAATCAGTTTCTACTGCTTCGCAACAATGTTGCCGGTATAAAGAGTGTTGATTCTGCTGTCTTGGAGGCGGCAAAGGGGATGGGAATGAATTGGTGGCAGGTATTATATAAAGTTGAGCTGCCCATTGCTTTACCCGTTATCATGGCCGGTATTCATCTGGCGGTAATCTCAACGATTGGGATAGCAACTATTGCAGCTACAATACACGCAGGTGGTTTAGGTACCATATTATTTGACGGGTTACGGACCATGAACAGTAATAAGATCCTTTGGGGAACAATTTTTTGCGCTGGAATTGCATGGACAGCAGATCTATTACTACGAACCATAGAAAAAATATTATACAAGAAGGTAGGATATCAAAATGAGTTATGAAGCATACAAAGACAATACCCTGGGTTTCACAACACGGCAATTACATGCAGGATATAATCCGGCAGAACATTACAGATCGAAGGCAGTTCCGATCTATCAAACTGCAGCGTTTGAACTAGGCGATTTTGACCGTTGTACCAGATTATTTGAATATTCGGAAGAAGGGCATTCTTACGTAAGATTTTCAAATCCGACCAATGATGTTCTGGAGAAACGAGTTGCATCCTTAGAGGGAGGAAGCGCAGCACTATCCTTAAGTTCAGGGATGGCAGCGATTTCCAATACATTTTTGAACATTGCGAAAGCAGGAGATGAAATTGTCGCAGTTCAGACTTTATATGGTGGAAGTACGACATTACTGAATAAAATCCTTCCGGAATACGGTATTCAGGGACGTTTTGTGGAAGACGAAAACGATATTGAGTCCTATAAAAAAGTAATTAACGAAAAAACAAAAGCTATTTATATTGAAAGCTTAGGAAACCCCGGAATGAATATTGTCGATATTGAAGCGATAGCGAACCTTGCTCATGAGAATGGTATTCCACTGATTATTGATAATACCTTTGCGACACCTTACTTATTGAGAGCGTTCGATTATGGAGCTGATATCATCTGTTATTCAGCAACGAAATACTTATCCGGACATGGTACCATCATTGTTGGTTTGGTGGTAGAAAAGGGTGGATTTAATTGGCGTAACGGTAAATTTCCTCAGTTTGAGTCCTTCTATGAGGAGTACAAAAATTCAATCGGAGTAGAAGAGTTGAATCGATCTATGTTTACAAAAAGGCTAAGAATACGATACTTAACAGATTTGGGTTCCCACTTAAGTCCGACCAGTGCATTCTATTTGATTCAAGGAATGGAAACTTTATCTCTTCGTATGGATCGCCATACACAGAATGCACAGAAAGTTGCGGAGTTCTTAAGTACGCACCCTCAGGTCCTGGAGGTATCCTATCCGGGATTACCAAACAGTCCCTATCACCAACTGGCGAAAAAGTATTTCCCCAAAGGACCAGGTGCAATTTTGTCCATCCGTTTAAAGGGAGGTTTGTTAGCCGCGAAGAAGGTATTACAAAAGGTTCGAGTTTTTGATTACATGGTTAATGTGGGGGATGCAAAATCCTTGATTGTACATTCAGCGACCTCAACTCATTTTGGTCAGACGGCGGAGCAGAGAGAGAAAGCAGGAGTTTATGAGGATACCTTACGTTTATCCATAGGAATTGAAGATTCAGAGGATTTAATTGCAGATCTAAAACAAGCACTAGATTCAATTGAATGAAAAGAGATCAATAGCGAATGAAAAAACAAGTACTTACCTATAAGGCCTATGCAATGATAACAATCATTATATGGGTGTTAGCATATATCTTTACAAAGATAGGGCTGAAATACTATTCAGCTCTTTCTTTGAGTGTATTCCGCTATCTTGCAGCTTCAATTTACTTAATCATTGTTATATGGATAAAAAAGGTTCCTTTCCCCAAAAAGAGAGATATTCCGGGTATCTTTTTGACAGGATCCTTTGGATTTGCGATCTATGTGGTAACCTTTAATATTGGCGCAGAGTCTGTCTCTGTAGCAACCTCCAGTATCATAATCTCCACCACACCATTAATAACTGCCGTGATCGCAAACTTCTGTTATCGGGAGAGATTAAGTAAAATCCAATGGATTGCAGTTGTCATTGAATTTACAGGAGTTACACTCATTTGTATATGGGACAGTTCGCTTTCGTTGAATACAGGTGTTTTATGGATCCTTGTGGCGGCAGTGTCCTTCAGTTTATATAACATATTGCAAAGAAAATTAACGAAGAGCTATACACCGTTCCAGACGACTTCGTATTGTATTCTGTCTTCTACGTTATTATTGCTTGTTTTCCTTCCACAGTCGCTGCCCGATTTAAAACATTCCACACCGGAAGCAATCATTAGCGTATTGGCCATGGGTATTTTCTGCAGTGGTGTTGCTTATACATTATGGTCAAAGGCGCTTGCTCTTGCACCAAAGACGAGTGATGTTACAAATTATATCTTTTTATCACCATTCTTAAGTGCATTATTAGGTGCTGTCATCTTGGGAGAGATCCCTAATATAGGGACATTAATTGGAGGACTTATCGTAATGGTTGGTATGTTCCTTTTTGAAAAAAGACAGAAGAATTAAGCTAAGGAAGATCTAATTGTAAAGATAGGTTAATTTAATTACAGCACATTAAATGCTATTTGAAAACATTTAATGTGCATTTTATAGTTAGGATAATTACTATACTAATTTCATCTAGCAAGAAAATACTAATACTGTAATAAAGTATAACCTTAGTAAATAATTATGAATTCAATTATTAACTCTTAAAGGAGAGATTGTTGGTTAATATACCATCGGGATAGGTTCTTAAGTAAGGATCAACATAAGTGAGTCCACCACTGGGAGTGTGCCTGTAATGACCTGATACTTCATATACTCCAGGATCACCGATCGTCACTGTATTATTATCGTTCGAATTGACATAAGCATACACCATAAGACCAATACCAATAAAGGGAAGCAATGTTAAAAATAACATAATTGGAAATGTTGCCATGGTTCGGATGGAAAGGTAAGTTTGTTTCTTAATAATTCTAGATGCAATGATAATCATTAAGAGTGAGATGAAAAATACAGATAAAATAATGGTTGGACGCATCAAAGGAATAGTTGTAATCTCATTTCTCTCTTCTTTGACATACTCACCTACTTCAATTAAAAAAAACATATAACTTATAATTAAGAATCCTATAATTCCTGATTTTATATTTTTTGATAACCATTTTAGTTTCGGAAGAGCTGAAATAATAGCTCGTATAATTAACAATACAAAAAATAGCGGAGGGAAGATAACACATAGGATAATGAGTACCACGGTAAATAGACAAGTAAATATGGCATTTTCCTCATCCTCTTCGTCCTTCCTTGGATTTAACTGAGCTATCATCTTTGCTGCCTTATTCATATGAGAAATATTTTTGCAGCCAAGCACAATCAAATAAATAAGGATTATGCTCATCAATGCTAACCCATATTGTTCATCAAATTTATATGATAAATAAAATAACAAAGTAGATATTGTAGCAAAACTTAAAATAGAAACACAATTCCTTAAGTTACTTGCCGGAATGATGATTGGTATTTCAATGCCTTTTTCTTTGGTATTAATTTTGGTGTTAGTTTTGGGAGTGGTTTTGGCTTTTATAGTCTTATCGCAATTTAATTGGGTTATGTTATCTGAGTCTTTATTTTCAGTTCGCATAGAATTGGTATTTATGACAGACTCTTGAGGAAGTTGCTTGATCACTGGTTGAGTTTCTACATATTCTTTTTGTAGATTATCTAATTGAATGATTTCAGCAAGCTGCTTTTTGAAGGCTAATCCTAACTTACTATGTAAGACATCATTTTTATTAATTAAAGTAAGGATCTTTTTTGCGATGTTTGGATCTTCAAAATGATACTGATTCTTTATCGTTTTGATTATTTTTATATCCCGCAGGATTAATTCATATTCCTCTTTTGACTGGCAGGTATAACTTCCTATTTTATAAATGGCTTGATCATCCATTTGTTTCTCCTATGTTAACTATGCAGATGTATTTTAATATCATAAGGATTCAATGATAGTAATGCATGTATTATAACATAAAATCTGGTAATAGAACATGCGGTAGAGTAGAAAAAGGTATTAATAAATTATGCTGAGTCATCACAACAATTATAAATTATTTTTATATCAATCAAGGTATTGCATTACATAATTTATCCATATAGATTACGATATGGCAAACTAATTGGATAAATATGTAATTCGGTTCTTAAGAACCACTAGTATAACAATTTTTTCTGTACTGATAGGGAGTGGTTTTTTCGTATTTCTTAAAAATTCGAATAAAGTGATTTACATTATGAAAGCCTGATTCAATACCAACATCTGTAATATCCAGTAATGTATGAAAAAGCAAATGCTTCGCTCGAGATAAGCGCTGTAATATTAAGTATTCCTTAAAAGAATAACCGGTAACTTCTTTAAACTGATGTGATAAGTAAAACCTATTCATATAAAATTTTTTCGATATCTCTTCTAGTGTTATCTCTTCTGTCAGATTTTCATCCATGTATTTTTGTATCTCGAAAATAATATTC
>JAQZBN010000079.1 GCA_029238935.1 Herbinix sp.
TGTTGATCTTTATGTACGCACTACCACGAGAGACCATTGTATTCACTCCTTACTTAGTAACAATATTAAAGTAACTGTAAATGGCGCTGGGTGGGATAAGTTTAATAACAAACCCGGCTACAAATTGGAGATTATAACAGACAAAGGCTTGGATATTTCTCAAACTCTGAATATCATGGGAAAATCAAAGATGGTGTTAAATCATCTGCCTACCTATCAAAATGGAATGCATGAACGCATATATTCATCTATGCGAGCCGGAGCCATATCTTTGACGCTTGACTTTCCAATTGTTCATGAACAATTCACTGATAATGAAAACATAATTTTATTTCAAGATTTTCGACATCAAGATCTAGCAGATAGAGTTAAATATTTGTTGGATCATCCAATAGAAGCAGCTAGAATTGCCGAACAGGGGAAAGAGTCCGCAGACGAATTACATACGTGGGCTCATAATTCCAACAAGATTCTTAAAATTACTGGATTAATTTAATAAGTAATAGGTATTTCCTACTTATAAACTGAAAAATAGTATATAAGTTTTGTTATTTTTGAATTATGTATAATACAATAAAGTTAAGGGAGATTAAAAATGAGTAATTTAAATATTACATGTCCTTTATGTCATAATATACAAGTCAATGAAATTAATACTCATATACGCAATATAGAGGATGAATTGTATAAAATGTATGAATGCACTACCTGTCAAACCCATTTTTTATATCCTCAACCGGCATCACAGGAGTTAGAGGATTATTATGATGGAAAATTCCGCGAGGAAGTACACACCTCTAACTACTATGATGATAGTAAACTAATGCAAACCTTTCTTCGGTTTACACCAGAAGCAAATATACGTGTTGACCGCATTCAAAACGAATTAGCACCAAATGATGATATACTGGAAATTGGGTGCTCTGTTGGTTACTTTCTAAAAGCAGTAGTTGATAAGGTGCGCAAAGCATACGGTACAGAATGGGATACACGTGCTCGTGATTATGTAAATAATTATATTAAGGACGAGCGTATCCTTGTTAGACAAAATCCAGAGGATTTTAACATAAAATTCGATAAAATCTTTATGTTCCATGTTCTTGAGCATATTGCTGATCCTATCAAGTTTCTTACAGAGTTAAAGAAACTTTTAAAACCTAATGGGAAAATCTATATCGAAGTTCCTAACGTTGATGATATTCTTGTTAAAACCTATCAATCACAATCATTTAAGAACTTTTATTATAAAAAAGCACATATATATAATTTCAATGAAACTGGTTTGAAATACATTTTTGATCAATCTAATTTTAATTATAACATTACTTTTATTCAAAGATATGATATATCCAACCATCTTTACTGGTTAGCAAATCAGAAACCTGGCGGTAACGGATATTATAAAAATATATTATCCGAGAAAGTGAATGAAGCATATATTAAATCCTTAATTGATGCTAAACAAACGGACACTCTTTTTTCTATAATAACCGAGAAGTAGGTTCTACTACACAAATAACGTTATAAAAGGCTTATACAGCATATTTTCATAAGAAGTTGTATAAACCTTTTATAATATATTATATGGCGTACATCACAAAATCCCATTTCATATTTGAATAATGCCTTAAATAAAGTTTGTATTCTGGATTTAGAGACTTGACCAATTCAGGTAACTCTAAGATATCTCTTCTTTTATGATACATGGATATAGCCAACTTAGGTTTATACTTCTTTATTGTTTCAGCTGCTCCGATTATCGCATCAGCTTCTGACCCTTCTATATCCATCTTGATAAAAGTAGCTTTTTGCCCTTTCAGTATATTATCAATGCTGTCAATCTTTATGACAACATCCCCTGTTTTACTCACTTTAGAACCCATCAAATTGGATCCCCTTTTTTCAAAATATAATTTAGTAGTAGTTTTACCCAAACCACTCTCAAAAAATTCTACATTATATCCTTCTAATTTTCTTTCACATATCTTAATACCATCATGTAGAGGTTCAAATAGATATATTTTTTCTGTTTTTGCACCATTTTCTTCACACCATTTTATAAATCCTAACGAACTTTCACCGTCAAAAGCTCCTGCATCAATAAACACCTCTCCTTCATTATCAATCTTCTCTGACAATTGTGGTAAGTCATAATAAATGGTGCCAAATTCTGTTCGAAGCTTAGTATTTACTTTAAAAATATTTTCTTGGGGAAATCCAAATGAGATTAATTGATTGTAAAAAATATCTTTATAATGTTCATTGCTAATAATAACAATAGCCTCTTTTTTCTGATCAAGTAATTCTGGTATAGAAATGACTGGAATCCCACATCTTTCCTGCCCCTGCAACTCCATATCATCATCAATAAATGCAGTCACCTGATATCCAGCATGTTTTAATACGTGATAATCACGTTCACCACATACACCAGCACCATAGATGATGATATCTTTTTCCCCTCTTCGTATATAATATTCATCAAATGTAACTATTCTTGATGTTTTATTTATTGTGTATAGGTAATCCACTAATTCATCTTTTATATCCCGTACTAAATCATTAATCTTGTAGTCAAAAATTTGCTTTGAAAGTTTATCTTCAAAATAACTCTTAACCCTCTCATAGTCCTTAAAATAATCTATCATTTTTTTCAACATTCCTTTCGCTTCGCTCAAGGCACAAACATTCACATGAAAATGTTGCACCCACTCCAGTTTTTGTTTACAATTCTTATATGGAATAGCAATACACTACAGAACACGGGAGGAGGAGTGGCGAACTTAGTTTCGACCCCGCATTTTTATATGTGTCGTCATCCTTTCAAGCACAAACAATTGGGACATTGAGCCTGGACTCTTATCATTGGTAATAAACCATGTTTATTTAGTCGCAGGATGACAGTCAATGTTGCTATTCCTTTTTTATTAAGGTGGTGATACTTATGATGAGGCTTGTTTACCCCATCTGCTGTGGACTTGATGTTCACAAAAATGTTATCGTTGCAACCATCGTAACTACTGGTAAAGACGGAATATCAGAGTATAATCAAAAATCTTTTTCTACCATCAACTCTGATGTTCAAAAATTTCACGACTGGCTAATTGAAAATAACTGCTATCATGTCTGTATGGAATCCACTGGTAAGTATTGGATTCCTATTTTTAATTACCTTGAAGGTGATATTGATGTCTGCCTTACCCATCCAAAATACGTGAAAGCTATCAAAGGTAAGAAAACAGATAAAAAGGATTCCAAATGGATCGCTGACCTTTACAAGTTTGACTTGGTCAGATGTTCCTTTATTCCACCAAAGGATTTCCGTCAGCTTCGTGAACTAGCTCGCTATCGCTTTAAACTTGTCTGTATGAAGTCTTCTGAAAAAATCGAATTCAAAACTGCATGACAGTTTCCAACATCGGAATTGCGAGTATTCTTACAGACCCATTTGGCAAAACTGCTACCGAAATCATGTCTTATCTACTGCAAAACACCTCTAATACTATTGATGATAAAGCAGTTCGACAACTAATTAAAAAAGGTGCTAAAGCAAAATCTGATGAAATCATCGAAGCTATCAAAGGATACCACATCGAGTCAGATCAATATAAAAAGCTTGAACTGGCCAGAAATCACCTTGACTATCTTGACGATATGATTTCTCAAACTGAAGTTGAACTTTATGTTCGAATCAAATCTTACTATGCTTTTGTCGAATATATATCTTCTCTTCTTGGCATTACTGAATTAAGTGCCACTATTATTCTTGCTGAAATTGGTGTTAATATGAATATCTTTGATGACGCCAAACATCTTCCGTTCTTGGTGTGGACTTGCTCCTGCTAACAATGAATCTGCTAGCAAGAAAAAAGCAGTTCGTATTGCAAAAGCTAGTGCTTATTTAAAGCCAATGATGGTTCAATGTGCTCTTGCTGCGATAAAGAGTAAAAAACAACCCTACTTTGCAATCAAATATGGTCGTATTAAAAAGCGCCGTGGACATAAAAAGGCGATTATCGCAATAGAACGAATGATGGTCGTATGCATTTATCACATGATCGCCGAAAAGCAACCGTTTATTCCTACTGATTATGCGGAATTGATGGAGCCGAATTTTGATCAGCCTAAAGTAACACTGAACGACATAACTGTCTTTGCTTACCTTAAATCTCAAGGATACGACACGTCTTTATTGGTTAAATGCAACGATAACTAATATTAATTAACTTAATTTTTTCAAAAATGGGTTTTAAGAACCCTTAGTTAAAGTCGCCTTAAAATCTACTTTATTTTTCACTCTTCCTCCTATTCTAGCCCTTTTAGTTTCCTAACTAACTTTCTAGATTTCGTAATTGACTGGTAATAAATTTCCGACCTGAATTTTTGTAATGGCGATTCTTGTTTATTATTGTCACATAACCGCTGCGACATAAATTCCTTCATTCGAGGATTCAACCATTCCGTCCCATCGTCGCATGACCTATTTCGAATCCGTCCATAATTGCAACTTTTAATCTCTGGAATATTTCCTAAAGCCAAAAAGGAGTGTGAATTATGACAATGAGCCATTTTACAATGCTTACCTATTGGAACAAAATTAATAGGTTTTTTGATATTCTTAAAAATATTTTGTCTTAGTGCAGATGAATAACACGCTTTAAACTCACCGTTTGATATATTTAACAATCCGGTCCAACTACCCGCATAACAAAACTCTGTTCTTTTCTGTCCCCAAACAGACATCTTAAAATCAAACATGTCGGAGTTAAAACCACTCCATATGTTCTTATATTCTTCAAGGGTATGACGTGACATCAATGGATAGTGCTTTTGTCCTCCGTCTCTGGGAATAGTAACATGAAGATCAGCTCTAGCTTTACTTCTCACCAATTCTTTCATTTCCTTAATATAAGGCTCTAGTTCGTCACAGGAGGTTAACTCTATTGTAAATGAGCAGCCAGCTTGTTTGACTTTTTCAATTGTTTCAAAAAACAATTCCATTTTGTTTATACGTTTCAACTCCAGATAATGAAATGAAAACTTAAATGCCAATCTTTCCAAATATTCCTTTGGATAGTTCATCATTTCGTCAAAGCGTTTTGTTATAAGTCCATTCGTAACTATCCATACATAATGACCCTGTGCTAAAATTTCTCTAGTTATATCTGTTAAGGCTGGCATCAGCATGGTTTCTCCCCATCCGCACATATTAAATAAAACGGTTCCGCCAAGTCTTTCTTTGCTTAATGCTCTACCGATATGTTCTGCTGAATACTCTAATTCTGGAGCCTCAACCCCTCTTCGATTCGATTTTGCTATATAGCAATAGTGGCATTTTAGGTTACATGCCGTAACAGGAATATATATGTCAATAAACCGTATTAACTTGTCCATAAATTCTCCTTATAAATTTTCCAACATACTTTTGTATCTGTTTCTCAATTTCACCAGCTCTTTTTTATTACTATATGGTTTCATAACTTCTTCTATCGCTGTATGAATATCATTAATATCATACAAGTAATATACATTTTCAAAATCTCGTAACCAAGTATGATAGCTACTGATTACCTTATGATTATAATTTTTAATTACAATGCAAGGTGAATTTGTTATTACCGAAAATATCATACCATGTAATCTGTCTGTAATTATAAGCCTTGACCTTGAAAATTCGTCCAGCATGCGAAATACCAACTTCTCTCTCATACTTTGTGATGTTATTATTGGTACATCCGGAAGCACTGTATCCAGATACTTTATACTGCCCATGTCTTTCAAAGCCCCTTGTATGAGTTCCATACCCTTCTTATCCAAAGTTGATTCTCTATCATTTCTAATAACCATTAAAACTTGATTACGCTCATATATGGCATTATAATCTAGTTTAAAGACAATATCCGGGCTTAGAAATACCTGATTCTGTACAAACGCCTTCTTCATCATCCTATACGACATTTTTTCTCTTGCAAAAATAGTGAGATTTTTATGTTTATTATATATTTTTATTGCGTTTTTTAGTTCGCTCATTCCTTTAGCCGATTTTCCATAATCAATTGTCTGGGGGAATATAATAATCTTATTCCTCGGAAATGCTTCAATTATAATTCTTCTTACCTCTTCGTTTCCAAAGTATTCTATTCCCATATTCCCTCCACCGATTAAAAAAAAGATATCATCTTTTTTACAATCAGATTTTATTGGTATTAGGCAATCTAGGAATTCACTTATATTAAATGTGAAAATCTCATAATCAGGATATGTTCTTTTTGCATATTCAATTATTGTATATGCAATAGCTTGATCCCCTAAGTTCCCATGCTCAGGTAAGCCAGTAAAATAGATACGTTTTACATTTTTCTTACGAGCTGAAAAGGTTGATCTGATTCGAAATAATCCCAATATAAAATCCGTTGGGTTATTATATCCGTTAAAACTATATTTTCGATGAATTATTTTCTCTATCCACATCTTAAACCTCAAATAATATATGCTCCAATGATACAATGGGGCATTCTAATTTCATAGTGAGTTGATTCTTAATTTCAAAATATGCAAAAGGTATTGTTACAATAACTGCATCCACTTCATCCAACTTATCCTGCGGATCCTTAAAACATATATTATCTAAAACATTTTTTGCATATTGGTCTATAACATAGGCTATTTCAATATCCGTATTTCTAAGTTGATTGCATAATCTCATCCCAATTTTACCCATCCCATAGATTGCTATTTTATTATATCCGTACTGTTTAAAAAGTTTGTCTATCGCGAGATTATTATCTTCTAACTCCAACCAACGTGTCAGCATATTGTAATAACTTTTAAATTTATCCGTCTTTTGCTTTTTGGGAGGCTCAAAATACTTTACTATTTGATAAGAAACGAAGCTACCAAGAACCAATCCCAAAGTAAAATTTCCTATTTTTCTCATATCACACCTCTTCCGTTCATCACCACAACAGCAAGAATCTGAATATTAAATCGCTGTATCTTCTGCTCCATCATATAGATCAATATAACCATGTAAAATATCCTCTAGATTTATTAATTTAACCTTTTCTTTGTAATTTTGAATTTCTTTAAAGATTGATAAATAGGCACTAGGATTTACAACTATAATACATTCTATATGATTTATCTCAATATCTTGATAGATAGTTTCTTTGCTAAAATTATATAATTTTACATTTGGTACGGTTTTACTTACGAAATCAAGAAATGCCTTTCTTTTTTGGATACTTCCCCACAATCCAAAACTTTCACCCTTTAATATGTTTTTTATCTTTGTTTCATTCTTATAATAAAAAGGTTGATACATAGAACTCATGAGTTGATAATCTGAATTCATACTATCCTTATAATTCTTATCCCATTGCTCACAGGTTTGAGGTGAAATTTCATTCATCATCATACGAATTCTGTCTTCCGCCACAAAAGCATGTATATATTTATTTCTGCGGTAATCCGGGAACCAAGATTGTATATCCTTTCTAGAACTTTCCATTTTATCGTAAGACACCTTGTCATACAATTGAATACACCTTCTAAGGAATACAGAGTAGTATCTTTCAACCATAAAATGTTCAATTTCAACAGAAAACTTATCAGCGAACCCATACTGCTTCATTCTATCCCAAAATAACAAAGCTGTAATCTGTGCATCGTCATGCCCAGTATTTCTGGTTCTTAGAATTGAATTTTCACGTACAAGATATCTATAAAAGGTTCCATCCACATAGCAACAGCTTTTAGTATGAAGTAAATAAATTGGAATTGTCGGTGCATCTTCGTATTTTACATGTTCAGGAAACCTCAATTTAATATTGTTCCATAGATCTAGACGAAATATCTTCCCCCAGGCAACAACACCTTTATTAATAAAACCTTTTCTTTTGCTATCATCAATTCTACCAGAAAAATCGATCGGATACGTCAATTTCTCATCCAATTTTTCAAAATTCTCATTTAAAGTGAGGTATCCTGAAAATGCCATCTCACTCCCCGTCTCCTCACATGCGGAATACATTTTCTCACAATAGTCCGCATCAATTGAATCGTCGCTATCCACGAACATGATATATTTGCCCCGTGCTAAATCTATCCCTGCATTCCTAGCTCCTCCCAGACATCTATTCTCACTCAAATAAATAGTACGTATGTTGTTGTATTTCAATTCATATTCCTTCATTATTCCAGCAGAATTGTCAGGTGAATTATCATTAATAACAATAATTTCAATATTTTGCATCGTTTGCTGTATTAATGAATCCAAGCAATACCTCAGATATCTCTCGACATTATAAACAGGTACGATTACACTGATTCCTATCATTTTCTACCTCTCTTATTTAAAATAAAATTAAACTGCATTTTTTAGTATGCGTTATCATAAATAGTCATCATAATTTAAAAATTGAAAATTATTTTGATTAAGCCACTTTACAACTTTCTCAATCTTTTGAAATTGATTTTTAAATGCCCATTCATGAGTAAATACATTAAGCCTCTTTATGTTAGAAAATTCAGATATTCCATCCAAACTATCGCTTAAATTTTCTATTCGAAAGTATGTTTTATAATAATACAATGAATTTTTATGAAATATCCCCTTTTTGTCAAGCTCACTGCATTCTTCTACTGTCAGATCATAACTTATTCTATCATCATCTGCTGTCAGTACCCCTTTTACACCCTGTTGATTCAAAAACATGAGAAACTCTTTTGTTCCTTCGTATTTATGAAGTCGGAGTACCTTTGTTAAGCTGGATAAATCAGCAAATCGCTCTATTGCATTAATTGTTTCAATGAAAGCCTGTTTCCCCAATGTGTCAATATTTCTAGCGTTTTTACCTATAGAATCAAACCCATGGTAGCCTAACTTAAGCCAGTCTATGCTCTGCACGAAATCACGCTTAAATTTATCAGTCATTTGGTTAATGTGAAAATCATTTTTTTCAGAATATAAAAATAGACTAAATATAGCAGAATACTTTTCATGAAGTTTTTTCAGCTTTGAATAAAAATCCAACTCAAAAATACTCTCATACTTATCCATATTTAATGTTGCATATCTCAAGGAAGGTAATACATCATCGATACTGAAATGGACATATTTATTCATCTTTGCCTTACTCCTCATTTAGTTTTGGGGTTCATTTATGCTAAAGGCATTTTTCTAGTATCCTCATCACATCATCCATTTTCACTTTTACAGGATTATTATCCATTCGTCCCGCAGTAAAGGACTGACAAGCAATTGCTTCGAGGCCTTCTCTTCTAATGTTAAATGAGCTTAGGGTTAATGGCTGTATCTCATTGCTTACAATATCCATCCATTCTTTAATATCTTCCGGTGTACCAGCACCAAAGGCTTCTAGCAGTTCATTGAATTCGACAATCCTTGATTGATTGTATTTCATTACTTCCACTAAAGTGATAGCTACCGCAAATCCATGTTCTATACCATACTTCATGGTTAATGGATAAGAGATGGAATGACAAGCCGTTGTTCTTGTATTTGCAAAAGCAAGACCTGCAAATACGGAGCCAATACACATTTTCTCTCGGTAATATAGATTATCTTTATCATCAATAACTTTAGGGAGGTATTTAACAATTGTCTTTATTGCGGTTTTAGACAACTCCCTGACGATGGGATTACTCTTCTTTGACCAATAACTTTCAGTTGCATGGGAAAGTGCATCAAGCCCTGTAGCAATTGTTAATCTATTATTCATGGGTACCGTCAGTTCCGGTACTACAAATGCACAGGTGGGGGCAAGCCAAGGGGCATCCACCGATAATTTACCTAATCGATCGCTTTTCCAAACAGTTGCCCAGCTCGTTACCTCTGATCCGGTTCCAGCTGTCGTAGGGATAGCCAAGAAATCACATACTCTTTCTTTCTCCATGTAATCCTTGGTTTCTATGGCCTTAAGAATTGTCTCTCCCTCCAGCTTTTGTGCTCTAAGGTATTGCAGGGCCATAACAGCCTTTGCCAAATCAATTGCACTACCTCCTCCAAAAGCTATCACATAGTTAAAATCCTCTTCTAGGTGTTCCAAAGATTCTTTAATATCAATCTCAGTTGGGTTCGACGGTACGCTTTTAATTCGGTTCACGACATTCTTGTCTTGAAGCTCCTTGATAAACTCCGACAACTGAAAGCGCTCCTCCATACTGCTCGAAAGGACTAGCAGCAGCTGCTTGTTCTTTCGAGTCTTTCTAATATAGTTCTTTAAATCCTCCAGCGCTCCTACATTTACTTTGGTTTTTATCAAAAAGTTAAAATCCATTTTTTTATCATTCCCATCTCAATTTCGAATAAATGTCATAATATCTTTTTTATTATCAACTGGCTTTATTGTCGGCCTTCCCAAGTCATCCCGTGAATTCAGGTTAACAAGTACTTCGATAAAGATTGGTCCTTCTTGCGCTCTCACTCTTGATATCGTTTCCGATAACTCCAATGCACACTTTACCTGGTATTCACCCATATATCCAAAGGCTTTCGTAGCTTTTCCCCAATCAATGGAATAGGATATGGTGGGCATGCCACCCACAGTTTCATGTGCTCCGTTATTAATAAGAATATGATACAGGTTTTTGGGTTTTCTGCTTCCAATTAGCGCAGCAGCACCGGTGTGCATAAG
This sequence comes from Herbinix sp., assembly GCA_029238935.1. GTDB lineage: Bacteria > Bacillota > Clostridia > Lachnospirales > Lachnospiraceae > Mobilitalea. The sequence continues at coordinate 10,659 of JAQZBN010000079.1, forward strand.
CATTGCACCATCGCCGTCAATACACCAGACGCTCTTATCCGTGTTTTCTGCTATTGCCGTAGCAATCATCGAAGCATGCCCCATCGAGCCAACGGTCAAGAAATCCTTCTCATGTCCTTGTGCTTTTTTCTCCCTGTATTCAAACAGTTCCCGAGAAGCTTTCCCCGTTGTGGATATAACAACATCCTTTTTCCCCAGATGGTCAATTATAATTTGAATTGCTTCTTCTCTGCTTAATTCAAAGGTATTTTGCTCTTTACAGGTATTCTCATTATCAAGTGCATTCTTTTCAACTACAAAGGCAACACTTCTTCCGTTTTTTAATTCATCCTCAAACGTACTATTGTAAACCTTCCTGATATCTTCTATTGTAGAATCCTTATCAACTATTTGATATTTGATACCCATCAGCTGTAATAATTCTAATGTAATCTTACCTTGTTTTACATGTTGTGGCTCGTCCTTTACCCCAGGTTGTCCTCTCCAGCCAATCATGTATACCACCGGTATCGCATATACTTCCGCATCCGTTAAAGAAGTTATAGGATTCACCGCATTTCCAAGCCCTGAATTTTGCAGATATACCATGCCAATTTTCCCTGTTGCTAAATGATATCCGGCTGCCAGTGCTACAGCATTACCCTCATTGGCAGCAATAATATGCTCCTTACCAATTCCTAATCTTACGGATAAGTAATCACAAAAAGGCTTTAATTGAGAATCTGGTACTCCTGCGAAAAATTGTATGTCCTTCTCATTTAAGAATTCATATAATCCTTTGACATTTACCATTTATTAATTACCTCCAGGTATTAAATTGAGAATCTCCTTAATTGGCATACATTTTTTGTCTGCTTCATAACACCGTTCATTTGTTAATATCAATTCAGCAGTCTCCCTCATCGCAGGATATGCACTTCTGATTAATTGATTTGCATATATAACAATATCAACACCATGTTCTATAAACTCATTTTCATATACTTGATTAAAGGAAGTGGGTACAACAATTAATGGAATCTGTTTACCGAACTCTTTATATAGTTCACAGAATTTAAATATCTCGTCCGGCGATTTTTCTCTGCTGTGAATCATAATTCCTTGAGCACCTGCTTCAATATATGCTTTGGCTCTGGCTACTGCATCCTCCATTCCTTGCCCGAGCAATTATCATAAATTCATCCGTCTGCAACGCCTGTCTGCCCGCTCTGATTTTTTCACTGAAATGCTCAATCGTATCTTGCGTCTGTATTACCTCTGTACCGAATAAGGAATTCTTTTTTAACCCAATTTTGTCCTCTATGATAATAGCAGATACACCCATACGTTCAAGGGTCTTTATATTATAGACAAAGTGCTCAATCTGTCCACCCGTATCACCGTCAAGGATAATGGGTTTACTGGTAACCTCCATG
>JAQZBN010000146.1 GCA_029238935.1 Herbinix sp.
GTATGTGAAACTAATAAAGAAAGCTCTATATATAATGCTGACGATATATTCACAAGACTTGATATTTATGGAAAAGAAATGACGGAAGGTGATACAAAAGTTGTAAGTAATGAAAATGATGTTAATTTAGAAAATGAATATGATTTTAATCATGTATATTTAAAGATTGAATACACAAAAAATAACGAAGAATATGAAGATAACATTGAATTGTCCTTAAAAAACTAAATTTCCAACATAATTTCTTTACCATCTAATATTTCACAATTTTGTACTATACTTAGCTTCAATGTGTTTAACTAGCAAGGATAATAAGTTTATAGATAATTGGTACCATATTTTTATTGCAAATCTGAATATGTAAGCTATGAGTACCCTCTTTAGTACAAGCATTCTGATAATTATTAATCGTGACAAGCCTATTATCAACATAATACTTACGCCAAGGCTGTTCAGGAATTGATTTCATATGGTTGGAAGTATATAATTATAAAAAATTGTGTCCACTACATTTCTCTAGTATGAGGTTTTTTATACTATATTTTATTTGGGACAAAATCATTTGTGGTATAAGAGGAAATTATCATAAATGGACCATATAGTGATGTTAACCGTTATTGGAATGAGGTTACAGTTTGAAGATACACACTATAATAAATATTAATTTTGTAATATGTATTGTGAATGACATATTATAAATAAAAGTGGAGATAGATATGAATATACTAGTTATCGGTGGAACAAGATATTTTGGAATATACATGATTAATGACCTTCTCAAACATGGTCATAATGTAACTATTGCAACAAGAGGAAATGTTGATGTTACATTTGATAATGAGGTATCAAGAATCATACTTGAAAGAACAAACGCAGAAAGTATAAAAATGGCGCTTAAGGGCAAAAAATATGATATTGTAATAGATAAAATTGCTTATTGTTCTAATGATATAAAACATGTATTAGATGTGATTGATTGTAATAAATATATTTATATGTCAAGTACTTCTGTTTACGACCCCAAACATTGGAATACTATAGAAGAAGATTTTGATGGATTTGAAAAGGAACTGGTTTGGTGCTCTCGAATGGATTTTCCATATGAGGAAATTAAAAGACAGGCTGAATGTGCTTTATGGCAGATATACAAAAACGTAGATGCAATTGCGGTAAGGTATCCATTTACCATCGGTGAAGATGATTATACAAAGCGCTTATTATTTTATATTGAACATACTATAAAAGAAATTCCAATGAACATAAATAATATAGATTATCAAATGAGCTACATACGTTCAGACGAAGCAGGTAAGTTTATTTCTTTCTTAGTAGATAAGGATTTTACCGGAGCATTGAATGGAAGTTCTGACGGGACAATATGAATAAGAGAAATATTAGATTATGTTGAGTTAAAGACCGGTAAAAAAGCTATAATTTCTTTAGAGGGAGAAGATGCACCGTATAATGGAGAACCAGAATACAGCATCAATACAGACCGAGCCAAAAATCTAGGATTTCAATTTACCAATATAAAAGACTGGATTTTTGAACTGGTAGATTATTACATAAACCTTATATATTAGGAGGTATTAGCATTATGGGTGATGAATTGAAAATTAAGATGTACTCATTTACGGTGGACTGCAAAGACCCGCAGGAATTAGCAAAGTTTTATGCAGCATTGCTTAAGTGGGAAATGATGTTGATCGATGAAGGATGGGCATGTGTATACGCTCCAGGAACCAATCAAGGAACATATCCTAGTATATTGTTTCAACTAAATAATGAGTATAAACCGCCTGTGTGGCCGGAAGAGCCTGAATCTCAACAACAAATGGCACATATAGACTTCGCCGTTAATGATTTAGAAAAAGCAGTTCAATATGCAATCCATTGTGGAGCAACAATTGCAGATGATCAATTTTCTAATAATTGGAGAGTTATGCTTGACCCCGCCGGACACCCATTTTGCTTATGTCAAATGAAATCAATTATCGAGAGTGCTCATTTTGGGTTGTTATAAAAATCAGAAATTGATGGAAATTAACGATATTCCTGTAAATACAGCCATTAAAAGGAGGACTAAATGAACTTTACAGAATTTGAAACAGAACGTTTCCTATTTCGAAAACTTCGTGAGAGCGATTTTCCGATTGTATATGATTGGCTTGGCAATAGCGAAAATATGAAGTTTCGAAAAAGTACATTGAGCGAAGAAGAAACACATAAGTATTTAGATTGGGCTATATCAAGTGCGAATGAAGAAGAATGTAAAAACTTTGAATTTGCAACAATAATCAAAGAAACCGGGGCTTTAATTGGAGTTGCTTCAATTTTTAATTTAGATATTGAGCCTGAATTAGGGTGGACGATACACCGCAACTATTGGAGACATGGTTATGGAACAGAAATGGGAAAAGAACTATTAAATTTCGCTTTTGGGACGCTCAGTCTTAGACGCATTATAGCGGGATGTAACGCTAATAATATAGCCTCATATCGGATAATGGAGAAGATAGGAATGCGTCGCGAGGCTCATTTTATCAAGTCCCAACGCAGAAACAACGAACTTAATGCTGAATGGTGCGATAGGTTTCAATATGCAATTTTGTGGGAAGAATGGAAGAAGTTAAGATGTAATTTAACAACAGAAAGGAAGATGTACGTTGAAT
>JAQZBN010000080.1 GCA_029238935.1 Herbinix sp.
CTCCAACAACTCCCCCCGTCACAGTAATGATATATCTTATTACTGTATACTGATATAGTAATAGTCCAAAAAGAGATGCTGCAATTGTGACCACAGCCATCAAACAAACCGCTTTATCATTATAAATATACGCTTCTTCCTTCTCCTTAACCTGCACCTTTCTTGCAAATAATGCCTGACCGCCCGCTAAAATAATATAGGATATTAAAGTTGTATAAGCAGCTGCCATATATCCAAATGCTTTAATAAAAACATAATTCAGTGCAACATTCATCACTGCTGCTACAGCTGAGGAATACATAATATATTTTGTACTTTTGTAATATATCAGTAGATTGGAATACATGTTAGAGACAGAAGTCAGGAAAACTCCCGCAGCAATTGGAGGCATAATATAAATTGCTTCATAGTATTCCTCTGTTGCTAGAATCTTTATTATTTCCGGTGCAAAAAATGCTAAAATAACTGCAATGATTGCATACGTACCCATCAATGAAATCGAGACTTCCCGAATCTTATTCTCTTTCTTCCCAATATTCTCATATAAATAAGGAATGAAAGATGCATTGATCGCCGCCCAAACCAGTAATGAAATCGAACTAACCGTGTACAGGGTACTATAAATTCCCACTGCATCATTTCCAACCAGATTGCTAATCATCATACGATCAGAAACATTCAATATCTGGCTTGCAAACCCATAGCCGATAAGTGGAATGCTTAGTCTTAAAGAATACTTCCAATACCTAAGATTTACTACTACCTTTCCTTTTACATAAAGGTATATCCACAAAATAGCTGCAACTGATATAGATATTGCATTTGTCGCATATACTCTTCCTTCCGCAATTCTATTAGACCCTATATTAATCAGTTTTAAGACAACTATAATGGATACCACCGTTGCAACAAGCGCTGTTCCCATTGTAAGAACCGCCGCAAATTTATATTTATATTCATACCTTTGTCGCAACAACCAAAAATCCTGTGCAGGTAAAAAGAAAAAAGCAAAAAACATCAGTATCATCAATTCTTTAGGTAGTCCTATAAAGTCATTCCAAATTCCAGGACAAATGAAATATAATCCTGCCAGGAGCAATGCCATTATTGAAGTTAACGTAAGTACGGAGGACTGATATTGATCTCTTTCTCCCTCAAATTCTTTCATTGCTGACTGGAATCCGCCAGATGTCAATGAAAGCGTAGCTACGACATTGATTAATATGTACCAGGAATTATATAAATTAACGACTCCTATCTCACTTTTCGACATAATCCTGGTAAAAATAGGAACCGTAATCATTGACAGACCGCGAGAAAATACTGACGCGACAGTATATACAATTGCGACCCTTACCCCTAACGGAATTTTTTGCAGTTTACCTTTTAACATTCTGCTCTCCTTGAATATTATCCCATTCAACATCATACAAATCGCCCGACCCAGGATTCTACAGAATAATAATCTCTTATACTTTCTGGATATCCTTGAAATTCTAGTTGAAAAAATTCTACGATATCCTCTTTACAGATATGTTCCAGATCCATCACAAGAATGTTATTTTTATTATAAAATTTCGCAGCCTTTATCGCATTATTTGTAGTTATTAGCTTTTTATTTAAAAAAATAGACTCCATGACCCGCATTGAAAAACCATCTTGATCAGCTTGTACTATATCTAAAATTGATTGGCTGTTATTAACCATCTCAAGATATAAAGAATAATCAATATATTGGTTTCTCACTTCAAAGGGCAATCCAGATATTTGTCCATTCAAATCTACAATAATAAATTTAGCATCAACATTTGCTTTCTGGAATGTTTCATACAAACTCAGAAGCTTATCTTTTTTATCCTTTAAGAATCCTACAAAAATCGTATCGAATTTTACCTCTGTCTTTGGAAGACATAGAGTACGATCATACATGATTGTATTGAAGTGAAAATTATATTTTTCACAATTTCCTCTATCATAGCAGTAGTATTTAAATCCTGCCTCATCCACTAAATTTTTCATTTTTTTATATTTCTTATCATCTATGATAATATTCCAGGAATATAAACTCTTAACAGCCGTCGGAGCCATTTTACTGATATTCCTGAGCAGACAATTATCGATTTCCAGTGCCATATCTAATACAATTATTTTGTTGACTTTTGGGAGAAGTTTAAACCAATCTCCGTAATATAGATATGTGTAGTTCCATTTCATCTTTCTAAATAATCGTAATAAGTTATGTTTTAACGAAATAGAATCCTTGAATACATTCTGAATACTAATCTGCTCGTTGTTAATTCTTTCAAAATAATACGCATGCCTATCAGCAGCAATTATCAACGTATCAATCATGTTAGTTCCCCTCTACGCACAAGTCTTTTGTTTAAGAGTAAATACAGTGGAATCATCATCAGAGATGGATAAAATAAATCTGTTTGTGCTAGTGTTGTGTTGAAGAACAGTATTGCAAACAGTATTCCTGGCACTAATTTCTCATATTTCATTACAGGTTTAAATACCATATACATACTAATAATCCATGGAATAATGCCATACACAGCTGCAAAAGCCACCACGCTGGCTGCTACGAGACCGGATGCATATTCCTTCTTTAAAACATTCAGTGTGTCATACCCAACCCCTAGCGGATGTTTGATCACAGATGCCAGACTAACAATAATTGTACCCAATCTATATAATCCCGTTCCTTCAGATATATTAAACCCTGATCCGTTATCTCCAAATAGTTTATGAATAATCTGGATATATACAATACTTTCTGTTCCTCTGTATGCATAATCTACCAGTAAAACGATAAATCCGACCGCCATTACTCCTGTAATATAAAGCTTAACCTTTGAAGTGTTATGATCTTTCTTACGGGAGAAATAGAAAAACAAAATAATAAATAACATTCCTATATATCCTGTTGTGGACTGGCAGGTTATCAGTGATAACAAAACAATGAACACAGCCCTTTTGTATTCTATTTCACTCTTAAATCCTATCTTCTCTCTCCAAAAAAGCAACACAAAAAGAGCTGAATTTAAAACAATTTGATATACACCTGGTTCCGTATAAATTCCACAATTTCGGGTCGGGTGAATCTCGAGATAACTATAGAGCAGCACACCTTTCCCGTGTAAATATATCTCATATCCTTTCGTTCCCATTGTCTGTGTATCAAAGGTAACAGCTGGCCACGCGTTCACCAAACTAGGGGAAACCAAAAATGCCACCCAAAATATGATGCTGATGACAGCAAAGATTTGAACCAAATTTATCCAACGTCTTAAAAATTCTCTCTTATTTGCACTGATTGCCATCTGTGTTGATATAATACACACTACAAATTGAAACCAAGCTGAAATTCCTGCACCACCATTTGTATAAAGCCTCGTAAAGACTACAAAAATCAGAAGTAAAATAGAAAAGATTAACGAATAATTACACCTATATTTTTTGTTTAAGGCGTATAAAATGATATACATTATAATAATTGCATAATACTTTTGATCTCCCGTTAAATACTTTGCAAAAAGACAGCTACCTGGTACGAGCAACATAATATAAATTAAAAAGTATTGAGTAATTGCAGATATTTTAACTTTCATATAATATTCCTGAGATTAGAGAATCCCTTTTCTTGCTGCATATTTGTCTTATCTTTTTATCGTTTCCCCAAACTGCCTTGGAATCATAGGCTCTATCGGGAAACTCACCATACCCTAGTTTTATTTTATAATGGTTTTCCCTGATAAACCGTTCCACTCTGTCAGCAAGCTTCTCAGGTTTTCCAGAACATATATTAATAACTCCCAAAACATTATCCTGTTCCACCGCTGCTGCAATTTGATAACAAAAGTCCTTATAATCTAAAAAATCATATTGATTTTCACCTGATGTAAATGGAAACTTCTCTTTCCCTTCTTTTTCTGCACAAATAATTTTTGAAAAAATAGAATTTCCAAATTGCATATTAGATACGATATAATAACCTCTTAACCACTGAAACTGGGTTTTTCTTTGCCCGCTAATCAGATCTATCATATCTCTTAGACTGTTTTTGGCTATCCCATAAAGGTTCATAGGCTTACATGGCGTATCTTCGTTGATCGCCCCTTCAAAAAAGCCAATCTCATGCATACTTCCCAGAATAGCTACCCTTTCGATTCCAGAATCAATCATTCGCTTCAAGAATAAAAAATGAAATGGCAAGTCAAGAACATGATTATCGGAATTATGTACAAATCCATCCCTCCAGGCTAAATGCAAAACTACATCAGGATTTTCGAAATACTCATAAGGATTATCTATATTAAAAATATTGCATTCCACGCTTTTCGCACGCTCATCAACATGAGTCACTGTCAGATCTGTAGCAACTACTTCAAATCCATCATTTAACAGTTGTTTCACAATACCAAACCCCAGATAGCCATTCGCTCCTGTAACCAGTATTTTCATTTACACCTCCACCCGCAGGGTATCATTTGGAATATACCATACGGCTCTTTTATTTTAATACCTTGCTTAAATAGCATTAATAATATTTTCCCATCTTACTCCGACAGCTTCGATGGATAGTTTCTCACGCACAGTTGCAGCTTCTTTAGAAAAGCTATCTGATAACTGTTTATTACTGGCAATCTGGTCCATCGCTGAACACATTGCCTCAGGATCTCTCACAGGAACAAGAAAGCCATTGACTCCGTTATCAATATACATTCTAGCGCCACCTGGAGAACAATCGGTACAAACACAAGGCAGCCCAATTGCCATTGCTTCCAGCATCGAATTGGACAACCCCTCATAATCCGAAGGCAATACAAACATGGAAGCGGTACGCACCTGATCATGCAACGAAGATGTAAACCCTTTAAAATGCACTTTACTGTTCAAATTTTTATTCAAAACCAGCTCTTTCAGTTCTTCTTCCATTATTCCATTTCCATAGATTGAAAGAGAATAGTCCGGATGCTTTTCAAGAAAGCGTTCATATGCCTCTATAAGCAGCGGAAAATTTTTTTGAGGGTCAAGTCTAGCAAAGGTCACAACTTCTTTTCTGCGCTCTCCTAAGTATGGCATAGGCAAATCTTCTTTTATTGGATTTGCGATAATTTCTCCCTTGTGCTGTATTTTTTTACTATAAAAATTTTTTGCGCCGTCTGTTTGAAAAACGACTCTTTTGCATTGCCTGGTTTCGTATAATTTGTTTACTATGTATTTTTTTAAAACTCCTGTGATTGTTTGATAAGGATCGTTTCTTTCAGATATAATCACCTTTCTATTCAAACCTATAGCTGCAAAGGTGGTATATAAATTTTCATTCGTTAAAAATGAAATAAAAACTGCAGTTTTATTTTTGATCATTAATTTTCTAATATTTCTTACAGTAGCTGCTTTTTTTATCAGTCCATTATTTGTTCCAATACTGCTTATATCTAATTTTACATGTTCGCTCAATGTGTATACACACTGATTTTCCCGCAGGAGAAAAACTGTTACTTCATAATCTTTTTTAGCCAGGTAATTTGTTAAAATAGACACAACCCGCTCCGCTCCTCCTCCTGCTAATGACGGCATGATGAATACTATTTTTTTCATGTGGACACCTTTCATTATCTTTGATTGACTAGTCTCTTTGAAAAATATCGCGCGTATAGATCTTGTTCCTTACATCATTCAGACAACTATCATATCTATTTGCAATAATTGCCTGGCTTTGTTTTTTAAATACATCTAAATCATTTACAACCTTGCTTCCAAAGAAAGTATCTACATCCTTAAGCGTTGGTTCATAAACAATTATCGTTGCACCCTTAGCTTTTATTCTCTTCATAACACCTTGAATTGAACTTTGACGAAAATTGTCGCTGTCGCTTTTCATCGTCAGCCGATATACGCCGACAATTACTTCTTTTTCTTTGCTGGCATCCCAACTGTCATTCGCTTCATAAGCACCTGCCAGCTCCAAAACACGATCAGCAATAAAAGATTTCCTTGTCCGATTGCTTTCTACAATCGCTTGTATCAAATTCTCCGGAACATCGGCGTAATTGGCCAGTAGTTGCTTAGTATCTTTTGGAAGACAATATCCTCCGTATCCAAAAGAAGGATTGTTATAGTAAGTACCAATTCTTGGGTCAAGACATACTCCCTGAATTATTTTTTTTGTGTCCAGTCCTTTTATTTCAGCATATGTATCCAATTCATTGAAAAATGATACTCGAAGTGCCAGATAGGTATTGGCAAATAATTTCACTGCTTCTGCTTCGGTAAAACCCATATATAAAGTTTCAATGTTATCTTTTATCGCTCCTCGCTGCAGAAGTTCTGCAAAGGTGTGTGCCGCCTCCACTAATCGTTCATCCTCCATATCCGTTCCAACTATGATTCGACTAGGGTACAGATTGTCATATAAGGCTTTGCTCTCTCTTAGGAATTCCGGGCTGAAGATTATATTTTTATGATTAAACTTTTCTCTGACATACGACGTATAACCCACTGGAATCGTGGACTTAATTACTATAACTGCTTCCGGATTATATTCTATGACTAATTTTATGACTACTTCTACAGCGGAAGTATCAAAGAAGTTTTTCTTACTGTCATAGTTTGTTGGTGCAGCTATAACCACAAAATCCGCATCAGAATATGCCTTTCTTGCATCCAGCGTTGCTGTTAAATTAAGCTCCTTCTCCGCCAGATACTTTTCAATATACTCATCCTGAATCGATGATTTTTTTTGATTAATCAGATCAACTTTTTCCGGAATGATATCCACTGCAGTTACCTGGTTATGCTGAGCTAAAAGCGAAGCAATTGACAACCCGACGTATCCGGTTCCGGCAACAGCGACTTTATAAGCTTTCATTTATAATCCTCCAATTTAATCGCTTTGTTAATATAACCGCTTTCCATATGCTGCCTTAACTATCCTAAGATATAATAGCCTTTATACCATTCTGCAAATTTGCGCAGCCCTTCTCTTAAGGGTGTACTTGGTCTGAATCCAAAATCGTGCTCCAGTGCAGTGGTATCTGCATATGTAACAGGTACATCTCCAGGCTGCATTGGAACCAGTTCCTTATGAGTGTCAAAATCGTAATTCTCTGACAAAACCCCTGCACGTATGAGCTCCTGCTGCAAAATGTCCACAAAGTCCAACAGATTTTCCGGCTTCTGATTACCTATGTTATAGATTTTATACGGTGGAAGAGGTAACCCATCTTCGCCAGCCTTTTTTTCAGGTGCTTTCTGTAGGACTCTGACTACGCCCTCGATGATATCATCAATGTAAGTAAAATCACGCTTACAATTACCATAATTGAAAATCTGAATTTTCTTACCCTCCCGAAGCTTATCTGTAAAGCCAAAGTAAGCCATATCAGGGCGTCCGGCTGGTCCATAAACCGTGAAAAATCTCAATCCTGTTGATGGAATGTTATACAGTTTACTATAAGCATGCGCCAACAGCTCATTCGACTTCTTGGTAGCTGCATAGAGTGAAATAGGGTTATCTACTTTGTCTTCTATACTGTAGGGAACTTTCTTATTTGCACCATATACAGAAGAGCTAGATGCATACACCAAATGCTCTACTCCCTTTGCACCGTTCTCGTAAGAATTGCGACAGGATTCGAGGATGTTGTAAAATCCTATTAAATTTGACTCGATGTAAACGTCGGGATTCGTAATGGAATATCTCACTCCTGCCTGCGCCGCCAGATTGACAACAATAGTTGGCTGATATTCGTTGAAAATATTATAAATCAATTGCTTATCCGCAATGGATCCCTTTATAAACGTAAAATTGGGCTGGGCAGACAATTCTGCCAGCCTCGCTTCCTTCAATTTCACATCATAGTAGTCATTTATATTGTCTATACCGATAATTTTTGCATCATCTGTATCCGCCAGCAAACGCTTTGCCAAATTAGATCCAATGAATCCTGCCACACCTGTAATTAAAATTACCTTGTTATTTAAGTTAATCCCTGCCATTTTATTGTCCCTTCCACCTGTTCGATATTGTGAATGTTTTTACAATTGAAACATCCAGCTTCCTACGACAGTTTTCCATCTAACAGCATCCCATAAAACGTCTTTTCCCCATTTTTCTCCTTAGGATATGACTGCTTCCAACTAAGTTTAAACATATACGTATCTTCTTTTAGTTCCTGCCACTTTTTCTCATCATACGGATTTGCCAGTCTTTTATATAACTCGTCACACATTGGATTATTAGAAGTAATATCCTTAAATGCTCTATTAACCTTTTCACTGTGTCTTTGAACCAACACAATTAGATAATCTAAAAAAAGATAATCTATCATCGAATCATTCATTCTCCAATATTGAAAAGCGAAATCGCGTAGGATAGCAAATATACTGCGGTGTTCAAAATCACATCCAAACGAATAATTTGCAAAATACCCAGATGCAATAGACGCATGGAAATAGTCTGGTCTTTTAATTGACCATACAGGCCAGGATAAATACTGTTCTAACGCATTACCAGTACAAAAAAAAGTTGAATCTACCCACATTCCACCATGCTTTGCCAGTAACTCTAGTCTGAGCAAATCAGAATAATGTGTACGTGATATAATGCCTTTTTTTCTTTTTTCTTCAATCCATTCCGGGAAACTAACATAATCTTTGTAGTTAGCTTCTGTAATTACAATTACTCTACGACCATTTACATTCTGGCGAATAGAATTAATACATTTTTTCACAATATCAGGAGCATGCTCTTCGCCTTGCCACCAACATACCCATATACAGTTTTCAAACTCGGAAGCTCCATTGCAACTTGTCCTATTAAAGTCATAGGATGCAATATAATTGGAAAAAGCATTTTCAAAGTATTCCAACATTACTTTGTGTTTTTTTATTAAATGCTTTTTAAATCCAGCTGTTTCCATATACCCATTATGATTCATAATCTGAATATCAATTTTTGCTCTTAAAGTTATAAGGGCACCACTCCACGAGGTAACCTTTGCAACTCTTTTTGTCGCATCCAATTCTTCGATCATACGATGAGCTATTCGTTTTATATTCCTATGTCCAGCTACCATAATACTAATCCTCATTCTTAAACCTTTTATATTGCTCAAAATAATAATCTTCCAGCATTTTATATGCAGTTTTGATATTATAGTGGCTGTTAACAATATCATTTCTATCTGAGCTTCTGTTTTTCCTACTGCTTTCAATAATTCTCACCGCCCAGCTTTCAGGCGTATCTCTTAATGAAAGAAATTGAGTTTTTTTATTGAAAGCAACCTCTTTAGGGACCTTATCTGAAAAAATGCACGGCAGATCCGCAAACTGTGCTTCAACTCCTACTACTGGAATCCCTTCGAAGAAAGATGGCAAAACAAACACATCCATTGCTTGATAAAGTTGATGTACATCACTACGATTACCTAAAAAAATTACCTTTTCCTTTATAGAAAGCTGTTTTGCTTGTTTTCTAATTTCTTGTTCCTTTTCACCCGTTCCTACAAGCAATAAAACTGATTTCTTTTTTTGCTTTTCTATTTCAGCAAATATTTTTAATAAATATTTATGATTTTTCTGGTAGGAAAGTCTTCCTACATGACCAACTACAATTTGATCATCAATGCTTAGTTCTTTCCGTTTCGTATTTCTGACCGTCGAATCAAAGTAAAACTGTTCTGCATTAACAGCGTTGGATATCACCTGAAAAGCTTTATTTCCAAACAAGAACCGTCCTGCTTCCTTCCCACACGCGAGATAGTAATTAGCAGCCGATGTAATTCTATAACGGAAAAATTGTTTTAAGGCATATTTAAAGTCTCTATCTATAGAAGTATTATGACTATGCGCAATTCGGACAGGTACACCAGCTTTTTTAGCAGTCAATAAAACAAGATAACTCATTGAATCAATGTGTGAATGAACAATTTTATATTCTGGATGCTCTGCCCAGAATTTTTTCATCCATTTGAAATATACCGGATAATTCTGCGGATACAATCTTGGAGCGTAGTAAATTTTTCCGCCCAGACTAATAATTTCATCGTCATAGTCATTTTTTTCGGGACGGTGGGTGAGAAAATCAAACTGTATTTTGCTTCTATCTATATTTTTGAAGTAATTCATGAGCATTGTTTCCAATCCCGCCCGATGCATATCATTTACTACTTGTAGAACTCTTATCATAATATACCTCTATATAATCTCTCTGTTTTTTCTGTCACATCATCCCATTTGTATTTCTCACAGATAAAGTCAGCTGCCTTATCCTTATAATTCCGAACTACAGCAACGTTATCACAAAGCATCTGCAGCTTATCTCTCAGATCCATTACACTGCTCTTTTTGAAAATCACAGCCTTATCCTCTACAACCTCTGCACACTCTGCTATATCAGATACTACACAGCAGTTCCCATAACTCATAGCCTCCAGTAAACTCAGCGGCATCCCTTCCAAATCACTTGGCAGTACATATATGTAAGCATTGCTATACAGTTCATCCAAAGTCTTTCCCTGAACAAATCCTGTGAATATAATTCTTTCATCGCCTTCTGCCAAATCTTGAATTTCTTTCATGAAACTGTCCGTGTCGGATGCACCCCCAGCAATTATCAATTTCTTATCTGTTTTAATCTCTCTATACGCTCTTACCAGATACCGTATCCCCTTCTCTGGTACCAGCCTGCCCAGGAACAGGATGTAACTATCCTTTTCCAGATTCCATCTTTCTTTTGTTATCTCTGCTGGTCTAACAACAGGGCGACTTACCCCATTGGGGATAAATAATGTCTCCCTTCTATATACTTTCTTAAAATACTTCTGAACGCTCTTGCTTAGGACGATTATTTCATCTGCGTACTTCGCAGCCACTTTTTCTCCAAACTTTATGTACTTAGCTCCGAAGCCCTTTTTCCATTTTTCCCGAGACCAGTCTAAGCCATGGATCGTGGCCACGCAGCGTTTTCCAAAAAGCTTGGGTAACCACAGCATTGCACACGGCCCTTCTGCGTGGTAATGGACTACATCATACCTTCCGAATGCTGCTCGAATACTTGCAAATGCAGAGGAGGTCATTGCTGCCAATCCCTTTCTTTCTATAGTAATGACAGACAGCAATTTTACTCCCTTGTATTCCCTAAGTTCTTTGCTGTCGAACTCCCTGCCACTAACGTGATGTCCTCGCCGGTTATAGCAAGAAACGTTATGACCTAACTTCACCATCCGCGTGGATAGTTCCTCCACAACAATCTCAATGCCACCTTCACGAGAAGGAATTCTTTTATGCCCAAGCATGCAGATATTCAATTTTCCCCTATTCTTCTGCACGTTCATTTCTCTCATTCCACCTCGTCCAACTACCTTTTACCGCGACCCTCGCCCGGTAAACATCACCATAATTGTCTTTAATATCAATTTAACATCTAATAACATGGACCACTGATCAATATATTCAATATCCATCTTAATTACCTCTTCAAACTCATTTACATTACTTCTGCCACTTACCTGCCAAAGTCCTGTTAACCCCGGCTTAAGACTAAGTCTCTTCTTATGCCTACCTTCATATTGTATAAACTCATCCTCCGTTGGAGGACGTGTACCTACCAAGCTCATATCACCTATTAAGACATTAAAAAATTGTGGGAACTCATCCAAACTTGTTTTACGGATGAATTTGCCCACCTTGGTTACTCTA
>JAQZBN010000025.1 GCA_029238935.1 Herbinix sp.
TTAGGTATCTTAACATCAACTTTCTTTAGATTATGTATTTTAGCTCCCTTTATCTCAATATAATCACTCACCCTAATTCCCCCATGTATTATCTTAAAATGTATTATCTTTAAATATATTGCTTGTATCATATTATTTGTATCTATATATCTAACATTCCTATCGAGCAGAAACATAATACAACAGAACGAATGTTTTATTATTCTTCCATTATAATCCATGTTAAGAGTAAAATCAAACAAACAACAAATAGTTCCATCATATTTTTAACATTCTACTGATGCTTCTCTCTCAGTGTAAGAGCTTTCTAGGAGTACAGCCACTCATACTTCTCATTTCTTGATTCATGTTATTTTAAAGTTATACGAATAGAATTCTCTCCAAAATTATTTCTCTCTGAAATAGTAATAACCCCAAATTTCCATCGAAATCTGGGGTTATTTATTCCAACTAATATTATGCTCTTAGTGCTATCTCAATTAAATTTAATTCATGTTCTGTAAAATCCATCTTATAGACCGCTTCCACATTCTCAACAATCTGTTCCGGTTTGCTGGCACCAATTAATACTGTAGTAACCTTCCCGTTACGAAGTACCCAGGATAACGCCAATTGGGATAAAGTCTGTCCCCTACCTTTTGCGATATCATTTAGTTTGTTTAGTTTGTTAAGCATCTCCTGTGTAAGCTGATCTTTGATCCAAGTTTTACCTTTGCCAACACGAGAATCTTCTGGTATACCATGTAAATATCGATCTGTCAGAAATCCCTGATACAGAGGCGAAAATACAGCTAAGCCAAAGCCCTCTTCTACGGCATAATCATCTAACTTATCATCCTCAATCCAGCGATTTAACATTGAGTAGGATGGTTGATTTAGTACAAAAGGAGTATGCAGTTCTTTGAACAACTTCACCATCTCCGATGTTTTCTGCCTGTTGTAATTTGAAATGCCAACATATAGAGCTTTCCCCGACTTCGCAATCTGATCCAGTGCCATAGCCGTTTCTTCCAAAGAAGTATTCGGATCATAAACATGATGATAAAATACATCGACATAATCTAATTTCATTCTCCGAAGACTCTGATCCAAAGATGAAATTAAATATTTCCTGGAACCGTTTCGATCTCCGTAAGGTCCGGGCCACATCTCATATCCAGCTTTTGTAGAAATACATAATTCGTCCCGGTAAGTCCTTAATCCCTGATCTAGGATTTTAGCAAAGTTCTCCTCTGCGGATCCGTTGAATGGATGACCATAATTATTAGCCAGATCAAAATGGGTAATACCCAAATCAAAAGCAGTATGGCACATTTTCTCCATATTCTCAAAATCATCTTTCGCACTAAAATTCTGCCACAAACCAAGAGATACCGCAGGTAGCTTTAATCCACTTTTCCCGCATCGATGATACACCATTTTCTCATATCTACTATCTTTTGCTTGATACATAGAAGTACTCCTTTTCTTATTGTAATTTTGATGTCGTAAATGAGACAAATTATTTAGAAAGATTCTATTAGAAAGTAAGATCGTACGAGTAGTCAATCAACTAAATACGCTATTGCACCAGGATGAATTTATATACATGAAAATTTTTACCTTATTATCATCTCCAATGTGATTAATTTTATCACCTTAAAAACGTATCTAGCCTACTATATTTATAATTACTTTTCTTTCACTTATCTTTTCACCTATCTTTTCATTTATCTTTTCACTTATCTTTTCACCTATCTTTTCATTTATCTTTTCACTTATCTTTTCACTTTTCTTTACTATACACTAATAATTTCCTATTAATTTTACTTTGCCTTATCTTTTCTTATCCATAAGTCCATTTTTTTTCTGTCTAATTAAATTACCAACTTTTAATACATAATAAAACATAAAAAAAATCCCTCCTGCCATAAGCCGGAAAGATCAATTATCTCAAATTATGAAGTAATAAGCCATATTGCATAGTTACAATACAGCATAAATCACCTGATTGCACACGAAAGGCCATAGGTTCTTCAAATCTCTATTCATTGATCGATAATCCAGCTTCTTAAATAACACAAAAATAACCATAACCGCTATATTAATTACTGCCGTCTATGGTCTGTTTTTCTTTAAGTTTCTTCTGAATTACCGAATAATCATTGAGATCACCTTACAGTAGTGATGATTACCTACATATCGGACAATTTCTGCTTATCTGAAACCTTAGCAGAGCTCTTGCTCCAAATCATCATTACCGTTCCTTTCTTATCATTACCCATATATTGTATGTTTGATTCATGGCCTTGTCAACGGTATTTTTTACATCCATGAATACTAATCTATATTTATCTATTTATTTGATTAATCTATTCATTGAAATTATCTACTAGCTAGTTATCCTTACATTCATTTCACCATTTACAAAATAAAGGAAGAAAGACACTCAATTTTTTAGAGTATCTTACTTCCCTTATTTTATTTACATAGAGAATTATTTAAAATTAATATAAACCTGAGAGCACTTAATCTCATCTTCACTTATCTCAATTAATCCATAATTTAATTTGTCATCGGTGTGGGTATTTTTAATTCCGGTACTTCCTACTTGAAATACGATTACACCTTCATGTTCAAAGATTGCCGGTTTATGCGTATGACCGCATAAAAGTAAATCGCTGTCTAAAGGGTTTAAGGAACAACTTTTGATGTATTCTTCTATGCCCTCTTTATTGGATTTTGGTGATCCATGGCAGCAAGTTACCTGATAACCGTCTAATTCAATCTTCTGACAGATGGGTAAATTACGCAAAAACGTTACTTCATCATTTGACAATGAATGATTTTTATTATTTCCCTCTTCTAGATGTCCGGCTTCCCAGGCTTCCTTCCATTTTTCCTCGAAGATTACCCAATCATCTGTATTTCCTCGGATCCATGCGAGAGTATTCAGACTATGTAATAATTCTAATGATTTCCCGGGTTCTGATCCACCGTAAACTACATCACCTAATACAATAAAATCAGTAACTCCATTACTTAAACAATGTTCTACCACACATTTTAACTCCTGATAGTAGCTATGTACATCAGATAGAACGGCAATACTATGTTTTTGCATAAAAAATACCCCCTTAATATAATTGAATCACATTTGATTAATTGATAACAGGTTCATTCTCTATTCCGTATTCCTAAGTGCATGAAACAACTATTTCATTGTATGTCCATCTATTATTTTCCATTACTATCCAATTTTTGTCAATTGCTATAATGACAAATAAAATAAATTATTCTCTGGTAATTATACCCAAATAATTTTTGTTCTAAAAAATAGAGACTGAACCTTCCATTCAATCTCTGATATAAAACTATAACATATTAACGAAGGATACTATCTTCTGTTTCTGCATCCTGAAACGATCCTATGTAGCTTCAATACGCTCATCCTTATATTCCACTAATATCTTATTCTTATCCTGATACATCAATGTATCAATATGTTTTAAAAAACTCTGAACCGTCATCCCCGTTTGATAGAAATCCGCACCGATACTTAAGCTCAGGGTGTACGGGGTTATACTCTTTTGATTAAACCGGCTAACATTGACCTTTAGACAACATATGATATCCTCTAATTCCGAGGTGTGATCAATTTCCATAAGAATCACAAATTCGTCCCCACCATATCGAAAGATAAATTGCTCTTTATGAATGGATTTACGAAGAATTTGAGCAGTATATTTTAGCGCTTGATCTCCTTCATTATGACCATAGCGATCATTGATCTGCTTAAAGGAATTAATGTCGACCATAATACCACCGATTTTTTTCTTGTCATTATATTTCTGTAATAATGAGTATAAATAATAATCTAACTGCCTACGATTTAAAAGGCCCGTCAGATAATCCGTGTAGAGCTGTTCATTCTGAATATTGATAAATATCACTAATATGGATACCGTCATACTAACCCATACCAGATTAACTCCATCCAGAAAAATTTGAACGATGCTTCCGGCGAAGGGAAGAAAAATAAATGATAGTAAAGGAAGAAAATGCTGTTTTTGCACCTTTGTTTTATATTTTATAAGTATTACGAAGGAGTATATGATATAAAAATCGCTAAATATGGTAAATAAAAAGATGAAATCTCCACGATGATACATATTTTTTTCATCGATAAAAAAGATTACATTGCAAAACATACTCACCCCTGATAAAATACCATTGGCTATGGCAGGGATACTCATAGATACAAGTTTTTCTTTTAGCCGTTGTTTGTTTCTAAATATTTGGTAATCCACATAGAAGGTCCATACAATTCCGATGAAAGGAATTGCTGTATAATACAGAAAGGATGCTCCGATATTAAGGATATAAAAGAAGTAACCCTGCTTTCCTTCTACTAATTCCATTATGGTATCTGTAATTAAAATCAAAGCATTTAATTCTATAATCATTAAAAATAGCTTTTGTTCTACCAAATAACTTTCTTGTCGTCTGTGAATATTAAAATAGATTAAGGTAAGTATAATCAAAGATAAGATATCGATCTCAATGTATAGAAAATATTCCATAACCATCTCCTGCACAATCTTAATTTTATTATGGCAGATAACGAATCAGTCTACTTGTTGTTTCCTTTAATGCAGCGATTGTTTTCGTTTCAAGGACACACCTGCAATTACATTCCTTTGCCAGTTTTAACTTCTCCTTGATATCGATTTCTCCATCCCCTATGACTAGATGATTACTCTTCCCTATGGCATCGTGGATATGCATATGCTGTAATCGATCCCTATGCTTTAAGAGAAAGGCTTCATCCACACCATCCTTACCGTGATTGTGCCCTATATCAAATGTTAATGAAAATACATCACTCTCCAGCAGCATCTCGATCCCTTCCACCATGAAATCTTTATATCCATCGGTGTTTTCAATACAAATCTTTATGTTTTTACCATCAATTGCTTTCTCACAAAGATTACGAAACTCTTTCAGCTTAGCCAGGTAAATTCCTTTGTATTGATGATACAGATATAATCGTTTATTCGGCAGAGTGATGAAAACACCTTCTGCCATATGCATATTTAAGACTGGTGCCTCAAGCTGTTTCGCGATTTCAATGGTTGCCAATACTGTATTTAAGTAGGCTCTTGAAACTTCTTTATTAAAATCCGATACATTCAGCTTCTCATCCAAGTGAATTGTATAATAAATATCTTCCTTTTCCATGATCTTTTTATATTTATCAATATCTATCATATCTACCTGATACATAGGAAAGTTCATATTAAGCTCGATAAACTCTAACTGCAAATCCTTACATAAAGCGACACAGCGATCTATATTCTGTAGTTCAACTAAAGTAGGCATTCCAAAATCCATAAAAACCTCCGTATGCCTTTTTAAGACACTCTACTTATTTGGAAAGAAATGGGCTCATTTTGTTACCATTATAATCTATTAAATTCATAAAATCAAACGATATCACAAGTAAATAATAAATATGTAATTGTAATATTGTGGAATTTACTATTCCTAAAATATTTTGTATTAAACATCCAGATAATGCTCAATAACTCCCATTATAAAAAAAACATTACAATCAAAAACTATGATATAGGATAATTTTTATCCTTCATTCCATTGTTCAAAAAGGAGGTCATTTTGGTATGAATACAGTTCATTATAATGTAACCGGATTAAATAATAACTCTATTAAGACACAAGTAAAAAATGTACTTGATGAACTTGATGGTGTTAATAAGGTGAATGTAGATTTGGGTAGAAGTACCATTGAAGTAGATTACAATGAACCAACCAGTGAATGTGACATCAAGGAAAGAATTGAACATGTCGGATGTAAAGTAGAATAAAAAATTCGTCAGTATTTCGGTTTTAACGAAACACTGACGAGATACATAGTCCTACCATTAATAATTACATATATTATGATCTATTCTTGTTCCATCTTGAAATAGGTTATATTGCTTAAAACAATCGAATTTATAATACAACCCATTTGAGTGATACATCAGTGTACATCGCTATTTGTAGAACCACTCTTTTTTCGTTTTTCTGTTTCTACTAGCTTAATACATCTAATCTGCCAAATCAGACCTTGATGTCTGCTTTTAGCCCTAAGATTTCTTTATTCTCATTTAGTATCGGCTGAATTACCTCATGAATAAATTCTTCCGTCTGCTCTTTCGCGCGACCGGTGTATTTTGCAGGATCCATTGATTTTTTTAGCTCATCCAGGCTCATATTAAATGCCGGATCTGCTGCGATTAGTTCCAATAAATTATTCTCCAAGCCCTTTTCTTTTACGTTTCTTCCCGCTTCCATGGAAAGAGTTCTTATTCTTTCATGAAGCTCCTGTCTGTCTCCACCTGCTTTTACAGCATCCATCATGATATTTTCAGTAGCCATAAAAGGAAGTTCCTGCAGGATGTGCTTCTCGATCACCTTAGGATATACCACAAGACCGTCAACTACATTAAGATATAAGTCAAGAATGCCATCCACTGCTAAAAATGCTTCTGGAACACTGATTCTCTTGTTAGCAGAATCATCTAAGGTTCTTTCAAACCACTGGGTAGAAGTCGTAATTGCCGGATTTAAAGCATCCACCATAACATAATTAGCCAGAGAGGCAATTCTCTCACTTCTCATCGGATTTCTCTTATAAGCCATAGCAGAAGATCCGATCTGATGCTTTTCAAAAGGCTCTTCGATTTCTTTCAAATGTTGTAACAACCTGATATCATTGGAGAATTTATGTGCACTAGCTGCAATTCCTGCCAGGATATTTAATACTCTTTGATCCACTTTACGTGAATAAGTCTGTCCGGATACCGGATAACAGCCTGCATATCCCATCTTTTCTGCGATACGTTGGTCTAATTTCTTAATTTTCTCATGATCTCCATCGAACAGCTCTAAAAAGCTTGCCTGAGTTCCCGTAGTCCCCTTAGAACCAAGCAATCTCATACTATCAATTAAGTATTCGATATCATCATAATCAAGTTTTAATTCCATTAACCATAGAGCTGCTCTTTTTCCTACCGTTGTAGGCTGAGCTGGTTGAAAATGAGTGAATGCTAAGGTAGGTAAAGCGCGATATTCCATAGCGAACTTAGATAATTCCGCCATAACATTAATAAGCTTTTTCTTCACCAGTTTCAGAGCTTCTGTCATAATAATCAGATCAGTGTTATCTCCTACATAACAAGAAGTTGCACCTAGATGTATGATTCCCTTAGCTCCCGGACATTGTACTCCGTATGCATAGACATGGGACATAACATCGTGACGCACCAAAGCTTCTCGCTCTCTTGCCACATCGTAATTAATATCCTCTTGAAATGCTTTTAATTCCTTAATCTGTTCCTCTGTGATATTAAGACCCAGCTCCGCTTCCGTTTCTGCCAAGGCTACCCAAAGTTTTCTCCAGGTCTTAAATTTCATATCAGGGGAGAATAAATACTGCATCTCCTTGCTGGCATACCGTTCGGACAACGGGCTCATATATTTATCATTACTCATGTGACAACCTCCTAGTACATCTTTATATTCCAGAGTTTATTACTCTTATTTATTTCATTTTATCCTACTATTTGTCTGTACCTATCATAATAAAACGTAACAGGAAACTAAAGTGATTCCCGCCATAATTCGTTCCATAACGATAAGCAAACTACAATTATCTTTACATACAATAGAAAACTCTTATGATATTAAATTCAAATAATCCATCCTGATTAACTGCGCATAACTAACGGGATTTATAGATAAAATCTTCTGATCTCTGCGTATCGCCTACAAAACTCGTAGATAACTCCCCTGTCATTGATGTAAAATCAATGGATCAGTTATTTTTCTTTACACTTCGAACTCTCCACGAATATCTTCTACCGGTGGATCAATTGGGTAGTTGCCGGAAAAACAAGCATCACAGTACCCCTTATCTCCTCCCAAAAGCTCACTAAGACGTTCTACATTCAAATAGCCCAGGGAATCAGCTCCGATCATCTCACAGATCTGCTCTATGGTATGGTTATGAGCAATCAGCTGATCTCCGGTCGGTACATCCGTTCCAAAATAACAAGGATGTAAAAACGGTGGTGAGCTAATTCTTACGTGAACTTCTGTTGCTCCTGCCTTCTTTAACATTCGAACAATCTTTGCGCTGGTGGTTCCACGAACGATAGAGTCATCAATCATGACTACTCTTTTTCCTTTTACAACCTCAGGAAGCACATTAAGCTTAATCCTTACACTGGATACACGCATAGACTGTTTTGGTTTAATAAAGGTTCTTCCGACATAACTATTCTTAACAAACGCCATCCCAAATGGTATTCCTGATTCTAAGGCATAGCCGATTGCAGCGGCATTACCGGAATCTGGTACCCCTACGACTACATCAGCTTCTACCGGATGCGTTTGAGATAAAATTCTTCCTGCCATAATTCTTGAGTTATAGACACTTACACCATCAAAGGTGGTATCCGGTCTTGCAAAATAAATATATTCAAAGATACATTTTGCTGTTTTGGGCTGACAGAGTGAAGTATCGGAATGTATTCCGTTCTCATCGATCATTACAACTTCACCTGGCAGGACATCTCGGATAAATTCTGCATCGACGGTACTAAGTGCTGCTGTCTCCGAAGCGAGAATGTATGCATTTTCTCTTTTTCCGATACAAAGTGGATGAAAACCAAAGGGATCTCTGGCTCCGATTAATTTTCTTGGACTCATGATAACTAGGGAATATGCTCCGCTGAGTTTCTTCATTGCTCTGGCAACGGCTTCTTCCGCTGTTTTACTATTTAATCGCTCCCTGGCAATATGATAGGCAATTACCTCGGAATCTATCGTTGTCTGGAAGATCGCACCGGTATATTCTAGTTCTCTTCGTAATTCCGGAGCATTCACTAAGTTGCCGTTATGAGCTAAAGCCAAGGTACCTTTTACGTAATTTAAAACCAAGGGCTGCGTATTATGAATATTACTTTCTCCTGCTGTGGAGTAACGGACGTGTCCGACACCAATATCCCCTTGAAGAGCTTCCATGCTTTCCGGGGTAAATACTTCACTGACCAGTCCCATTCCTTTACAGGACTTTACTTTTCCCTTCGGACCCTGCGTATCACTAACAGCAATACCACAGCTTTCCTGGCCTCTGTGTTGAAGTGCGAATAATCCATAGTATATCGTAGATACTACATCTTTACCATCTAAGTCATAGACACCAAAGACTCCGCATTCCTCATGTATGCCTTCTGAAATATAACTGTTGTTTTCGATATTCACATCAATCTCCATCCTCTCAATAATCTGCTATGATTGTCTGTTCTTTCCTTGTGTATACCAACAAGAGGCTGTCCCAAAGGAAGTTTTACCCCTATATTATACACGATAATAAGTTCTTTCCCCATGGAAAATGCTTACTTCTTGTTAATATAATAAAACTTTCTCTGAAACAGCCCCACATATTTAATGAATCCCTAAACGTTTGAATACTTCCTGATAAGCATCCTCTACGCCGCCTAAATCTCTACGGAAACGATCCTTATCCAATTTATCATGGGTAGTAATATCCCATAGTCTGCAGGTATCCGGAGAGATCTCATCTGCTAATATAATCTCACCCTTACATCTGCCGAACTCTACTTTAAAGTCAACTAATTCAATTCCACACTCTGCAAAATATTTGCATAAATTCTCATTGATTTTAAATACTAATTCTGTGATACGATCAATTTCTTCTCTTGTTGCAATACCGATTGCAATTGCATAATAATCATTGATCATCGGATCGCCCAAAGCATCATCTTTATATGAAAACTCTAAGGTAGGAATTAAAAGCTTTTTGCCTTCTTCCATACCAAGCTTTTTCGCAAAGCTGCCTGCAGATACATTACGAATAATTACCTCTAGAGGAACAATTTCTACTTTTTTAACCGCAGTTTCACGGTCACTGAGTTCTTCAATATAGTGAGTAGGTATTCCTTCCTTCTCCAATAGGCGGAAAATATGATTGGACATCTTGTTATTAACTACACCTTTACCCAGAATAGTCCCCTTCTTCAAGCCGTTAAATGCTGTAGCATCATCCTTGTAGTCCACAATATATACGTCTTCCACATCAGTCATGAATACCTTTTTTGCTTTACCCTCATAGAGCATATCTAATTTTTTCATTGCACCTGACACCTATCCTTTGCTAAAATATTTTTTATTCATATCTTAAATAAGCTATCCGTTACCCTTCTTATTATAGCGATAAGTAATAAATTAGCAATAGTAATTTCCTTGGACAAGGTCGTAATCCGACATTTTTGGCTAGTTGCACAAACACTTGTAATTTTTTAAAAATAATTACAACATATTGTATGATTATTCATTTTACAGTTGGAACACTCGCTTCGCAACGTTTTCAGAAGCATGTCCATCTTCAAGACTACAGAATCTTTCATAAAATATATCATACTTTTCCTTATATTCTTCGGTTATGTCATCGATATTCTTAATCGCTTCCACTACTTCTTCGTTAGTAAATACGAGAGGTCCGGGAACATCATTTTCAATATCCATATAGAAGCCTCTTAGCATATCTCTATATTTCTCCAAGTCATATGTATAGAAAAGAATTGGTCTCTTTAAATTTGCATAATCAAAAAATACAGAGGAATAGTCCGTAATAAGCATATCAGATACCAGATAAAGCTCGGAGATATCATCGTATTTACTAACATTGATCGCAAAGTCCTCAAGTCCTGTTACATCCAATGAATCTGCAATAAAATAATGGGTACGCAGTAGAACGACATAATCATCACCCAATTCTTTCTTCAATAAGCGAAGATCTAATTTTAGAGCAAACTTATACTCTCCTCTGCCGTAATATTCATCATCACGCCAGGTTGGAGCATAAAGGATGGTTTTCTTACCCTCCGGGATACCGATTTTCTTTTTCAACTGAGCAGATAGTTCATCCTTCTTCTCATGATAGAGAATATCATTTCTGGGATAACCAAATTCCAGGATCTCTTTATCATATAGAAAAGCACTTTGGAACGCTTTTGTTGAAAAATGGTTTGCAGAAACCAAGTAATCCCAAATACGAGATTGATGATAAAACTGTGCTTTGTACAAAGGTGAAGCTCCCATTACTTCTTCCTGATCAAAAACCAGTTTCTTTAATGGTGTTCCATGCCATGTCTCAAGAAAAACATTACCTTCTCTCTTCCTCATCCATTCCGGTTGTCTTACATTAAAGATATTATATTTACAACGTGCCAGATAATAAGCGTAGCGAATGCTGAATCGTTTTACCTTAATTGGATTAAACGGTATCTGTGTATGTTTATTAATAACCCATATGAATTTATATTTACCAGGATAGTTCTTACATAAGTATTCATAGATATATTTCGGGCTATCGGAATAGCTCTTTCCGAAGAAGGTTTCACAAATAACCCAGTTTTCCTTAATCGGCATTTTTAAGAAGAACTTAAAGTACAAATAATACGCAAATACCCTTCTGTTCTTTCTAATTTTCTTCATCTTCTTTAGACCCAGATGCAGAGTAATAATACGGGTCGCTTTTTTTGCATTTCCTGCAATTAAAGCCTTTATGATTCGTTTCTTATAACCTCTTAAGGCTTTAACCCGTTCCACGTCCATATCCTTTACTAGACGCTGCATTGCCTGAAACCGGTTGGTGCTCCAAACCGCTTTCACACTTCTTCTTAAATTTGGTGCAAAGGTATTGCAAAAATATAGTATTAATTTCTGATTTAAATATTGAACTGCAGCACTCTTCTTAGGAACCGATGCGACTGCCTCTTCATAAGCTCTGAGATACTCTTCAAATTTATCCTCGGTTTTTGATTGGGATAATGCCGGATAATGAATTGGGTCGTTATGCTTTCTCTTAACATAAACAGCTTCTTCTACATATGCGCTTATGTTTACATTATGCATAGCCTTTACCATGAAAGATAAATCAGAATAAAAGATAAAATCTTCGTTAAAGCTCATCCTATGTTCTTCTATAAAACTTTTACGAAATAATATACCAAGAACCGATATACTTTTTAATCCCTTTTTCGATACGATAAGAGAATGATAGGCGTCTGCTTTCTGAAACAGATATTCCTCCGATGCATTCGGATCATATTGAGCGAGGACATCTTTCACTTTGGCTAACTTTTTCTGTTGACGAAGAATGGTATTACTAACTATCTTTTCATCCTCTTCTTGTTCAAATTCTTCTGGATCTTCCTCGGAATTGTCTGTCTCAATAGAGGCCAAGAATACCTTTCTCTTAAACCAAGTGGATTTTCTCTTACCATATACAAGATCTGCATCCTGCTCCTGTGCTTCTTTTAATAATAGTAGTAAAGTTTCACTTAAGATAAAATCATCACTGTCTAGAAAATATACAAACTCACCGGCTGCTGCCGCCAAACCCTTATTTCTAGCACAGGCAACACCACTATAACTTGCAAACTGTTCTTCTACTTCCTTACTGCCATACTTTCTGTTTTTACCACAAGGCTCCGTAATCTCCAGTATTTTAATGTTTAATTTGTCACGATAAGCATCAATTAATCCGGATACGTCCTCCTTCACATGATCCAATACCAGAATTGTCTCATAATCCGACAGTCCTTGATCCTTAATACTTTCAAAACAGTCTTCCAAGAAATGTGTTCCTTTATGAAAAGGAACAATGATACTAAGTTTCACTTTAATTCCTCCTACCTTCCGGCTTCCCCGCCGATCCCTTTTATCGTCCCATTAACCTTGATTTTTTCGTAATACCAATGAATTTAATCGCTCTATGGTAGCATTATAAAGTTTTAATGCGATTGGTCTTGAGTAAATGTATACTATAATTGCTGTTGCTACTACGGAATAAAGTAAATATAAATAAGGTTGATCTCTGAAGATATCAAATAGCTCCAGAATTGGAGTAGTAAATAGATGGAAAATGTAGACAGCCATCGTTCTTGTTCCCATAACGGATAAGAAATTCTTCTTATAACTAAATAAATTAATCATTGCAAAGATCATTAGTAGAGCTATAATATAGATAACTCCACGATAAAACATTTCCTCAAATTGCATCGATTCTTTAAAAGCTTTACGCAGATATAAAAGCTCTGTTCTGAATAAGTCATATCGAACCGCATAATAGGATAAGGCTCCAACTGCAATAACGATTATAGAACCAACAATTTTGGGGATTTTTCGTATCATATCTATATGCTTCTGGGTTGTAAAATACCCCAATAAAAAGAATGGCAGAAAGCAAATTGCCCTTCCCATGGCAAAATCTCTGGTAAACTCTGAGCTTATACCGCTGACAATACCAAATATAAAACTTAAGGGTAAAATAAATCGAATCTTTACTAAATCTTTCAAGAAAAACTTCCATAAAAATAATACAAATAAGTACCAGATACCAAACAATGGTTTAAAAAATTGAAATCCGAAATATTCTTCTTGGATGATAAACATTTTATATAAATAGGTAAAAATATTCAGATATAAATATGGTAAAAATAAAGTTTCAAATGCTGTACTTCTACTTTTCTCCACGTTCTTGGAGAAGAACCCTGAGATAAAGGTCATCGCAGGCATATGAAAGAAAAAGATAAAGAAATAAACAATTTTTACTTCTTCTGCACGAGTAATCATAATAGTCAATATGTGACCTAATACAACCAATATGATCAGTGCTGCTCTCATATTATCAAATAAATAATCTCTTGTGGCTTCCTTCGTATTGTCAAAATTCGCAACTAGCTTGTCCTTCATGTATATTACTCCTTTTTCTCTTTACCAAATGATTCAGTTTCGGATATCCATATTAGTATTACCGATATCATCCCTATAATTTCGATATTATAGAATGAAACTTCATAGAAATGGTATTTAACATTATGATTTTAACAAAGAATAACTAATCATGCAATAACAATCTAATTTGAATTGATTTTCCAGTAGAATTGAGTTAGAATTTGTAAATATATGATTTTTGTTATACCTATACTAGGAAGGAATTTTTGTTATGATCGTTCAAAAGTTTAAAAAATGGATTCACTCGGAAACAGTTTTATTCATCTCAGCCGCTTTTGCAGTTTTGTCTATGATCTTCGTACCTCCTTCAGCAGACTATATCGAATACATTGATTTACGTGTTCTAGGTCTCTTATTCTGTCTCATGACAGTGGTTGGAGGGTTCCATGAAACTGGTGTTTTTACTGTATTATCACGCAAACTCTTAAGTAAAGTAAGAACTACCCGTAGTTTAATTTTCGTCCTGGTGATGTTATGTTTTTTTTCTTCCATGTGGATCACCAATGATGTTGCTCTGTTAACCTTTGTCCCCTTTGCAGTTATGATCTTAGAGATGACCGGGTATAACCGCTATTTAATTTTTGTTGTTGTATTGCAGACGATCGCAGCAAACCTAGGAAGTATGCTGACCCCGGTAGGAAATCCTCAGAATTTATTACTATATTCTTACTTTGGATTATCCATTAATGAATTTTTAATGATTACCTTTCCTTGTACGCTCATCTCCCTTCTTTTACTGATTATTTTTCTAATCGTTGTAAAGAAAGAACCAATTCAATTCACATTGCCAGAAGCTGCACCTAAGAAAAAGCATAATCAGTTGTACATAGGTTTATTTGTGGTTCTATTTATCATAAGCTTACTGACGGTCCTTCACTTGATTGATTATCGGATTACTGTTCTATTGGTATTCGTATCCGTATTGTTCTTAGATAGAAAGGTACTTAAGAAGGTTGACTATTCCTTATTACTAACCTTTGTTTGCTTTTTCATACTTGTTGGCAATATTGGAAATATTACCACCGTTAAGGATTTCCTGGTAGACTATCTATATCAACGGGAACTCATTGCATCCTTAATTTTAAGTCAGGGAATTAGTAATGTTCCTGCCGCAGCATTATTATCTGCATTTACAGATAACTATCAAGGGCTAATCCTAGGAACGGATATCGGAGGACTCGGCACTCTGGTCGCTTCCTTAGCCAGCCTTATCTCCTATAAACTTTACTGCCGGACAAATAATGCAAAGCCCTTAAAATACCTTGGTGTGTTTACAGTGTATAACATTATCTTTTTAGTGATCTTATTAATATTTAGTTTTCTTGTTTATTGAGTCGAGCTACTTCTAGCGAGGATGAAGGTTTGTTCTATGATATAAAAAAGGAGTACAGGGTTGAACTGATCCTTATCGGGGTCACATCAGTTCCTCTCCCACATACTCCTTTTTTATTGTTTATCGATCATTTGCATGTCATTATTTCTTAAATAATATAATTTCAAAGTTTACAACCATTTTACTTCATGTCTATTTTAATGAAACATCATTCTTTCAATAAATATTACGGAATATAGTCATTGACCATATTCCAACTCATTTTCTGCTTTTCATCATAAGCTCTTTCAGCTCATCAACTGAAAAATGATAATTTTTATTACAAAAATGACAATTTACTTCAATTGGCTCATTATCCTCAACCATCTCAGCAATATCCTTATGACCGATACTTATGATACCTTTTTCAAATCTATCTTTCGTGCAGTTGCACTCAAACTTGGTTGGGATTTTGTCTATGACTTCCATACCAAAGTCTCCTAAGACGTGATTTAAGATCATCTCCGGTGTCATATCCTGATCCAGTAAACTTGTAATACTGGTGATTTCATTTAGTTTAGCTTCCAGCTTACTAAGTACCTCTTCTTCTGCAAAAGGCATAAGTTGAATGATAAAGCCACCGGCTCTTTTTACGGTATTGTCCTTATTCATCAGAACACCCAGGGCTACACCGGAGGGTACTTGCTCACTGGCTGCAAAATAATAAGTTAAATCCTCTGCTATTTCTCCTGAAACCAGGCTGGTCTGACCGGTATAAGGTTCCTTTAGTCCTAGATCTTTAATGACACTAAGTACACCATTTTGCAATGCACCGCCGACATCCAATTTACCCTTGGGACTAGGTGGTAACATGACAACCGGATTATATGCGTAACCCTTCACCGTACCTTGGGAATTAGCCGTTACAGTTAATCCTTCAATAGGTCCGTCACACTTAATCTGAAGGGTAAGAATGTCTTTTTCTCCCTTCATCATACTTCCCATCATAGCTCCAGCTGTTAATAAGCGTCCCAGAGCAGCTGTTACAACTGGACTTGTATTATGAATGCTCCTTGCATATTCAGTCAATTCTCTTGTCGTGGCAGCAAATGCTCTGATTTGATTATCTGCAGCACTGGCTCTTATGATATAATCTTCCATAAACGGTCTCCTCATCTTTCCTATAGTTCATTCTTTTCTTTTGCTTTGTAATCCTATTACATTTGATCTGTTCTTAATATCTGCGATTACCGGTCAAATATGCGGTAGGTTTGATAACCATAGAAAATTAAAGATTGTATCTTTCTTTTTTTAATCTTTCTCTTACAATAATATAAACTCTTTCACTCTCCAGGGTTGGTTCCTCTTCGGTAAGTGTATCATAAACCGCAACCCAATCCATTTCCGCTTCTTCAACGAGACTTTTAATTGTATCGATGGAATAGGCCCTTCGATAATGGGTTTCTTCCTGCTTTTCATAAAGAGATGTTTCACTTGATGCGTCCCTTGGAATGAATAAAGTCAAATTAATTTCATTCATCTTATCCTCTTCATAATAGGTATTCTCCCAGATGAAGCTTCCTTCCTCCCTATTTTCTGCAATTGTGCTATCCCCCAGGATCTCCTCATAAGCATATTGTGTATCTAAATCAAAGATAAAAATCCCACCTGGATCTAGATAATTATTAACAAGTCGAAAAACTTGTAGAAGATCCTCTTCCGTAACAATATAATTCATGCTGTCACAAACGCTCACAACTGCTGCTACGGTTCCATATAGTTCAAATTCTCTCATGTCCTGGCATAAGTAAAGGATATTTTGACCATCTTCCATGCTTTTTTCTCTCGCTATGGACAGCATCTCCTCGGATGAATCAATTCCTATCATATCAAAATTGCGTTCGGCTAATCGTCTGGTCACACTTCCTGTTCCGCATCCCAATTCCAGCACAAGCCCCTGTTCTATTTGAAATTGTTTCAATAAATGTACTACATAATCCGTCCAATCATCATAAGGAACGTTGTCCATAAATAAATCGTATAGTGTTGCAAATCCAGTATATGGCTGCATAAAAAGCAGCTCCTTTCTATGCTTTCCTAATAATTATCTTTGTAGCTTCTTTTATTATATCCTAGAAATCATATTATTAAGAAAGTTCTTTTTAGTATCCTATATTCTACCATATCTATTTTCGTTAAGCAAATGAATAACCGAACCTTCGGAAGGTGTTGGCTTAAAATCTCCAGTATCTTAACTATATAAGGTCACCAAATTGTAATATAACCTCACATAAGCAAAATCATATCGCAATTATTAGTAAATAAAAAAAGAACATCTGATATTCACTTATTATAGTGAATTAATCAGATGTTCTTTCATACTATACCATCTTGTTATACATTTCTTTTAAAGTAGGATAGAGTTGCTTAAATACATCATATTTTTTATTATATAATTCTACTACAGCAGCATCCTGTTCTGTTGTCTGGATGACTTTAATCAGTTTGCCTGCAGCTTCTTCAACGGTGGCATACTTTCCACAGCCAACTGCTGCAAGTATTGCGGCACCAAAGGCAGGTCCTTCTTCCGAATTAATCTTATCCACTTTAACATTGAGAACATTAGCTATGATTTTACACCATAACGGGCTCTTCGCTCCACCGCCGTTAATACGAATTCGATTTAATTCTACACCAAGCTTTTTCGTTATTTCAAAGGAATCACGAAGTGCAAATGCTACACCTTCTAAAACTGCTTGGGTCATATCTGCACGAGTGGTATCCATTGTCATACCGATGAAGGTACCTCTCGCATTGGGATTATTATGCGGTGTTCTTTCTCCCATGAGATAGGGAAGAAAGAACACATTGTTCTCTCCAAGTTTTGTAATTGCTTCTTGTTCTTTTGCATACTCCTTGGTTCCAATGATATCATCCATCCACCATTTATTCGAAGCAGCTGCTGAAAGCATAACTCCCATAAAATGATATTTACCATCAGCATGGGCAAACGCATGAAGTGCATTCTGATCATCCACAGCAAATTCTTTACTGGAGATAAATACAACACCGGAGGTTCCTAAGGATACATTACACATACCCTCACCTACGGTACCGGTACCAACTGCTGCAACTGCCTGATCTCCACCACCTGCAATGACTTTTACTGTCTCAGGTAAACCAAGTTCTTTTGCTGCTCCTGCAGTCATCGTACCAACAACCTGATAGGACTCGAAAATCTTAGCCATCTGCTCTTCTTTTAACCCACAGATCTCAAGCATTTCCTTGGACCAGCACTTATTTTTAACATCTAATAAAAGCATACCGGAAGCATCGGATACATCCGTACAATGTACTCCGGAAAGCTTGTATGCGATATAATCTTTCGGAAGCATAACCTTCTTAATTTTAGCAAAATTATCCGGCTCATTATTTCTTACCCACAATAACTTAGGAGCGGTAAAACCGGTTAATGCCATATTCGCCGTATAAGAAGATATCTTTTCTCTGCCTATATCGTTATTTAAGTAATCACATTCTGCCTGTGTACGCTGATCATTCCATAAAATCGCAGGGCGAATTACATTATCCTGTTCATCTAAGATAACCATACCATGCATCTGTCCACTGAAGCTAATACCTTCAATTTGAGATTTATCACATTCCTTCGTTAATTCCTTAATTCCTTCTACCAAAGCAGCATACCAATCCTCCGGATGTTGCTCTGACCAACCTGGTTTGGGGAAAAACAATGGATATTCTTTTGTTACAATACTCTTAATATCCCCTGTTTCATCCATTAATAGAAGCTTTACTGAAGACGTACCTAAATCGACACCAATATACAGCATGTAGCTATCTCCTTTCATAGTTCGAATATACTTATTTTTCATCTTATCTTACTTATTATGCACGATTCATAGAGTATTCATGATTACGTTTATTCATTAAACTATATCAAATTAACTATACCAATTCCGTACTATTATGTCAAGTAACTAAACTAATTACGGTAAAAAATATTCCTTAAGCCTATTCGTATAGATTTTTTCATCTTTCTCTTTCCAATCCTGCTTTTATATGATACCATTAATTGACTTTATTAATTAAACTATATCATTTTCATAAAAAAATTAATATTTAATCCATAATGACTTGTAAAGTTCATTACTGCAATATGTTATAGATAGAGAGCTAATTTGAACGTAATTATCAAATTTGAAAGGTGATAGAAATGGTTACAGGTAGTAAAGAGCTTATTAGAGATATCAATACCAATTTGGTACTAGAGACGATCATCAATCATACACCAATTTCCAGAGCTGCAATCGCCAAGCATTTGGGACTAACAAAGGCTACGATATCAGCAATCGTCCAGGACTTAATCAATAAACGACTCGTAATTGAAATCGGTAGTGATGATACCAACTTAGGAAGAAAACCAATCCTTCTAAGTCTTCATAAAAAAGCAGGTTATGTAATCTGTCTTGATATTGGCGTTGATACCATATCAGCACTGATATCCGATCTTATGGGTGAAGACTGTAGTCTTAAGCAAATTAAGACTCCAAAGAATGTAAATTCCCTTATTCCCGTATTAATAGAATTAATTGAATCCATGACACTCCCTAAGGACACCCCATATGGTCTTGTTGGTATCACCCTAGGTATACATGGAGTTACCATGAATAATCAAGTTTCCTTCGCACCGTATTATAATTTAGCACAGATTAACCTCGCCGGGGAATTGGAACAACATTTTTGCACTCCGGTTTATCTGGAAAATGAAGCAAATCTCTCAGCCATAGGCGAGAATACGTTTCAATACGATTATTCCAATATCGTCAATATCAGCGTTCATTCCGGTATAGGTCTTGGAGTAATTATAGATCACAAGTTGTACACCGGTTATAATGGCAGAGCTGGTGAATTCGGACACACCATAATAGAAATTGACGGAAAACCCTGCCCCTGCGGAAACCATGGCTGCCTGGAACAATATGTTTCTGAACGGGTATTATTAAAGGATTTTGCAGAACTCAAAGGATTATCGGAGGCTACCTTCGAAAACTTCCGTACCAGTTACGAGGAAGAGGACAAAGATGCTAAGCAAATCATGAATAAATTTGTAAAATATATGTCTGCAGGAATTAATAATATCCTGAATGC
The DNA here is from genome assembly GCA_029238935.1 of Herbinix sp. Classification (GTDB taxonomy): domain Bacteria; phylum Bacillota; class Clostridia; order Lachnospirales; family Lachnospiraceae; genus Mobilitalea. The sequence goes on from JAQZBN010000025.1 coordinate 20,351, forward strand.
TTACAATCCCGATATAGTGATCATCAATAGCACCTTTACAATAAACTTTCCTGAAATCACACAGCAGATTGAGGACGCACTCACCAGTAAGATGAACTCATATATTAAGATTGTTCCTTCTGTTCTACAGGACACCTCAATTCTCTTAGGTGGAATATGTGTTGCAATCAAAGGATTTTTAGGTATCAATTTATTACGATTAAATCATATTGAGCTTCGGCCTTAAGCCGAAGCTCTTTTTTTATTCTTGACTACAAATTCCTTTTATTCTGTGTTTCTTTCATTCGTTCTTATTTCTTCTATATTCATTTCTTCCGTCTATTTGTTTCTCAATTATTTATTTCTTACGTTTATTTGCTTCTTCCGATTATTTTTTCTGTTTCTAATGTTGTTAGATTCATCAGAAACAATTACTTCTTCATATACTCCATCAATTCATTCCAATCGGATATGGTTAAGCAATCCACCAAAGGTTCCATCTTATTATATTCCTCCACAGCTCCCCGATACCATACAGGGAAAATTCCGTACGCAGAAGCTCCTTCTACATCAAATACAGCATTATCACCACAATACCATACATCTTCAGCATTTAACTGTGCCTTACGTAATGCCAATTCAAATATTCTACCATGAGGTTTGCGAAATACATATTCGCTGGTAGCCAGGATATACTCAAAATGATTCTCCGGTAATAAGGAATTGATCCGTTTATAAAGTGCTCTACCACTGTATGAAATATTACTAAGTACCGCTGTGCGAATTCCTTCCTTTTCCAGAGAGTCAAGAAGCTTTTCTATATGTAACGTCGGCTTTCCTGCGGATGCATTGTCCCAGAAGATTGTCTCCAATTCATATGGACTCAGATCGATATCAATATCAAAATAATCATAAAGGTAATTCTGAAAGGAATGATTGTGAACTTCTACATGATTTGTTGCTCTTGGATCTGCAATAAATCGGCCGATGTCTTTGTTCAACGTGTTCGCAAATTGCTGTATCTCCTCAGCTGTCACATTACCAGGGTTTCGAGTTGCATACTTTAAGACCTCCCGGGTACCGGCAACTCCATCAAATTTAGACTCTGCAATCAGTGTCTGTCCATAATCAAACATCATCATCTTAGGTTTCTTCATCTGAATGCTCCTTTTCCTTTGTTGAATATCTTATTTAAAAGAAGGCAGGTTTACATGGTTATTCATGTATCACTGCCTTTATTACTTCCTTAGGAAGATCAATCCTCTTTTTCAATCTTCATCTCTTTCTTTCTCTTTGTAATGATACCGCCAATTCTTCCGGATTCCTTAGCAGTTAGAGACTTCCATCCTGTAGCCATAACTTTATCAAGATAACCTAATTCCTTTGCTATCTCATATTTCATTTCTTCTTCAGGTTTTAAGTTATTTAAATCTATCGGATTTTCTTTTTTCTTAGCCATAATAAGCCATACCCCTTCTTATCTATAATATTACTTAAGCTTTTATCCTCTTAGAGTATAGCCCTTCTGGCTTATTTTATGCGAATTTCTTTACCAAGATATAGGGAATATATAATCTTCTCCTTCACTTTCCTGGAGGTCATTTGTTCCAGTGCTTTTTGATAATATTCCAGCTGAACCTTATAACGCTTTTGTAATAATTCTTCCTGACCATCACTAACAATATCAGACTTGTAATCTACAAGAACCAGTTCATCCTCTTCTTCAAAGAATACATCAATGATACCTTGGATTAATACTAATTCACTGCTATCGAAATCCTCACTTACTTCACTAGCCTTTAGACCAATTACAAACTGCTGTTCTTTATTCAGTTTACCTAACTCTTGTGCTCTAAGCATTCGCTCTGCAATATCACTTTGAACAAAGGTATTGATGTGATTTATATTCAGCTTAGAGATATCTTCTTCTCTTAATCGCTGTTCCACGATCATTCTATGCAGCTCTTCTCCTACATCCTCTTTTCCAAAGACCTTAGTCAGATCCAGGAGCTCCAGAACCTTATGATATAAGGTACCTCGATCTGTTCCGGTGATGGTTTCCTTTTGGCTGATAAAACTCGGAATGGTAGCAATTATACTTTTCTCTTTCTGAAGATCAACTTCACTTGTTTTAACGGATGGATGATATAAAACTTCACTCTGTTCTTCATCCACAAACTGCCCAAGCTTCTTAAGCTCCGATACGGACATCTTCACTTTGAGACCAGCTTCTTTTTTATATGGATAATGATACTCAAATCTTGTTTTTATCTCTTCCCGGAATTTGGCATTGTATACTTCAGCCGGGTTGATTGCTTGGAGCTCCTCTCTGTCTTTTTGCAGGAATAGTTGCTTTCCTGCTTCCTCCTTAACAAAGTCACTCTTTTGAACAATCTTAATTGCCATTCCATCCGCTCGGATGTCTTTTCCTTCTTTTCCATCCGATGAAATCTTATTGAGCATAGAGGGTAATACCCAGTCCAGATAGGATTTTGCAGAAACGATGTCAAAATAAGATAGTTCTTTTTGCATACATTCTTTCACCGACTTTAAATAACTGGTCATAATCAATTTTTCTTTAGCCCTAGTCAAAGCAACGTATAAGATACGTAACTCTTCTCCTAGGTTTTCAATCTGAACTTTCTTTTGAATTGCCTTCTTTAATAAAGTGGAAACCTTGGTGCGGTTCTCAAGATTGATATATTCCGGACCTGCTCCATGCTCTGCATGCAATACCAATTTACTTCTAAGATCTTGGGTGTTGAAGGATTTTCCCAATCCTCCGACAAATACAATAGGAAATTGTAATCCTTTGCTTTTATGAATACTCATAATACGAACCGTATTATCCTGTTCGCCTACCGTAACTGCTTCTCCAAAATCCACCTCATATTTATGAAGCTTTTCAATATATCGGATAAAATGAAACAAACCACTATAACTACTTTTCTCAAACCGTACCGCGTGGGATACGAGAAGATCTATATTGGCTTTTCTTCGATCTCCTGCAGGCATAGCAGAAGCATAGTAGTAATATCCTGTTTGATCTAGCACCATCAATAGAAGCTCATGAATTGGTGTATGATTTACTTTATCTCGAAATGATTGTAGTTGATTAAGAAAACTCTCTAATTTTACTTTTAATGGCTCATCACTGCCTTCCACCAGATAGGTCTTGATTGCTTGGTACATTCCTGCCTTCCGATCAGAAGCACGTATCATAGAAAGCTGCGTACCGGTCAATCCAACCATTGGGGAATATAAAACTCCTGCCAACGGAATATCCTGTCTCGGATTATCTATGATCCTTAACAAATTTAATATGGTTGATATCTCAATGGTATGAAAATAACCTGTACTGGTATCCGCATAGGCAGGAATTCCTTCTTGCATTAAGATATTGACGAATACCTCAGACCAATTGCTCATACTACGAAGTAATATTACGATATCACGATAGGTAGCAGGGGTATAGCATTTACGATCGGTATCATAGGTTAACATTCCTGTATCCGGATTGATTAACTCTTTGATTCTCCTTGCTATTAACCTAGCTTCTAACTCTCTCTTCGTATAATTAAGCTCATCTTCATCCTCTGATACTGTCGCTTCTCCAACCGATCCATTCGAAGAATCCGATTCTTCCATCTGTGTATCAACATCGGATGAATTCATTTGAAGCTCTTCTTCGGTGACTAACAAAAGCTCAATATCCTTTGCCGCTCTTTCCTCTGTCTCATCGTAATCAGCACCGGGCTTTAAGGAAGCTTCATCATTATAATCAATGCCACCGACCGATTGCTTCATAATTTGTTCAAATATAGCATTTACGCCATGTAAGACCACTGCCCTGCTTCGAAAATTTTTATCCAAATCAATTCTTTGATAAAGATTAGGGCTGCCTTCCTCATTGAAATCCTCCACAGCATAGGTTGCGTATTTCTCCATGAAGATCTCCGGCATAGCCAAACGGAATTTATAGATACTTTGTTTCACGTCACCAACCATAAAACGGTTCGGAAGTCCTACTCGCTCGCCTGAGATACTTTTAAGCAGCGTTTCCTGTACGAGATTACTATCCTGATATTCATCAATTAATATTTCATCAAAATGCTCATATAATTCAAGAGCGGCTTGGGATGGATGATGTTCTCCTTCCCTTTCCTCTACTAAAATCTTCAGAGCAAAATGCTCCAAATCATTAAAATCTATAATGTTCTTCTCTTCTTTCTTCCGTGCAAAGGCTTTCATGAATTCCTGTGCCAGTTCAAAAAGAACAGCCATTACCTGCTTTACACCAATCAGATCCTGAAGCATCTCCTGCGGTTCCTGAAAGAAGTATTGTCCTGTCACATCCTTTAAGGCCTTTTTAATATCCTCTCGGATTGACTTTACTTTCTCTTTCTTATCCGGTAATACTCCTTCTTCTTTTTTACTGGATAGTCTTGCAAAAGACAGCGATGAAAAAGCCTGATAATACTTGTCATATTGATTAATATTTAATAATTGCATTAATAACTCACGATCCGATTCAATGGCTGGAACATAGGCCGCCGGTCCGTCAAAATCATTGCAAATTTCCAATGCCTCTTCGTTTCTTTTATATAAATCAGCAACGACAATTTTTACATATTGAAGGAGTTCCTTCATCCATTTCGTTTGGTTTAAATCCTCCAGGTCAGATACTTCAAATGCTTTTTGCTTTTCCTTTAACCATTGTTCCGGCCAAGGATAGCTCATGGAAAAATGAAATAATTGCAGGATCAGTTCTTCAACTGGTGTATCTGATTTCGAGTGGGAATAGCTTTCAATAAAAGCATGGAAATCCTCCCTGCCTTCCTCATAGTACTGTTCTAGCACCTCAGCTACAACATCAGATTTCATTAATGTAATTTCTGCTTCATCCGCCATTTTAAAAGAAGGATCCAGATCAATCATATTAAAATAATTACGAATAACATTCAAACAAAAGCTATGAATTGTTGTAATCATAGCACCCGGAAGTAGCGTCATCTGTTTTTGCAGATGGAGGTTGTCCGGCTGAGCCATGAGCTTTTTCTCAATAGCATTCCCTATCTTTTCTCTCATCTGAGCCGCTGCTGCATTGGTAAAGGTTACAACCAAAAGATGGTCAATATCGGTTGGATTTTCTTCTTCTGTGATCATCGATATGATACGTTCAACCAAAACGGCCGTCTTACCGGAGCCTGCAGCTGCGGAAACCAGGACATTCTTTTTTCTAATACCAATTACCTTCTGTTGTTCTTTCGTCCATCCCATGTCACATTACTCCTATCCTTGGTTAGTTTGTCTCTCCCCAGATTTCTGCTTTCATTTCATCCGCAGGTTTCTTTAAGAGATTACGGTAGTGATTACCTGGGAGCTTCGGATCAAATCCACAGGCTGTTTTAAATTCGCAGTAATCACAGGCTGTTTTATCTCCCATTTTATAAGGATTTAAAGCCGCATCTCCTTCTAAGATGTTTTTGCCATCAGTAATTAGTTTTTTATTTACATAATTCATTAATGCCTTAATCTGTTTTTCATTGGCTGCACTGGATCTCTTGTTGAGCCGCCCTTCTTTATTTGTCTCAATTGGTATAATATCGGATTTTGCTGAAGGTCTTAGAGTCCCTTCTTCCGTTGCCAATTTCTGATCCATAAGCGTAAGGATTTTACCTTCCCCATTCACCAGTCCGTTCATCTTTAAACTCTTATAGATTTCTTCCTCGGATTGTGCTGACTTGGCTACGATCGGATCATCAATGTGATAATAAAAGATTCCGGAAGGTACCACCTGCTTGTCCTTATGATTCTTCTGCAGGTAATCCATAGCTGCACTAAGATATACTGCCAGCTGTTGCTGCAATCCATAGTATACACTATTGATATCGAAGGAGGTATGTCCTGACTTATAATCGATGACTCTTACATACATCTTATTATCTTCTTCATAGAGATCTAATCGGTCAATCCTTCCATTCAGAGTAAGCATTTCATCCGGAACGTGATAGAACGGCATCTCATATCCGGAAGGTTCAAAAGATCCCTGCTTGATTTGATTGCATAGAGCCCATAGGGTTCGTATTGTGATACGCTCAATCCGTTTTATCATGTATTCGTTCCGCTTGGAACTGCGTAAGTAGGAGTTCTCAAACTCTTCCACTGCAGTCGTTACACATTCCACTGCCCAGTTTTCTCTTACCTCATCCGGTATGGTATGCCAGGAATAATCACCTAGATCTAGTTTTTTCGAAAATAAATCGATTGCATTATGAAAAATACTTCCGATATCCGGCACCGCTAGTTTATACTCTCGTCTTTCCTCCAGGGATAGTCCATAGGATAGAAAATGAGCAAAGGCACAACCTGCATATTTCTCCAGTCTCGTTACACTTCCCTTTAACTCATTTCCATAGAGAAGGGCAGCAGCTTCTTTTGAAATACCACGATCTGTGTTTTTATAAAATGCTCCTTCCAGCAGCATACCTAGAATGCGTTGTTGTTTTTCGTCTGATTGATAATATAAGAACAATTCCTTCCACAGTTCCGGCATCTCTTCCCCATGAAAGTTACGCAAGCCTTCCGCCAGATAGGTAAGACCACGGTCACTAAGGATATGTTCCACATCCTGTTTTGTTTCATCCTCATCCACTACAGGAAGCTCCTGAAACAATTGCTTTAGCTTTCCAATCAGATAGGATGGTCGAACAGATTTTCCTTCATCATTTAATTTATGGTACGTTATATAAAGCTTATTTTTCGGCTTTGTCATATTAATATAAATATAGAATTGTTCTATAAATGCTAACTGCCGTTTGGTTGGTGCTAATTCAAAATGGTGTTCTATCAACAATTCTCTCTCAATATCGGAAAGAATTCCACCGCTTCCGGAACTTTTGGGGATAATTCCATCATTCATCCCCACAAAAAACAGTACTTTAATATCTTTTAGTCTAGTTCGCTCCGTATCACCAACTACAACTTCATCAACACCCGCTGGAATCAAACCAACCTTCTCCTCGGAAAGCCCCGATTCTAAAATCTCTCCGAATTCTTTGGCTGTACAATGCTCCCCACCAAGAAGCAGAACGATCTGATCATACAATTCCATCACAATGCGATAGATTTGTTCATATTCCTTCGCATATAAAGGCATATTCTGCTCTTCGAAAAACCCCTTCAATCGATCCAGTTGTTCCTCCATGGTTAATCTAATTCCTAGCTCATAGATGGCTGTAGCAAAATCCTTAATCGTCTTCTCCTTATCTCGAAGTACTTCATAAAAAGGTTGCACCTGGTCTACCAGTTTACTTCTTACTTCGTTTAGTCGCTCCAGATCTAGTACTTCCCTCGTCCGATAGGATCTGGTAAAAGGCTCCTTCCATCGCTTACTTCCCCGTATTCCCATGGCTATGACGTAGTTTTCCAGCATATCAATTTCTTCCGTTGAGATCGTAGTAAGCCCGGTTCGCAAATAGCGGAATACTGATTCATAACTATAGTCTTCATTCACAATAGAAACAGCTGCTCTTAGCAACTCCACGAAGGGATTATTTAAGATTTCTTTTTTATAATCAACAAAACAAGGTATCTCTACACCGGTAAAGATACGTTTGGCAATTCTTCCATATTGTTCGATATCAGCAGTAACCACTGCAATATCACGATATCGATATCCTTCCTCACGAACCAACCGCTTAATTTCTCTGGCTGTAAAAACAATCTCAGAGGTAGGCTCCTTTGCTGCATGGATGGATATATCTGTCTGGGGCTGGTCATAACTTTTATATGGATACCGAAACAGATTATGTTCTAAGGAAGTCAAGGCTTTTGAATCACAAAAACGGTAAGGGACCTTATTCATACAAGAGTTCTCCGCGTAGATCGGCTCCTCAATCACTGTATGGGAGTCTTCTGCTAACTGATAAAGCTTATGTATGGTCTTCTTACTTAGCCCGAACAGCTGATGCTCAGACTTCTGATCCTTTATGTTCTCTCTTGGATCAATGGTAACTGTTATGATCACTTTTTTCGCTAACCGTATCATCTTACTGAGTAATTTATATTGAATGGGAGTAAACCCTGTAAATCCGTCCAAGCAGATTACACTATCTCTTAACCATTGGGATTGCTCTATCATATCACTTAATAGAACGAAGATTTCCTCTGCAGTGATATATCTCTCTTTGATGAACTCTTGAAATCCTTGGTATATGGTAAGGATGTCCTGTAGTTTCGCTCTTAACACAGGTTTTTTCTCTGCAGCCTCCCTCATCATTCTAAGGTCATCGGAGCTGATATTATACTGATAAAGCTCTGATAATAGTGACTTTAACTCACTGATGAATCCAGGTTTTCTTACATTACTGCCAAATAAAATCAGGTCTTTTTTCTTTTGTGCAACTACTCGCCGCAAAACCATGCTTTTACCTGTATCCTCAAGTATTGGACTGTCCTGTTTTCCTAGTTCGTCAAAGATACGATAAGCAAAGCGCAAAAAGCTAAGGATATCTACATTCATCACTCCGTGTTCCGGATGCATCGTAACAATATCCTTCTGGGTCTGTAGGGTAAACTGTTCCGGAACAATCACTAGGTAATTATGATTCGGATGCTCCTTTGACCTTTGTATTACTTCACGATATAGCTGATAGGACTTGCCAGATCCGGCACTTCCAAGAATTAATTGTAAGGACATAAAATATCCCTCCATTGAATCAAATTTATCTGCATAAATTATTCTGCTGAATAATAAATATATACTAAGATTAAGACATAGAAGCAATCATGCTCTGGAGGATAGAAATGGCGAAGACAAAAATAGTTGTTATCCAATTAAAAGAAATCATATACACGGCGATATTTGCCGCATTGGGTATTCTGCTTATACTTCTGCTGATAACCATGTTTTGGCCGGACAAAAAGGAAAGTGTAACTACTTCAGAAAACACCCTCTATACACCAGGTAAATGGAACTCCTCTATCTCCTTGAATGACATGGCTCTCAACCTTGAGGTAGTTGTAGATAAGGATCATATTAATTCCGTAAAAATAATTAATATTGATGAATCTATCACAACCATGTATCCTCTCGTAGAGCCTTCCTTAGAAGCCATTGCCGTTCAGCTTTATGATGATGTGCCGATCGATCAGGTAGAGCTTAGTGATGATAGTAAGTATACTCAGACCTTGTTGATTGAAGCCATTAAAATGGCCCTTGAAAAGGCACAGATAACCGAATGACCTACCTACATAATATCTTTAACGCCGGGTGTTGCACGAAAAGTACAACACCCTTTTTTTATCACTCACTCTATAACTGCATTTCTTATCTAATGTACCATACCCCTATACCATACGATGGTTAACTATATAAATAATTTTTTTTTATGTAACTTTTGCTTTGGTATCAATAACATATTAGATAAATCACAAAGATATTTCTAGTAATTTGCAAACATTATGATCTATCCTATGAATTTATTTAATGAATATATTTTTTATAGGGAGATTCTTCTCCTAAGAAGATAATGCCTATAATACCTGGGCCAGTATGAGCACCAATAGCACAGCCCACATAGTTTTCTACAAATTTTGAACAACCATAGGTATCACGCAATTGTTCCTTCATTAGTTCCAAGGTATTCTTATCGTCTCCGTGAAGAACACCAATGGATTGATTCTTTAAGTCAACACCTCGTTCTCCGACAATATCAATCAACCGCTTCAAGGACTTTTGCCTTCCTCTCACCTTCTCGACAGGTTTTAATGCACCTTCGTCATTAACTTCAATGATAGGTTTTATATCGAGTAAGCCTCCTGCTATTGCTGAGGTTCTGCTCAGTCTTCCTCCTTTGAACAAAAACTCCAAAGTTTCAACGGTAAAGATATGTTCCATATGATCACAATGCCACTGAATACCCTCAATGATTTGCTGCTTCGATGCACCATTCTTCTGCATCAGTAAGGCATAATAAGTTGCCAGACCAAAGCCTAAAGAAGCACATTTTGAATCAATGATTGTAAGATCAAAATCAGGATATTCCTCCTGTAACTCCTTCTTAGCCAGATTTGCAGCATTAAATGTACCAGCTATTCCCGTTGAAAAGCAAATATATATCACTTCATCCTTATTTTGGGCATATGGTTTAAAATTCTCATAAAACATATTGGTATTAATATGATAAGTTTTAACATCCTTGCTGCTTCTAAGAATTTGATAAAATTCTTCCGGAAATATCGTCTGTCCATCAAAATAATCCTTCTCATCGATTACAACCGGTGTCGGAATTACATGTAGTTTGAACTCCTCTATCATCCATACAGGTACATCCGATGCTGAATCTGTAATAATCTTAAGTGCCATTGTAAACCTCCTATAGTATGTAGTGGTGTGACATAAGTAAAATTATGTCACAATCGCTTAGGTCTATATTTGCTCTAATTCCCTCATCCAAAGTGCAACAGAGGCATCGCTTGGCATACGCCAGTCACCTCTCGGAGACAGGGAAACACTTCCTACCTTAGGTCCATCGGGCATACAGGATCGTTTGAACTGTTGCGAGAAAAACCGACGATAAAATACCTTCAGCCAGGCAGCAATTTCCTTCTCTTCATATCTATCTTGGAATGCATATTTAGCCAAATGAAATACCTTCTTTGGTTCAAATCCAAACCGAACAATATAGTAAAGGAAGAAATCATGAAGTTCATAAGGTCCAACGATATCTTCTGTCTTCTGTGATATCTCACCGTCTTTTGGCGGTAGAAGTTCCGGACTAACCGGAGTATCCAGAATGTCCGACAACACAGCTTTCAGCTTTTCATTGTCCGTTGTATCAGCAAAATAGGATACCAGATATCTAACTAAAGTCTTTGGAATGGAGCAATTTACCCCATACATAGACATATGATCACCATTATAGGTTGCCCATCCCAGCGCCATCTCCGACATATCACCGGTTCCAACAACAATTCCTTGATATTTCGTAGCAAGATCCATTAATATCTGGGTTCTTTCTCTCGCTTGACTATTCTCAAAGGTTAGATCATGGATTGATTTATCATGTTCGATATCTTTAAAATGTAAATTCACCGCATCCTTTATCGGAATTTCCTTCAGGGTATTACCAAGTTCATTTACTAAGGTAATTGCATTCTGATAGGTACGATCCGTGGTTCCAAAGCAAGGCATCGTAACTGCAATAATGCCTTTTTTGTCAAGCCCCAACATCTCATAAGCTTTATTGGTAACCAGCAAAGCCAACGTAGAATCTAGCCCTCCGGATATTCCTAAAACCGTATACCTAGTATTTATATGAGCAAGCCTTGTCTTTAATCCTAACGCTTGTATCTTAATTATATCGTTGCATCGCTTCTCACGGTCTGATTGATCTGATGGTACGAAGGGTGCCGGATCAATGTAGCGGGTGAGTTTGAGTTCCGGTAATTCCTTGGTATCGCCTAAGGAAAACGGTATTACTACGTAATCAGAAACTTCCTGCCTAAGATAGGTATGCATCCTTCGTCTTTCACTTCTTAATTTTCCAAGGTCAATCTCTGAGGCTATCATTGTATTATCAAAAGGTACTGCTTCAGCTAGCATAGTTCCATTCTCTGTAATCAAATTATGTCCTGCAAATACAACATCGGTTGTTGATTCCCCTTCTCCCGCGTCGGAGTAGATATAACCACAAACTAGTCTTGCTGACTGACTTTTTACCAATTCTCTACGGAAGGAATCTTTTCCTGTAATTTCATCACTGGCAGATAGGTTAGCAATAATAGTTGCTCCAGCCATACAGTGATTAATTCCAGGTGATAAAGGTATCCAAAGATCTTCGCAGATTTCAACACCTAGTATAAACTCAGGCATCGTTTCGCATTGAAATAAAATTCGTGAGCCAAAATATACATCCTGCCCCATGAACTTAACTTGAAATGGAATTTCTTTTCCCGCAAGAAAATGCCTTGCCTCATAAAACTCAGTATAATTCGGTATACTCATCTTAGGAACCAAACCTAGAACCTTACCGCCTTGCAGTACCGCAGCAGTGTTATAAAGTTTGCCCTTGACGATTAGGGGAAGTCCAACGACTACTACCAGTTCTTTGCCTCTTGTATAATCTGCAAGAATTTGAACCTGTTCCATTGCATTCCGAAGTAAGGTTTCCTGCAAAAAAAGATCTCCGCAAGTATAACCTGTGATTGATAACTCAGGAAATACAAGAAGTGAAATCTCCTGCTTCTCTGCAATATCGATAAATTCTTTTATTCTTTCGGCATTATATACACAGTCTGCTATTTTAATCTTCGGTGTTGCTGCTGCAACACGAACAAAACCATGTTTCATTTTCAGCCTCCTTAGTTTACAACTTATTACTCTATTTTACATTGCTCTATTGATAAATTTCTATCCTATCTTACTTAAATCGATAGAAAAGTGGTTATTTAAATTATAGTAATACCAATCTAAAAAAACAAGTTAAATATTTTAAGTATCAAAAAAAGCGGCTGAAAGCCGCTTTCATCTTTAGTGTTATACCCAAAATGCCGTTTCCTGTATTTTGACTCCTAGCTAAGCTAGGTGGGTAACCGCAAGTAAGCTTCTGCCTTCCACTGCAAACGGTGGCCTGACATCTACTTACCAATATAGGAATCCCTTATTAAATCATGTAGGTTCAAAATAACAGGATTCTCGCACATCTCAGGAATATCTTAAACTTATTATAACTGAATTTACTCTTCTTTTCAAGTTTTTTATCTATATTTCTATTGGAATATACTTGAAAACTCTTCTTGTACCAAAAAAGTAAAGACAAACTCAGTTCCAATTCCAGGCTCAGATTTTACTTCAATAGTACCGTCATGCTTTAATGCAATTTGTTTTGCTATCGCTAGTCCAAGGCCGGAACCATTGGCATTCTGACGCAAACTGGATTTATAAAATTTGTCAAATATATTTGGTATCTCGGAAGGATCAATACCGATGCCTTCATCTCGTATTGATATTATTATTCTGTCCGTCTTTTTGATATTTATGTGTATGGATTTATTTGCCTCTGAAAACTTAATTGCATTATCTAAAATAACCAAAAACATCTGACGAAGTCGATCATAATCTCCAAGCATCATATAAACCGGATCATCTTTCATAACTTCAATCTTAATTAATTTCTTTTCCGCAATAACATTAGCACTTCTTATAATATCTTCAAAGACTTGAACAATATTCACTGGTTCCTTTTCTATCAGGAAGTCAGGATTTTGCATTTTTGATAATATCAGTAAGTCACCAACTAGACGTTCCATACTTTTACATTCGGAAAACATTCTCTCATAATACTGTGTCACCTTTTCGGGATCAGTTACAACTCCATCCATTAAGGTTTCAGTATAAGCTCGAACCACGGTAATTGGTGTTCTTAATTCATGAGAAACGTTAGCAAAAAAGTCCAGTCTCATCTGATCTAAATTTTTTCTCTGAATATCATTTTCCAATAATTTTTCTGATAATATATCAATTGTCTTAGCAAGATCTCCAATTTCATCCTTACGATCTATATTCGTCTTACTATTAAATTTTCCTGCTGCCAATTCCAATGCCGTTACACGCATACGGGATATGGGAACCGAAAGCTTCTTTGCAAATAAAATTAATATAACAAAGGAAATGGATAAAGCAACAATACTACTGGCTATGATTAACTTTAAGCTGTCATAAACCAAATCATCCTGGCCTTTTAGCTCTGACATCAACATAACTGCACCAACAATTTCAAGATTTTCCCCATAAACGGGCACCGCTACCATAATCATCGGTACTTCATAAATATCATTACTGTTATAATTGGTTGGCTCACCGTTAAATGCACCATTCACCATTTTTGAATAAACATAGGAATTGGAAATTTCATCAAAGGATGTAGTCTGCATTCTTTCGTCCATTGGACTAACTGCATTCGGTTTTGAAATGGTCCAGATATCCAGTCCTAAATTTTCGATGATATCATAATAAGAAAAAAAATCATCATAATTTTTCGTAATGATAAATTCATTAGTCATATCATCCGAAATGTTTTCTGCCTGTTCCTTCAGCTGTTGAGTATAATTCTTCATATTAAAGTTTTTATACAGATTAACAAATATTAATCCAATCATCACTGCTGTAACCAGCAGCATAACAGCATAGTTTAGGTACAGCTTAAAAAACAGCCGATTATGAATCCGTACTCTATTTTCCTCCGCCATTGTTATCCCCTGTTTCCTAATTTATTATCATATATGCCGTAGATCCGAGCATTACCATCGTCTTATCAATTATTCTTCTATCTCAAATTTATATCCGACACCCCAGATTGTCTTAATGTTCCAGGATGGGTGATCAACTGCATCAAGCTTCGCACGAAGTCTCTTAATATGAGAGTCAACGGTTCTGCTGTCTCCGAAATAATCAAACCCCCATAAACTGTCTAATAAATTATCTCTTGTAAATACCTTGTTAGGGTTGCTGGCAAGTGTCCACATAGTTTCGATTTCTTTCTTTGTCAGTGACATCTTGTTTCCCCCAATATGTAAGGTATATTCATCAAGATTAATTACCAAATTGCCTACCGAAATGGTATTATCCGATGATACCTCCTTGGTTGTCTTCGTCATCCTTCTCATTACAGCTCTGACTCTTGCCATAACTTCTCTTGGACTAAACGGTTTTACAATATAATCATCAGCACCTATATCAAGACCCATAATTTTATCAAAGTCCTCACCACGGGCTGTGATTAAAATGACTGGTACATTGGATTTACTTCTAATCTTTCTGCAAACTTCGTATCCATCTTCCTTAGGCATCATTACATCGAGGAGTACCACCTCAGGATTGTACTGATGAAAAAGCTTTATCGCTTCCTCCCCATCCCCTGCAACGACAGGTTCAAATCCTTCCATCTTGGAATATGTAGCTAAAATATCTGTTATGTCACGATTGTCATCAGCGATTAATATATGCTGCATTCTACCGCATCCTCCTTTTATAATTCATTCTTCGGTGTGTAGTTACTGTTTTCTCTGATGATTCTATACAAAGAGCATAAAAATTTTGTATTAGTGTAGATCATAAATGTAACGCATTTTGCAAAAATGCTTTACATTCGACATAATGCTTCACTCATTCTTAACCATTATATATTATAATATAGTTGTAAAACAAGTAGAAAATACATATAAATTTAATAGAGAATATTAGATAAATAGGAAGTATTTATAAGAATTATAATATTTTTGAAAAATGACATTATTCTGACAAAAACAAATGGTATATTATTAAAGGATTGATAGGATGTGGCAAAAGGAATTTCCATAAATCGGAGGAAGGGCCATGAAAAAGGTTTTTTATCATAAGTACATAATCACACTTGGCTTACTTCTTTTCTTTACTTTACTTATGCCTTTTATTTCACCATTGAATGGGAAGACGGCATTTGCACAGAGTATAGATCCGGTGAAGAATGATATAAAGCTGAATTTAAAGAGTGTGTCTTTAGTTAAGGGCAAAACCTTTACCTTAAAAGTATACAATCTTAAGGATAGTGATAAAGTTAGCTTTAAATCAAACGACACGGAAGTTGCTTCTGTTAGCGACGATGGTACGATCACCGCCAATAAAGTAGGGGAGACTACCATCACTGTAACTGTAAAAGAAGGAGAAACATTATCCTGTGATATTACTGTCGGACCTCCGGCGATCAGTATTAAGATGACGAAATCCAGAATTGTACTGGGTGAAGGTAAAAGTGATATTTTAAAAGTCATCTTAAAACCGAGTAATACCGCAGAGGTTGCAAGATTTTCAAGCTATGATCCAAACATAGTGTCTGTAAGCTCCGGTGGACGTATAACGGCGAATAAATTTGGCTTAACTTATTTATTTGCACAAGTTGGAGATTCCAGTGATGGCACCCGCAAATATGCGATGTGCACTGTAATTGTAACTGCCCCTGGTGATGTAGAAAATCTGGAAAATTATTATAGTGTGACTACAGAATTAAATTCAATTCCGGAACAAGACTTAAATCAAGCTGAATATGATTTCTTTAATGTAAAGTATTCATCCTCTGACACAAAAACTTTGGTTGAACAATATGACCAATATCTCAAGAGCAAATTTGATTTCAAGTCATTAACTCCTGCTTCAACCGATTCCGGAACAGTCAGCTAGAAAATCATAATCAACTAGGTTACTAATCAGAAATACACGATAAGATAAGTTGCACGTATTCAATGAATACGTGCTTTTTTTAATCGTATTAAAAGCATGGTTGTAATATGAGATTTATTGGTATATGATAAATTATCAGGATATTGTGTGATCATCAAGCTTAAGGATGGATGACTCATAAATTAATATTCATAGATAGAACGTCCGGTTCATACAGAAAGGAGAACCAGCATGAAAATAACGTATATTCATCATAGTTGTTTTAGTGTGGAATTAACGGATTCCATATTCTTATTTGATTATTATCAAGGCACTTTGCCAGACTTTCCAAAAGATAAAATGTTATATGTCTTTGCCAGCCATAAACATCATGATCATTTTGATCCAAGCATCTTTCAATTAGCAGAGAGCTACTCTAATATCACCTATATACTATCCAAGGACATTAAGATGAGTGAGGCATATATGGATCGTAACAATATTTCACCTTCTGCACGTCAATGCCTTATTTATATTGGAAAGAACTCTATACTGGAACTGTCCGGAAACGGGTCATTCACTCCGATTAAGGTTGAAACACTCACCTCCACGGATGAAGGGGTAGCCTTCCTTATCTCTATTGATTCTAAGACGATCTATCATGCCGGTGACTTAAATTACTGGACTTGGATCGGAGAATCGGACGAAGAATTTAACAATATGAAAACAAGCTACCTCCGTGAGATGAAAAAGTTAAATGAACGCAATATTCAACTGGCTTTTGTACCATTAGACCCAAGATTGGAAGAACGCTTTTGGTGGGGGCTTGATGCCTTTATGCATAACAGTAATACAGACTATGTATTTCCAATGCATTTTTGGAAGGATTATTCTGTCATATCTAAGTTAAAAGCCCTTGATTGTTCCAACGAATATAGAGATAAAATCATAGATATTATGGAAGAAGGTCAGATCTTTCAACTGGATTAGCTAGCTAGTTAGATATCTTACGAAAGGTTTCAGAAATGAATAATGTGAAACTATAACACCATTGACAAAAATTCACTCTGACGTATCGTACACTTTGTATATATTAAGGTGAATAAATGACGATCTTTTATAATCGACCCCATATAGGCTAATGTATATTGAAATAGCACATATAAATGTTTAAAAGTTATCTACTACAATACAATAAATAACGAAATAAGAAAGGATGAACTAAAATGAATTTCAAATTTGCCCATAACAACTATAATGTTTTTGATCTGGAGAAATCCTTAGCTTTTTATGAAGAAGCTCTTGGTTTAAAAGAAACCCGCAGAATAACACCAGAATCCGGTGAGTTTATCATCGTTTATTTGGGTGATGGATCAACCAATCACTTACTAGAGCTTACCTGGCTACGAGATTGGGATAGACCTTATAATCTTGGTGACAACGAGATCCATCTTGCTTTTAAAGTAGATGATTTTGATGCAGCAAAAGAAAAGCATAAACAGATGAACTGCATCTGTTATGAGAATCCTACAATGGGGATCTATTTTATCAACGATCCGGATGGATATTGGCTAGAAGTTATTCCAACTAGATAATTGATTTGGGTTAAAGAATAAACCTAAAATTATTGAGTACTAACATATAGAAAATATAGAAAAAAACCAGAAGGTTTCGCTTCACACTGAACCTTCTGGTTTTTTATCTGCTTCATTCTAATATTTTTCATTCTAATACTATTCATCAAATACTATTCATCAAATATTATTCATTCAAGTACTATTCATTCTAATACAAATTACTCTAATACAAATATTCTAACACTAATCATTCTATCACAAATCATGTTAATACAAATCATTCTAAAGCAAATCATTCTAATACAAATCATTCTAATACGATATCTTCTAGTATTATACTTTCCGTATCTTCACTTTTCTTATTAGAATTCACAATAAGCCTATCCTTCTTACCTTACCAATTCAACCTTTAGATTTTTGCGATATCCACTAATGTGATCTTCGATATGTCTTCATTCTCCAGACTAGTTAGCAGTGCGTTGGCGGTATCCAGGGAGGTAAAGCAAGTTACTCCGGTCTCAATCGACATACGTCTGATCAAGAAACCGTCTCTGGTTTTATCTCGACCTTGCGTCGGTGTATTGATTACCAGGTCTATTTGATGCTCGAGAATGAGATCCAGTATGGTCGGAGCTTTTTCTTCTATCTTACGGATACTTGTAGTTGCGATACCATTTTCATTGAGAGCCTTGGCTGTACCTTCGGTCGCATAGATTTCATAGCCAAGGGCTTTAAATCTTTTCGCTACTCCGACTGCTTCTTCTTTATCTGCTTCCTTGACTGTCATAATCATCTTCTTATGCTTTGGAAGATTTACCCCTGCACCTAAGAACGCTTTGTATAAAGCTTCATGGAAAGTTTTTGCGATACCTAAACATTCACCGGTCGATTTCATCTCAGGTCCAAGGCTGATCTCTGCTCCTCTTAATTTTTCAAAGGAGAATACCGGCATCTTGATTGCAATATAATCTGCTTCTTTATAAAGCCCAGTAGTATAACCTAAGTCTTTTAATTTCTCTCCAAGGATCACCTTAGTTGCCAGATCAACCACCGGTATACCGGTTACCTTACTAATATACGGTACGGTACGGCTGGAACGTGGATTTACTTCGATGACATAAACCTGATCCTGATGTACAATGAACTGAATATTGATTAAACCTTTCACGTGAAGGGAATTAGCAAGCTTTTTTGTGTAATCTACTATATCTTCTTTTACCTTATTACTGATGCTCTGCGCCGGATATACGGAGATACTATCTCCGGAATGAATTCCAGCCCGCTCGATATGTTCCATGATACCCGGAATTAAGATATCTTTCCCATCACAGATCGCATCAACTTCTACTTCTTTACCCATCAGGTATTTATCAACTAATATCGGATGCTCCTGTACGGTTTGGTTAATAATATTCATAAATTCCTTGATATCTTCATCACAAATTGCTATCTGCATTCCCTGTCCGCCCAGTACATAGGAGGGACGAACAAGCACCGGATATCCCAGTTCGTTGGCTGCTGCCAGTGCCTGTTCCGTTGTAAATACAGTTTTACCTGCCGGACGTAAGATCTGGCATTTCTCTAAGATTTTATCAAACAACTCTCTATCTTCTGCAGCATCTACATCTTCAGCTGAAGTTCCTAAGATTGGAACTCCCATCTTTAGCAATGCATCGGTTAACTTAATTGCTGTTTGCCCACCAAATTGAACAACTGCTCCGTCCGGTTTTTCTAGATCTACAATGTTTTCAACATCTTCCGGTGTCAGAGGTTCAAAGTAAAGCTTATCAGCGATATCAAAATCAGTACTTACTGTCTCTGGATTATTATTTACGATAATCGTCTCATATCCGCTCTTTGCAAATGCCCACACACTGTGTACGGAGCAGTAATCAAACTCGATACCTTGACCGATACGGATGGGGCCGGAACCAAGAACCATGATCTTCTTTTTCTTATTAGTTTGCTCAACTTCATTGTAACTGCCAAAGCAGGAATAATAGTAGGGTGTTTCCGCATCAAACTCTGCAGCACAGGTATCAACCATTTTATATGCCGCAATTATTCCATTTTCCTTACGGAATTTCTTAATCTCTTTCTCTGATTTACCGGTGAAATCTGCAATCACGCGATCAGGAAAGCCAATTCGTTTCGCTTCTGCAATCAGCTCCTTGGTGAAAGGTTCTGTTTCCAGTGCTTTTTCCATCTCAACCAGGATTGCAAGCTTATCGATGAACCACAGGTCAATCTTAGTAATGCTATGGATCTCTTCATAAGAGATGCCTCTTCGTAGAGCTTCGGCTATTACGAATAATCTTCTGTCATCAATTTGATGAAGGGCTTTTTGAAGTTCTTCCATACTTAATTTATTGTACTTGCCAAATTTTAAGCTGTAAGAGTTTTGTTCGAGGGAACGAAGTGCTTTCATCAATGCACTTTCAAAATTTGTACTGATCGCCATTACCTCACCGGTTGCTTTCATCTGTGTGGTAAGTGCTCTTTTTGCTGTTATGAATTTATCAAAAGGCCATTTTGGGATCTTAACTACGACATAGTCAAGAGTAGGCTCAAAGCTGGCGTAGGTTTTCTTTGTTACCGCATTCTTAATCTCATCCAGATGATACCCCAGTGCAATCTTCGCTGCTACCTTAGCAATCGGATACCCCGTTGCCTTGGAAGCCAAAGCAGAGGAACGGCTCACTCTTGGATTTACCTCGATAACACAGTATTCAAAGGTATCCGGATGAAGGGCATACTGAACATTACATCCACCGGTTATTCCAAGTTCATTGATGATATTTAAGGATGCACTTCGTAGCATCTGATATTCTTTATCGCCTAAAGTTTGGGAGGGAGCTACTACGATACTATCTCCGGTATGAACTCCAACCGGATCAATGTTTTCCATGTTACATACGGTGATACAGTTTCCTGCACTATCCCTCATTACCTCATATTCGATTTCTTTCCATCCTGCGATGCAACGTTCGATCAAACATTGTCCCACACGGCTGAGTCTTAAACCGTTTGTCGTAATGGAAATTAACTCTTCTTTTGTTTTTGCAATTCCTCCGCCACTTCCGCCTAAGGTATAAGCTGGTCTTACAACTACTGGATAGCCTATTGTATTTGCGAATGTAACAGCATCTGCAACGGTTGTTACAACCTCACTTGGCGCACAAGGTTCTCCAATCTTCTCCATCGTTTGCTTAAATTCCAGACGGTCCTCAGCCTTTTTGATGGTTTCTGATGTTGTACCTATCAGCTTAACATCATTCTCTCTTAAAAATCCCGACTCTTCTAATTCCATCGCAATATTTAATGCTGCCTGGCCTCCTAGGGTAGGTAATACGCTATCGGGTTTTTCTTTTAATATTATCTTCTTAACGAATTCCGGCGTTAAGGGTTCAATATAAACCATATCTGCCATCTCTTTATCCGTCATTATGGTTGCTGGATTTGAATTTACAAGGACAACGCAAACGCCTTCTTCTTTTAAGGAACGGCAGGCCTGTGTTCCTGCATAGTCAAATTCTGCCGCCTGCCCAATGATAATTGGACCGGAACCAATTACTAATACCTTCTTTATACTCTCATTTCTTGGCATTATTTTGACACCTCCATCATATGAATAAATTCATCAAATAGGTACTCACTATCCTGTGGTCCTGCGCATGCTTCCGGATGGAATTGTACCGAGAAAACATTTTTTTCCAAATAATGAAGTCCTTCAACCGTTCCATCATTGACATTTACAAAACTTACTTCAGCTACGTTATTGGCAAGACTATCACTCATCACCATATAGCCGTGATTTTGTGTAGAGATATATACTTTACCGTTTTTAAGATCCTTTACCGGGTGATTGGCACCTCTGTGACCATACTTCATCTTTGCTGTATCTCCTCCGTTTGCAAGAGCCAAGAGTTGATGTCCCAGGCAGATTGCAAAGATCGGAATAGTACTGTCAAACATCTTCTTTACTTCTGCAATTATTTCCGTACATTCTTTTGGATCCCCAGGACCATTGGATAACATGATACCATCCGGGGCATCTGCAATGATCTCATCTGCTTTTGTAAAGGCTGGATAAATCGTAACTTCACAACCACGTTTTGCAAGGGATCTTGGAATATTATATTTCATACCATAGTCAAGCAACGCTACGCGGTATTTCTTATCATTCTGCTTTGCCGGAAATATTGTCTTTTCCTGGCAGGTTGTCTTCTCAACTACTTTTAATACTTGGTACTGTTTCATTTTTTGGATGGCTTCTTCTACCTTGTAATTTTCATTGGTAGTTATCATACCATTCATTGTTCCCTTATTACGAAGTAACTTCACCAAGGCTCTTGTATCAATTCCTGATATTCCCGGAATATCATTTCTTTCTAGAAAGCTCTGGATGCTTTCTTGATTACGAAAATTACTAGGTAATCTGGATAACTCCCTCACAATAAAGCCATCAGCCCAGGGCTTTTTTGACTCCATGTCTTCATGGCAAACACCATAATTTCCGATCAACGGATAGGTCATAACTACACTCTGACCTGCATAGGAGGGGTCAGTTAATACCTCAAGATATCCTGTCATCCCGGTATTAAACACTATCTCACTAATAATCTCGCGCTTAGAACCGATACTTTCTCCGGTAAATACATTACCATCTTCCAGAATTAAGTATGCTTTCATATTTCACCTATTCCTTTCCTTGGGGTTATCATATTCAATAGAAAGGAGCAATATCCGTTTTTCAGATATACTCCGATGCAATGCAATTCATTTTAAATCCATTTCACATTAATCATTTTATTTATAATTATAAATAAAGATGCCTGTTTTTCTGCATATTTATTCATAAGTCAAATTTCTAAGATTTTATCATATCTCTCTATAAAATACAAGTAGTTTCTTAAAATAATTTATTTTCACATTTTTAAAAGTCTATCATAATCTAGTAATAAACAATAAATGAAGGATTTTGGAATGTATAATTATATGCATAAGTTTCCTACTACAGAGACGCTGAAAATGCCCAAAAATAGTCCAAGAATTTATCCAACTCAATTAGAACCCCAATCCTTTGGTCAGTTTCGAGCTCGCTGTGTAACCCCGAATTTTGAACCAATCGAAGGTGCTACGGTAAGCATTTCTGATCCCTCCAATCCGGAACGTGTCATCGAACAATTAACCACGAATGGTTCCGGTTTGACTGAAATTATTACTCTACCTGCGCCATCCATTGATTACAGCCTGGAGCCAAATTCACCACAGCCTTATTCGGAATATGATTTACAAATCACAGCACCTGGATTTCAAGGAGCATTTTTTTCGGATATTGAGATTTTACCGGATGTAACTGCCTTACAAGAAGCAAACCTTATTCCCGTTCCTGAACCGAGTGCAGAGGAAGCCTCCTTTGTCATCGATCCTCATACCCTTTATGCGGAATATCCACCAAAAATCCCAGAGGATGAAATAAAACCAACGGGTGAAACCGGTGAAATTGTATTACCTCGTGTTGTAATTCCTGAATTTGTGATCGTTCATGACGGACCTCCTGCATCTCCCGCTGCTAACCACTGGGTTCGGTTCCGTGATTATATCAAGAACGTTGCCTCCAGTGAAATTTATGCTACTTGGCCTGAGTCAACGATTTATGCCAATGTTTTGGCTATCCTTTCATTTACCTTAAACCGTGTTTATACCGAATGGTATCGTAATCAGGGTTATAATTTTACGATTACCTCATCCACAGCTTATGACCATAAATGGATCAACGGCAGAAATATCTATCAGAATATCAGTGTTATCGTGGATTCCGTATTTACGAACTTTCTATCCAGACCAAACGTTAGGCAGCCGATTTTGACTCAATACTGTGATGGTAATCGGGTCACTTGCCCAAACTGGTTATCCCAATGGGGTTCTAAAACCTTAGGAGATCAAGGTTTGACTGCAATTCAAATCCTTCGAAATTATTACGGCAATTCTATTTATATTAATACGGCTCAAGAAGTATCTGGGGTTCCTTCCTCCTGGCCAGGATATAACCTGGTTTCCGGTTCCCGTGGTGACAGTGTTCGTATGATGCAAGAACAATTAAACCGCATTGCTCAGGTCTATACTGTAATACCTCGAATTGCTGTTGATGGAGCTTATGGACCGCGAACAGCGGAGGCAGTCCGGGCTTTTCAACAGGTTTTCTCCCTACCGGTGACCGGAATTGTAGATCTTGCCACTTGGTATAAGATTTCTGCTATCTATGTTGCTGTTACCAGAATAGCAGAGTAATTATTATCACAACTTCCTTTTTGTCACATATTTTATATTAAATAAGAATATCGAGGTAACAACTATGTACCCTTTCTATACCGCTCCCAGAGAAAGTAAGTATAGTAAAAACGGCTCCAGTGATATCCTCAAAAAGCCTCTGACACGTGTGTATCCTACTCAGCTTTCAACTCAAAATTTAGGAAAATTAAAAGTATCTGCTGCCACTGCTGACCTTACACCGATTGAAAATGCAACAGTTGCTATTTATGCACCGAATAATCAGGATACTCCCATCGAACAACTCACGACAGATGTTTCCGGTCAGACGGCCGAAATAGAATTACCAGCTCCTTCTGTAGACTATAGTCTTTCACCATCTGCTGAGCAGCCTTATTCAGAATATACCATTCGAATTAACGCCAGTAATTTTACTCCGGTGCAGATAACAAATGCTGAGATTTTTCCAAATGTAACTGCACTTCAGAATGCGACTCTTATCCCGACAACACCTCAGGCCGAAACTGCTTCTTATGTTATTCCACCTCATACCCTATACGGTGATTATCCTCCCAAGATTGCTGAGGAAGAAATTAAACCAACCGGTGAAACAGGAGAAATTGTATTAAGCCGTGTTGTAATACCTGAGTTTGTTATTGTTCATGATGGTCCTCCTACAGACACCTCCGCTGCAAATCACTATGTTAGATTTCGTGATTATATCAAGAATGTAGCTTCCAGTGAAATCTATGCTACCTGGCCAGAAGCTACCATCCAGGCTAATGTACTTGCTATACTTTCCTTTACTCTTAATCGTGTATTTACGGAATGGTATCGTAATCAAGGTTATAACTTTACCGTGACCTCTTCTACTGCTTTCGATCACAAATGGATCCCCGGAAGAAATATCTACAACAACATAGGATATACTGTAGATCAGATGTTTACTAATTATCTTTCCCGTCCAAATGTGAAGCAGCCAATCTTAACTCAATATTGTGATGGCGAAAAGGTTCAGTGTCCAAACTGGATGACCCAATGGGGTTCAAAGCAATTAGGCGATCAAGGAAGGAGTGCTATAGAGATTATTCGCCACTTTTATGGCAACTCCATGTACATTAATACAGCAGTAGAAGTATCCGGTGTCCCTGCCTCCTGGCCTGGATCTAATTTAAACATTGGTGCCACCGGTAATAATGTTCGTATGATTCAAGAACAACTAAATACGATCTCAGGCAAATACATTCAAATTCCAAAGGTTGCAGTGGATAGTAATTACGGTCAATCTACTGCGGATGCTGTTTCTGCCTTTCAAAGGATCTTTGACTTACCGGCTACGGGTATCGTCGATTATGCAACCTGGTATAAGATTTCAGCTATCTATGTTGCAGTAAGTAGAATAGCTGAATTATAAAGAGGCTAAAAGGCCGCAAAAAAGCTGGGAATAAAATTCCCAGCTTTTCAATTCTATATTCAATTACCAATAAGAGCTGATATGCTCTTAGCCTGATTATTTTTAGCATTCATTGCAAACATACGATACTGCTCAAGAATCTGATTCTTCTTTAATTCTGCAATAGAATCACCAATATCTACTGTTTCAATTCTGGAAACACTACCGGTAAGATTAACAGCGGAATAATTATTTCCTTGAATCAAGGAGGAAATACGGTTATCTTCAGCTCCAATGGATGATCTGGATTCTGATACTTTGTGAATCGCATCATCGATCTTACTAACATCAAAATCGCCTAATACAGAATAATCTGCAATACCAAGTTCTTCTAGTGTGGAATCTTCTAATTGAATCTTTAATCCACCGCCACTAGGATTGGTAGCTAAATACTCATCTGCCATACTACCATCGAGTAGCTTCTTCGTATTATACTCTGTACCCTTTGCCGCATCTTGAATCGTTGCTTTGAGACCATCGATCTCTGTTTGAATCGCTTTCTTCTCATCATCACCATAAGTAATATTAGAAGCTTGGATGCTAAGATCACGAATCCTTTGCAGGCTATCTGAAATACTTGCCAGACCACCTTCTGCAATTCGGTACATATCTTTTCCCGCCTCAGCATTATCTGTACCGGTGGTAAAGCCATTTCTCCTTGAATTTAACTTTTCTACAATGGCAACAGAAGCAGCATTATCAGCTGCTGAATTGATTTTCTTCATGGAAGATAATTGTTCATAAGGTTTTGAGCTTACTGTTGATATCATCATATCTTCACCATCCTTTGAAAACGTGAGTCATTTGCACCTTTAAATACCTTAGTCAGTATTCTTGAATATATTATAACATATCTTACTATTTTTCAATAGTATTTTTTTAAAACTGTATTACTCTTTCTTATAGCTTTCATTAATAAAATTGATATACCTACCAAGGAAAATGATAAGGCTCTCTATGATCCAACGTATCAAAGCTATACCCTTTTTCACGGATCATATCAATGATATCAGGTAATGTCTTGGCTGTCAGACCATTGATCACAGAATCGTGCATTAGAATGATCGGGTGATCGTCTCTATCTAGATCTTTCTCTATATTATGCCGGATGGAATATGCCGACGGTTTTCCAATTGAGTCATCAGCACTGGCGGTCCAGTCATAATAGGAAAATCCCCTACGATCCATCTCTTCTGTCAGTGAATCTTTGATTCCCTTACTATATCCGTTACTGCTGCCCCACGGAAACCGATAGATATTTACCTTCATGCCGGTTATGTCATAAATCTGTTGGTACACCATGTTGAAATCGTCCAGATATCGCTCGATCGAACAGTATATCTCATTACAAAGATGAGAATATGTATGGATACCTATGGTATGGCCTTCTTCGACCATCTGCTTTAGATAACCTTCCCCTTCTTCTGTGATGGCACTACCTACAATGAAAAATGTAGCTTTAACATCTTTATCTTTTAAGACCTCCAATACCTTAGCCGTATTTTTACTGGGACCATCGTCAAAGGATAAATATGCAATTTTCTTATTTTCATCTGTGGTATACGTCAAGTTCTTCTCAGTGTATAGATTAGGAAATAGCTGTGTGTAATCCGGCAGGTCCTCTGTACTGGTCAAACTGCTGTCATGATCATTTTCTCTTGCTATATTATTCTCCATTTCAGCCATGAGCTGCAGGCTTTCATACTCTTTCCACACAGAAACCGTTTGCTCTTCTAAGCGTGCAGTATCCCTGTATTGTCTTTGAAAAATCGCTATGATCAGTAAGCTGATAATAATAAGAGTTAACCCAAAGATGAATTTATTTTTCAATTCGATTCCCTTCTTAACATTTCTTATTATCTATCATATGCTGTAATATTTCAAGAAATGGTATGTCCCCTTAAATCGATGGGATTAATTCTCAATTGCCATCTTTTTCACTTCTAAAAACGCTGCATGTACGACCGGAATAAATAGAAGTGCAATTGTTGCAATTGCTTCGGGAACGATATAGGTTGCATTGTACCCAAGGGAATAAACCATTGGATTTGTTCCCGCTGGGGCATACATATAAAAGAATAGATAACCAGTTATTACGTGGCATACATATCTTCCGAATACACCTAACACATACCCTTTCATAATTCCGTACTTTGATTTTGAGAATACTCCCGCCAAACCTAAGAAGCCAAATGCGATTGGGTAATCTAGCAGCATTTGAATTGGATGCATAATCGTAGGATCTAAGATCAATTCAAGAAAACCGTACGCGATACCTGTCATAATACCTGCTCTTGGGCCATATAAGTATCCAATCAGGCAAATAAAAAACATACTGAATAAAGTAATGGATCCGCCGTATGGCAGGTCTGCAAACTTTATGAATGATGTTACAACTGCTAGTGTTACTGCCATAGCCGAAAAAGCAAGTTGCTTCACTCTCATCTTTTTCTTACTTCCTGCAAAAGCAGCCAATGCAACAAATAAAGCTGCGATTAGAAGAAATAGTACGATGTTACCTGCCAAGGTTGGGTAATAGTATGTCTCCACCTCAGAATAAACCTCTTTTGTTGTTAAGAAATCCAACACTTTTTGAAACATAAAAAAAGCCTCCTTATGATTGCATAGGAGGGACCACTTGAATTGCTTCCTTACGCCGGTACTAACCGGATCAAGTAGTGAGGGTCAGTGTGTAGAACACACTTCTCAGCCGTGGCTCCCCTAGCTTAAAAAATTATTTAACTTTACCGCTTTATCATAATCAATTCTAACCTCAATGTCAACCAATATTTCTATCTTATGAAATATTTGGACTTATATAAAAAATTCCTGTGATAAACATCACACCTTTATACAAAATATAGAAATCCAGCTATGATTTGTAATATGCCATTATTTTGACGATATCAATTATTATAATGATGGAAAAGGAAGGAGTGATAATTTTTAAGAATGAAAAAGTTAAAAGGCTTTATCATGACCCTATGGATCATGATTTTTATGATCTTTTTATTAACTGCCTGCTCAAAGAAACAGGAAGACGAAACAAATACAAGTACCACCGGCAAAACGGATAACCATGCAGAAGACGTAGATACTACAGTAATTTCGGACAAGAATGATTCAACTCCAAACACCGATTCTAGTTCGAATGAAGAAAGCTTATCAGAAAAATCAGAAGCATCCAGTGATAGCTTTGTACCTGATAATGCGAACCCAGCATCCGGTGATCTACCCGTAATTGAACCTAATGGATCGTCCGATACTTCGCCAGAGAAATCCGAATCTTCACAGGACTTAAATTCATCTGATGATACCTCAGAATCTAATGTTTCTTTGGATGTTAATTCATCGGATAATTTAAGTGATAATTCAACCTCCTCCCAGGATCATAACAAAGAGGAAAAATCATCGGATGGATCTACAACAGATCGTAATACCGATACTACTTCATCGGATAATACAAAAAACTCGGATCAATCAAATTCATCCAAAAATCAATCTTCAGCCGGAGATAAAAAAGAGAAAACCATAAAAATAGCTATCGATGCAGGGCATCAAAAGAAAGGTAATTCTGAGGAGGAACCCATTGGTCCCGGTGCCAGTGTAACGAAACCAAAAGTAAGTTCCGGAACTCAAGGAGTGGTCACCGGTGTTGCTGAATATGAACTCAATTTGGCGATTGCTAAATTACTAGAGAAAGAGCTAATATCCAGAGGGTATGAAGTTTATATGATCCGGGATACTCATGATGTTAACTTAAGCAATAAAGAACGTGCAGATATGGCAAATGAGAGCGGATCAGACATCTTCATCCGAATTCACGCTGACAGTTCCACGAATGCTGCCGTAAGAGGAACCAGTACCTTATATCCATCCTCTAAAAACCCTTATGTATCGGATTTAAGTAAGGATAGCAAATCATTATCGCAATACATTGTAGATGGTATCTGCGATGAAACCGGAGGAAAAAACAGAGGTGCCATTGAACGAGACGATATGAGCGGTATTAATTGGTGTAAAATTCCTGTAACAATCATAGAAATGGGTTACATGTCTAATCCGGAAGAAGACAAGTTAATGCAGAAGGAAGAAATACATAACACATATAAATTTTACCTTATCCT
This sequence comes from Herbinix sp., assembly GCA_029238935.1. GTDB lineage: Bacteria > Bacillota > Clostridia > Lachnospirales > Lachnospiraceae > Mobilitalea. Next base: position 49,958 of record JAQZBN010000025.1, read on the forward strand.
AATTCCGGACCCTGGAAACCAATGTTATACATACTTTTGGTACTCCCAGGGTCTTCTTATATGACGGAACACATTAATCATATCATTCTAAAGATAAATAAAAAAGAACGATATCAATACAGATCAATTCCTATGTATAAATTCTAATAAGGTATTTTATTAAATCTTCTTAGTAAAAGCTGCTGATTTTAAATAAACTATAAATTGATTTATATTATAATGTTATAAGAATAATTGAAAATAACGTTATATGGTTGTGATTTTTAAAAGAAATCAAATTTAATAGTTCGCAATAAAAAGCTCCAGCGAGATTACTTTTGTAATTCTCACTGGAGCTTTTGTTATATACGTTTTTAACAAAAATTTTATTACATCATACCCATTCCAGCGCCGCCAGCAGGCATTGCAGGTTCATTAGATTTGATATTAGCAACTACGGATTCAGTTGTTAACAAGGTAGATTAGGATCTAAGATACCTGCGGATACCATATCTACATACTCTTCTGCAAGAGCATCAAAGCCGATACCAGGATCTTTTTCTTTTACTTTGCTTGTTACAACGGAGCCTTCTAAGCCTGCGTTTGCAACGATGCAGAATAAAGGAGCTTCGAGAGCCTTTAAGATGATATTAGCACCGGTCTTCTCATCACCTTCTAAGGTTGTAGCTAATTTTGCTACTTCCTTGGAAGCATGGATGTATGCAGAACCACCACCTGCAACGATACCTTCTTCTACTGCTGCTCTGGTAGCTGCTAAAGCATCTTCCATACGAAGCTTATTTTCTTTCATTTCTGTTTCAGTAGCAGCACCTACACGAATTACTGCAACACCACCTGCTAATTTAGCAAGTCTTTCTTGTAACTTTTCTTTATCGAAATCAGAAGTTGTCTCTTCAATCTGAGCCTTAATCTGATTAATTCTTAACGTGATTTCTTCCTTGTCGCCTTCACCGTCAACGATGATGGTGTTTTCTTTCTGAACTTTCACTGATTTAGCACGACCGAGTTGCTCTAAGGTTGCTTCCTTCAGATCAAGACCAAGTTCATCAGAAATAACTGTACCACCGGTTAAGATAGCGATATCTTGCAGCATTGCCTTTCTTCTGTCACCATAGCCCGGAGCTTTTACTGCGACAGCAATGAAGGTTCCTCTTAATTTATTAAGAACTAAGGTAGTTAATGCTTCGCCTTCTACATCCTCAGCGATGATTAATAATCTAGAACCGGTCTGAACGATCTGCTCAAGAACAGGAAGGATTTCCTGAATGTTAGAGATCTTCTTATCAGTGATTAAGATGTAAGGATTTTCTAAGTTAGCTTCCATCTTATCCATATCAGTGCACATGTATGCAGATACGTATCCACGATCAAACTGCATACCTTCTACTAAATCCAGTTCTGTCATCATAGTCTTGGATTCTTCAATGGTAATAACACCATCATTGGATACCTTCTCCATCGCATCAGCTACCAGCTGTCCAACTGCATCATCACCAGCGGAGATTGCTGCTACTCTTGCAATCTGCTCTTTTCCTGTTAAGGTCGAGCTCATCTTGCTGATTGCTTCTACTGCACAATCAGTTGCTTTCTTCATACCTTTTCTTAAGATAATTGGATTTGCACCTGCTGCTAAATTCTTAATACCTTCGCTAATCATAGCCTGAGCTAATACAGTTGCGGTTGTTGTACCATCGCCAGCTACATCATTTGTCTTTGTAGCAACTTCTTTTACTAATTGAGCACCCATATTTTCAAATGCATCTTCTAATTCAATTTCTTTTGCAATGGTAACACCATCATTGGTAATTAAAGGTGCACCGAAAGATTTATCGAGAACAACGTTTCTTCCCTTAGGTCCTAAGGTTACTTTTACTGTATTTGCCAATTTATTAACGCCGATTTCAAGAGCTGCACGAGCTTCAGCGCCGTATTTAATTTCCTTTGCCATGGTTAATCTCCTCCTGAATTAGTTTTCTACTACTGCAACAATATCACTTTGTTTTACAATAATGAACTCTTCGTCTTCTAATTTTACTTCGGTTCCGGCATATTTTGAATATATAACCTTATCTCCAACTTTAACTTGCATTACTACTTCTTTTCCATCTACCATTCCACCTGGTCCAACTGCAATAACTTCTGCTTGCTGTGGTTTTTCTTTCGCTTGGCCGGGTAATACAATACCTGATTTAGTTGTCTCTTCTGCAACTAACTGCTTTAAAACTACCTTATCTCCTAATGGTACTAGTTTCATAACATATTCCTCCTTAAATTATTGTCGGGTTTTATATTCCCTTGCTTTTAGAATTATTAGCACTCTTCGTAATCGAGTGCTAACTGATAGATAATATATTAGTAAATTTGCTTTTATTATGCAACTTCACTTCTCATTAAATAATGTTCCATTTCTTATGATATCTCTCTCTATCTCTTATTAGCTCATTTTTTCTCACTTATGCTAATTTTCTGGTTAATTATCCTAATAGCTTATCCCAGGATTGAAGAACCAGCCCCTTCATCCAGATTTCACCAGAGACTTAAAAAGCCGAAAGAAAAAGTTATTGCCCGTAGGCAATAACTTCTTCTATTCCCATACTATTTTAGTATATTCCGTTTAAGGAATAATATACCACAATTCATTGTTGATTACAATATGCTATTCGTCTTCTGCATACCTCTAGGTAATGCATCCTTAGCATTCTTCCACGGTTCATCGGCATATCGATAGTCAAACTTATTAATAAACCATTCTAGGTCTTCACTTACACGCTTTATATTATCGATATAGAGTTTATTAATCTCGTTTAAAAAGGAATTGCATTCTTCACCGGATAAGTATTTTGGTGCTGATCCATACAGAACACCGTAATGCTCGGTACAAAAGCCTTTGCATTCTTTCATCTTTTTTCGAAATGCTTCCTCTATGTGATATAAGTGAAATATCGTTGCAATATAACGGTCAAAGGTGTCCTCAACCTTATTGCAGATATAGCAGGAGCACTTAATCTGTTCAATATAAGAAGTTACTTCGTTACCCTCTCCCTTTTTCTTAAAGAAGGAAGCGGTAGGTATCTTTCCGCTTGTTTTGGAGAGTTTTTCAATATCTTTTACGGTTTTATCCATATGTGATTTCAGAATAAGGGAAAGACCTAATCGATTCTGGTGTTTGTACAAAAGACCCAGATGTTTATCACAAAAGCCAAGCTTAGAAGTTTCCCCCCGGATATCATCTTCCATATAGCTAGGTCCCATAGTAAATTCAATCGCATTCGTTTCTAGAGATTTTTTCATAGCGCAGAGGGGACATTCACAATCTGCGTCAAAAGCATCATTTACCGGAATTGTATATAATTTTTCTTTCAATACTGTTTCCCGCTTTCTACTAGTTTAGCCTTGTGTACTCTTTATTGCTTCCTTAATCTCTCTTGCTTTTTGCTTTAAACGTTCATTTGCATCCCTTGCAATCAGAACTTTAGAAATCCATCTGCTGGCTTCCTCATACTTCCCAACCTTACGAGCTAATTCTGCAACTAAAAGGGTTACTGTATTTTCATCCATTCCGCACATCGGAAACGCTTCTTTTGTAAAAGCTTCAACGAAGCCTTCATATGCCTTCGCTATAAACTCTAACTCTTCTTTTTCTATATTTGCAATTACATTCTTGTAATCAGCAGTACTCTCCGGCATACTTTCTGCTTTACCCCGTAATAACCAGGCTGTCTTAAGACAGGTATATGCTCGTTCTGATGTCTTTGCCTTTTTCACTATCGCATTTACTAAAGCCAACTTATGTCTTGCGATGGAATCGTCATAACTTAAGATGTCTCCGGATTCCTTAAGCCCTTTAAATACAGATGAAATATTTGCTTTAATTAACTTAGACTGCATATCAGAAACATAAGTGAAAAACCGGCTCAAAGCTGCAAATCCGCAGTGAGGGCATACAATAGCGTCATATTTTAAGGGATCTACAAATTGATACCTTGGTCTTAAATCTGTATCCAAGGATAACAATTTAACCTTTCCTGACTTTACCATCTTTGTTTTAAATTCTTTATCACAAACCGGACATGTATAGGTTTTATCAAATATAATATCTAGTTCTGAAAATGCTGGTTTGTTCTCCACATTAGATTTATTTACATCTTCTTTTTCCTTTTCATCATAAACACTCATCTCCGATAACTTACCGAGACCAAATGCCTCTAATCCGGAAAATATATTCGCCATTGTCAGACCCCTTTCTTTTCGTGTGTTCTTTATTCGGGTTTATAGGAACTTTTCAATGATACAATGCGATTGAATACAGGGTGTTCTTTCGTTGCATCCTTACTATCCAGACAGAAGAAGCCCTGTCTTAAGAATTGGAAGCTTTCTGGAGCCTGTGCACCTACAATGCTAGGTTCAATATAACATTCTTTTAATATAGTGATGGAATTCGGATTCAAATTCAGACTTCCATCCTCATTATATACACCTTTTTCTTCATCGACTATATTCTCATAGAGACGAACTTCTGCTGTAACTGCAGTTTCAGCAGCGACCCAATGAATGGTACCCTTCACTTTTCTTGCATTAAAGCCGGAACCGCTCTTCGTCTCTGGATCATAGGTACAGTGTACCTCAGTAACATTACCATTATCATCGGTTACATAGCTCTGACAGGTAACAAAATATGCGTTCATCAATCGAACTTCATTTCCCGGGAACAGACGGAAGTATTTCTTAGGGGGCTCAATCATGAAATCGTCTCGTTCAATGTAGAGCACCTTGCTAAATGGAACCATACGTGCACCCATTGCTTCATTTTCTTGATTATTCGGAGCTTCCAAATATTCTACCTGTCCCTCCGGATAATTGGTAATAACCAACTTAATTGGATCCAATACCGCCATTATTCTAGGACGTTTTAATTTTAGATCTTCACGGATGCAATATTCTAACATTGCATAATCTACAGAGCTCTGACTCTTTGATACACCGCATAATTCCATAAACATCTGGATTGATTCAGGTGTAAAACCTCTTCTACGAAGAGCGCTTATTGATACCAGTCTAGGATCATCCCAGCCATCAACTATTCCATCCTCTACCAATTTCTTAATATATCTCTTACCAGTGATTACATTGGTAAGATACATTTTAGCAAATTCAATTTGCTTTGGAGGGAATTCATACTCTAACTCTCTGACAACCCAGTCATATAACGGTCTGTGATCTTCAAATTCCAACGTACATATGGAATGAGATATTCCTTCTATCGCATCCTCAATTGGATGAGCAAAATCATACATAGGATAAATACACCACTTATCACCGGTATTATGATGGGAAACCCTAGCCACGCGGTAAATAACAGGATCACGCATATTAATGTTAGGAGATGCCATATCAATCTTTGCCCTCAATACTTTCGAACCATCTTCGAATTTACCTTCCTTCATCGCTTCAAATAATTCCAAATTCTCTTCGACACTTCTGTCTCTGAAAGGACTATTTTTACCAGGTTCTGTTAAGGTACCACGATACTCTCTGATCTGATCTGCAGTTAAATCACATACAAAAGCTTTTCCCTTTTTAATCAACTTTACAGCAGCTTCATACATCTGCTCAAAATAATCCGATGCAAAAAATAATCGATCCTCAAAATCGCCGCCAATCCATTTAACATCCTTGATAATAGAATCTACAAATTCAGTCTTTTCTTTGGTCGGATTAGTATCATCAAAGCGAAGATTAAATTGTCCGCCGTATTTTTTAGCTAAACCATAGTTTAATAGAATCGACTTTGCATGCCCGATATGAAGATATCCGTTCGGTTCCGGAGGAAATCTAGTGATAATTTTCCTTACTCGGCCCTCTTCCAGATCTTTGTCAATAATCATCTCAATAAAATTTTTAGATCCTTCTTCTTTGTTGGAATTAATTGAAGAATCATTTAATTTACTTTCTTCCATTACAATGTTCCTCCCGGTTATTTGTCTTCTATTTTATCCAGAGTATTCCCTGTATTTACAACCTGAGCTTTTTCGTATAAATATTTTACAAACTTCTTTAAAGATTAACTTTTTATCAATATTATGTTATATAATACCACAAAAAACAACAACTTAAAAGTCTGAATTACAAAAATACAAAAGTCGAGTAAACGATATAACTAATTTACCCGACTTTTCTATATTTCGTTGTATTATTTGGTTCTATAGAAGATATGACTTCCAATAATTTTGTAAGAAGAGTATCTGTTCTTAATGCTATTGCTTACTCTATTAAAGCAAAGATAATTACCGATATTATTCTCGCCCTCTAAAGCTGCTTTTGCTGCTTTGATACATTTTTCCATATTTGCTTTTTCTGTAGCTGAAGCATATTTTCCGGAATCATATTTTTTCAGTACACGGTCAAGGGTACTAACACCCTTGGAATTTTCTATTGTTACGGCAAACTGTACTGACCATTTTCTATCATAGATTACTTCTGATATGGTGTTTACATGCCAGTAAACATCACTTTTCGCTCTGTTCAGAACTACGTTTGCTACAGCTAACATTCCATTATAAGACTGATTTCCAGCTTCTGCAAAGATTAAGCAGGAAAGTAATCTTAAATCTTTTTCTGAATAAGAAGGTTTTTTTGCAACTGGTTTCGTCTCTTCCTTCTTATTTGATTTTTTATCTTCTTTTTTCTCTTTTGCTTCGGTCTTAACTTCTTTGTCATCCTCAGCTTCTTTTATCTCTTTCGTAACTTTTTCTTCGGTTACGTCTTCTTCAACCACTTCTTCGATTACTTCTTCTGCACTTTCTACTACCACATCGGTATCTGCAGAAAGATTCAGGTTAGCAACTACATCCTCATCTTCTTGTTCATTATTATATGTACCTGTTCCTATTTCCTCTTCGTTTACTGTAACAGGTTGGCTTTCATCGAGATCATCTTGGTTTTCTGATTGAATATCACTTGTAACTATATTGGAATCGGTTGCTTCTGTATCTTGAGTTGGTAGCATTTCATTGGTGTTCACTTCCGAAGCAAAAGCTGTGCTTCCAAGACATATTGAAAAAATTACTGCCAAGAAAAGGGTGACTAGAAGTTTCTTTGATTTCATTTTATGTTCTCCTTAATTTATAACATACGTGAAACTAAGATAACAATTTGTTAATAATTACTTAATAATTGTATCATAAAACCGTAAAAAATCAACCCCTAAATTACCTTCTCTTTCTACATGATCCAATTTTTTGTAGGAAAAATTCTATTAAACTATATATTATATCTAATTTATATGTATTTTTATTTGATTTTATGTCTATTATTAACAAAAACATATTTATGCCTTTGTAACAATTGAAAGTATCTTTAGTTATTTTTTTGTGAATTATTTTTTAAATTATCACAAAATTATTACCTGATCTTTACAATTATTTCTTCTTATTATCAATACAACTACTTCACAGCTTAAAACAAGTCCCTAAATAACGAAAATATTTACGCTCGACATAACAATTTTTAAAATATTGACTTAAATCAAAATTTCATCTTCATGATAATAACGAATTTAGTATTCATATCTTAATTCTTTGATTATAACCTCCTAATATATTAGGATAGTTCGCATCAAAAAACTGCGACAGATTCTGTCGCAGTCTCTTCGCTATATAATTTAATTATTCTAAATCATTGTCTTTACGATACTTTGCCAAAAGCAGATCGACCATTCGTCCATAACTTTTAACACCATCCTCCTGGCTATTCGCTTTTAGATAAGTATCATTTATTTTATTAGAAACGGTACTAATGGCTGTATCATTAAACTGTTGCCAATAGGACGAATTTGCCTTAATGTCCAGGAGTAAGCCATCCGTATATAGATCTCTGATCTCAAAATAAAGGTCAGGATCCTGAGAATACAGTGCATTTCCTGAAATAATCAGTGCTAGCATCGTTCCGCTGTATTTTATCTCTACACTATCCGATTCCATACTAACCAGATATGCAATAAAGTTCGCTTCATCTTCTCTCATAAAGCCTCTCAGATGTGCCAGCTCATGTCCCATGGTGGATGCAATCGAGTAATCCGGAATATCAACATTCACATTTGCTTCCATGGTAAAAGGGAAGAAAATACCGGTAATCTCCGTATGAGACATTGCATTAGAAAAGAATACGGGTTTCGGAGATCCATAAAATCCTCCTAAAATTGGATATTCCTTCGACAATAAACGGTACGCATCATGCATCTTATCAGCCAGCTCATAGTCACTAAAGGATAACCGATAAACGCCATCTTGGTCCGTCTCAGGAACTTGTGCCCGTAACTCTCCCGCTTGAATAGCGAGACTTTCTGTCAGTGCATATAACTCCTCCACGGAGGAATCCCGTATGTTCAGCTTTGAATAATAACTAAAGGGATAACGATAATAATTAATTCCTGCCATAAGCACAAACATAAATAGCAGTACACTAATCGTACAAAGTATATTCAAAATTCCTTTCAATAGTCGAAGTCTTCTCTTACCCTTATCTTTTATTAATTGAATAATAAACACAACAAGGACAGCAAGAATAACCGCAGGTAGGGTCACCACGATAATCTCAGCGAGGGAAAACGGCAAAATACCTGTAATTGTGGAAACGATTTGTGAAATCCACTTATAAATATGCAATGCAAATATCTGTTCTGCAATAAAACTATTTTGCTTAGCGAGAAAGATCAGTAAGAAAGAAATCGGAATTAACCCTAATAAGTAACTGCGCTTATACTTTATTATCTTTTTTAGCATGGTATCGTATCCCCCGTATGTTTTTACAATAAAAACATTACCTTTCCTTACTTAATAGTATCACGGAATTACACCTTCTGCAACATTATGTATACTGGCATAATCAGTGAATGTTTTCCAAATTCATTAGTAATTATATAGAATTCTTTGATTAAACTCTGAGATTAATCGTTAAAGCTGCTAACTTTCCACAAAAAAGGCCCTCTTTCCGTTATACCGGGAGGGCCTTCTGTTTTATGATTAAAATTTAGGTACTACTGCACCTTCATAAGTATCTTCAATGAATTTTTTTACAGTATCGCTTTGTAAAGCTTCTAATAACGCTTTGATTTCCTCACGGGTCTCATCACCCTTTTTTACAGCAATGATATTTCCATAGGTATCTGCGGCAACTGAATCTTTGCTTTCGGTTGCGATTGCGTCCTTTGCTACATTAAGACCTGCTTCAATCGCATAGTTACCATTGATAACTGCCATATCTACGTCAGCTAAGGAACGAGCGAGTTGAGCTGCTTCTATTTCTACAATATCTAAATTCTTAGGGTTCTCTGCAATATCATTTTTTGTTGCATTAATGCCAGCACCTTCTTTTAAGGTAATTAAGCCTTCTGCTTCTAATAATAATAATGCTCTCGCTTCATTGGAAGCATCATTTGGTACTGCAATCTGTGCTCCGTCTTCTAATGCATCAACCGTAGCAGTTTTTCCTGGATAGAGACCATATGGTTCATAGTGAATAATTCCAGCGGATATTAAATCTGTTTTGTTTTCTTCATTAAACTGATCCAAGTAAGGCAGATGCTGGAAATAGTTTGCATCCAGATCACCTGATTGTAATGCGAGATTTGGCTGTACATAATCCACATACTCAACGATTTCTAATTCATAACCTGCTGCCTTTAATGCTTCTTTTGCTTGCTCTAAAATCTCTGCATGTGGAGTTGTGCTTGCTCCAACTACAATTTTCGTAAGTTCAGTTTCTGTCTGATCTTCACCTTTTTGATCTCCAGTCTGATCCTGTGTCTGGTCTGCAGCTGGGTCGGTTGTTTCATCTTTTTTTCCGCAACCGGTAAGTACACCTGTAATTAAGGTTAATAACACTAAGATACTAAATAATTTCTTCATTTTTATGTCCTCCTTTATTGTATCGGATTTTGGTAATCCGTAACCTTACTTATTTTGCTCTTTTATCCGTACGTCTCATCCACTTGGTTCCTATTTCTTGAATGATTTGCACGATAATGACTAAGATAACAACTGTAACAAACATGATTTCAGTTTCATAACGATAATATCCATAACGGATTGCGATATCACCGAGTCCTCCGCCACCAACAAATCCAGACATCGCCGAATAGCTTAAAATCGTTGTTACTGCGATAGCACCACTTATGATTAAGGAGGGCTTTGCCTCTGGGATTAGGACTTTAACGATGATCTGGAACGTAGAAGCCCCCATGGACTTAGCCGCTTCTATCACTCCGTAATCTACTTCTTTTAAAGAAGATTCTACTAATCTGGCTATATAAGGAGCTGATGCTATAATTAATGGAATTACCGTAGCAGTTGACCCAATCGTAGTACCAAGGATGGCTCTTGTGAGAGGAATGACTGCAATCAGTAATATGATAAATGGTACTGACCTAACTAAGTTGACTATGATACCAAGTACTCTGTTTACCATCGGAAAAGGAGCTATACCATCCTTATCCGTGATTACCAATATGATTCCCATCGGTAAACCGATTAAGTATGCGATAAATGATGATAGAAAAACCATATAGAGTGTTTCTTATCAGCAAACATAATATTTACCGGTGTCTTGCACTCTAATACCATATTTGCGATGACTGGTTCATAGGAAGTTCTTCCGTCAAAGATAATTCTTATGTTTCGTTCTCCTTCAAAATGGGTGATATGAGAAGCTCCGGAGAAAACTAATTGCTTCGCAATTTTTGATTTCGGTCTCACAAAGACTTCTTCAACACTGCCGACCTCTGCAATCTGGCTTTGATCAATGATAGCAACCCGATTACAGATTTCTTCAATTACACTCATCTCATGGGTAATAACGATAATGGTGATTCCTAGTTTTTGATTGATATCCTTGAGTAAATTCAAAATAGAGCGGGTGGTGGTAGGATCTAAGGCACTGGTAGCTTCATCACAAAGCAATACCTTCGGATTGGTCGCTAACGCTCTGGCAATTGCTATTCTCTGCTTTTGTCCGCCGGAAAGCTGTGCGGGATACGCCTTTGCCTTATCCGATAAACCAACTACATCGAGAAGTTCTAAGGCTCTTTTTTTAGCTTCTTTTTTAGGAACTCCTGCCAGTTCTAAGGGAAAACAAATGTTTTGCACTGTGTTTCTCTGCATCAGCAGATTAAACTGTTGAAATATCATTCCCATGGACTGCCTTGCTTTTAACAACTCTTTTTCTTTCAGAGATCCCAAATCGTTACCGTCAAAGACAACCGCTCCTGACGTTGGTTTTTCAAGAAAATTGATACATCGAACCAAGGTACTCTTGCCGGCACCGCTGAGTCCAATAATTCCAAAGATCTCACCTCTCTGAATGGATAGGTTGATATTCTCCAGAGCTTTTACTTCATTATGCTTGCTTCGGAATATTTTACTCAATTCTACTAACTCAATAATTGATTTTTCTGAACTCATTTGTCCACCTCCACACACTGATGTAATTCTAACACTTTACTTCGCTAAAGAATCAAAAAAACAGGATAGCTATGACAGCCTCCTGTTGTATTTATTCTCATTATTTGATCAAGGTATACCTTAAAATGAGCATATGAAAACACCACATTCATCTATCATAGATTAAATATGTTACTTGGCATGCAACACATACCACACATATTAATACACATGACCATTTTAGGTGTTCTCATTGTGACCCTCCTTGATTTATTTCATATATTTTCGATATGAATTACGATTAATTGATTATTGAATCGAAGTATACATTAAGTTATTTCATTTGTCAAATTATTTTTATAAATATTTTATAATTATATATAATTCCCTTGCTTGGTTGGCCTTGATTTGGTAACACCATAACTATAGTCAGTCCCATTATAATCGAAATTCCTCAAATTAGGTACCCGGGAAATTAATACATTACAATAGTAGCATTCGCTCTTTCTTTGTGCATTTACTAACCGCATCTCTATAGGAATGATCGATCATATCAAATACCACATCATCGGCTAGTCCTCGGTTCATATATATTGTATTCTTGTATCTTCTTTGTCTTTCAGGACAATGATAACCTGGTATAACCACCCCTGGATACTGGCTGCGATAATAATCTGTTAACATCATCTCACTGCGAATTGTTATTTTGTAATCCTCATCTCTGGGATAGAGTTCCAGAAAAATTCGATTCCCCACCTTATAACAGATGGGAATGGGACCAAAGGGGGTTACTTCATAGGCTCCCGGTTTTTGAAGACAATATGTTTTGATTCCTTCAGCAGTCATTACTAGACCTCCCTATGTTTCTTAACTAAGACGTTGTGATTAAAGCTATTCCTTGATACCATTGATTTTTTTACCTCACGATCACACACAAGGTACGCGAATTAAGCAGTCACCTTTTCTTTCTGTAAAAGTATCATAACAATACCTAATAAACGGTCGATTTTCATTCCTTTATCTCCATCATTCGCTATAAAACTACAACCAATACTATGTAAAAATCTCAAAAAGCAATTTTGACGTAACATTATAAGTATCTTCAAAATTCCCCCATACTTTACCAAGAATATGAAATGCCATGATTCCCTATCTAACGTTTCGCTCGGTTCAACATGCTTAGTTTCTATCCTAAGTAGTTAATTACGCACTGATATTTTATCCTGTTCTGTAAGATTTCCAATCAGCAGCGCCGATTCTATATTATGCTTTGCGGTATTTCTCTCAATTGATTCCCCACTATGGTTCGCATAACAATAAATGCACCCATTTTTACAGGTATTATAAGCACCAATATCCACGCTTTCCATACATCCACAGCCTTCTCTTTGATTCTTATCCTGCTTCACCTTGATACTGCGTCCACAGATCAATTCAATCGTTGCTCTATCAATGCAACTGGCTGGTTTAATTCCATACATCTCTAAATTCATCTTTTCAGAACAAGCTCTTAGTTCTACACCATTCCCATGCCCAATCTCTGCAAGTATAGATGCCATTTTTTTCATTTCCTCATCAGAAACATCCCGTATTATATTCTCTTTCACCGTTTTATTAATCTTGGTATATAAATCAACATAACTTATCGTACATGTCTTTGTATCATACTTTAGTTTATCACAAAGATATGCAAACTCCTTTTCATGATAAGAAATCGTCAGCTCATCATTTATTATTATCGGATCATATCTCCAATGAACACGATGCCTGCCCAGCTTCATCGATAACTCCTGAAAGGTTTCAATGATTCTTGCTTTATCCCGAAGATTTTTCTCTATGGTATTATGATAAGGGGTCAGTGTGAACTGAAAATAATACTGGTATCCCAATTGATCCAAGGCAGGTAAATGCTTCATAAATGGAGCTGGATCCTTAGTCCAAAAGACGATACAATCTATTTTTTCAGGTGACAAGAAAATCTTACTTACTTGTAATGGATTCATCGGATTTCTGGATAGAGCATACCCTTCTTCTAACCGTCGAATAAACCATTCCCCATAGAATGCCGGGATATCAGTTCTTCTCGATGCTGATAAAATCATAGAAATTCCCTCTTTCTAGCAGAATCTTTCACTCTGAACTCTTATTTCAGTCGATTATCTATATAACATTTATTTATAAACCTTTATTTACAGATTATTGATTTACATTATTGATCTGTTTATCATTGATTTGCATATTATTGATTTACATCGTTGATCTGCTTATCATCGATTTTCATATCATTATTTTAAAGATTATAGATTTAAAAATCATTGACTTACATTTCATTGATTTACATTTCATCAACTTACATATTATTGACTTAAAGATCTTTGACCTAGATCTTATTGCTTACATTGTATTATAGATAGTTTAGATATCATTTATTTTAAGTTTGACTATTATTAATAAATCATTTTAAAGGATTACCTACTTTTTCGAATGATTTTTTGAGTCATACCAGACCCAAGACTATCATTTGGACGCTGTGTAAATCCAAATTGTTCGTAAAATTCTTCCTTTCCTTTGGCAGACATTAAACCCACATAGATAATTTCCCCTTCATCTAAGTGGGAGTAGATATAATCTATTATAGAGTTTATCATCTCCTTACCAATGCCCATTCTCTGATACTCCGGCATTACAACGACATCTACAATGAATGCCTGAAAACCACCATCATGGAGTAATCTTGCCATTCCAACTGCTTCTTCCCCGTCATATGCAACAATCATAAATGGGCTACAGCAAATCCCTGCCCGAGCTTGTCTTTCCGAAACCGCATCCCAACTAGCAGATACACGCAACTTGTTATATTCAGATATTGTAATATCATTCCGGTAAGTAATATCCATAGAGTTCCTCCAATTGCTTTCGTTTCCTTATCTAGTTCTACACAATACGTTTGTACTTCATTTAACTTGCATTTCTTATTAACTAGTTATTATGAATCTTCTTAAAATACTAAAATTGAATTTATATGTTATCATGGTATGACCATATATTACGAACGTTATTCCAACATTATTGGTAGATTTAATAAATTAATGAGTATGGTGTAAGCGATTGATTTTATCTCTTTTTCATATTACTATATTTTAGCAAAAAAAGAGGGAAGATACAATCCATTCCAGAATTCGTTTTTCGATTGGATATCATTGAGGATGATTAGAAGATTTGTAGCACATGATAGTATAATTCTTGTTATAATACTTTCAGGTCTAGATTAATCTTAGAAAATCCGTATAAACAAAAAAATACACCTAGTTCGGTGTATCTGCTACATAGTTAATATTAAATTAAATAATAAAATCGAGGTGACAGGATTTGAACCTGCGGCCTCTACGTCCCTAACGTAGCGCTCTAGCCAAGCTGAGCCACACCTCGAAATCTGTCGTTCTCCCTATATCAATATTCAAGGGATAACTAAAGCTGTTGAGGGGAGTCGGACCCCCGACCTCTTCATTACCAATGAAGTGCTCTACCACTGAGCTACAACAGCAGATGTAAGTTTTTCGCCGCCATGTGATATTATCATATTATTGAACATTATGCAATACTTTTTTTGAATATTTTTAACTGTTATTATTTGACCGCAGTATTCAATCGAGTAATCACACCAGTAATTGTCAGTTCTTAATATCCCTAACTACCGGTTGTAAATCATTGCACATGAACCCTCATATCACTTTGAGTACCTGGTTTAGTTTGGTCTTAATTCTTGTTAGCGCATTATCAATTGTCTTTGGTTCTTTCCCAAGTACTTCTGCTATTTGAACATACTTTAGATCTTGCATGTACAAGTCTAACACTTGCTTTTCCAGGTCGCTCAGACGCCTTACAAGTTCATATTCTATCATACTGGTGTTCTCTTTGTCAATAATTAAATCTTCCGGATTCGATTCATTTTTCTGATATATGATATCTACCAAGCTTTCTTTTTCATCATTATCGCTGTTCTCTCCATAAGCAGGGGTATAAAGAGATATGTAAGTGTTTAGAGGCAAATTCTTCTTTCGATTGGAGGCTTTAATTGCACTATATATCTGCCTTGAGATACAAAGATCAGCAAAATGAAAGAAAGAACTATCCTTATCTTCCCGATAATCCCTGATTGCTTTATAAAGTCCAATCATTCCCTCTTGAATGAGATCATCTTTATCTCCACCAATAAGAAAAAGAGCCTTAGCTTTATTTCTTACCAGGTATTTATATTTCTCCATCAGATAGTCGATGGCCGGTTGATCACCCTCCTGAATGTTATTAACAATTTCTTCATCGCTTAAGGAATCATAGTATTTTATGTCTTTCATAAGGGCCACCTCCTACTCTATTGTCTCACCTTGTTCTTTTTGGGTTCTTTCATTTATGTTCTTCAATTTATGTTCTTCAATTTATGTTCTTCACTTTTATATTCGTCACTTAATATTCGTCACTTTTATATTCATCACTTTTATGTTCATCACTTTTATGCTCGTCACTTTTAAGTTCATCACTTTTATGTTCATCACTTTTATGTTCGTCACTTTTATGCTCGTCACTTTAATGTTCGTCATTTTATGTTTGTCAATTTACTTTTTACTAATAATCACATCTTTATGCTTTTATATAATCATGCTAGCTCCCTCCTGCCGAATCATTATCTAATCAACCGAGGAGGAAGCTACATAATTTAATATCTTTCAATTCAATATATCCTAATATTTCCAACTAAACCAAATCTTAGCTTAATCTCTGTCTTACAATCTCATAAGCTAGAATACCCGTAGCTACAGATGCATTTAAGGAATCAACCTGACCATACATAGGTATTTTAGTAACATAATCACATTTTTCCTTTACTAACCTGCCAACACCTTCTCCTTCGCTTCCGATTACTAAACCGATGGGGCCTTTCAGATTAACTTTATACATTAATTCTCCATCCATATCAGCACAGGCAAACCAAATACCTTTTTCTTTTAATTCTTCAATCGTTGTAGATAGATTTGTTACCTTCGCAACCGGAAGATAATTAATTGCTCCGGCACTTGTTTTTGCTACCGTTGCTGTAAGACCAACAGCTCTTCTCTTCGGTATGATAATACCGTGAGCTCCTGCTTGATGAGCGGTTCTGATAATTGCACCTAAGTTATGAGGATCTTCAATACTATCTAAGAGTATAATAAACGGAGGCTCCTTTTTATCTTCGGCTGCTTTTAAGATGTCTTCCACCTCAGCATATTCATATGCTGCAGCATATGCAATTACACCTTGATGTTTTCCAGTCGTTGAAATCTGATCCAATCGTTCCTTTTTCACATAGGTTATGATCGCATCCGTCTTCCTAGCTTCTCTTGTAATGGTCTGTACCGGTCCATCCTGACATCCATCCAGTACAAACAAACGATCAATCGTCTTTCCGGAACGAAATGCCTCCAGTACCGCATTACGGCCTTCTATTGTAAACTCTTCATATCTCATGAATACTACCAAACCTTTCATTTTCATTTCTATAATTTCATATCGAAGAGATCTCTCTTTTGATACTAAAATATTGCTCTATGTGACTTATATTGTCTTTAAATATTCCTGTAAAGCGTCCTTCCAGTCTTTCATGATATAACCGTGGCGCTCTCTTAACTCTTTATTATCTAACACCGAATACATTGGTCTCTTTGCAGGAGTCGGATATTCCGAGGTTGGGATTGCTTGCAGATCCACTTTTTTATCACACTCTTCAAAGATTGTTTTTGCAAACTCATACCAGTTTGTTATTCCTTCATTGGTCGCATGATAAATTCCATAGCTCTCTGTTTCCATCAAAAACAAAATTACTCTTGCCAATTCCAATGCACTTGTTGGTGTTCCAAACTGATCCTCAACAACTCTGACGGTATTCCCAGTCCCTGCCAATCGTAGCATCGTTTTAACAAAATTCTTGCCATCGCCATATACCCAAGCGGTTCTCAAAATAAATGAGCGATTGCAATTCTCTAATACAAAATTATCTCCAGCCAATTTTGTCTTTCCATAGACACTCACCGGATTTGTAGGGTCACTTTCCACATAAGGGTGGTCTGCTTGTCCATCAAACACATAATCAGTAGAGATGTGAACCAACTTTGCCTTTAGCTGCTCCGCTGCCATAGCCAAATTCTTTGGACCTAAAGCGTTTACCCGGTAAGCTAAATCCTGCTCTGTCTCACACAAATCGACAGCTGTAAATGCTGCACAATTAATAATGATATCTGGCTTTATTTTAAGTAGAAAAGAGTTAACCATCTCCTCGTTGGTGATATCTAAACTGCAAATAGCTCCGTCCTCGGAAGCGGCAGTGTCTGTATAAATAACTTCATATTTATTATTTTCTTTAAGCAAAAGCTGCAAAGCTCGACCCAATTGACCATTTGCACCAGTGATAAGAATTCGCATCATTTGTTTCTCCCTTCGATCTACTAATCCAATAATAGTATAATCAATTCTATTTCAAATTACAATCATTACCTTGCAAAAATAGGATTATGAAGGTAAAACAATCATTACAACTGCTTTACTTACCATAATCCTACGGTCAAATATCTTTCTTATCGGGAATTACTTCTTATTATTTCATTTTATTGTATTTGCGATTACAATACTACTTTCTTTCTTATACAATAATAACAATTACATTCGTAACAGTTTATATCAGTATCCTCTAAATATCAGCTTATCATACCGCCCAACATACCGCTTAGACCAGTAATAACAAATACCGTTAATAAGCTACCCATTGGCAACGGATTGGCATGGTTCATCAGAAGGGACAGAAGCATTATGATAACAAAGTAAAAAATGCCAACAACCAGACCCCATAAAAATTTCTTCTGATCCACTTTCTTACCTGTAAAAAATCCCCCAATAAATGCAGATATAATATAAGCGAAGTTAATACCACCACTAAATACTGCACTGGGCAAATCAAGCTTTAGCATGAGGAAGGAAAGGAGTACAAGTACAAATGCCGTAAGAATATAAGCAAACAAAAGACCTTTCAGAATAACAAATAGCTTTGTATTTTGACGGATTGCCTTATCCATTGGACACCTCCGAATTACTTTACTAGATGTATATTATCCTTTTGTACAATATATTCTTGAAACGTCATAAAACTAATACAGGTCGATCAAAAATTATCTCATCAGCTCAAGTATTGTTTTCTCTACCATCGATAAAATCTATTCTTCTGGCTGTAAACCTTCTTCGGTATAATTACAAGCAGCATTCCATAAGATAAATTCACTATACCCAGCGCCATATACACCGGCAATCTGTTCTTTTATCTCATCGGCTCCATAGACTTTATGATTTTTCAGCCATGAAGCGGTAAAATCCTGAAGCCATGGTCTGACATCCGCTCGATGTTCACCTTCTGGTATTTCAGTTAATTTCATCTTGGATGCGGTTAGCACTTTTTTAATTATCTGATAAGGCTCCAGATCAGGATATTGTATCCCATAATTCCCTTCTCCGAAGTGGGACGGATAAATCATCGGGCAGATATAATCCAGATACTTTGCCATTTCTATATAATTCTGTCCCACTAAACCGGCATCAATCTTACTACTAATAATCGTTCCATACACATCCGCCGAAACAAAAACACCCAAGGGTTTTAGCCTTTCATAAGCGTATTTGGTAAACTCCAGTATAATATCCTCTTTTGTCTTATCTTTTGCTTCCTCTCCAAAGTCCACCTCTGACATACCTTTCCCGGTCGAGAAACGGATATAATCAAATTGAATTTCATCAAAACCAATCGCCGCTGCCCGAGTTGCTATATCCATCAAATAATCCCACACTTCTTTTTTATATGGGTTCACCCAGCATTCATTTCGGTTATCTCGAAATAAGGTACCATCCGGATTGCGTATTGCCAGATCCTGTCTCTGTTCTGCTAAATGCGGATCCTTAAATGCTACAATTCTAGCAATTAAATAAATATTTTTATCCTTCAGAGTCTGAACCAACGTCTTCATGTCCTTGATATCTCTGGTGATCGCATTTGTTTCTTTCGCTAGTTTACTATCCATCTCATAGGTTATTTTGCCGTAATCATCTTTAACATCAATGACCATGGCATTAATCTCTGTAGTCTCTACCAATTGAATTAAGTCATTCATTCCAGAAGCACCAGCAACCTTAGAGGTCACATAGATCCCTTTTGCTGTGACCGGAATTCGATGATCAGTTTGATCTATCGAAAAGTCTGAGTCTTGTACGATAGACTGATCTATCGTATCCACTTCTTGTTCCCCAGATGGATTTTCTCCCGTATTCGGGTTTTGATAAGGATCTGATGGATCATTACTTATATCGGTATTCTGTAATGGAATTTGTTCTTCTGTATTTAAATTTTGAATACTATTCTTCTCATTGTCGTCATCGGGTAAACTATCAGTTAATGCCTTTGAATCAGCATCCGTTTTCGCAATTAGCTTCTCCTGTTGCGTTGTATTACTATCTTCGCTTTCCCTATCTATCTGCCATTGAATTGTAAAATAAACTGCTGTTCCCACAAGCAGCACAAAAAAGAGAGTAAATATGGTGCGTAATATTCTATGGCTTCCTCTTCTTCTCCTATTACGATAGGATCGTTCGTAATTAATGTACATATTAATATCGCGTTTATTCTTCATATCAGTATGTCCCCGATTTCCATTACCTTTTAGCAGGTAATATGTAGTTCTAATCTTCTTTGATATGGTTAATTATCTTATAAAAGATAGCCATAATATCTGGGTCAAAAGATTTTCCACACTTATCCTCCATAATTGCCATACCCTCATCATGACTATATGCAGGACGGTAACAGCGTTCATGCATTAACGTATCATATTCATTTATCACAGAAACTATACGAGCAGAGAGCGGTATCTCTTTCCCTTTTAAGCCTTTCGGATAACCTGTTCCATCCCACTTTTCATGATGACACATAGCGATATCGATGGCCATCTTAAGATACTCATTATGCTGATTGATGGAATAAATTTCATTTAAGGTCTTTCCGCCAATCTCGGTATGGGTTTTCATTATTTCCCTTTCTTCTTCATTAAGCTTTCCTGGCTTTAACAGAATATGATCCGTAATTGCAATTTTTCCAATATCATGAAGAGGAGCCGCCAATTCAATGCTGTCTATAAAGCTATTCGTGATTTCATTCTGAAATATTGGGGAAAGCTGCATACTCGTAGCCAATAACTTGCTGTTTTTTCCCACGCGTTCAAGGTGAAATTCCTTTTTCAATTCTTTCGCTTCGGATAGCTTCACCAAAGCATATATTATGTTTTTTTGTTCTTCATATATTTTTCTAATCTGGTCATTAATAATTTTATATAGTTTTTTATTGTATATCTCCAACTCCAGCTGCATCTTGTAAATTTTTAAATGGGTGTTTATTCGTAAGGTAACTTCTTCTACCTCAAAAGGTTTTGATATATAGTCGACCGCTCCTAGATGAAAACCCTTAATTTTATCCTCAGTAGAATTGAGAGCAGAAATAAAGATGATGGGTATATCCCTCGTTTTAGCAATTTGCTTTAATAAAGAACAAAATTCAAAACCATCCATTTCAGGCATTGAGATATCAAGTAGGATCAAATGCGGACGAAGCGCTTCAATAGCCGCCCAAGCCTGCTTCGCACTGGTTACCGGTCTTGCAATATATCCAGCATTCTTTATCATCTCAGATAAAACTACCAAATTAGCATTTACATCATCAACGATTAATATGTTCGGAACACTATAATTTTCCTCCGCCATCAACTCACCTCTGTTAAAATTGCCTTAATCTCTTGCAATAATTCTTTCGATTTTACTACATCTTCTTTTCTTACAGATAAAACCAATTGAAAGCCCAATCGCCATAAACCTTTATGATCTTTTGGAATCATTTTGCTAATCGTTTCTGCAAAGCTTTCTGCCTTATACCAGTTCTCCATCTCAATACAGAGATTGAGTTTGTCCACTTGAAACTTTAAATTTGTAATACATTCTTCCATACAGCATTTACCTTGCTCATCCTGCATAAATCTGATTTCATCAGAAAAAGGTTTCGATAAATTCGCTTCATTTAATATTTTACCAATATAATCAATTTCAGGAAGGCTCCCTATGGTTTTGTTATTCATAAAAGGTATTTTTCGGTCATGAATAATGTTTATATCATCTGATGAAATAGACATTGGATTCGTATCATTGCCCGAAGTGCTTATTTTCAATCTTACTGAAAATGAAAAAGTGCTCCCTTTGCTCACTTCACTATTGACAGATATGGATCCATTCATAAGTTCCACTAATTCTTTGCATATGGAAAGACCAAGTCCAGTTCCTCCGAAGCGTCTGGTAATGGTGCCATCCGCCTGCATAAAGCTTTGAAACAGTTTATCCTTGTCCTCATCCCCAATACCGATTCCCGTATCCATTAGGATAAAGAACAATTCTACCTCCTGCTCCGATTGAAATGTCTTGACTACCTCTAAGGCTATTTGCCCCACTGATGTAAACTTTATTGCATTGGAAAATAAATTATTTAAAATTTGAGAAAGACGGAATTCATCGCCAATGACCATCTTAGGGATATCGGTGGCAACATTAACCAAAAGTTTTAATCCTTTTTCATTGATGCTATTTCTATTAAAAGCTATGATTTGATTAATAAACTTAAAGAAGTCAAATTCTCTCTGTTCTAATTCTAGTTTGCCGGATGAAATCTTGGAACAATCCAATAAATCGTTGATTAATGCTGACATATTGAGACAGCAGTTACGGATGATATTGATCATATCCAATTGACCGTAGCTAAGTTCGGTATCCAATAGGTTACCGGTCAAACCAAGTATTCCATTGACCGGTGTCCTAAGTTCGTGAGTAATATTAGCGAAAAAGTTAGTTTGGAACTTGTTGGCATTTTTAAGTTCATTTTGAATAGCACGCATCTCTCGTATCATATCATTCTTACAGGTAATGTTTCTGGCAGTGCATACACCAACGATATTCCTGTCCGTCTGTATAATTTTGATCATTAACTCCACAGGAAAACAAGTTTGGTTTTTTCGGTATGCGACTGTTTCTCCCGGTTTTTTAATGTATTCTCTGATTATGGTGTCATAATCAGCTCCTTTGAATAATGTCTTCTGAAATATATCAAATATGGTCTTATCAAAAATATCATCCTCATACCCTAGTTCCGTTTTTGCTGTTAAATTACAGTCTACTATTTTTCCTTGATCATCAAAGAACAGGATCATTTCAAAACTATTTTCCAGCATTAAGCGATATTTCCATTCTATATCACTTATATTGTCCCGAGGCACCATCTCTTATCCACTTCCTCACTAAACAAATTATAAAATCACATTTTCCAATATTTTCATACATTTTCTATCATATTTCTGAATTCGAAGTTTGTCAATTGACAAATTGTGAAATTAAAGTACTTATTTCCTGTTGACTTTTTCCAAATATTTGTATATAATGTATCAGCGAATAAGAGCAAACGTACTCTGACAGTACATAAGGAGGGACCCAATGAATTTTAACGATCGTCTCAAGCATCTAAGACAAAAAAGTAAACTAACACAAGGGGAACTAGCAGATATCTTAGGATTAAAGCCAACAGCAATATCGAATTATGAATCGAAAAGAAATGAACCCTCCTTCGATAAGCTTATTGCTTTATCGAAATATTTCGATGTCTCTTGTGATTATCTTCTTGGCGTTTCCGATGCTTACCTACCAGTAGGAGGCGAAGTATTAGATCGGGATATTGTAGATTTTTTCGACCTGTATCAACAACTCACTCCGGAGCATACGGAGGAAATCAAAAACTTTATTAAGTATTTACTTTATAAACAAGACTTAAACAGATAGCAAAAGGCCCTATCTGATTATTCATGATTTGAATATCAGATAGGACCTTTTATCTTATATCATTTTTATTATTCGTTCGCTCCGCAGCATTTCTTATATTTCTTACCGCTTCCACAAGGACATGGATCATTTCTTCCTACTTTTTTGCCCTTCACTACAGTGTTGGATTTTTTCTGCTCCCAGAATAATTCTTTTCTGCGTTCTTCCGTTAACAGTGCATCCCATTCCGGTAGCTCGTATAACCATTCCGCTTTTGCAGCAACCATGTTGTAATACAGCTTGTCCTTATCATAGTTAAGGCTAACGACTGTATTCTCGTCCATCTCTTCGATCGGGTTAGGGGTTACCAAGCTATCGTTGATACCATCTAGAAATCCAACAAAATATTTTAATTCTGTATCAAACTCCTTTGCAAGTTCTGCAACGGGTCCTTCCCAAACCTTAGAAGGATCTCCGAGAAGCTTAACATAGATTTCTTTTTCAATTCCAAAATAATTAGCCCAGAATAATTGACCGTTGCGATCCTGCATATCATATTCATATGCAAAATCTCTCCATTCTTGTAATAAACTCATAATATCCATTCCTTCCTCTTATGATTCTTTCGTTATGTATTATAACATTGAAATTAGTATTTTACCAATAGTAAAAAAATTTTTTATATTTGTATAAATTAAGTAAAAGTGCATCATAATACTAATATCCTAATGCGGAACAAAGACGTTCCAAGGATGCAAATGCGTATGCTCTTTCATAATTGGACTCCCCCTCCAATTATGATTACCAAAGAGAAGTTAAATACTTATCCTCCCCTTTTTAATGAAAACCCTGCCAAAGACGGCAGGGTTTTCATTTTGAAATGAGCTAGGATGCCCTGTTTATAAGACTTACATAGATTTGAACCATAAGTATTTTCTAGTAAAAAACAACTAAAAATTTGGCTATAAGCAAATTATAAGCAACTATACTCTATAAATATTAGTCTGATATACATATATTAACAGCCTCTTTTATCGTAGAACAAGTAATCGGTGAAACCTGTCCTTGCTTTAACTGCCAAACCGTATAACCATTATTATCTATAACTATTCCTGTGTTGTTATATTTTTTCTCACTAATCAACTTAATGACTAAATCTTTACCTTCACATGCCTTTTCAATTTGAAAAAGTTTTCTCTCACTATCTGTATGTATTAAGTGATCACCTTTTGTATCAAGGGCATAAAGTTTGTTATCCGTCCATACTAGAAAATCAGGATTAAAGTTATCCGTACCTTTCCCATCCAAAAGGTTTATCTTTAATATTCCATTTCTAGGATTCCTCATCCATACAAAACCTGTCTTATCAAGTTCTTTTGCAAATTCTAATTCTAATTTATTGAAATCACTATATCTTGCATGAACAGAATTATTAAACTCTACACTTTCATCACCTATGATGACCTCACCTACAGGAACTGTATCAATAGGATTTTGCATAATAACTGAATTTTGTCTATAGATTTCCGCTACTTTAGCAGCCTCTTCTTTAACATAAGATGCTGCATTACTGCTATATTCTACAAGTGCATCAAATTTAGGTGAGGATATATCACATATCGTAATGGCATTTTTGGCTAATTTATCAAGTTCTCTCTTGTAAATCCACCTAACAGTGACCTTATTACTATGCGTTGTCTCAATCGTAACTTCTTTTCCATCTTCGTTTGAGCCTATATCGGTTATAACCTTGATAGTACTTCCTTCACCAACAGTATTCACATCATCCTTTGAGTAATCAATCATTTTATCGATGGCATATTTTATTTCTGGCATTGCCCTATCAGATACAATTGCAACATCAGGTACTTCAACGTCATACCTAGGCTTTTCAGTAGGTCTTACTTTATTCTTCCCATTACCAATATGATAAGATATTGTTATTTCTGGAATATCAATGGATAGAGTTTTTCTTACATCATCTAATATAGCTTTAAAAACGTCTTTCTCATCTGTCTTTATGTAGAAATTAGCCATGTTCAACTTATCATCAGGATAATGGGTTCTATTTGGCTGTCTTAATACTCTGCCTATAATTTGGGTAACTTGAGTGCTTGAACCCATATCTTTATCTATATAAGCAAAATAACAAGCTGGATCATCCCAACCTTCTTGAAGAGATTGATTAAATATTATATGCCTATAGTTTCCCTTCATGAATTCTTCATAATCATTATCACCACCGCAAAACAAATTAAAATTGTCCGGTTTGGGAAACTTCTTATCAAACTTAAGATTACAGTATATAGCAATTTCTTCAGGTGATACTCCTTGCTCAACTAAGTGTTTCCATATTTTAATTGGCCTAGCACGTCTTTCATTGAAAGGCACTAACGGGCTATCTACCTCAGATGTAGCTAGTAACATGTTTGTATCACTAACGTATATAGCTTTAGGTAAAAATCTGCAATCATATTTTTTTGTTGCTTCTTCTATTTCCTTCATATCCTCTAATAAGTTATTGATTGCTAGTTCCATAGGAGTTAAATACCCACCTAATGATATATGTTTTTTTATAAGTCCACTCCCAACAACTTTTTTATTGCTTACTGCAACTACTAAATCCTCATCCTTCATATCTTTTTCATTTTTCAAACGAGCAATATACCATTCTAAAGCTTTAGGCACTTTGGTAGTAGCACTTGCAGCTATTAAAGCAGTTGGTGATAGGTCTAGTAATATTTTCGTTTGCTGATCTGATAAATTATGACCTTCATCATAAACAATTACCAGATCTCTTTTTGTTCTTTTGTATGACTGTCTATTTTTTAGCATATTCCATAAGGAGTTATCAGCATTATCAAACCCTGTTTGAAAGACATGTCTATCGCCTTCTTCTTTATCCTTCTGGTTTATCTTGCCAACCGTAGCAATTAAAAGAAGTCCTTTTTTATCATCCAGTAGGTCTCTTTCCTTACAATCAAGAAGTGGCTTCACATCAAAGTTAGGTATATTTTCAGCATATTTGCCATTAGACAAATTTTCTAATGTTTGACTTACTACCACTTTACCTTTTGATAGCCATAAAACAACAGGTTGTGTATTTAAGTATGCTCGTATTTGTTCAATACAGTCGGCAAGAATAAGCGTCTTACCAGACCCTGTTATTGATGATAAGTTTTGATAAAAAGGTATTATTTCGCTCTTTGTTTTAATTAAAGGGTCTTTTATATATTCAGCTAGTCTACGTGCAATCTGTTCTGATGCAGTTGTCTGAAAATCTATTAACTCCACATTTAGTCCTCCTCATTATTATATCTATCACTATTTTCATTAAGGCCAAGATGCATAAGCACTTTATCAGGTATTTGATAGAATTTCACTTTAGATGTCTGATAAACTTGATATCTGGCATATACATGAAATGGTGTGTTTACACCTTCTTTCTTTGCTTCAGCCAACAGCTCCATATAGGTACTTTGATTTAACTCGCCAACCGAATCTTTACCGTTCCAAATAATGAAGAAGCCTTCATTAAGAATGTTTTTACCAACTAAATACTTGTAATCATTATTAATTCTTTCAATAACACTAGTTGCCTTCCTCTTATCGTCCTCCCAGTGTGACGTTATTATTACATCTATGAGTTCTTCACGTTTCATTTCAAGAATTGCTGTAGCATCTACTTGTTTATCCAATATCCAATAAGCAAACCCACTATTAATTTCGTCTTCCAATTTTACTACATTTCCGTCGGCATTTACCCTCTCACCAGTAATTGCCCTTTTTATACGCTCTCTAGTTAAAGTTTGAGCATACTTATCTTCTTCTTCTCCTTTTTCAATAAGTATAAATGTTCTTTTTGCATCAGTTATATCATTAAGTTCAAGCACTGCGTGACCAGTAGTTCCCGAACCCGCAAATGGGTCAAGTACTATTCCATTTGCAGGGCACCATAATTGAATGATTTTTTCTATTAATTTTAACGGTTTTACCGTCTGAAAATCATGTCCTTTTCCCAAAATATAATCCAACTCATTAATACCTGTTTGGCTATGTCCACTATCTTCATGAACCCAAGATTGGCAACCCATTTGAAATAATTCATCGTAATCTTCATCAGCCCAAAATGTTAGTGCAACTTTACCTTTTTTAACTTGATTTAAATATCTCTTAAGACGTGGTCTTCCATATCCACTTTTCAAGAAGTGTAATAATGGTATAACCTTGCTATCCCTTATCCTAATAGCTTTTTTTTCTGCCTTCAGTATTTCTTCATCTAAATCACCAACAAAATTTACTACTGGATTATTATCTATATTTTGCTCTTCTGAAATATGAGGAATGGATGCACCTTTAATTACTAATGCTTTAGGTCTTCCATCTTTGATATCCATCTCAATATACTTTGATCCCCACGCCTCTAAGTATTCTTTCATATTCTTCTTGGTATTTCGCCAAGATCCTGTTCCAGGATAATGTAAAGCTCCATTAAATGGAGACTGTATTGCATATCTATCTTTGTCTGTTTTCGTCCTCGCTGCAGGATCTCCACTTGTCCATAGCCCTTCTGGGTCGTTATCTGGATTTTTATACTTTGAGTTCATTTCTTCTGTTCTATCTAATAATTTCGTTGTAGCATTGTCTTTATTTTTTGAATAAACTATTACATACTCTGTAGCACTTGATAAATGTGTACTATCATTTTTAGGTGAATATGATTTTTGCCAGTTGATAATTCCTATTCTATTTTCCTCACCAAAAACTTCGTTAAGCAGCATACCTAAGTGAAAAAATTCTCTCTCATCTATACATATAGCTAAAACACCGTTAGGCTTTAACATTGATTTCATCATTTGAATTCTAGGCAACATAAACTTCATCCATTTTGTATGTCTTGAGCCATCTTCCAATGTTACAACTTCTCCTAAATCAGGGTCATTGGGGTCTGTATCCCATTTATCGTTGTATCTAAAGTCTTTTCCTGTGTTATAAGGAGGGTCTGTAATAATTAAATCTATTTGACCCTTATATTTATATAAAGTAACCATCGCTTGAAGATTTTCACCATCAATAATGATATTCTTACCATCAACAGTATTAACATTAAAGCTGAGTTCTTTATCAATTTTTACAATACGAGGCATAACCTTACGCTCAATTACTTGTGCGGTACGCTTTCCGTTAAACGATAATGAGACACCACCATTAATCATTTTCTTTGCAAAGTCAAGAAGTTCTTCTTTACTCATCATTTCCAAACTGTTTATATTACTTTCCATGCTTCTATATCTCCATTCTGTCTATTTTATCAACCACTTACTTTTGTATAAAAATGCTTTAAACGTGCTAATTTTTATTTAGAAAGAGGGGATATTTATGTTATTACATTGTCCTTTATATCAATGCATTTTCTGCATATAAATCCAAAATAAATGTTAGCACATTTTACAAAAAAGTACAATGTTTTTACTGTTTTTAAATTGTAAACAACCATGAAAAAGAGTCACCCCAATAATGAAGTGACTCTCATAATTAAGACAATTTTGCTATTTTCTGCATCTCCTGCTCCTTTGTACTCGGAAGCACATGAGCGTACAAATCCATTGTTTGACTTAATTCAGTATGTCCTAACAGTTTTTGTAATACTTTGGGTTGCATACCATTTTCAATACACCTTGTTGCGAATGAATGTCTCCAATAGTGCGGTGTAATATGCTTAAAATTATATCCATCAGCATTAATTGCATCTACAATTTTATTTACTTGTACCTTCAGTCGGTCACGATTCATAGGATATCCTGAGTCTGATGGAAATACTAAGTCCTGCATACCATCCTTCGTCTTCCACTCATCACCCAGCAACATTTTTCTTTCCCACTGATTCTTTTTATGTTCTTTAAGTAGCAGATAAATATTATCTAACATCGGGATCTCTCGTTTGCTGGATTTTGTTTTAGGTTGCTCCAGACTATAATCATTGTCTAGATATACAAGTGTCTTTCTAATATGGATTATTTTTTTCTTAAAATCCAAGTCTTTCCATTGCAGCCCTCTCAATTCCCCTGAACGCATTCCTGTAAATAAAGCTATTTTAACAAGAGGATAAATCCAACTATTTTCTGCATACTTGAGAAATAATTTTTGCTCCTCTAATGTCATTACTCTCTTATTTTCTTCGTCCTCCTCATCAATTTTAGGTAGTGTTGCTAACTTAACCGGATTTTTTACTATAATTTCATTTTTATACGCTTGCTTGAACATACCGGATAACACTGTAGCTACCACTTCAATTGTACCTCTCGAAAACTCTTCCCTTTTCAAATTATTGTAGATTTTCTGTATATGTATACCTTTTACATCTTGTAACTTCATTTTTCCAATTGCTTCTTTTATATATAGATTATAAGCCCGGGTGTAAACTTCTATTGAACCCTTTTTGACCGTCATTTCCTTATATTCCCTTATCCATATATCATGCCATAAGTCAACGGTCATATTTTCCTTCTTTGCTAATAAGCCATGCCTAACCTCATATTGTTTATCAGCTAACCGCTTTATACATTCAGATAAATTCTTACTGTATACTTCGTACTTCTCACATTGATACATAAACCTCCCTAAGTAATTATCACTTTGCTTATGATAATAAATGCCTTTTGGTAATTTCTTTCCATTTTTATCCACTGCCATAATATAATCCTCCTTCGTAATCAACACATTATAATTGGTATTTGGTATAATTTCCTACTAGGTGGTAAATTGTAACGCTCTCTCCACCTAGTAGCAAGGTAAATATTATGCAGCTATGCTGTATAAATATTCTTCTATTTTCTTAAGACACCATACGATACGCTTACCAATTACTATTTTGGCATTTGCTGCAACACCAATTTCAACCGCTGACTTTCTACCTAGGGAAAGTATCTGCTGCAATTCTTCTGTATCAACAGTCAATTTGCGAGTCAAATCTATTTCTTCATATAGTTTCATAGTTGTATTCATAATGCTATCCTCCGTTTGAAATTTATTGATTAAATATTCAAAATTACAACTATTATTTATCTGCATTGTATAAGTATTCTTGTTGTTTCTTCATATCCCATTCTATATGCCCTTCACTTACTATTTTAGCATTGGCTTCAATGCCCGTCATTATAGCTGCTTTTCTACCCATACACATCATTTTTTCCAATTCATCTGTAGTTATGGTATGTTTTCCTGATGCTTCTATGTCATAATTTGCTGCTATTACCGTTTCAACACCAGTTACTACATTAACTAATTTAATCTCCATAAATGTTTTCCTCCTATGAAAAGCGTTGCCAGGTATCACTGCTATCGTGGTACTAGTGGTACCCAGCCCAGCATCTGTAAGTTTATTTTATATATGAGAAATCATTAAAACTGTGCCAGATATGCATTAATATCAAGCATTCCTACTATTTTCTTTTTATTTTTCTGTTTCTCTCTATTTACTTCTGCTTTTTCTTCCAGTAACGGCATGTTACTTCCTTTTAGCGTTTGATAAAATGTTATACATTCATCAAATTTGTCCGATGGCAATGATAACTTGTCTGCCTTTTTATTGCATAGTTCATTAAACCTATCACTAGTTAGAATACAGTAATATTTACCTTTTTTCCCATCTCTCGTGACAGTCTTCTTTCTTCGTGACTTTTTATCCTTATCAGTTTCTAAAAAGCCTCTCTCTTTTAGCTGTACAACTAATTCTTCCAAGTCATAACCTGTCTCTTTTGCAATGTTTTTAAGCTCTGCTTCTTCCAATTTATAGTAGTCTTCTCCTAATATACCTTTTTGTCCGTTTTCAACTAGCTTATAAACCTCCTCTACTAGTATTCGATATGTATCGTTAAAATCAAGCTTGTTACTGCTTACAACATCAGGCTCAATGTCGTTATGAAAGCGGCATAGTGACATATACAGCATTTCGAAGTTTATCACTTCCATTCCGGCAGGTGTATAATCCATCAGGTGCTTTAATTTTCCAATGTTTTTCTCTAGCTTACCAACACCTTCGAAGCCGTAAGTAAGGTCTGATAATTTCACAGTCATGAATTCTGAGAAAGAATACTCGTCATCCGATTCATTCTTATACTTAAAAACAACCTTAATCACTGACCTTTTCTCTGTATCTGACACCAACTTTTTAGCATATGCTCCCCCATCTTCCCCCCAACTCTTCATTGGAAGAATAAGTACCATACCTTTTGTCACGTCTATAACAGTAACACTCCTACTATCAATTAATTCCATTTTTTTATTCTCTCCATTAAATTGGCTGTCAGTAACTTCATCTTCTATACTCCATTGACGTATCATGTCATCAATCTCCTGTACCAGAAATTTACAAGTGTCAAATGTGGAACTGCTCCATACCTGCTCTGCTTCCTTTCCTACCAGACCAAGTTTTCCAATTATATAGTCTTGTGTAACAGATTTATCCGCTTCATCCAATGTAGCCACTTTTCTTAACTTTCTTAATATGGAAACCTCGAAGCTGTCTTTCCTTGTCTTGTTTTGGCTATCGGGTAAATTATTACTTTCATTCAGGTATGTAGTTGCCATCAGTCCTTTTTCTATTCTCTCTACGCTATTTGCTTCTTTTCTCATAATCCTTTTCCCTCCAAATGTATATTTTTGTTGTTATTTTGCTTATTTTTACAGTAATAATGTTGACTATCCCATTATTTGGGGTCTTACTGACCACCTGCTAGCTACTTTTGACTGTTAGCACTGTAAACGACCAATACAAGTAGTCAGTAAATATTTGGTATTTTTATCATTCCAACCCGGAATTGGAATGACTTATAAGTGTTGATCAACCTTATGTATTTATGTTATCACAATCACCTAAATCCGTATATTCACAGAAAAAATTGTATCTATATCACTCATATATAATCCATGTCACACATTAAAAAATATTCCAATTTTGTATCCTACATTGATATTTCCTGTATCACACGTGCTTACCAACCAAGTCAATAGTCTGGATATTGATATTTTTAGATTAAAAAAAGCACCAACCGGTGCTTTTTTCATATCATTTAAGTTCTATATATTCCATAATTATAGTCACCTCATGCAGCCTCTTAACTAATAGTTCTTTTACTTCCTGTCTGATTTTAGTTTCACAATCTTTAATATGCTCTATCTTTATTTGCAATAATGCATTCCTTAGCTCATTCATCTCTCTATCAGGAATATATTCATTAACACTTACATTATTTTTAAGAAAATAATACAGTTTTGAAATGTCTTTTTCTGCCTTTTTATCCTCTACCAATGTATCAAATAAACTCGCAATCTTCCTATTAAAATACGCCATATCTGATTTTCTTATATATTCATCGTTTCCATCAATGTCCTTATCATATCGATAACGTATATAACTTACCCAGTCATCTTCAGTAATGTCATCAATTATTATCATCTCTCTTCCTGTCATTATCTCTTCTGACAAGCCAATTCTTTTTAATTTGCTATTTTGCACTTTCCATTTCTTATCTAAATCTACACGCTGATATGTATTTGCCGTAAGTATTCGAGAATACATATTGGCTGTAATATCTAATCTATCATATAAGGTTTCTCCGTTATTAAAGCCGGGATATTTTCGTTCTAGGTATTTCCATAGTTTTTGAATAATTATATAATTTACTTGCCTGTTAAATAAAATTTTATCACTTGTTATTTTATTGTCCATACACTAACCCCTTTCAATTTGAGATTAGTATAGCATAACAGATATTATTATCCAATTGCTTTCTATTATCATTCCATATCAATGTTCCTCATTTTCCTACTTGTTACAACTACACCGTTAATAACAATAATTGTGGTACTAGTGGTACAGTAGCTAACTTCAAAAAGTACATCATATTCCATCAATTCTAACCACTCATTCCAACCATTCCCATCAACCCCCTAACCTCCTTATATCTAACACGAACATTCGTTCTATCATTTTCAAATAAATTTCTTTCCACCAAAATCAACCCTCACTGCTCTATTCTGCCAACCCCACTGCACCCTTCCAACGTATAGGATTTTTTATAGAGTCAACAAATTATGATCCTTCTTCCACAAACCACAGAACAAAGACAATTCTTCAGAATTATTGCTGATCGCCTTTGTTCTGTATTACTCAAAAACATTACTGCAATACATATATAGAACCATCCCTATTAAACTTATGTTCATAAAAAGAACCCTCCAGCATACACCGGAAGGCTCTTATAGTCTTATTTCGATTTTATTAGTCTAAATCTGATACTGTGATGTTACTTAAGTAGAAGATACGGCTGGAAAGCATATCATCAATACCCTCGAGGTATATATTAATATTTTCATCGCCCCATGAAGCTATGTAACCGCTTCCGAATCCTTTGTAACCGCTTAAACTAGCTCTTGGACTTGTCTTGAAAAATGATGTTCTTACCTTATCCTTGGCAGTAGCTGTATTGAAGTTATACATATCAGACTTGCTATCTAACTTACCTGCTAATGCTGTATCAAGTGCAGCACTTCTTATAGTGGAACCAGTCTTAAAGCCAACTTCATATAGATAACTGGTTACGATTACTGATATACCATCCATAGCCTCATTGTACCAGTTCCCATTACCTGCATTTCGATCAATGGAAGTTAGGAAGTTTGAAATTAACTTGGTTTTGTCATTAAGGGTCTGTAGGTCTTCATCAGAACCGATGATATCATTAATTCCCTGAGATTTACTTATGGACTTATAAGCTTTACCATTCTTATATATTGTTATATTACCATTTACATCGGAAGCCATCTTCCATATTATTGAATTGACATTCTCATTTACTATGTCAATCTTACCACTGGATGCTGTAGTATTTCTACCTGTCTTTATATAATACTTGCTATTGGTATTTATTTTATTACCAAAAACTTTTTTAAGTGCAGTACCATAAGTACCGGAGATGTCTAACATTACTCCCTTACTTTCAATATCAGAAGTGCTCTTTAGGATTCCTTCAGCAATGTATTGAACAACATCATAAGACTGAATAGTTGATTTTACATCCTTTACGAGTATATCTCTTCTTCCCTGTGCTGCACTCTCGCTGTAATAGCTGTAATTGCTTACGACATTGGATTGATCGCTTTCAACAAAAGTCTGCCATACCTGCATTCCTACATAAGTTTTATTTGAAGGGTCTACTTTCAAGTTAAATACGGCACCTGCTGGTAGTACATTGTTTTTTCCTAAAGCATCAATGGCTCTCTTATGTGTACTCCATTGGCTACTATCAACGATTAAGGAGTTTTCTGCAGATTTAGTGAAACCTATATCAACATAGTCGCTGTTCTTGATCTCACTCCTGTGCTCTGATAATACATAAACATATGACCAGTCATTAGGGTTAGATGCTGTACTATATTTCATTCGGATATAAGGATTAAATCCCATAGCCTTATCATTATTGATACTGTAACCATATGCCTTAGATAAACTATTATTGGTGAAGGTTATGGAACCAACTTTAAATGATTCACTGATCTGTTTATCAGAACTATTATTATCTCCGGAATTTTCTGTACCCATATAATTGTTGATGGCTACATCTAGTTCTGTTGTCTCGGAACTACTTACTGCATTAATTGTGGTATTTGGTATAGAACCGTGATCTCTCGTATAGGTTTCACTGTATCCCGGTGTAATTACTTTGCCATCTTTATCTTTTACTTCATCAATCCATCTGGTATGACCTGTACATTTACTTACACCATAGTACACAGCATCCAGATCCCCAGTTACACTAAATACCATACTTGCCAGCTTATAAGGACTGCTGAACCATCCATTAACCTCTGCTCTCGGACTGGTTATCTTGTTAGCTGCCTTAAATCCTAATATATTAGTAAGTTGCTTATATGTATTGTCCTTGCCATTCTTAGAGTAATAATAATCTGCCAAGGTAATCTTATCTACATACTTGCCCCTATAAACTGTTATATCATAATCTGGTTTATAAGTTTTGGTCTGCTCATTATTGGTGGCTTTAACGGAACCACTTTTAAATTGGCTACCATCTGATCTTTTACCTACAAAGGGACTGCCATTCCCAGTGTATATAATATCCTTATCCAGTCCGGTTAATCTTCCAGTGTTTTCATCTTCAACATTACACATATACTTTATGCTGTAGGTGCTATTGGAAGTCAGTATATAATTTTGACCACAACCTACAGAATCCTTCGGATATCCGTCAAAGGTGGCTGTCAACTTGTAAGTAGGGTCAGTAGATGCTATTACCTTTGTTATACCCTTTGCAATTTCATCCTCTTCAAGTGTTATATCTCCGGTACTCTTGCCACCTCCAACGTTAGTATTACTAATTAACTCATAATAAATTAATACTGTTGTATCTTCATATGGAATGTCTGTAATAATTGCACTGTTTACAGTCTTACCTTTTCCAAAGGAATCATAATCTGATCCTGTAAGGTTTAAACCATCCACTATTTTGCTTTTTAAGTTTTTTGCCTTAGGTGGAAGTCCGGTAAACTGGTATACATAACTTTCACTCTCTTCATCGTAATAAATATCTTCTGTAATGCTATTTGGTTTACTTACTTTAGTGTTTTCATCAACAACGCTGCCATTTTGTTTTTTGATATTTTTTACAACAGTAATCAATTGTACATCAGGTTTTTGTATTTCATAAAATACTACCGCTGTTTCTCCATAACGAATTGGTGTTGCTGGTGAACCTTTTCCATATTTCCCCGTTAAAGTATTCCTATAATAATCCAATGATTTATCAAAGGGTATCCCTATGCCATTAACTATTTTCCAGTCAATTAATCTGGAACCTCCCCTGTATGGGTCTTTCAAATTGCTTCGAAAGGTTATTCCAGTTGATAAGGGATTTTGCAACAAGTCTGGTTTTACTGCATCAACATCAATAATCTTTTCTTTTCCATTTTCCTTACTTACTATGATGTTAATCTGCCTGATTAAATCTTCTTTTACTTCATCTCTAGCTGCCTGTGGCAATGTCATATAAAGCTGCAATCCGTAACCTTCAATGATACCTTTACTTAGATTAGTAGCTCCTGCTAATTCATCCATAGGTCTTCGTGTTCCCTCTTGCTCATTTGGTGCCTTAATGGTTATGCCATCCCCCTTCCAGTCCGATTCTGTCATTAAAGCCGACCAGCCAAGCTTAGTCGTGGGGGTACTGTAACTTCCTCCGCTCATATCAGACCATAGTCCTTCTTCCTTCATAAGGTTCAATACTTCGGCATAATTTGTAATAGTACCAAATATTTCATATTGAAAGCGTTTCCCAGCACTTTGGGTTGCACTATCCCAAGTCGCAGGCTGAATCAGGGTTAAGTTTTCCACCATGAGTAGGTATCCTTTTGCTATCATGATCTCTACGGTATCCATTCCTTTATATTCTTCCTTAGAATGCTCGGGCAGTTCAAACAATGGCTTCTTATTGTATCTTGCCCGGAGTATCTTATATATTTCACCCTCTTCTTCACTTTCCTCATTTGAATTGCTGCTTGAAGCTGATAGGTAAACAGGATTGGTAAATGACATACTAAAGGTATAAATCATATCGTCCGAATCCTTAACATAACTTACATTTTCTATACCATTGCTTACGGATGATAGCTTCAGAGTCTTTTTATATTTGTCTGCTAACTTATTCAGGCTAGTCTTGGCATAATTATAAATTGACTTGGATAAGAAACCTTCATTATATAAATATCCGTAAAAGTTAAGTTCACCCTCTACATAGTATTCCATCAATCTTTTTCTACCCTTATCATCAAAGGTTGTCAGTTCTTCAATATTACTAATATAATTATTAATATTGAAACTAACACGCACTTCTACCTCGCTTGGAGTACTGTCATTTGGTAATTTACTTATCATCATATAGTTAAAGGTTGCAGATAGCATGTAAGCCATACAGTCCAACGACGTACCAAGAATTATTTTATTATAATCCGAATTACTGATTAGTCCTTGATTATTCAAATCCTGGTATTTTACTATAAGCCTTTCCATCCACTGATAGATTAGATTCCTTGACGCATCGTTACCAAGTGATGCCTTATTAACATTTAAGTTAAAATGTAGCTCCTTTGCACTAGCAATTATTTTCTCTTGCTCCTTTTCCAAATTAAACACTATAGTATTTTTAGTAGTTGTATCTGTTGATTTACTGGAAGTTGTGGTACTGGTGGTACTGGAAGTATTAGTAGAAGTACTCTTTGGATATTTTCCAATCCATTTCTGTGATTCCATCAACCACAACTTCAGATCCTTGCCGTTACCTATAGCACTACCTACACCGTTACTGCTAATCGGAAAGGGTGGCAGGCTGCTAAGATCAGCGGCTTTGTTGAGTTCATTAATTGATAAACGTTTATTAACAATTCCATTATTTTCAGTACCCAATGGTTGTGTTTTAGCAGATGTGTAATAAAATGGTGTATCAATTTTATTATAATCACAAAAAAACACATCCACTGAACCAGGCTTTCCATTATTCCCAATGCTCACAACGTTGCCAGACCTATCTATTAGGGTAAACCTATAACCACTTTTTGTTTGGTTCCAATTAAGAGTTCCATTTCCTGAAACTAAAGAATTAGAATTACCTCCCCCAGTTGCATTGGCATCAACCTCATCTGCCAATACATAATTTGTAGGAATTTGACCAACTATCAATATCGCAATCATTACAATACATAGTGCTTTTAGCTTCATATCTTTTCCTCCTTAAAAAGCAGTTGAAGGAGCCACGATGGACTCCTTCAACTAATTTTATGCTTATTTACATATGTTACGGTGTAGTAAACGTACCGTTATAATTTTTATCCGGATTTTGAATATCCCACACTGCATCTTCTGGTATATTTCCTGCACTATGGTCTGTAGTCGGTTCGCCCCACCCAAGGTCGGCAAACAAGTCTTTTGTCTCTTGGTCTATTTCATCGGAAGTATCTTTCTGCTCTTTCTTTGTATTATCCTTTTTTACCTGCTCGACTTCCTTTTCCTTCTTAACTTCCTTTACAGCTTCAGTACTGCTATCCTTATCTTCCTGTGGAATAACATCATTCAAAACACTATCCAAAATCTCATTAGCTTTAGTTTCGGTTTTTTGTGCTTCTTCAAGTGCCTTATCGTTAATAACTTCAACATCTCCATCTTCATTAGTTACTGTCAATGCACCAGTCTCTTCGTCCTCTTCAATTACATCTACCGGTACTGCATCATCAGGAAAATTAACCTGATGATCTATCTTAACATTATAGTCACCTAACGATACACCATTTGAATTATCATCGCTTACCCTCTCTGCATCTTCATAACTACGTATTGTACCCCTAGCAAAATTATGTGTTTCTTCTTTATCTGAAAATCTTGATATGCCTAATGGAACAACAATTACTAAAGCTGTTGCTACTGTAAGCACTGCTAACGTTATTTTTATACTCTTCTTCATAAGAACACTTCCTTTCCTTATATTGGATGGTAACGCTATATTAAATTGCCGTCAAGTAGTTTCTTATTGCCTTCTGGGTTGATAAATTCCCATAGCCTTTACTCTCTTATAAACACCATCTATAGTCATATTATGGCTATCAGCGATTTCTTTATAGGTCAAACCCTTTTCATATTCTGCCTTGATCACATCATCGTCTACCTTCTTTGCTGGAGCAATTCGTTTATTTACAATATCCTCACGATTCTTTACTAACTTTATGCTACCACCCAGAACGCCTACCAAGTAATCCACCTTATCAAAATCGATTTTCATCTGCTGAATTACTTCTTCTACTGCAATTCTGACTACTTCTTTTATATCGCCTTCAGTCATAGATGCTTCCTCCTTCCTTTTTATAATAAATCAATCAAATTATTAATAATTTAACTAATCTATATATTAATTATGGAACTGCAGGAAATACAGCTATAAACACAAAAATAATTGCTTAGCAATTCTATACAAAGAACCGCTAAGCAATTTAAGCCTACCATTTTTACAACAAGTTATCCCATTAATTTCTGTAAACTCTCATAATGCTCTTGCTGTTCAGCATTTAAATTATCAGTGTGGTTCTCCAAGTATTCTATGTAGTCTATCATTTCCTCGGTGACTTTCTTTTCAATTCGGTGTATATTTTGTTTTGAATAATTTGTAATAACATAGAGTAAAAATTCCCAGTCTTCAATTTCAATGTTCTTTATCTCTTTACCACTGCCCTTTGGAATCTTTATTACCATCGTATCTAAAATTGACTTCTTTGAATTCTCCTCAATGAGCTTCTTTATTTTAGATGTATAATTGCTTAAATCCATGTCTTTCTGCCTATACAGTAATCTTTCAAAGAAGTCTGCGCTTAAAATCTTTTGCAGCCGACTAAAATCAAAGACTACCCTACTTTTCACCGTATGTACATTGACAGTAGCATCTCCACTACTCCTATAAGGAACCCCTTGTAACACTGCTTTCGTTTCTGGTTTGAAATAATCTGTGGTCATTACTAGCTCTACGATTAATTTTGACAAGGCTATCACTTCTAGGTCTGAACCGAATCCTGGAATGCTATTCACCTCCGCTACCTTTCCATCTCTCCACAGGCTCCTAACCACCATCTTCAAGTAACTATTAAACTTAATCTTGGTAGCCATACACTCAACATCCTTCCGTTTTAATATTTTCATTTCATTACAACCAAAAGGATTGAATACATCCATCATCCGATACACCAATCATTTTTCTTCTGGGAACCGTTTTTCATATCCAAATCACCCATTTTTCAAAAATCATCACTGTATTGATAGCTAAATATTCAATACAACCCAATTCATATCGAATATTTTCGTATTCAATCTTTTACTATTCAATCATGGAATGCTATAAAATAAGCAACTTACAATATTTTTTTAGTACTATCTCTACAGCCTAAACCATCACACCTCTAGTCAACTTCATTAAATTCTGAATGCACTTTTGGTATTTGGTATTTATATTGAATAGAATTTCAAAGCATTTAACTTATTCATATTACTGCTCTTCCAGTGCCATATATTATTTTTTTAACCTATCTTACGATAAAGGTTCTGATAACTAGTTACCGGAATGCAGATGGAATTTTACTAAAAATCATATAAACCCTTTTATAAAAATATAGCTTGCATATTGAAGCTGCGGATTGCACTGTTATTTTATACGCTGCAATACTACTCTGATCACTAGCTGACTGGATGTGTACGAATATTTATAATAAATTGTTTTTTACTTGGAATGGAAAAGCCTCTGCACATTGAAGCTACTGATTGCACAGCAATTTTATTCGATGTAATAGTATTTGGATTACTAGTCTACGGAATGTTAATGAATTTTCAGAATAATTTGATTTTTACTTAGAATAGAAAAGCCTATGACAATGAAACAATTCTGCTGTACTTGATTTTTATAACAAGTTCGTCAAATGCATATAAACTTTATCTTTTTTCACAAATAAACCTTTTCAACCGGAACTTACTTTTCCTATTTCAAAGCATCCTCGAAACTTACTTTTCCTAATCACACCCTACTGCTATCTGGTAGACCTAATGCTTGGGAAACTTACTTTTCCTATTTTTTGTATCAATGGAACTTACTTTTCCTATTACGAAACCTTCCAAAGAATATATATTACTCATATTAGTATCACTGGAACTTACTTTTCTGATACAGGGGCTACTGCTATACTGGATACCTAATGATAAGGGATTATTTAATGTATCACTTACTTTCTTATTCAAAACATATAAACCCTTACAAGGTAACAGACTTCATGTACTTATTTATAATACTATCTGTAGCTTTCCTGTGATAACTAGCCTTCCTCCAGCATCAGAAAATAATATAAAAAATACCCATAAAAATAGCAGGTCTGTAAAAATCACAGCCTGCTATTTTTATTACTGCATCTATATAAACTCAATGGAAGGAGATAACTACTTTTCTTTAATAGGGCTGCCCTAATAGCAGCCTGTTGTTGCATCTATTTAGTATTCAATGATGTCCATCGTAAGGTCTAGGTTATGGAAATTATCAGCTGCTTCCTTACAGAAATCCGCCATAAACTCATTAATATCTACACTGTCACCGATTGTTCTCTGGGATACAAAAACCTTATTCATACTCTTATCCAATATAACAATAATGTAGTTATTATCAGCAATATGTATTACCTTACAGCTTTCTACAGCTAAACTACCAACCATACTTTTCCTCCTCCTTTTTTATACGTACAGACTTCAAATAGTTTTCATATGAATTCATTATCTTTGCTACTATCTGGAAGTCCTTTATTACTTCCTCATTCTTTTTCAACTTAAACTCTGCTAAACCTGTTCCACCTTTTTCACTTATCACAAGGACTCTGCTCGGTAATATCTCTGCATGTAATATCCTCTGTTTTCTTTCCTTCCTAAAATAATCAGAATAAGCATTTACAATATCCTCAAAGAGCTTATCATTATCTTTCTCTGTTGCTAATGTACTAATTCGAAAGTTACCAAATAACATCTCTGTATCGTTGTTTACTATCTTAGCCATATTCTTACTAATCTGCTTTGCTTCCCATGTATCCTCCATAACTGCAACCTCCTTTCCCTTAACATAGATAAACCAACTACTATCCTTTTACAAATATAACATTTGACTGTTTGAATTAAAGTATGAACGATAACGGTAATAGTTAATGAAAAGGATTGGAGAGCCAATATGTAAATGAATTTTATAACCAGTAATTACAGAATAAATATCTTACGGTAATAGTGCTGGAAATGGTCAATAAAATAACCCAACACTTAATTTCAATGCTGGGTTATCTTTTAAACATTTTGTTCAGTTTTAATTATTATCCTCCGTACATCCATTTATAAACTCTTCGCTCCAGTTCAACTTGTGATGTCTTACCTACCGTTCTAATATGCTCTTCAAAACTCTTACCATATACATTTACAAAGTAATAAAACTTTGTACCGTACTGATTCGCAAACTCTTCATAAGTGATATTGTACATGGCTGGCATTGCTACTGCTATTCCGTTTTCATAATATTCTATGAATCTTTCAGTAAGTACCCACTTCTTATAATTGGAGTTTGTACTTGTTGTATTTGAAGTACCCTCTGTTTCCTCTGTAATATTGCTTTCTGTGTCCTCTAAACTCTCCTCATACTCGAAAAGTATTCCTTTGTCATATCCTTCAGGATATATTACAGTGCATTTAGTTTTAGTTTCATCATACTTATCATATTTTGTTGATGTACAGTTAGGATACTTTGATGAATCAAATGAGTGCTTGTTACCTTTATCATTTGCTTGTAATTCTTCTGAGGAGATAAGGAAGTATGTGTACTTTAAATCGGAACCATCACGATTTTGCCAGTCAGTATTATACCCTAAGTAATTAATATCCATAGAAGGGTCATCCCAACTTAAATCTATGTGATACCATTTGCCATCTAGCTTAACTAGGTTCCATTCATGGTTATCATTTGAAATATACTTACAGTCGATACCCAAAACATTCATATAAACTAAAAAGTCATTTGCATAACCCTTAGAAATGGTTCTGTCTACAATATATCCACCAGCTGCATTATATTTAACAGTGTTAAAAAAGTCATTTCTAGCTGCTTTGGGATTGTATTCAATGTTTCTAATCATGAAATCATGTACTGCTTTGATTTTGTCAAAATCCGTCATACTTTCTGTTATGATATTACTTAGGTCTGCTTTAGCGTCTTCCTCACTAATTGTAACGGTATCAGTATTGCTTGTTACGGTAACTCTGCATTTGAAAGTAGTTTTACCATATTTTACAGTAATGGTTGCCTTACCTGCTTTTAATGCTTTAAAATATGCACCCGGCTTATAAACATCCTCGTCACGCCCACCTAATGCTTTAACCACTTTTTCGTTATCACTTTTGCATGAATACTTTGACGTAGTATTGCCCTGCCCATTTGATCTGTATATATCCAAATGATAAGCATCTCCAACTTTTAGAGTTACTGCACTCTTGCTCAAGAAAGGGGTTTTTGTACTAGCCTGTGCTGTAGCTGCGGATGTCATGCAACTTAATAATAGTGATAGAACCAATAAATACATTATTTTCTTCATAGCCTTATACCTCCTGCATTTTGCAATAATATTTTCCTTCATTCTTAATACTTAAACACAAAAATGCCTATATTCGAGTAGGAAAGTTTTATTTTTAAGTTCATTGTTCAAATTGCAAGGTCGGTATGTAATTTCCTATTATAACCAGTAGCAGCAGTTTATTGGAATATTATACAAAGTGCTGGACGGGCATAAAAATAAGACCTATCCGATTAGGGATAAGTCCATTTTTAGTCTGCTATGCATTATAATCTTTTAATTTGATGGGTCTCCCTCCTGTGGTTCATCATTCTCAATTGATGGACCGAAGGTAGTACATAAATATTCGCCATAATCGCCATCTGCTAAACCCACACCCATCCACTCATAGCTGCCTGTTGTATCTAACATAATTGAATACCAGTGATCCTTAGAATGCTCCCATGTAGTTACTATTTCAGCAGGGTCATATTTTCCACCTGGAGTTGCAACTTCTCTACCGCTACTCCCACCCTCTAAAGTCTTATACTTTGATTGCTCGAACCAATCGTAATTATCTAGTTCACCATTCGGAGTATCATGCACTAAGTATTTTTTATATTTGTTACATAGGTCTATACGATATTCTGCAAGTTTACGGGCACCTTCCTTATAAACTGCTAAGTTGCAACCTTCGAACTTTCTGTATAGGTTTAGAGCATCAACTGCCTGCATGCTAAATTCGGTGTTTGCTTCTTCATTGTCTAGCCATTTTCTTTTGTCTTTATTATATTGATAGTCTAATTTATAATCGAATAATACTAAACCTACTATTCCAGAACCTCTGAAGTCTGTCATAATACCTATTGATGTAGTTCCTTTTGAAGCCTCATCAATGTTTTTCATCATAAGCTCGTTAGCCTCATCTTCTGGTATCCCATACTTAACTCCAAAGCTGGTGGTCATTTTTGTACCGCTACATACCAGCATATAACATTTATTTGTTATATTTGTAATGTATGCTAATACATAGTAATCATAATTGCTGTCTTTCCATGTGTATGCAGTTACGTCGCTCCATTTGTATTGTGCTGTTCGGTCTGGCTCTCCTAGGATTTTCTTCAGTTCTTTAAGTGTCATTCCTATTTTTACTGTTGCTCCTGATTTGATTGTGATGGTAGCGTAATCTGGATTATTCCAGTTTTTATCCTTCACAGTGACTTTACAGGTTGCTTTTAAACCATTGCTCGTTTTAGCTGTAATTGTAGCTGAACCTACTGCATTTCCTGTTATCTTGCCTGAAGTGTCTACTTTTACAATAGAACTTTTACTGGATGACCATGTCACTTTTTTATCAGTAATATTAGTTGGTGCTA
This sequence comes from Herbinix sp., assembly GCA_029238935.1. Lineage (GTDB taxonomy): Bacteria > Bacillota > Clostridia > Lachnospirales > Lachnospiraceae > Mobilitalea. The sequence goes on from JAQZBN010000025.1 coordinate 94,848, forward strand.
TGGTAGCCTTCAAAGTATACGACTTATTAGTTTCAATGTTAATAGAAGTTTTATTTAACTTGATACTTTTAGCTGCTGTAGCTGCATAAACTGTTTGACTATGATATGAGCTTCCTAGTAGTATTGTAAGACATAAAATAATACTTAATAGCTTCTTCATTTTATCCTCCGTTATATGTAGATATTAGACCCATCAATTTACTTGACAGGTCTTGTATTTGTTATCTGTATTCTAAAGGTGTGCTTAATTTTGTTAGGTATGCAATACCTGCATTTGGTGTTACGTTGTAGAATAAGTTGAGCTCGTTATCTTCGTTGACGGTTAATATTCCATTTTTAAGTGCTGCTATTAAATATGGTTGCCAGTCACTCATAATAATCTTGTTATCTATGCAATACTTAATAATGGCTGTATCGGATGCCTTTGGAAATTTCTTAGTAAGTTGATTATATGTCTGTATTTGTGAACTCTTAATGTCACTGCAATACTTGGTAATTGATTGACCTTCGTATTTTTCAGCCTCATCCCCGTAATACATTCTACTTATCACCATAGCTACTTCTATACGCTTAATGTTACTGTTAAGATCCGCTTTACTTGCTTGTGTTGATAAAGGAGCTAGGTCAGCGTAATTTATGAATGTGGCATATTCTTTTCCAACGTAACCTATTAGTGGATCTTTTGCATATAACTTTGATGTATCCCATGATACACTGTGTGCTCCTAGTGTATATTTACCAAACAGTGCATAGAACTCTTTTCTACTTAAACGTTCTTCATCATCTTTATTGTAATCTACTGTACCATCATTATTGTTGTATACACCATAGTATACTGCTAACACTATCCTTGCTTTTGTTGTGATTGTGTCGTCTGGGTCACAAAGTTTATATTTGTCTGCTAATGACGCAAGCAATTTCTTGTTTGCTGATGTATTAAATGTAGAATAACTTTCATTGTAACTTACATAATAATTTGGCATGTTTGCCATTGGGAATAATGCAGCTGCTCCAAAATGTTCATTGACCTCTGTTACTAATTTTGCATACTTAGAATTTTGATTGATACTTAATTTGCCTGTTCTTCCAGTACTATCATTTGTATATGTTCCTTTTTCAAGGTTGACTGTTCCATGTAGTACTTGTACATCTCCAGTTGTTTTTGGTGCAGGTGCAGGTGTTGGTGTTGCAGTTGGTTCTGATGTTATTGGTGTTGTATTTATATTATTAGTTGTTTCTCCATCTTGTTTTCCAAATAAATTATCTAAACCATAAAGTGTATCTCCATCATTACTAGAGGATAAATTAACAACCTCATAACCATCATGTTTGACTTCTATTATACTATTGACTAAATCTTGTGTATCTGCATCTGTCATTGTAGATGCTAATGCTTGACTGTTACTTAACATTACCATAAAAAATATTAAGCCGGAAATTGATCTGCTCTTCTTTGTAACCATTAAACATTTTCTTTTCAAATCCTTATCCTCCATAATCCCTAAACTATTCTTTTGCTTATTAATGCTTACAATTATAATTGTCATAATATTACTATATTTGCTATTGCTATACAATAGCATTTTCTATTATTTTCCTTACACAATAACTGTATTATATATGATTTATCACCACATTTCAACTTTAAGTGTTACCTCTCTTACCTAATGTTGAAGCATTTCAAGTACACTATTGCTAGGGAGGTGTATTTGTATGAATGAATTAGGTGATAAAATAAAACAACTACGAATTAATAAGCAGTTAAGTCAGACACAGTTATCAAAATTATTAAAATGTTCTTCCAGTGTTGTTTCAGCTTACGAACAAAATCTTAGGAAGCCTTCTTTAGAAAACCTTGTGAAATTATCTTACATATTTGGAGTCTCTACAGATTATCTACTTGGTTTAAACACAACTAACCGTGATCCTAATCTCATTGATGTATCTGCATTAACTGAAAGTCAACGTATAGCCATCAAACAATTAATTGAATCTATTAAGAAGAAGTAAGTCCATTGATTATTAATTGGATTTACTTTTTTCTTATCCTAGACCATCTAAACTACTTATTGCTTTCTCTGTTAGAACCGCAATAGCCTTCAGTTCTTTCTTAAGTATACTTAATCCACTGATTGCAATTTCAATGCTTGTTATTTCTCCTCCCTCCAGAGCTATTAACATTATGCCTGTAAGGTCTACAAGTTGTTGGATGCTTATATTCAATTCGTTAAGTTGATCTGGAAGGGGATTGTTGCTTATATTATCCATATCCTTCGCACCTCCTTTCCTCTCCCTTTGTACTATATTTTCTACCGGAAGCATTGTAACGCTGACTTGAAGGTGATTCCATAGATTTTTTGCATAGACAATTCCTATATTAGTTAGTGGAATTGCTGCCCTTTGTCATATATGAGGATACTGGTGTACCGGATAACATAAATAAAAGGTAGGACATACAGACTTTCATCTGCATATTCCTACCTCAATTAAACAATCACTATTTTTATAAGTATCAAATCGGTAAATAATTGATTTTATAATAAGTACCTACCGTCATACTTCAATTGCACATTTTCCTCATCTGTTGCTTTCCTTTGCTCATTTATTTATTAAGGTAGCATATTTTTTTGTTCGCTTTCTTTTGCTTATTTATTGGGGGATTATAATTCATTTTCAACCCAATGCCTGTGGGGAAGCATATATTTTCTGGTATTTGGTATATTTCAAATAAAATGCACCATGGTTCCGTATCCTCAGTTTAGAATCTTCCCATGGTGCATTTTATCCTAAAATTGTGGTAACAGTGGTAACATTTTGGTTCTTAATTGGTTTGTATCGTATAAAACCTTATCTTAATGCCATAATCTGTTATAGTTAAACCTATTACTAATAGACCTACACCGTATCCCGGCAGTATTCAATTTTCAAACCCTCTAAAACGTTTATCAGTAATATTCATTTCCTCGTCTGTACCTATGGTTTTTATAATGCCAAATTTTATTTCGTTCTCAACCACCAATCATAGGAAACCCAGATTTTTTAGTTCAATGTATCGATCTTATCTCTTCCTTTGCCACCAAAAAATTTTGCACTGCCAAACCTTATTTTTTACCCCAAAATTAATCCAATACCTTAATTTTTATAGTCTTGACGACTGGTATTGCCTAAACTTTTCATTTCTACAGTATCTTATAGGAAATCCAATATTTTATTATCCTTATACTGCTGCGCTCTCCGATAAAATGTAGCTCTACCGCACTCCAACAACTTTAATGCCTGATCCATGCTTATCTGGTTATTCATATATTGCTTATATACATTATCAAAGTCCTCCATCGGTTTTCTTGGACGCCCATTAAATCTACCTTCTCGCTTTGCAATCTCTATTCCCTCTCTTTGTCTCTCCCTAATATTTGCTCTTTCCATTTCACTTAATGCACCTATGATTGTTATTATTAGCTTACCAGTGGGAGTGGAAGTATTAACGCCTTCCTTAATACTGATTATTGTAATACCCTTCTTGTCCAGATCGTCAATCAGAGTCACGATATCTTTACTATTTCTTCCCAAACGTGTGATATCAACCACATGGATGCAGTCTCCCTCCCTTACTGTGCTTAGTAGTTGTTTCAAGGCTTCTCTTTCCATGTCTTTACCGCTTTTTTTATCGCTGAATACCTTATCCATAGGTATTCCTGCCGCCTCCATTGCTTCAACTTGTCTTTGTAGGTTCTGTTCTTCGCTTGATACTCTTATGTATCCAAATCTCATATAAACCAACTCCTTTAAAATGATTTAAGAATTTATACGCAAGTCCGTGAAATGCTTCATCACCAAAAATACTATAAAGTGCACTTAGGGATGAATAATAACAGTATCAAATACTTCTCTCACTCTCATAAGTTCCACCTTCTCATATAATCCACCATCTGATAAGGTATACCTTACGATACATCTCAAAACCTTGATCCGAAAGTGTTCCATAAGCTTGTATCATTTACTATTTTCCTATTTTGATACGTCCTTTTGATAATTATATCAAAAACTTGTTTCAATAAATTCTTATATCCCTATCTCAAAAGTCTGCTCTTAGATAAGCTTCATTGGCACCACTAAACAACGAATTCTATCATAATGTTTTTACTCATGAAAAATGCCCTAGATATTCTCCAAGGCACTTTCAATCAAATATGTATTCACTCATTATCTAAAACCGTAATTCCGTAATTATTATTCCTCAATCAGTTTCTACCTTCCTCTAACTGATTTTCCGACTGAAAAAAGAACATTGTATTTAATGTTATCAGTAAAAGATAAATGGAGGCTGTGTCTTATGTTCGGTTCAATGTCATCACATTCAAGACCAAAATATATCAA
>JAQZBN010000026.1 GCA_029238935.1 Herbinix sp.
CATTAATGTCAAGAAAGCAGATTATGGCTTTGCTAGACCGGGCAGCATGCATCGACATAATGTGGATGCTGATGATGAATATGACGATGGTGACGATAGCGATATCGAAATCAATAATTTACATTATAAAAATTCGGGTAATGTAAAAAAAGATAACGCCGACGAGTAGTCAGAATTAAAATAACTGCAGGAGAGAAGAACGTATGGAGGCAATTATTAATTTCATAAAGCAATATTGGTTGTCCTTTCCGAAGATTAGCCCTACAGATGTCATAGAAATCTTCATACTTGCATTTTTGATCTATCATATCGTGAAATGGGTCAAAACGACGAGAGCTTGGGCATTGGTAAAAGGCTTAGTTGTAATTATGGGATTCTGGCTCTTTGCAGAATTATTTGATTTAAATGTATTATTATGGATTATTACCAATACAATCAGTGTGGGTATTATCGCATTAATTATCGTGTTTCAACCGGAATTTCGTAAAGCCTTGGAACAGCTGGGGCAAAAAAATATTGTGAAATCATTTATTACCTTTGATGATTCCAATCGAAGTGAAAAGTTTTCTGATCATACTCTGGCTGAAGTAGTACGTGCTACCTTTGAATTAGCCCGTTCTAAGACCGGTGCGTTGATTGTAATCGAAGAAGATATTCCGTTAAAAGATTTTGAAAATACTGGTATTGATATTGATAGTGTGATCAGCAGTGAACTTTTAATAAATATATTTGAACATAATACACCGTTACATGACGGCGCAGTTATACTTCGGGGAAATCGAATTGCTGCTGCAACCTGCTACTTACCTTTGTCTGATAACATGCAGCTTAGTAAGGATCTTGGAACCAGGCACCGCGCTGGTATTGGTATCAGCGAGGTATCAGACAGTTTAACAATCATTGTTTCAGAAGAGACAGGTAAAGTATCGATTGCTAAAGGAGGAAAACTAATCCGTAATGTGGACGGGGATTACCTGAAAGCAAAATTAATCGATGCTCAGAAAAAAACGATCGAGTCAAAGAAGATTAATTTATGGAAGGGAAGAAATAAGAATGAAAGAAAAATTGACTAGAAATGTTGGTTTAAAAATTCTATCAATTGTTCTTGCAGCCCTTTTATGGATTGTAATTACAAATATTGATGACCCATATAAAACAAAGAGATTTACAGGGATAGAGGTTAAGGTATTAAACGAAGAAGTAATTGAGCACTTAAATCAGGAATATGATATTACCGAAGGGGAAACGATAAATATTAAGGTGGAAGCAAGAAAATCCATCATTGATAAATTAAGAAATTCAGATTTTATTGCAACAGCAGATTTTAGACATTTATCCGATGTAAATGCGGTACGAATTGAAATTTCCTGTCCAAAGTATGGTGAAGCTGTTGAGATCATAGACGGCAAGTATCAGGAGATGTTAATTACCCGTGATGTATTAGACCACCAGGATAAAAAGGTGAATATCGTAGTCAAAGGAGAAGTAGCAAAAGGGTTTACCATTGCTGAGAAGACAGCGAGTCCTAACATGATTACAGTTTCAGGTGCAAAGGGAAGAGTAGATAAGATTTCTGAAATTACAGTAGAGGTAGATGCGACAAATAAATCCAGACCGTTTAATACGACCGCTGCTCTGAGAGCATATGATGCGAACGGCAAATTGATGGATACGGATAAATTAACTTTTGAATATGATAATCAACCGATCGAAACGGTTGATGTTAGCGTTAGTCTATATCGAACGAAAACAATTAATCTTTCCATATCGATTGCCGGAAAACCGGCGGAGGGCTACTCATATGCTGCTCCTTCCTATTCACCGGAGCAGATTACGATAGCTGGTACGGACGAAATGTTGAAGGATATTAAGTATTTACCAATCACAGTAGATATCACAGGTGCAAATAAGAATATAGAAAAGGAAATAGATCCGCTAGAGTGGCTGCCCAAGGGAGTCATCTTAGTAAATGATACGACCATTGCATTAAACATTAAGATTGAGGAACTTGATACAAAGGAAATGACAGTAGGTTCTCATGACATTGATATTCATAATTTAAAGGATAACTGCTCAATCACCTACAATACAACAGGAGGTATCTATGTTGTAGTTAATGGTTCTGAAGAAGACATTGAGTATCTAACAGAAGAAGATTTAAAACCACGGATAGACCTAACCGATTATTCGGTTGGTACATATTCTGCGGAGATAGAGTTTGACCTCCCGGAAGGAGTCAATTTAGTTAATAAACCAACTATAAGTTTTAACATAATTGAAAAATAAACGATCCCCGACAACCAAAGGCGGCTGATAGGAGGAGTATTATGGTTAGTGAAAAGATTGTGATTCGTATTTCATCGGGATTACATTTGCGACCAGTAGGTGTATTATGTAACCGTGCAATTGAGTTTAAATCAACAATTACCATGAAAAGCGGAGAAATTAGTGTCAATGCAAAGAGTGTATTGGGCGTACTTTCGGCCGGTGTAAAATATGGGGATGAAATTGAAATCATCTGTGATGGTGAGGATGAAAAAGAAGCATTGCATACTCTTAGTATGATCATAAGGAATGGTTTAGGAGATGAAATTGTAAAATAATAGTTGCGAAAGAAAAACCTTAATGTTATAATGAAAAACATTATAGAATTAATAATTATAACGAAAGGATCTGATCTGGATGGGACTCGAGTAGACAATGCAATCCTATTTATTATCAAGAAATACAGTGTGATTTACCGACTCCGTGGCTTAATATTGAATGTCTAATTATGTAGGTAGATTGAATAAATATTAAGTAGGAGGAACAATTATGTTAAATTATAAGAGATATCAGAAAGCACCGATCGTAAATTTTCCGGAAAGACAATGGCCAAACAAAGAGATAACAAAAGCCCCGATTTGGTGTAGTGTGGATTTAAGAGATGGTAATCAGGCACTCATTGAGCCTATGGTGGTGGAAGAAAAGATAGAATATTTTGGTCTTCTTGTGGATTTGGGCTTCAAGGAAATTGAAGTAGGATTTCCTTCGGCATCTCAGATTGAATTTGATTTCTTACGACAATTGGTTGATCGGAGATTAATTCCAGGAGATGTGACAGTCCAGGTATTGGTACAATGCAGAGAGCACTTAATAAAGAGGACTTTTGAAGCTTTAGAAGGTGTTAAAAGAGCTGTCGTACACATTTATAATTCAACATCTACCTTACAAAGAGATGTTGTATTTCATATGAGTCGTGATGAGATCAAACAGATCGCTGTAGAAGGTACAAAATTGGTTAAGGAATATGCGAAGAACTTTCCTGGAGAGATCATATTGGAATATTCACCAGAGAGTTTTTCGGGAACCGAATTAGATTTTGCATTGGAAATTTGCACAGCAGTTCAGGAAATCTGGGTACCAACACCGCAGAATAAGATTATTCTTAATCTGCCTGCAACTGTTGAGATGAATACACCAAATGTGTATGCTGATCAAATTGAATGGATGAATAACCATTTTATAAACAGAGAAAGTGTTATTCTTAGCGTGCATCCACATAATGATCGTGGTACAGGAATAGCGATCACAGAACTTGCTCTTCTTGCAGGAGCCGACAGAGTGGAAGGAACACTGTTTGGAAATGGAGAAAGAACAGGTAATGTTGACATACTTACCATTGCCTATAATATGTTCTCACAAGGAATTAATCCGGATTTAAATATAGATAATATTACAGAAATTATTGAAAAATATGAGCGTCTGTGTAAGATGCATGTACACGAAAGGCACCCTTATGCAGGTAAATTAGTTTTTACCGCTTTCTCAGGTTCACACCAGGATGCGATTAATAAAGGTATTAAAGCGATGAAGGAACGTAACAGCAGTATTTGGGCTGTACCGTATCTTCCAATAGATCCTTCCGATATAGGAAGGCAATATGAGCCTATTGTCAGAATTAACAGTCAGTCTGGTAAGGGCGGCGTAGCTTTTATTATGGAAAACTACTTTGGCTACAAACTGCCAAAAGGTATGCATAAGGAGTTTGCAGATGTAATTCAGAAAATGTCAGAAAAACAGGGTGAAGTTACTCCGGATCAGATTATGAGTGAATTTAAACATAATTATCTGGATAAGAAAGAGCCACTTCATTTCGTAAAATGTAGAATAGAAGATATGCCGGAATGTGCAGATGAATGTAATACCCATGTAGTTGTTGTATATACAGATCAGGGTGTAGAAAAAACGATCGAAGCTTCCGGAAACGGACCAATTGATGCAGTGCAAAGAGGGTTACAGTCAGTACTTAACATTCAATTGAAGGTTCTAGATTATTCAGAGCATGCTTTGGGTGGCGGTGCGAATGCGCAAGCAGCAGCTTATATTCATATGCTGGATACAGTAACGAGCAAAGCAACCTTTGGTGTAGGCGTAAGTTCTAATATTACCAGAGCGTCTATTCGTGCTATCTTTAGCGCATTAAATCGATTGAGATAAATTTAAAAATTTAAGAGGCTGTCCCAGAAATGTTATCACAGCGGTAACATTCGGGGGCAGCCTCATTCCTTTATTATTTCATTAAAAAATCTTTTGTTAGAAAATAGGTATTTGGGAAAAACTAAAGAAAAAAGTTTTGGATTTTTAGTATCAAATCTTGCTAACCTTGACTTACATTTATTGAAATGCTATAATTCCATTGCCAGGTTACCATAGAATGATTTTCCAAAACACATGGAGGTTAAAATTTTGAAAGTAAGTGTGATTGTTCCATATCATGAAGAGGAAGCATATCTACGAGATTGTTTGGATAGTTTGAAAGAGCAGTCTTATAAAAATATGGAGGTTTTGCTTGTTTGTGATCAAGTGAAGGAATCCTCCCTTCAATGGCTCTCTGAATATCAGGAGGAGCTATCCATCAGAGTATTACACTTGAAGAATAAAACCGGTGTAGCCGCGGCTAGAAATCTTGGACTTGAGAACGCAGACGGTGATTATATATATTTTATAGATAGTGATGATTACTTGTATGGTAATACCATTGAAAGCTTGGTTATTGCTTCTCAGGACAGGGATGATGATATTATATATGGTAAGAAAAAGTGGACCTGGTTTCAACGGAGCATATATCTTGCTAGAAAGCAAGAACAAGAAAACGGAGATACAGAAGAAGAGAATGAAGAAAGCTCCAATGAGACCTCAGAACTTGCTGCAGAAAACGGTACGGATGGAAAAGAGAGCAAAACGGAGGAATCGAGTGAAGAAGAGGATGCTGATGACTCCTCAGAAGATTCTGAAGAAGCTGAGGACACCGATTATAGCGAAGATAGCAAAAGTCAGAGTACCGAGGATGACGAGAATAATATCATAGATGAAAACCTAACACCGGAAGAGTTAGAAGCGAGAGAATTAAGAAGAACTGAAAATAGAAAAAAACAGGCATATCGAATTCTGATCACTAAACGGAAAGGAGTTCGTAATATTTCTGTTTTAAATATATTATTTAAGAGAAGTTTTATTGAGGCAAATAGGATTCGTTTCCCGGAACAGTTTAAATATTTTTCGGATATTCCTTTCTTACTGGAAGCAATGTCTAAAACGGATAAATTTAAGAAGCGTTTAGGTGCTACTTATATTAAAAGAAAACATAATGATAAGATTAACCTTCCTGCTTTATCACAAATTAAGGATCCAAACAGATTTTATGAATATATGGATTCTTATTATGATGCAATTAGTAAAATACCAGCAGATTCGGATCTAAGAAATCGTTATGACAAAAAGATCATCGATTATTATTGCAGGGTTTTTGCTCCAAGATTAAAGCGAAGTTCAAACGATGCCTGGAGGAACGAAAATTTCATACGGATGAGTGAAATTGTAAGAGGTATGAATCCAGATTTGATTCGCAAGATGAAAGGATATCGTAAAAGGCTGATCAAAGCTTTAGTTAAGCAAAATGTAAATAAGTCCTTACGAATTGTTAAAGTTCATTTGGGTTATAAAAAGTTAAAAAAGATATTAAAAAATAAGAGAACTTTTGCAAAGTTCCTTTATGTTCATTCGTTCTTAAAGAAACCGATGATGGATAATTGGATTTTATTTGAGAGCTTTTTTGGAAAGAATTATTCGGACAGCCCAAAATACATTTATGAGTATTTAGCAAAGAACTATCCGGGTAAGTATAAATTCATTTGGGTTATTGATAAAAAGAACACTAAAATTCCATTTAAACATACGAAAATCAAACGTTTTAGTTTACGTTATTCCTATTATCTAGCCAGATGTAAGTATTTTGTCTTTAATGGAAGACAACCGGATTGGATGAAGAAAAGGAAGGATAGTGTTTTTTTAGAGACCTGGCATGGAACGCCCCTGAAGAAGCTAGTATTTGATCAGGATGATATCAGTTCTGCCAATCCAAAGTATAAAGAGCAGGTATATAAACAATCCAGAGTATGGGATTACCTGATTGCACCCAATGCGTTCAGTAGTGAAGTGTTCCGCAGATGCTTTATTTATGATAAGGCAATGTTAGATACAGGATATCCGAGAAATGATATCCTACATGCGAAAGATCGTGATGAAATAGCTAGCAAGATCAGGAAAAAACTAAATATTCCAAAGGATAAGAAAACGATATTGTACGCTCCAACCTGGCGCGATGATGAATTCTATGCTAAGGGCCAATATAAGTTTGAATTGCATTTAGACTTAGCTTACCTGAGAGAGAAGTTAGGAGATCAATATGTACTGTTATTAAGAACTCATTACTTTATCGCAGATTCTCTTGATGTCAGCTCATTGGGAGGTTTTGCAGTAAATGTGAGCAAGTACGATGATATCTCTGAGCTTTATTTAATATCGGATATCTTAATCACGGACTATTCCTCCGTATTCTTTGATTATGCCAATTTGAGAAGGCCAATGTTGTTCTTTACCTACGATTTGGAAAAATACAGGGATGTTCTACGAGGTTTCTATATTGATATCGAAAAGGAAGTTCCTGGTCCATTGGTGTTTACTACAGAAGAGGTTGCAGATGCGATCTTAAATATAAATACCATAGAAAAGCAGTATCGAGATCGTTATTGTTGACTGACAAACAGAAAGGGATAGGTTTTAGCTTGAATAGAGTAATTAGTAATTTTAAAAAGTACCGCTTCTTATTGGTTGAGTTAGTGAAGAAGGATATAAAGTTGAAGTACAGACGTTCCTACCTGGGTATCTTCTGGACTTTATTAGAGCCTCTGTTGACTACGATTGTATTAACCTTTGTATTTTCCAGGCTGTTAGGTAGAGGAACGGAAAGCTTCCCAGTGTATATATTAACCGGTCGTTTATTATATACTTTTTTTGCCAATTCTACGAAAGCTGCAATGAAAGCGATACGAACTAATAGTGCAATGATTAAAAAAGTTTATGTACCAAAATACATCTATCCTTTTGCATCAGTTCTATCCAACTTTGTGATTTTTTTGATTTCTCTGATTATATTATTTGTTGCCTTGTTAGTATTTCATGTCGTACCAAACTGGCATATTTTTGAGGCAGTGATTCCATTGATCATGGTTTTAATTTTATCCCTTGGGGTCGGTATGATATTAGCAACCATGGCAGTATTTTTTCGAGATTTGGAATATTTATGGAGTGTGGCATTGATGTTGGTTATGTATACATCAGCTATATTCTATCAGATTAAAGATTTGGATTTAGAGGAGCATGCATGGGTATTTAACCTAAATCCTCTATTTAATATCATCGTAAATTTCAGAGATGCTGTATTTGGAAATCCATTGAACCTGCAGGCAGTTTTAATATCAGCAGCATATAGCTTAGGCTCTCTGCTGATTGGAACATTACTATTCTATAAAAAGCAGGATAAATTCTTCCTTAATATATAGAATAGAGTTTGACGATTGGATATGGCAGAATGGAGGCTTTTGTGGAGAATAAAGTATTAACGGTTGATAATGTCAGCATGAAATTTAACCTAATGGAAAAGAAAGTTGACAATTTAAAAGAATATGTTATTAAGATGTTAAAAAATGAGCTTAGATACCAAGAATTTTGGGCGCTGAAAGATGTGTCCTTTTCTCTCAATCAGGGAGACCGTCTGGGAATTTTAGGTTTGAATGGTGCGGGAAAGAGTACCTTGTTAAAGATCATAGCGGGAGTGTTAAAAGCAACGGAAGGCAAAGTATCTATGAAAGGTAAAGTGGTACCGCTTCTCGAACTAGGTGCTGGTTTTGATCCGCAGTATACAGGAGCAGAGAATATTTTCCTCTATGGAGCAGTTCTAGGCTATCCCAAGGATTTTATCAAAGAGAAGTATGAAGAAATCGTTGCATTTTCTGAATTAGGAGACTTTATTCATGTACCTGTGAAAAATTATTCCTCCGGTATGAAGGCAAGGTTGGGATTCTCAATCGCTACGATTGTGGAACCTGATATCCTAATACTAGATGAAGTATTAGCTGTTGGTGATGCTAAATTTCGTAAGAAGAGTGAGAAAAAGATTAAGTCCATGTTTGATAAGGGCGTAACAGTGCTATTTGTATCTCATTCCATTGAACAGGTAAAGCGCTTGTGTAATTGCGCGATCTTATTGGAAAAAGGGACTTTAATAGCGAAAGGATCGGTTGAGGAAGTCAGTGCAATATATGAAGCAAAAATTGCGGAGAATGACTAAAGTAACACGTACATGATTGGTATTACGATCGAAATAAATTACAAAAAGAGAAGATTATGAGAGATGCTAGTTTGAAAAATCAATATTTTTCACACGCAAATTTGTGGTGACGGTCCAAAGTTTGCAGGCTAAGAAGAAAGGTAAGGTATGAATATGAGAAAAGTTATCACCTATGGAACCTATGATTTACTACACGTAGGACATATCAACTTATTAAGAAGAGCAAAGGAATTAGGAGACTATTTGGTAGTTGTTTTATCCTCCGACGAATTTAATGCGTTAAAACATAAGACAGCATATCATAGCTATGAAGATAGAAAGATCATATTAGAATCGATTAAATATGTTGATGAAGTTATTCCGGAGTATACATGGGAGCAAAAAATTAGTGATGTTGTGGACAACCAGATCGATGTTTTTGTAATGGGAGATGATTGGAAAGGTCAGTTTGACTTCCTGAAAGACTATTGTGAAGTGGTTTATCTGTCCAGAACAGAAGGCATTTCTACTACAAAGATTAAACAGGATTTACATCTGGGACAAGAGAAAAAGTAAATCCTACTGAGAGGTCTATTTTTATGAGCTCACTACTGAAAAAAGGTAAAAAAATTATGAAAAGCTTGGTACTAAACGGTTATATTTTATGTACTAAGCTTTTTGCTGTACAGAAAAATGCGATTATGTTTGAGAGTAACATAGCAAGAAACTATACTGGGAATCCTCGCGCTATTTATGAAGAAATGGTTCGCCAAGGGCTCGACCGAAAGTATCGTTGCTATATTATTCTGGAGGATACCAATATTTTGGTCCCGGGAGCCGCAAAAAAAGTAAAGAGAAACAGATTCTATTACTTTTATGTTATGGCTATAACAGGAATCTGGGTCAGTGATTCGAGGCTACCCAAATACCTGATGAAACGACCTCAGTGTACCTACATTCAAACCTGGCATGGAACTCCTTTGAAAAAATTAGGACTGGATATGGATACCGTATTTATGGCAGGAGAAAATGGAATAGAGGAGTATAAGAAGAATTTCTATGATAATGCTCAAACTTGGGATTATTTAATTTCACAGAACCAGTACTCCAGTGAAATATTCCGTAGAGCCTTCGGGTTTCAGAAGGAAATGCTTGAAATCGGTTATCCCCGTAACGATGTATTATTCCAGAAAAATACGACGGAAGAGATTGTGAAGCTAAAGAAGAAACTGGGTCTTCCTCTCGATAAACGAATTATATTATACGCGCCGACCTGGCGAGACAATGAGTTTTACAAGGAAGGAAGATATAAATTTAATCCTAAGATTGATTTTTCGATGCTTCAGAATGAATTTGAGAGGGATACTGTCCTGATAGTTAAATATCACTATTTGATTATGGATCAAATTGATTGGTCTTCCTACGAAGGATTTATTTATACCTATGACATGAGTTACGATATCTCTGTTCTTTATCTGGTTGCAGATATGCTAATCACCGATTATTCCTCGGTTATGTTTGATTATAGTCTGTTAAAACGTCCTATGTTATTTTACTGCTATGATTTAGAGGAGTATAAGGATACCTTACGGGGATTTTATTTTGACTTTTTAGCAGAAGCACCGGGTCCTGTGGTATTAGAAACAAGGGAGCTTGTAGAAGCAATCCGAACATACCGATATGACAATTATACCGATCGTTATGAAGCATTCGGAAAGAAATATAACCATGCGGATGATGGTACTGCCTCACAGAAGGTAATAAAACTAATTGAGCAAAAATGTAAGTAAATTAAGAAGAAAGGCAGGAGTAATATGAAATCAATTGGATATCTGATATTTGCGATGGTTTATTATATCTGCCACCTTTTCCCGGTCAAAGCAAAAAAAGTTATGTGCATCATGACCCATGATGATGGAGAAGGAAGTAATGTCAGTATCGTTGCCAAGGCACTAAAGGAAGCAAAGAGGGGATTTACCTTAACTTATATAACCAAGAGCGAAACGATGGCTGTAAAGAGCCTGACAGGACTGAAAAAGGTAATCTCTTTTTTCTTGTTTAAACCGTATGAACTGGCCACGTCAGAATATATCCTGCTGGACAACGTTTTTTTACCCTTAGCTTATGTAAATAGGAGAAAGAAAGTTAAGATCATTCAACTATGGCATGGAACCGGAACAATAAAAAAGTTTGGACAGGATGTCAATACCGGTAAGTTAAAAAGTCTGGAACAGAGAGCAAATAAAAATATAACTCATCTGATTGTGAATTCACCCGCGGTTAAAAAATTATATGCAGGAGCTTTTGGTATTGAAGAGGATAAAGTGTATCCAATCGGTATGCCAAAGACGGACGAACTCTTACAAAGAATTCAACGGGCAGAACAATTACAGAAAAATAAAGACAAAGAACAAATTTATCAAAAATATAACATCCCTGCAGATAAAAAATTAGTGCTATATGCACCTACCTTTCGGGATCAAGAAGTGAAGAACCCAAAGGTAGCAAAGCAGTTAGAGGAGATTGAGAGGGAACTCAGTGAGGAATATTATTTAGGGTTAAGATTGCATCCCCATGTTGCAGAGTCCTTTCAAAATAACACTCTTAATAGTAGAGTATGTCAATTGTCCTATGAAACAGATTTAAATTCACTACTTATGGCTTCAGACGTATTGATTACTGACTATTCCTCCATATTGTTTGATTATTCCCTGACGGAACGACCTATGGTATTTTATGCTTATGATCTAGAAGAGTTTTCTGAGAATGGACGAGGCTTCTATGAAGATTATATCAGATATATTCCAGGACCGGTTGCACATACGGGAGAAGAAGTGGCAGAAATACTGAATGAACATAGGTTAGACAGTAATCAGGTGAAAGCATTCAAAGAAACATATTTTTATTACTTGGATGGGAAAGCTACGAAGCGGTTAATTGATTTAATGTAAGCTACTAATAAAGAAGGCTGTTGCCAAAACATTTCTTTATCAAACACTTGAGTACTCAAGATGGATTGAATATAAGAGATGTTTGGCAACAGCCTTTTATATAATTTATTTACTTGTTCGAATTCCTTCGATATAAGTGGAATAATCTTGTACCGTTTTTGTTGTTGTATAATTTGTACTTTCAAATAAAAACTCATGCAATTTAACTACATTAGCTTGTAAATCGATGGGGAACACATAGGAGACTTTTTTATAAGTGTGAGCATCCTTTTCGAAGGGAAAACCAGTCTCATCCACGATATTATAAGAAAGAACATCCTTTGCAAGACCAATTAACTCCAAAGAATTTAGATTAGTATATACTTGAGGAAAGATTTCATCAATCAGTGAAGTCATGGTTGCAAGATCTGCCTTCTTAGCTTTCTCGAAGATTTTGCTAAGAACAATTCTCTGACGCTCCGTACGTTTAAAGTCACCACCAGCGGTATAACGAATTCTTGCATAAGCAGTAGCCTGTGTACCATTGACTAACTGAGTACCGGATGAAGCAAGACCTTTTACATCGGTACCGTTAATGCGATTTAGTTCTCTTACATAACCATTCAGTGTTTTTAATTCTTCATCGGTAACGTCAATCGTAATACCACCTAATTCATCTATAACATTTACGACGGCTTGGAAGTTAACTGTTACGTATTCTTTGATATCCAAATCAAAATTAGTATTGATCGTACTTAATGCGAGAGAGTAACCACCTTTAAAATAGGCTGCATTGATTTTGTCATAACCTTCATTTGGGATATTAACATAGGTATCACGGTAGATAGATGCTAGTTTGATATCCTTGGTTTTGTTATTGATACTTACAATAATAATGGTATCACTATGAGTACTATCCTCAAGAGCATTCTGCCTTGAGTCGACACCAAATACAACAATATTTCGATATCCTTCCAGTTGTGGGTTGTCCAGATCATCATTTTGCTGGATTTGCTTATCATCGTCATTGTCGTAGTTGATACTTTTAAAAGTATCAAAAATTTTAACTCCAATAAATAGCATAATTACTACAACAACTTCTATTAATAAGATACGAAATAGTCTTCCCTGCTTTTTCTTTTTTCTTTTCTCTTTCATTATGATTGCTCCTGCCTTAAGATGCTGGTAATGTCACAAGTAGTTGTCAATATGCGTTTTTGTTGATAAAACCCTTGAATATGGTCAAGAATAATATCTTGATATCAAGTCCTAACGTCCAATTTTCGATGTAATATAAATCGTGATCGATACGCTTACGTATGGAAGTGTCTCCGCGATAACCGTTTATTTGTGCCCATCCGGTTAATCCTGGACATACTTGATGTTTAATCATATATCTTGGAATTTCTTCTTTAAATTTATCAACAAAGAAGGGGCGTTCCGGTCTTGGACCTACTAAACTCATATCACCCTTTAAAACATTGAATAATTGAGGAAGCTCATCGATGCTAGTCTTACGAATAAACTTGCCAATTCCTGTAACTCGAGGATCTTTATTGGTTGTCCATGCTTTTTTCTCGGTACCTTCTGTTTGAACTTCCATCGAACGGAATTTATACATTTTGAATTCTTGATTATGTTTACCAATTCTTATCTGTGAGAATATAATTGGTCCTTTGGAAGTAAACTTAATCAAAATAGCTACAATGATCATCGGAAGTGCGAAAATCAGTAAAGCAAAAATTGCTCCGAAGATATCTACAACCCGCTTAATTATTTTATTAAAGGTATTACTCAGTGGAACATTACGAATATTAATAACAGGAAGACCATTCAAATCTTCAATGTAGGGAAGTGTGGGTATAAAATTATGGTAATCCGGTACAAATTTTGTATGGACACCGGATTTTTCACAGATTCCTACGATCTGTTCCAGCTTACTGTATTCATTAATACTCAGTGTAATAGCGATCTCATCCAGAACCATTTTTGATAAGAAAGCTTCCAAATGATAGACAGTACCAATGACAGGAACTTTCTTGTACATGGTTCCGACTTCCATATTGTCGTCTAAGATCCCATGAATATAGTATCCCCATTGTGGATTAGCAAATATACGGTCAATGTAGCTTTCTGTAGCACGGCTGTATCCAACTAAAATTACATGTTTTAAATTATAGCCTCTTTTTCTTGCAGTACGAAGACTATAGGAAAGGATATAGCGAAATAATATTGTTAGCAGGATATTTACGACATAAAATAAAGCAAGAAATGGACGGGAATAATTACTACTAACTTTTAAAAATGTTAAAATAAGAGTAAAGTATGCGATACCAAAGGAATTTGCTTTTACAACATTAAATATCTCTACTCGTTTACGTTTTCCTCTCTTGGGCATATAGAGCCCAGATAGATAATAGATGATTAGGTAAACCGGCAATACATAAATCAAATTTCTTGCGTATACCGGGAGAGATAAAAATCGCTTATTCTCCAAAGTTAAAAGAGCAATTTGTTTTAATGGACTATAAAATCTTAAATAATACGATACAAGATAAGATATTACAATCACCAGGGCATCCAAGATAACATGGATCCGATTTAACATTTTTTGATTATCTTTAATCATATGAAATACCTACTTTTTATACAGTTGTTTTCAGGTGCAATGTCTCTACTATAATACATGATTAAATAAAAATCTACAATATAATTTTTATTAATTTTTTACTTCAAACCTTAAGATTATTGAAAGAAATATGGAAAAGATATGTGAACGATTTTTTGAAAAATTTTCACAATCTAAACACAAAGTATTGTTACACTATTAATATAATCGAAATCAAAAGAAATATTAGATTACGGAAAGGGGAATTTGTTATGTCAGATTTTGATAACGGTCAAAAGCCGGATTTGGGGCAGAACCCGGAATTACAATATAGAGAGAATGAGCAAGGAGGTATTTCGGGTTATCAGCAGGAGCCGGTGAAAAGACAACCGGAATATAATTTTTGGGCGGAGCGAATCTCTGACAATACTAAGGATAACGGATCCGCTAATCCAAGTTGGGGATATCAAAGCGGATATCAAAATGGATATCAAAACTATACTTATAATCCAAATCAAACAATCAATGTTCAAGATAGTAAAAAGCCAAGAAAAAAAGGTCCGTTTCGTTTTATTGCCAAAGCAGTAAGCTTTGGACTAATCGCTTGTGTAACATTTTTAATTTTTCAAAGTGTTTATTATGTGGTTAATCCTGGTGCAAGAAAGTCTTCTTATGAAGCTGATCAGAATATCGGTGATATATTAAATATCGATCCACCGGCGAAGGATGTACCTGAGGTAGAAAACACAAGTGTTTCTCCCGTAGAACTGACAGAACGTACCGTGATTACAAAGGTAGTAGAGAATACCATGCCAGCAATCGTATCAATCCGAGTTGCTTCAAAACAGGAATATAACTGGTTTGGCCAATCCTATGAGCAGGAAGTGGAAGGCAGCGGATCCGGAATTATAGTCGGTCAGGATGAGAAGGAACTTTTAATCGCAACAAATAACCATGTTGTAGAAGGTGCAGCTACCATAGCAGTCGATTTTATCGATGGAACCGAAGCAGAGGCTATTATTAAGGGTACCGATCCAATTGCCGATCTTGCAGTTGTTGCCATTGATATTTCTAAGATAAAAAAAGAGACATTAGATGCAATTACGGTTGCTAAGCTGGGGAATTCTGATGATGTAAGTGTTGGAGAGATGTCCATAGCAATTGGAAATGCACTTGGATACGGACAATCCGTAACGGTAGGTTATATCAGTGCAAAAGACAGAGATGTATCAGTTTCTGATGGTTATGAAACAAAGACAATGGTATTACTACAAACGGATGCAGCAATTAATCCTGGTAACAGTGGTGGCGCATTATTAAATATCAAGGGAGAAGTTATAGGTATTAATACGATTAAATATGCATCAAATGATGTGGAAGGTATGGGGTATGCAATCCCTATCTCCAGAGCTATTCCTATTATTGAGGAATTAAAGACCAGAGAAACCTTAAGTGCAGAGGAACAAGGTTATCTTGGTATTACAGGCAGTGATGTAACAGAAGATGTATCCGTTTCATATAACATGCCGATCGGTGTATTCGTATATGAAGCATCTCCAGGAGGAGCAGCAGATAAAGCAGGAATCAAGCAAGGAGATATCATAACAAAACTCAATGATATGGAGATTACATCAATTACACAATTAAAAGAAAAAGTAAATAGTATGAGAATTGGAACTGAAGTTAAGATAACCTTGATGCGTAATACAAATGGATCTTATGAGGAACAAGAGATTACTGTTGTTTTAGGAGAAAGACCAAAGGTTAATACTGAAACATTACCAGAAAATTAAAAATAGAAACGTCTTTCATTGGACTTATCTGTAAGTTGACAAGCGAGCAGATAAGTCCTTTCTTTCTACCATATTTTAATATAAGCTTTCAGATTCTTCTATTGTAGTATAAGATTATATCAGTTATAATGTGAAATTATAAGTTACTATGGCGGTTTGGTATTAAGGAGGATACGGATGAGTAATATGAATGATAATGATAAAGATAAGAATATAAATATAGAAGAAAAGCATGAACATAAAGGGGATTACGAGGACATCTGCTATATCTGCAGAAGACCGGAGAGCAAGGCTGGTAAGATGATCAAGATCCCTCAGAATATTAGCATTTGTGCAGATTGTATGCAGAAGACTTTTGATACAATTAACAAAGGGGATAATCCTTATATGCAAATGATGGGGATGCCTCCGAATATGATTAATTTATCTAATCTTCAGAATGAAATTCCTAAAACGCAAAAGATAAAGCGAAAAAGTAAGGAAGAAGAACAAGTGGCACAGGAACCATTCGAGCGGAAGAAAGTGCCCTCCCCTCATATAATAAAAGGACAGCTGGATGATTTTGTGATCGGTCAGGATCATGCAAAGAAAGTGATCTCTGTGGCAGTATACAATCATTATAAGAGAATAAGTTCCTTAAAAGATGGTAGTTATGATATTGAAAAATCAAATATGCTGATGGTTGGACCTACCGGTAGTGGTAAGACTTATCTTGTAAAAACCTTAGCAAAACTCCTAGATGTTCCGTTAGCAATTACAGATGCGACCTCTTTGACAGAGGCAGGTTATATTGGAGACGATGTGGAAAGCGTATTATCGAAGCTTCTCCAGGCAGCGGACAATGATGTAGAAAAAGCGCAAAGAGGTATTGTATTTATTGATGAGATCGATAAAATAGCAAAAAAACGAAATACGAACAGCCGTGATGTCAGCGGGGAATCTGTGCAGCAAGGATTATTAAAATTACTGGAAGGAAGCGATGTTGAGGTTCCGGTTGGAGCTACATCAAAGAATGCAATGGTTCCGCTTACAACAATGAATACCTCTAATATATTATTTATCTGCGGAGGAGCTTTTCCGGATCTGGATAAAATCATCAAGGCAAGACTAAATAAACAATCCTCCATTGGGTTTAAAGCCGATCTTAAGGATAAGTATGATGAGGAACCAAATTTGTTGCAAAAAGTAACAGTAGAGGATTTGAGAGAATACGGTATGATTCCTGAATTCTTGGGTAGATTACCAATTCTATTCTCCTTAGAAGGATTAACAAAAGAAATGCTCATTAAGGTATTAAAAGAACCAAAAAATGCAATCCTAAAACAGTACCAAAGATTGTTACTGCTTGACGAAGTGGATCTGCAATTTGATGATGAGGCATTGGAAGCGATTGCAGAAAAAGCCTTGGATAAAAAGACTGGTGCTAGAGCCTTGAGAGCGATTATTGAAGAATTCATGCTGGATGTTATGTATGAAATCCCTAAGGATGAGAATATCGGCAGAGTACTTATTACAAGAGAGTACATTGAAGGAAAAGGTGTTCCTGTCATAGAGATGAGAGGGAGCTTAAAAACTAAGCTGATTACAGAAGCCCAAATATAAGGGGGAATTCGTAGTTGGAGTAATCGCATTGGGGGAGGAATTTAGTATGGGCAAGGTCGTTTCTTTGGTCAAGCATCTATTTAATAGGAAAGAACAGGACACGGATTATTTAGATGGGACAGAATTTGATAGTCAAGAGGAGCTGCTTTCGGAGACAGATCAAGAGGATCAGGAAAATTATTTTTGGCAAGAGGAAAATAAAGATCTTAAAGCTACTGGTGACACTGAGGAGGAAGACGAAGAATACGAGATTGTGGAACGGGAAATACTGCCCCAAAAGATTATCTGTCCCGATTGCGGGGGAATTACGCTGGAAGGTTTGGACTTTTGTGATAAATGCGGTGGTGAATTATAAAAATTGCATAAATATTTTATTGACAAAATAAATATTCAAGGTTATTATATATGCAGAACAAAGACGTTTGTATGCAGTGCAGAGACTTATTATTTTGGTCTTCTTAGCTAAACGTCTTTAAATTTTATCAACGGATACTCATACCAAGGGTACATATCATAATGAGGATCCTAAAAACAGGAGGGAAATTTATGAAAAAAAGCTTAAAAAAACTGTTAGGCTTAGGTTTAGTACTTTCCTTAGTGGTTGCATCTTTCGCAGCATGTGGAACGAAAGATACTGGAAGTGACACTGAAGGTACGACAGGCAATGGTACAGAAGATTTCGATGATACTTTCTTAATTGGTGCAATTGGACCTCTTACCGGTGGTGCAGCTTCTTATGGTACATCAGTGAAACAAGGTGCTGAAATTGCTATTGCGGAAATTAATGAAGCAGGTGGTGTAACTGTTGGTGATAAACAGTTTAAATTAGAGATGAACTTCATGGATGATGAAGCAACTCCGGATAAAGCTGTTACCAGTTACAATGCTCTTATGGATGCTGGTGCAGATGCCATCCTTGGTACCGTTACCTCTGGCGCATGCTTGGGTATCATTGATTTAACTAGTGAAGATGGTATTTTACAATTAACACCATCCGGTTCCGCAAAAGACATTACAAAGTATGATAATACTTTCCGTCTTTGCTTTACCGATCCTGTTCAAGGTGTTACCATGGCGGATTTTGCAAAAGAATTAGGATACACAAAGTTTGCTGTTATTTATAACAATTCTGATGAATATAGCACAGGAATGATGCAAGCTTTTGTTGATCAGGTTACTGTAAACGGAGGAACCGTTGTAGCAAGCGAGTCTTTCGTAAAGGATGACGTAGATTTTAATACACAATTAACAGCAATCAAAGCTACGGATGCGGAAGTTATCTTTGTTCCTGCTTATTACAATGATGCTGCTTATATCACAACTCAGGCTGCTGAATTAGGAATGGATCTTCCTTTCCTTGGTGGTGACGGTTGGGACGGTGTTATAGCTCAAACCGTTGATACCTCAGTATTAGAAGGTGCTATCTTCATGAGTCCTTTCGTTGCTTCGGTTGAAGACCCTGCTGTTCAGGCTTTTGTAACTAAATATGAAGAATTATATAAAGCAACTCCAGACCAGTTTGCAGCTGATGGTTATGACAGTGTTTATGTAATTGCACAGGCTATGGAGAAAGCAGGAAGCACAGATAGTGCAGCTTTAATTTCAGCTATGACTCAGATAGAGTTAAACGGTTTAACCGGTAAACTTACTTTCAATGCGGATGGCGAACCTAATAAGGGTGCTAAATTCGTAGAAATTAAAGACGGTAAATATGTAGAAAGATAATCTTCTGGAAGATTTATTTCGATACGTATACTTTTACAATGATAAGAACGGAAGGAGACTGCATGCCTCCTTTTCGTTCTTATTTATGGCAAAAAAAAGTAGTTGCGAAGTTATTATTATGAAATTATAATAAGGTAATTAAACAAACCTGCCTTACAGGTCGAATAAATGAGGTGAAACATATGGTAAACATTATTGAACAACTAATCAATGGATTGAGAACTGGGAGTATCTATGCATTAATCGCACTGGGATATTCCATGGTTTATGGAATTGCGAAAATGATTAATTTTGCCCATGGCGATATCATAATGGTAGGTGCTTATGCATTATATGTGTTCGTTGTTCTATTACACCTGCCTGTAATTGTGGCAGTGTTATTTACCATTGGGCTATGTGCATTATTGGGTATGATCATTGAAAGAATTGCTTACAAACCACTGAGAACAGCTCCCCCCCTTGCAGTATTAATCACTGCGATTGGTATCAGTTTCTTCCTACAGAATGCATCTCTTTTGATTTTTACAGCTAATCCGATTCCTTTTAAATCAATCGTAAATGTTGAAACAGTATTTATAGGAAAGGTTTCTATCGCGGGAATCACAATTGTTACATTATTAGTTACTTTTGTATGTATGATTATTTTGACACTCTTTATCAATAAGACGAAAGCCGGCAGTGCGATGAGAGCCGTATCGGAGGATAAGGGTGCGGCACAATTAATGGGTATTAATGTGAATAGGACGATATCCATGACATTTGCAATAGGTTCTGCTCTGGCTGCGATCGCTGGTATCTTATACTTAAGTCAATATCAATCATTAAAGCCTACCATGGGTGCATTGCCAGGAATTAAAGCATTCGTAGCGGCAGTTCTTGGAGGTATCGGTAGCGTACCTGGAGCAATGCTTGGAGGTATCCTGCTAGGTATCATAGAGAGTATATCAAAAGCTTTTATTTCTTCAGAGCTTTCCGATGCAATTGTATTTGGTGTATTAATCTTAGTTCTCTTACTGAAGCCATCGGGCTTACTGGGTAAGAAACGTATTGAGAAAGTGTAGGTGACTTACGAAGATGAGTACTAACACAAAACAGAATAAGAATATATTTACTTTGAAAAATCTATTGGTTCTGGCGGGTATCATAGCAATTTATCTTATACTGACCGCATTAGTAGAATTCAATATATTAAATAGACAATTTAGTGCACTTCTTGTACCAGTTGGTGCAAATATCATTCTCGCAGTTTCCCTGAATTTGGTGACGGGCTTTTTAGGTGAATTAAGCTTAGGTCATGCTGGTTTTATGGGCATCGGAGCCTATGCTGGAGCAATCTTGACGCTTAATATGAATTTACCAAAGATTCCAGAGTTTATTCTAGCTATCATTTTTGGTGGATTAGTTGCTGCTCTATTTGGATTTTTAATTGGTGTACCGGTATTAAGATTACGAGGTGATTATCTGGCCATCGTTACCTTGGCTTTTGGTGAAATTATACGTTCCATTATAAACTCTCTTTCCATTCCTGCAGGAGTTGACGCAGCTGGAAAGTTAATACTAAAAAAAGGAACCATGGGATTATCTGGTATTCCTACCTATGCGAATTACACATGGGTTTATGTGGCTGTTGTCATCACCATTGTCGTTATTGTTAATCTTGTAAACTCCCGTCACGGAAGAATGATCTGTTCCATCAGAGATAATCGTATTGCAGCAGAATCAATCGGAATTCGTGTCAGCAAATTTAAAATTATGGCATTTTCATTAGCTGCATTTTTTGCTGGTGTAGCCGGAGTTATCTATGGACATAGTATCTCGATTATAAAGCCTGGCGATTATGACTACAATAGATCCATAAATATCCTTGTATTTGTAGTACTTGGTGGTATGGGAAGTATCAAAGGCTCTGTGATCGCAGCAATTATTTTAACGGTGCTTCCTGAAGTTCTTAGACCTATTCAGGAATACAGAATGTTAATGTATGCTGTATTATTAATTGCAATGATGCTATTTAATCATTCCAGTATCATGGCACGTTTACAGGAAAGCGGAATGTTCAAAAAAACGTCCAAGTTACAGAAACTCTAGAAGAATGGGTAGCATTCATAAAAAGCAGGGAGGTTCGTTATGGCTCTTTTAGAAGTTAAAAATTTAGGTATATCCTTCGGAGGATTACGGGCTGTAGATGAAGTCAATTTAAAGATAGAAAAGGGCCAGTTATATGGTCTAATCGGTCCCAATGGGGCAGGAAAGACTACAATATTTAATCTGTTGACCGGAGTATATCAGCCCACGGATGGTACCATTTTATTAGACGGTACCAATATAGTAGGTATGAGTACTTCCCAGATCAATCGCGTAGGTATAGGTAGAACATTCCAAAATATTCGTTTATTTAAAAATATGACCGTTCTTGATAATGTTAAGACTGCACTACATGAGCAAATTCAATATTCCTTATGGACAGGAATTTTTCGATTACCTTCTTATTTTCAGAAGGAACGTTTAATGAATGAAAAAGCTCTTACTATATTGCAAGTATTTGATCTTGATAAAGAAGCAGATTTTCTTGCAGCAAATTTGCCTTATGGTAAGCAAAGAAAGTTAGAAATTGCGAGGGCATTGGCTACCAATCCTAAGTTATTGTTGCTTGATGAGCCTGCTGCAGGAATGAACCCCAATGAAACAGCGGAGCTTATGGATACCATTCGCCTGGTAAGAGATAAATTTGATATCACCATACTCCTGATTGAGCATGATATGAAGCTGGTAACAGGAATCTGTGAGCAAATTTTAGTTCTTAATTTTGGTACGGAGTTAGCAACCGGAGCTCCTGAAGTGGTATTAAACGACCCGGCAGTTATTAAAGCTTATCTGGGTGAATAGGAGGGTGATTTTATGGCTTTGTTGTCAGTTAAAGATTTGAATGTTTATTATGGAGTAATCCAGGCAATCCATGGGATCTCCTTTGAAGTTAATGAAGGAGAGGTTATCGCTTTAATCGGAGCCAATGGAGCTGGTAAGACAACAATACTGCATACGATTACCGGCCTAGTTTCCGCTAAATCAGGAAGTATTGAATTTGAAGCTCCAATGTCAATCGAGGAGCGTAAAAGTGGTAAGAAACCGGTGATGGCAGACTTAAGAAAGACTCCTGCACATAAAATCGTTTCCTTAGGAATGGCTCATGTACCGGAGGGAAGAAGAATTTTTCAGGAACTAACGGTATTTGAAAACCTGAAGATGGGAGCTTACACCAGAACCGATAAGAAAGAAATCGAAGATACCATA
The DNA here is from genome assembly GCA_029238935.1 of Herbinix sp. Taxonomy (GTDB): domain Bacteria; phylum Bacillota; class Clostridia; order Lachnospirales; family Lachnospiraceae; genus Mobilitalea. The sequence continues at coordinate 22,600 of JAQZBN010000026.1, forward strand.
CAAATGATATATAAGCGATTTCCAAGATTGGAAGAAAGAAAGACACAGATTGCAGGTACCTTAAGTGGTGGTGAGCAACAGATGCTAGCTATGGGAAGGGCATTGATGTCCCATCCTAGAATCATCTTAATGGATGAGCCCTCCATGGGACTTTCACCAATATTTGTAGAAGAAATATTTAATATCATTATTGATATCAGTAAAAGTGGAACTACCGTATTATTAGTAGAACAGAATGCGAAGAAGGCATTATCCATCGCAGACCGTGCCTATGTTCTGGAAACTGGTAAAATTGTACTGGAAGGCGATGCTAAAAGTATGATGAACAATGAATCTGTGAAGAAGGCATATTTAGGAGAATAAAGAATACGAAAAGCCAATACAATAAAAAGGGCAGGAGGTATTTCATATGAATAAATATGTGATAACAATTGCAAGAGGATACGGCAGTGGTGGTAGAACCATCGGTAAGATGCTTGCAGAGGAACTGGGAATTGAATTTTATGATCGGGATTTGCTTCGTTTAGCTTCCGATGATAGCGGAATTAACGAAAGCTTATTTGCTAAAGCGGATGAGAAATTAAAGAGAAGTTTATTGTTTCGTGTTGCAAGTAATATATATAAAGGCGAACTAATTCCCCCAGACAGTGACGATTTTGTGTCTAATGACAATCTCTTTAATTATCAGGCTAAAATTATAAAAGAACTTGCAGAGACAGAATCCTGTGTAATTGTTGGTCGCTGTGCTGATTTTGTTTTAAAGGATAGTCCTAACGTAGTTAAGGTATTCGTTCATGCACCTCTTTCCGATTGTATCAATACCTTAAAGGAAATGACAGGAAGATCAGAAAAAGAAATAGAAAAACAGGTCCTATCCATTGATAAACACCGTGCAGATTACTATAAATATTACACGGGAAGAGATTGGGAAGATGCGAAAAACTATGATCTTTGCTTAAATAGCAGCATGTTAGGTTTTGAGAAATGTGTAGAGATAGTAAAATCATACTTAAACATTCGATTTCGATAAAGTCCCCAGATGAAAATATATTGATGAAACAATTATAAATATACAAGAAAAATGGAGCTTAGGCTCCATTTTTTCATATCTACTTGATAATTCTGGGAATGGTATGGTATACTTTAGAACATATAAAATCGTGCGTTTATACTTATACTAGGACGAAGTTATTTTTATAAAGAAGCAGATATTTTACATAAATCATAGAGCAAGATATCATGTATAATATGCTACGGATGATAAAGGTAAAGATAATCAATAGTGAAATTTAAACAGTAAGGATGTAACTTAAAACTTATGGGACTATAAATCATCTATGTTCTAGGAGTATTAGGTGGGTTGTACTGCTAATAAGTCAAAATATAAAACGGTATAGAAAGAGGATGGAAAGATGATTTCGGAAAAGATGGTAGGGTATGTAAGAAACAGTTCAATCATTCGTGCAATGTTTGAAGAAGGAAAACGTTTGGCTGATATTTATGGTGCTGAGAATGTATTTGATTTTAGTATCGGAAATCCTAGTGTAGAACCTCCGGATGAAATAAAAGAAGCACTGATTCAAATCATTCAGGAGGAAAGACCAAATTTAGTACATGGTTATATGAATAATTCAGGATTTGAAGATGTTAGGGCAAAAATAGCGGAATCTTTAAATCAGAGATTTGGAACACAATTTAACCATGAAAACATTCTTATGACCGTAGGAGCAGCAGGCGGTTTAAATGTAATCCTTAAAGCACTCTTAAATCCAGGGGAAGAAGTGATTACCTTTGCTCCATTCTTTGGAGAGTATCGTAACTATGTTTCTAATTTTGATGGAGAATTGGTTGTCGTTTCACCAAATACAGAAACATTCCAGCCAAATCTGGAAGAGTTTGAACAAAAAATAACGAGGAAAACAAAGGCTGTCATTGTCAATACGCCAAATAATCCTACTGGTGTTGTTTATTCTGAACAGACGATCCTTGCTTTAGTTGATATTTTAAATAAAAAGCAGAAGGAATTTGGGAATTCCATCTACATGATTTCAGATGAACCATATCGTGAGATTGCTTATGATGGTGTAGAGGTTCCTTATCTTACGAAGTATTACAATAATACAATAGTAAGCTATTCCTATAGTAAATCCTTATCTCTTCCGGGAGAGCGCATTGGATACTTAGTAATTCCGAAGGAATTGGATGATTTTGAAGACGTAGCTGCGGCTTCCAATGTGGCCAATCGTATCTTGGGATATGTGAATGCTCCATCTCTGATGCAAAGAGTGGTGGCTAGATGCCTGGATGCAAAAGTTGATGTTGAAAACTATAACCGTAATCGTGAGTTATTATATAATAACTTAGTATCGTTTGGCTATCACTGCGTGAAGCCCCAAGGAGCATTTTATCTGTTTGTAAAAGCTTTGGAAGAGGATGATAAAGCTTTTTCTGCGGCGGCGAAAAATCATAATATCTTAATTGTTCCAGGTTCCTCCTTTGGATGCCCTGGTTATTGCAGAATTGCTTATTGTGTTGACTACAACATGATAGAAAGAGCACTACCTGGATTTGAAAAATTAGCAAAGGAATACGAGCATAAATAAGCAGTATTTATTGCGAAAGTACTGACGTATTATTGTATTAAGATGTAAGAGGGAGGAATACTATGAAGCCATGGGAAAAGAACGTTAGAAAAGTTGTTCCATATGTACCAGGAGAGCAGCCGAATAAACCGAATATGGTGAAATTAAATACCAATGAAAATCCATATCCACCGGCTCCCGGAGTCAAAAAAGCTCTGCAAGAGATGGATACGGATAAACTTAAACTCTATCCGGATCCAACGATTAAGTCATTGGTAGAGGAATTGGCGGAGTTTTATCACCTACAACCCAATCAGGTATTTGTAGGGGTAGGATCGGATGATGTTCTAGCCATGGCTTTTATGACCTTCTTTAATTCAAATAAACCTATTTTATTTCCCGATATTACGTATTCATTTTATCCGGTATGGAGTGAATTATATCAAATACCCTATGAAACCCCGGCGTTGAACGATGAGTTTCGTATCGTGAAAGAAGATTATTTCAGAGAAAATGGTGGAATTATAATTGCTAACCCAAATGCACCAACCTCTATCTATGAGGATCTTTCGGCAGTTGAAGATATCGTAAAACATAGCAGTGATGTTGTTGTAATCGTAGACGAAGCTTATATCGATTTTGCAGGAAGATCAGCTGTCGAGTTGATCGATTCATATGATAATTTATTGGTAGTTCAAACGTTTTCAAAATCAAGATCAATGGCAGGTATGCGAATTGGTTATGCTATGGGTAATCCAACATTAATCAAAGCTTTACAGGATGTTAAATATTCTTTTAACTCCTATACGATGAATATGACTTCCATAATTGCAGGAGTGGAAGCAGTCAAAGATAGAAAATATTTTGAAGAAGGCGTAGCAAAGATTTGCAAAACCAGAGATAAAACGGTTGAATTCTTAAGAGCTTTGGGCTTTTTCGTTTTACCTTCAGGTGCTAATTTTGTATTTGTAACCCACGAGAATATCCCTGCAAAAGAACTCTTCGAGGCATTACGAGAAGAGAATATTTATGTAAGATATTTTAATCTTCCGAGAATTAATAATTACTTGCGCATTTCCATCGGAACAGAGGAAGAGATGAATAAGTTATTATCATTCCTACAACGCTTTTTAAAAAGTATATAAATGTAACTATATATCATACCAATTACCCTCTATTCAATATAGTTCAGACAGGTTATGATAGTAAATGGAATACTAGGAATAAATAATAGTTATGCAATAAATGGTTGAGGTAGGAAGGAGCCTAGAAATGAGGATATTAATTGCCGAAGACGACTTTGCAAGCAGAAAATTCATGTTAAGATTTTTGTCCAAGTATGGTGAATGTGATGTTACCGTTGATGGCACAGAGGCAGTAGAAGCATTTTCCATGGCCCTTGAAGCGAAAGAAGGTTATGACTTAGTCTGTTTGGATATTATGATGCCTGTATTAGATGGGTATCAGGCGCTAAAGGAAATCCGTAATATTGAGAAAGAAAAGGGAATTTCTGACGATAAAAAAGCAAAGATTATCATGACAACGGCGCTGAATGAGGGAAGAAATGTAACAAAAGCCTTTGAGTTGGGATGCACAGCTTATGCAGGAAAGCCGATTGATCAGGATAAGTTTGAAAATGTTTTACGGAAGTTGGATTTAATTTAAGCAAAAAAGTGAAAAGTGATGATTTTTTACTCAGTGTATTACCGTTCATTAGCAAATTTTGCAGGTTGTGAAGAAAGGCATGGTTATTATCATGAACTATCAAAAAGAGTTAGATCAAATAATTGGACACCTTACCCGGGATTCTAAACAGCCGAATCTTCTTATTCACAGCTGTTGCGCACCTTGCAGCAGCTATGTACTGGAATACCTTTCACAGTATTTTGAAATTACGGTATTCTATTATAATCCGAATATTTATCCTCCAGAGGAGTACGATAGAAGAGTAGAAGAACAGCAGAGATTAATTGATGAACTTCCAATACCGGGAAAGATTACATTTTTACAAGGTGAATACCATCCTGAGGTGTATTATCAATTAATTAAGGGACATGAAGCTGATCCGGAAGGTGGAGAACGGTGCTTTAAGTGTTATGAGATGAGACTGAAGGAAGCAGCGAAGATAGCGAAAGAGGGTGGGTTTGATTATTTTACCACAACACTCTCCATTAGTCCTCATAAGAACGCAGCAAAATTAAATGAGATAGGTGAGAATTTATCTGCCATTTATCATGTTTCTTATCTGCCATCTGATTTTAAGAAAAAGAATGGTTACAAACGTTCTATTGAATTATCTGGACAATATAATTTATATCGACAGGATTATTGTGGGTGTATTTTTTCAAGACGAGAAGCAGATCAGCGAGCCGAGAATAATCATATAGGAAAGTAACAGCCGGAAGAAACTTAAGTTAGGTAGCTTCCGGCTGTTCTTATCTTGTCCTTTTCTGTAATTTTTTGCAGAAATTGTTTTAGAATGGTTGACAAATGAAGGCATCAAGCTTATAATGTAATAGCAAATGATAATTATTATCAATTAGAATTACATACATAGTGAGAGGATGCATAATATGACCTTACGAAGTGCAAAAATCGGAAAAATCTATACCGTTAATTCAATGAATCTTGATATGGTAACCATGCGGAGACTGGAGGCCTTAGGCCTCACCAGAGGAACCAATGTTAAAATCTTAAATAGCAATCAAAGCGGTTCCGTTATATTTATGGTCAGAGGCAGCAGACTGGCTGTGGGGAAAAAGATAGCCGATGCGATCCAAATGAAGGAGGTCTCCTAATGAAAGACGAATTACAGGTAGGTTTTGTCGGTAATCCAAATTGCGGAAAGACAACCTTGTTTAATGCCTATACCGGAGCAAATTTGAAAGTAGCCAATTGGCCTGGTGTTACGGTGGAAAAGAAGGAAGGTGCCTTTAAATATCATGATCATCGATTTAAATTGGTGGATCTACCGGGAATTTATAGTTTGACTTCCTACACCATGGAAGAAAAGCTGACGAGGGAGTTTATCCTTGATTCCAATGTCGATGTGATTGTTAACGTTGTAGATGCATCCAGTTTGGAGCGTAATCTCTATCTCACCTTACAATTAATTGAATTAGGAAAACCAGTTGTATTGGCACTTAATATGATGGATATTGTGGAAGAACGTGGTATGGAAATTGACCTTCATCGTCTTCCGGAGATGCTGGGAATCCCAGTAATTCCAGTATCTGCAAGAAAGAAGACGGGTCTGGATATTCTGATGCATACGGTTGCCCACCATAAAAATAAGAAAATAGATCAGAACCTGGAACATCATCATGGTGTGATACGTAAACGAGGAACAAGTCATAAGCACGAGCATCATAATGAATATACCGTAGTATATCAGGATGAATTAGAAGATAAAATTGATGAAGTCAGTGAATGCTTACAAAAAAAATATGGTGATATCGAGAACATCAGATGGTATGCCATTAAACTTTTAGAGATGGATGAAGCCATAAGAAATAAGTACCCCCTGGAACTTTCAACAATAATTGATCGAAGTTATGAAGAAGACTTTATTAATCAGAAATATGATTTTATTGAAGAAATCGTGGAGGAGGTTCTGGTAAATAAAAGCAGTAAGGCAGAATTGACTGATAGGGTAGATAAGATTTTGACTCATCGTTTTCTGGGGCTCCCTATTTTCTTGGGGATTATGGCATTGGTATTTTTTCTGACCTTTACGATTGGAGATTTCATAAAAGGTGGATTTGAGATACTTATTGGTGCTTTTGCAACTGCTACGTACAATTTACTTATTCAAATTGAAGCTGGAAAAGTAATCACATCTCTGATTGTAGACGGTATTATCGCCGGAGTCGGAGGAATACTTACATTTTTACCGAATATATTTATTCTCTTTTTAGCGTTAGCATATCTGGAAGACAGCGGTTATATGTCAAGAGTAGCTTATGTTATGGACGGAATTATGGGTAAGCTGGGTCTTTCCGGAAGAGCATTTATTCCGATGCTGCTGGGCTTTGGTTGTACAGTTCCGGCGGTTATGGCATCAAGAACATTGGAGAACATGTCGGATCGTAGAAGAACCATCTTAGTTACACCATTTATGTCTTGCAGTGCAAGATTACCGATCTATGTATTGTTCTCACAGATGTTTTTTGGTAATAAAGCTATGTTGGCTGCCTACTCGATGTATTTAATCGGTATCTTTGTGGCTATCCTAGTAGCTTATATTATGAATAAGGTTACAAAAGGAAAAGAAAGCAGTAATACCTTGTTAATTGAGCTACCGGAATATAAATCTCCAAATGCCAGAACCATCATAATATATGTATGGGAGAAGGTAAAAGAATATTTGACAAAAGCAGGTACTACAATTTTCGTAGCTTCCGTGGCAGTATGGTTTATTCTTAATTTTGGAACTCGTGGTATGGTTGACGATATGTCTCAAAGCTTTGGAGCTTATATAGGAAAAGCGCTGGTTCCGATTCTGGAACCTGCCGGTCTTGGTTTATGGCAAGTAGGTGTTGCACTGATCTCTGGTATCGCAGCTAAGGAAGTAGTTGTATCCAGCTTTAGTGTACTGTTTCGTATTAGTAATATCACGACTGAAGCAGGGATGGCTGGACTAGTAGGAGCCTTATCGGATTATGGGTTTGGAGCATTAAATGCCTATTCTCTCATGGTATTCTGTTTGCTCTACGTACCCTGTGCAGCAACTATTGGTGTTATAAAAAGAGAGCTCCATTCTGCAAAATGGACAGCATTCACTATTTTCTTCCAACTTGCAGTCGCATGGTTAATATCAACACTTGTGTTTCAAGTTGGTAGTCTCTTCCTGAATTAGAAAGGAGTTATGCTATGGCACCTTATATCATCGGTGGAATTATTTTAATCTATGTTATATTCGTAATCTATAAGAAAATAAAGGATTTTAAAGCAGGAAAAACATGCTGTGGAGGTTGCTCTTCCTGTCAGTCAAAAGATAAATGCGGTTCTTTGAAATAAGATTCTTAATAATAATCCTCAGGATGAAGTTCATTCTGAGGATTTTCATATCCAAAAGATATACTATTTCTTGTATTTCATATTGAAAACTATCATGTGGTTACCTATGAAAGAGCTAACTCTATGGAGCTAGTTTATTTTCATAATTTACAGTTTTCAAACATAAGTGATTAGTAAAAAACTTTAAAATGAAAAATGTAATACTTGTTTGTCGTTACAGATTATGAGTTTTGCATGAATACCTATTAAAATTAATGATTAAAGTGATTCGTGAATCATTTTGTATACTACAAAGGTGCATTTACAAATTGGAAAGAATAATATTAATATAGAAGAAAGATATAAAACTAGAGCAATAAATGCACAGTGTCCATAATTAAGGATCTATTTAGTAAGGATGTCTGAAAGATAGGTCTCCACTAAATAATGTGTCCACAGTTATGGGTACATTATAAAAAAGTCTAGAAATATGAAAATACATAGTAAATATTAAATTTTATCTTAAAATAGATAAGAATAAAAGAAAAAATAAAATAAAAAAAGGAAATAGAAAGACCTTGTAGAATATTAGTAGTATAAGTGTAAATTCGCCTTAATAGTATTGAAACCATGAATCTGGAGATAATTTTTTTATATAAGTTTCCTTTAATCACTCATCCAAAAAAGGAGGGATTGTTATGGAACAAGAGAAGATGAACATGAGACAAAAGTTAGAAAAGAGGGAACATGAATATCTTAGTCCCTATGCAGCTTTTTCAGATTGTTCGATGGGGCGGGATGTCTTTGAAGAACCCTGTGATCTTAGACCAATTTACCAAAGAGACAGGGATCGTATCTTACACTCCAAAGCCTTTCGTAGATTAAAACATAAAACACAGGTGTTTTTAGCACCTGAGGGAGATCATTACAGGACAAGATTAACCCATACCTTAGAAGTATCTCAGACAGCAAGAACCATTGCAAAAGCCTTAAGGCTGAATGAAGATTTAACAGAAGCCATAGCACTTGGTCATGATCTTGGACACACACCGTTTGGTCACGCTGGGGAAAGGGCATTAGACAAGATCTGCCCTAGAGGTTTTGAACATCATTTACAGAGCATACGTGTGGTGGAGCAACTTGAGAATCATGGATGTGGGCTCAACTTAACCAAAGAAGTAAGAGATGGGATAGTTAATCATCAAACCCAAGGAAAACCTTCTACATTAGAAGGAAAAATTGTACGGCTTTCCGATAAGATTGCTTATATTAATCATGACATTGATGATGCCATCAGGGGCCATATCATTACGGAAGAGGAAATACCGAAGGAATATACAGATATCCTTGGACATAGTGTAAGGGAGAGATTAAATACCCTAATTCATGATATCGTTACCAATAGTGAAGACAGGAACGATATCATAATGTCACAGGAAATTGAAACAGCAATGCTAAAATTGAGAAAATATATGTTTGAAAGTGTTTATCTTAACAAGAAGGCAAAAAGTCAGGAAGAAAAAGCAGAGAAGCTGTTAGAACAGCTATTTCTATATTATGAAAAGCATTTGGAATTATTACCGGAGGAATATCTCCATCGGATGGAACAGAACAATGACCCGGTATATCAGACTGTGTGTGACTATATAGCAGGGATGACGGATCGATATGCTGTTGCAAAATATAAAGAATTAATGATCCCATCAGCTTGGAGTGTGTATTAAGAAGTAAGCCAGTGGGAGGAGTATATTATGTTTTACCCAGATGAACTAGTGGAAGAAATAAGAAGTAAAAATGATATCGTAAGTGTAATAGGCTCCTACATAAGACTTCAGAAAAAAGGAAGCAATCATATGGGATTATGCCCGTTCCACAACGAAAAAACACCATCCTTCTCCGTCAGTGCTACCAAGCAGATGTATCATTGCTTTGGCTGCGGAGTAGGAGGGAATGTATTTACCTTTATCATGGAGTATGAGAATTATACTTTTATCGAAGCTCTACGATATTTGGGAGAACGGGTGGGTATTTCATTACCGGAACAGGAATATACGGAAGAAGCAAAGAAGCAAGCTGATTTAAAAAGCAGGCTCTTAGAAGTAAATAAACAGGCTGCGAAGTACTATTTTTACCAGTTAAAATCATCTCGAGGACAAGCTGCCTATGATTACCTGTCAAAACGTGGACTTACCGAGGATACGATGAAACAATTTGGGCTAGGCTATTCTAATAAATACAGTGATGAGTTATATCGATATTTAAAAAATATGGGATATGAGGACGATCTTTTAAGACAATCTGGCTTGGTTACGTTGGATGAGAAAAGAGGAGCTTTTGATAAGTTCTGGAACAGAGTGATGTTTCCAATCATGGATGTTAATCATAGAGTAATCGGCTTTGGTGGTAGAGTAATGGGCGAAGGAGAACCGAAATATTTGAATTCTCCTGAGACATATATCTTTGATAAGAGTAGAAACTTATACGGCATGAACTTTGCCAGAACCTCAAGATCTACGGTCATGTTAATCTGTGAAGGTTATATGGACGTGATTGCTTTACATCAGGCAGGTTTTACAAATGCTGTAGCATCTCTAGGAACAGCATTTACCGGTTTACAGGCTAATCTTCTAAAGAGATATACCAATGAAGTTCTCTTAACCTATGACAGTGATGAAGCAGGGACGAAAGCAACCTTACGGGCAATTCCTATATTAAAGGATGCTGGCCTTTCGGTGAAAGTAATAAACCTCAAACCTTATAAGGATCCCGATGAATTTATCAAAGCGCAGGGAGCTGATGAATTTAAGAAACGAATACAGGAAGCTAAGAACAGCTTTTTCTTTGAGATAGAAATTTTACAGAGAGAATATGATCTGGGTGATCCGGAGCAGAAAACAAAATTCTTTCATGAAACTGCAAAAAAACTTCTTGGATTTCCGGAGGAGTTGGAGCGAAATTTTTATTTGGAAGCGGTTGCCAAAGCATATTATATAGAACCAGAACAGCTAAGACGGTTAGTGAATAAGTTGGGTTCTCAGATCGTTATGGGTATCGGTGAACCTAAGGAATATAAAAATGAAGCTACAAAAGTGAAACATAAACCGGAGGACGGAATTTCACAGTCTCAGCGTTTAATGTTAACTTGGTTAATTGAGGACAACCAGTTATTTGATAAAGTCAAAGGACTTCTTGGACCGGACGATTTTACCGAAGATATCTATGGGAAAGTAGCTAATTTGGTATTTAAACAGTACGAGGAAGAACAGGTAGTGATCCCTGCAAAGATCATTAACTGCTTTGAAAGTAAAGAGGAACAATCAGAAGTAGCAGCTCTTTTCTCAGCAGGAATTAGAGGAGAGATGACGATACAAGAAAGACAGAAGGCAATCAAAGATACCGTGCTTCGTTTAAAGGAGCATAGTTTAGATATGAAAAGCTTAAAAGCAATTGAAGCAAATGATACTGTATTATTTCAGAAGATTATCATGGAGAAAGCGGATCTTAAGAAACGTACGATAACATTTAACGATTGATTTGTGATATGTAATAGCTGCTTTACAGAAATTGCATATTTCATCAAATGATGGTTAAAATATAAAAAGAGTTTAAGAAGGAAGGTTTATCTATGGACGAGAATATTGCCAAATTTACGGAGAGGTTGAAGGAATTACTTGTTTTTGCAGAAAAAAAGAAAAATGTCTTAGAATTTCAAGAGGTCAATGATTTCTTTGCAGATATGGAGCTGGATCCCCCACGTATTGAAAAAATATACGATTATCTTGATAAGCACAATGTTGATGTTCTTCGGATCTCCGAGGAGGATGAAGAAGATTTATTGCTTGATGAGGATGAAGACCTGGAGACCATAGATTTATCCATTCCGGAAGGCATCAATATCGAAGATCCAGTTCGTATGTATTTAAAAGAAATAGGTAAAGTACCGTTACTAAATGCAGATGAAGAAATTGGGTTGGCTCGTAAAATGGAGGATGGAGATGAATATGCGAAGAAACGTCTGGCAGAAGCAAATCTTCGTCTTGTTGTCAGCATTGCTAAACGTTATGTTGGACGAGGAATGTTATTCTTGGATCTTATACAAGAAGGTAATCTAGGCCTTATCAAGGCAGTTGAAAAATTTGATTATCGTAAGGGTTATAAATTTAGTACCTATGCAACTTGGTGGATTAGGCAAGCTATTACGAGAGCAATTGCTGATCAAGCAAGAACCATTCGTATACCGGTTCATATGGTGGAGACTATAAATAAATTAACACGAGTACAACGGCAGTTATTGCAGGAATTAGGTAGAGAACCTTCTCCTGAGGAGATCTCCGAACAAATGAATATGCCGGTGGATCGTGTCAGAGAAATTCAAAAGATTTCTCAGGAACCGGTGTCCTTAGAGACTCCAATCGGTGAAGAGGAGGATAGTCACCTTGGTGATTTTATTCAGGATGATAATGTTCCGGTACCGGCAGATGCAGCAGCATTTACATTATTAAAGGAGCAATTGGTTGAAGTTCTGGGAACCTTAACCGAACGGGAACAGAAAGTATTAAGATTACGATTTGGCTTAGATGATGGACGAGCTCGTACCTTAGAAGAAGTAGGAAAAGAGTTTAATGTAACCAGAGAACGAATTCGTCAAATTGAAGCAAAAGCTCTTCGTAAGTTAAGACACCCCAGCAGAAGCAGAAAGCTGAAGGATTATCTGGAATAAATTTTATGCTAAGAGGTCTGATTTAAAAATTGGTAGAACAGTAAGTTGGTAATTGAGGGGCATCAGGTATCAGGGTTAATTGGTATTTGATGCTCTTTCTTATTTGGGCTCTGTGTCAATAGTTGGGGTAGGATTCGCTGAATCCTGCTCCATTTCTGTTTTTTGTAAAGAAATGGAAGATAATTCATCTTCGTACCAATTAATTAACTTGATAAGTATATTAAAATCACATGAAAAACAAGGATCACAGGTGGTAAAATCTAAGAATTCATGGTAATATGAATAGAATAGTGGAATGAAGCAATAGGAATGTCATAATATCGTATATTCATTTCGCAGTAATAACACTAATAGAAGAAAAATCATATTATAATAGAAATTTGGAGAGTAGAAATGCAGCTTTCGGATAGATTAAATAGTGTTGCAGAATTTGTAACAAAGAAAAATAGAGTAGCAGACGTAGGGTGTGACCATGCATATACCTCAATTTACCTCGTTGAAAAGGGAATATCTCCTAAAGTGATTGCAATGGATGTCAATAAGGGGCCGATTTTACGAGCGAAGGAAAATGTTCATAAATACGGGTACGATAACCAAATCGATGTTCGGCTATCTGATGGTCTTACTGCCTTGCAGGAGGATGAAGTAGATACAATCTTAATAGCCGGTATGGGTGGAAGTTTAATGGTACGGATTTTAACAGCTCGAACGGAAGTATTAGCTAAAGTAAAAGAGCTGGTATTACAACCTCAATCGGAAATATATAAAGTCAGAATGATGCTTCAGCAATATGGTTTTGCTATTACACAGGAGAATATGTTAATAGATGAAGGCAAATATTATGTAATGATGAAAGCGGAAAAAGTAGGCCTAAATAACGAATATGAGTTATATAAACTATATAGGGATGAGCATTTTCATTTTGGAAGATTGCTTTTAGAAAATAAAAATTCGATTTTAAAGGAATTTTTAGAAAAAGAACATAATCAGTGTATTCATATCTCCGAACGATTGCGTTCAGAAGCTACTGAAAAATCCATGGAACGATGGAATGAAATCAAGGAGAAGATGGAACTTATCAGGAAAGGACTCGATTATTATGATTGAGAAGGGTGAATTGGGATGAACGAGACAGTAAAGGTAGAGATCAATGGTAAAGTGACTGAATACCCTGTAGGCACTTCTCTATTAACCATCAGCAGGGAATACCAGAATGAATTTAAGAATGATATTATACTGGCATTTGTTAATAACAAGCTGAGAGAACTATTTAAAACGGTTGAGAAGGATTGTACCATACGTTTTGTTACCACCGCAGAGGATGCCGGACATAAGACCTATATGCGTGGTCTGGTATTAGTGATGTTAAAAGCAATCTATGCTGAGTTTGGATCGGAAAATGTCGATAAAGTTTTAGTGGAATATGCGATAGGAAACGGTCTCTATTGTGAACTTCAGGGAAAAGAAAAAGTAACCGTAAGCAGATTGAATGCAGTGAAACGAAGAATGCAGGAAATGATTGATCGTAATACTCCGTTCTTAAAAAGAAGCATAGGAACTGATGAAGCAATTGAATTATTTCGTCAATATCGAATGTTTGATAAGGAAAAGTTGTTTCGATATCGTAGAGTTTCAAAAGCCAATATCTATAATTTGGATGGCTTTGAAGATTACTATTATGGGTATATGCCACCCAGTACAGGGATGTTGAAATACTTCGATTTAATCGAATATGAGGAAGGATTTATACTAGTTCACCCAGAAAAGAAGACGCCTACAGTTGTAGAACCCTTTCTACCGCAGAAGAAACTCTTTTATACAATGAAAGAGGCAAACCAATGGGGTCGAATGATGGAAATTGACACAGTAGGAGCTTTAAATGATGTGATAGCAAAAGGCAAAATCAATGATCTGATTCTCGTTCAGGAGGCAATGCAAGAAAAGAAGATAGGAGAAATTGCTGAAGACATAAAAAAGGCTGGTGGAAAGAAATTTATAATGATTGCTGGGCCCTCCTCTTCCGGCAAGACTACATTTTCTCATAGACTCTCAATTCAATTAAGAACTTTGGGGTTAAAACCCCATCCTATCGCTGTAGACGATTATTTTGTAAACAGAGAAAAGACGCCTAGGGACGAACATGGCAACTTTAATTTTGAAAGTTTGCATGCAATAGACCTTGAGCAATTTAATGAAGATATGACAAATTTACTTCATGGTAAAACAGTGGAATTACCTGGTTTTAATTTTAAAACCGGAGTTCGGGAATACAAAGGCAATGACCTTAAGCTAGGACCAGAAGATATCTTGGTCATTGAAGGTATCCATGGATTAAATGATGCACTTTCTTACTCGCTGTCAAGAGATAGTAAATATAAGATTTATATTAGTGCACTCACTCAATTAAATGTTGACGAACATAATCGAATACCCACTACTGACGGTAGATTAATTCGCAGAATGGTTCGGGATGCAAGAACAAGAGGAGCTTCCGCTCAGAAAACAATTTCTATGTGGCCTTCAGTTAGAAAAGGTGAGGAAGAAAATATTTTTCCGTTTCAAGAGGATGCAGATACGATGTTTAATTCTGCATTAATATATGAGCTTGCGATATTAAAACAATATGCAGAACCGATTTTGTTTGGAATTGAACGAAATTGTGAAGAGTATGTAGAGGCGAAAAGATTATTGAAATTTTTAGATTATTTTATTGGAACCCCCAGTGAAGCAGTTCCAACAAACTCAATTTTAAAAGAGTTTGTAGGAGGTAGCTGTTTCAAGGTATGAGCAGCACGATAAGCCGGGTTCTGTCTTGAATGGTCATCTATCTTGGTTACATGTTACCATGCAACTCAAGTATCCGCTTTCGCAAATACTACGCGACCTACCCTGAAGCACGGCGGGCTACCGTATCGCTCCATGTTCGGTCTTGCTTCGGGTGGGGTTTACATCTGCCCCTTCTGTTACCAGAAGGGCGGTGGTCTCTTAAGCCACCTTTCCATCCTTACCAAAATATCAAAATACTCTGGCGGTATCATCTCTGTTGCACTAGCCTTGGAGTTGCCTCCACCGGACGTTATCCGGCACCCTGCCCTATGAAGCCCGGACTTTCCTCATCTTATAAAAAGACGCGACCATCTGTACTACTCACAAAGTGTATTCTACCACGGGATTATAAAAAAGTAAATGACTATCCTTACCAATCCCTTAAGATAAGATGAATTGTAGATCAGTAATATGATTATGGAATATGCGGTTATAGCCATAAATACTAGGTTTTTGCTATAAATGCTAGTTATGAGATATTGATATTAGTTTCTAGTATAGATTCTAGTTTTAAGATATTAATTTTAGTTTAAGATATTGATTCTATTTTTTGGGTATGAGGTTTTAACACTGGTTCTTAATATTATTTCTAGTTTTAAATATTACTTCTAATTTTAAATAAGCTTATTTAAGTAATTAAACTAATTTCACGATATTAATGCTAATATCGGGTTCTAAATACCGGTTATTAGTATATAATGAGAGTTTTTGGTCTTTCAACTAAGATTAAGGGGATATATTTATCAAGTAGTTATATAATTTGATTCAATAACAGTTGGGACAGTTTCGTTAACACCCAGATACCAACCTTGAAAAATATGAATAAGACTATAGTAATGTAATTTGTTAACATAAGATAATTTTAAGATAAAATATAATAAGAAAGGAGGAGTAGTATGGAGCAAGTATGTATCTTAGTCGTCGATGATGATAAGGAAATCGCTGATTTGGTAGAAATACATCTGGTTAGTGAAGGATACGAGGTTCGAAAAGCCAATAGTGCCAGAGAAGGCCTTCAAATATTGGATAATGAAAATATCAAATTAGTTATATTGGATATCATGATGCCTGGTATGGATGGGTTAACCATGTGCAAAAAAATTCGTGAGACCAGTACTATTCCAATCATTATGTTAAGTGCGAAGTCAACAGATTTAGATAAAATCATCGGTTTAGGAACAGGAGCAGATGATTATGTCATTAAACCTTTTAATCCATTAGAATTAACAGCAAGGGTAAAGTCCCAATTGAGAAGATATACTAAATTTAACCCGAATTCCTATGAAGAAAAACTAGATAAAGAGATAGTGCTGGATCATCTTACAATTAATAAAGAGAATCATAAAGTGAATGCTTATGGCAGGGATGTAAAGCTGACTCCAATTGAGTTTGATATTCTATATTTGCTGGCAAGTAATGTTGGAAGGGTATTCTCAACTGATGAAATATTTGAACGGGTATGGAATGAGAAAATATATGAAGCGAATAATACGGTTATGGTTCACATTCGTAGATTGAGAGAAAAAATCGAGATGGATTCCCGAGATTCACAGATTATAAAAACGGTATGGGGAGTGGGATATAAAATTGAACAATAATATCTTCAGAAGCTTTCGTTTTGAAATCGTATTATATAGTCTCCTTAGTCTTCTCTACACTATGCTTACCATAGCAGTGGGTGGAGTAGGAATGTATCTGATCTATAGTATACTTAATAAGCAATTTCCGGGAAATCGACTGCTATTAAACTATGAAATAGGAAATATCGCTTCCGGAAGGGAACTCTCCAAACCGACGATTATATTTCTGGGAATTGCAATATTAATCATTGGAATAGTCTTATTCATAACGTATTTTCTACTACTAACGAAAAAGTTTGTTACTTATATTAAAGAGATTGCGGAAGGAATTAATGAGATATCTTTAGGGAATTTTGATAATAGAATTGAGATTAAAAACGAAGATGAATTTGCTTTAATTGCGGACAAGCTAAATCAAATGGCGGAAGATATAAAACAGATTATGGAGAATGAACGTCGCAGTGAGGTTGCTAAAAATGAACTGATCACCAGTGTGGCCCATGACCTCCGAACCCCTTTAACTTCTATCATCGGATATTTGGACCTGATCTCTAACAAAGACTTACAACCGGATACACAGAAAAAGTATTTTGAGATTGCTTATGGCAAATCAAAAAGACTTGAGAAATTGATTGAAGACCTATTTACTTATACCAAATTCAACTTTGGAGAAGTGGCAGCTACTTATACAGAAGTAGATATTGTAAAACTTATTAATCAGCTCCTAGATGAATTTTACCCAAGCTTTGAAGAGTTTCATCTGGAGTATGAATTTAAATTCAGTAAAAGTAGTGCAGTAATCACTGCAGATGGAGATCTCTTAGCAAGAGCATTTGCTAATCTGATCAGCAATGCAATAAAATACGGTAAGGATGGAAAATGGGTTCGATTACATTTGTTAACAAGTGATGATCATGTGGTTATTACCCTTAAGAATTATGGAGAACCGATTCCTAAGAAGGACCTAGATTATATCTTTCAACGATTTTATCGGGTTGAAACCTCAAGATCCAGTGAAACAGGAGGAAGCGGATTAGGGTTAGCGATAGCGCAGAGTATAATTAAAATGCACGAAGGAACAATTACAGCGCAAAGCGATACAGAAGGTACCATATTTACTGTAGTACTTCCATTTCAGAACAAAATGAACCGTAAGGAAACTGCATTGAAATAAAAGGAATTATAGATAGAATCAAATTGAGCCACCGAATTTCTTATAACCAAGTCAGTACATTCCGAATGTACCGGAAACACTTGTAAGAATTTAACGGTGGCTTCAATTTGCGAAACTATGAAAATGGAAGAAGAAAAATATATATCCATATTATAACACATATTTTTGAGAAAGGTAGTGTTTTTTTAAAAATTAAAATATTGTTAACATATTTCTATAAATGATAGGTATAAACGTAAGTATTAATTAATATCAGTTCATATCAGTTCAATTAAATTCAATATTGAAATTTGATTCTAAACTTCTCCTTAAAACTCTATTTATTTATCTGAAACATCTGAAAACAGGGTTAATACCTTTCTTGATATGCGAATCCTTTGATAAAGGGAAGCATAGGAAATCTCATCTAATTCATCAATATAATTCTGCGGGTAATTCTTTGAAAAGCCATTTTGTTTAAGATAATAGGAGGCTTTATTGTACGCAACAGCTGCTTCTACATCGGTAGAATATCTTCCGATCAGGTAATCACCGTTAATATGTATCTTAGCCAGGTACATAAATCTTCCATTTTCCCATACTTTTGTAACTCCATGGTATCGATTAATAAGTTCGATATTCCCATATCTAAAATCAGTAGAGTCGCCATTTGCAAAAGTAAAATCACGACCGCAAACAGCATAAATTTTAATACCGTAGCGGGATAAGACGCTTACCTGCATTCCATAATCCGAAACGAATAGATGGCCACCTCGCTTCATGATCTTATGATTCGCATAGTAGAAAAGATCATCTACATCAAATTTCAAAATATCATCTCGATTTAAATAGTATAAGAAATATCTCTTTTTCAGATAGATTGGATTTTTAAAATACAGCTTATTATCCCTAAAATTAATTAAGACAACCCATTTTTCAAGAGAGATGGGGCAAGAACTTTGATAATGGTCGATCTGATATAAGGTTGAGTCGTTTAGAATATTACCAGCATATAAATACGCCGCATTAGCTATTTCTTCTGAAGTAAAGCTTCCAAGACTAATATGCTTACCACGGTAAGTTATGGATGCACGGTAATAAAACGAAGCATCTTTTTTCTGCGCTTGATAAACGCCAGGCAATAAACTCATAAGAATCCTCTCCATCGTTGTAAGCTTAGTTTCGTATTTCATATGTTCCGCTGATACATTAACTATAGCAAAGCAAATCGATTATAGCAAGTTGTATTGATTATCCTTTGAATATGATATGCCCCTAGTTTTTTGTATAAATTTTTTAATTAATTAGTATCTGGAGAGGCTGTTTGTAATATCATGGTAGTAAATAATTAATAAATTATTACATTGATTTACTGAAGGGAAACACAGATTTTTAAGTAAAATAAATGCTTTCAAAGAAAAAAATGAATAAACTAGAAAATTAGGGCGTAAAATATTTAATAAGTCCTTAATAATTTGTTAAAATTATCTTGTTTAATCTATACAAAGACTATAAGTTTATTATGGACTCTAATTGGCATTATTAACCTGAAAAGTAAAATCATGTCAGATGTCTTAATGTGATATATAACGAAAATGGAACAGGCTTATTGACACAAAACATCAGCTTGCCTATAATGCAGATTGTATTACGGCAGTCCCAGATAATGGTAACAACTTATCCAAATCAAAAAAGAGAGGAACAATTTATGTCTAAGATAAACACGTTTCTTCAAAAGAGAAAAATGACAAGCGGTCAGTGTGGAATTATTATGATGATCGTTGCCTATGCATTATCCTTTATTCTGTTAGTTGTGGGTTCTGATTGCATCTTCAGTATCAGTTCCAGTGCAGCAGGAATTGGCGATAAGTCGGATGAAGTTACGAAACAGATAAGCGCAGACAACGAGGAGGAAATGTCACAAATAAATTTTTATCCGTATTGTGATCCATCTGTTGTTGAAACAAAGTTAGAAAATTTGTCTCATTTTAAACTCAATAAATCTAGTAACGTACAGGAAGAAAAAGGAGAATCATCTGTAGAAATTCTGAGCCAGGATACTTATTGGATGTTTGGCAATGCAATGGATACAAAAGAGTATTCATTAATGCAGGCACAGATTGAAGAAGTAGCACAGAGTTTAATTGAAAATGAGAAGAAAGAAAAAGAAGAGAAGCAACAAAAGGAAAAAGAAGAGAAAGAAAAGAAAGAAGAAGACACCATAGAAAGTTTTAGTACTTCCGATAAAGCTACCACTTCTGTTTACTCTGCTTCTAAGGAAGAAGTGAAGATGCTGGAACGAATTGTGGAGGCAGAAGCATCCGGGGAAGATATGATTGGTAAAATTCTAGTTGCTAATGTAATTCTCAATCGAACACAGGATGATGAATTTGCTGATACGATTGAAGGCGTAATATTTCAGAAAGTTAATGGTGAATATCAGTTCTCACCAATTTCAGATGAACGTTATTGGTCAGTCAAGATATCCAAGGAAACAAAGGAAGCTGTGAAAAGAGCTTTATCAGGAGAAGACTATTCGGAAGGTGCTGTGTACTTTATGGCTAGAAAAAGTACAAAGTCCAGTAGTGCTAAATGGTTTGACCGAAATCTAGAATGGTTATTTAAACACGGTGGTCACGAGTTTTTTAAAGATAATTAAGTCAAATGGGGAAGCGGATAACGTAAAATAAATAAAAAGGGAAGTATTGTATCGTATAGGCTCGCATGTTATAATACATGAAACTTGCGAAAGTAATATACAATGAAAAGAGGATGAAGTGTTATGGACCTTATGTATCAGAGTACCAGAGACAATGGCAAAAAGGTATTTGCTTCCCAGGCGATTTTACAGGGACTATCTTCAGATGGAGGATTATTCGTACCGGAAACGCTGCCCCATTTAACCTTATCAATGAATGAACTTTCAGCCATGTCCTATCAGGAACTGGCTTATGAAGTAATGAAACTTTTTTTGACGGATTACACGGAAGAAGAGTTAAAAGATTGTATCAATAAAGCATATGATGATAAGTTTGACACCACAGAGATTGCACCACTGAAAAAGGCAGGACAAACATATTATCTGGAGTTGTTTCATGGATCTACGATAGCCTTTAAGGATATGGCATTATCAATTTTGCCGCACCTCTTAACAACCGCAGCAAGAAAGAATAATGTCAAAGATGAAATTGTTATATTAACAGCAACTTCAGGAGATACCGGTAAGGCAGCCTTAGCAGGCTTTGCTGACGTAGAAGGAACCAAAATCATTGTATTTTATCCCAAAAACGGAGTTAGTAGTGTTCAGGAAAAGCAGATGATAACTCAAAAGGGTGATAATACAGATGTGATCGGTATTCTGGGTAATTTTGACGATGCTCAGACCGGAGTTAAACTTATGTTTAATAATAAAGAGTTGGCAGATCGAATGAAGAATGCTGGATATCTATTCTCCTCTGCTAATTCGATTAATATAGGCAGATTAGTACCTCAAATCGTATATTATGTCTACGCTTATGCATCATTATATAAGAAGAAAGAGGTTTCAGCTGGAGAAAAAATCAATTTTGTGGTGCCTACAGGAAACTTTGGTAATATTTTAGCGGCATATTATGCAAAATGTCTTGGAATCCCAATTGATAAACTGATTTGTGCCTCCAATGAAAATAAAGTTTTGTATGACTTTTTTTCTACGGGCCGTTATGATCGAAATAGAGAGTTTGTATTAACGTCATCACCTTCTATGGATATCTTGGTATCAAGCAATTTGGAACGTCTGATTTACCACATTGCAGAAAATGATTCTGAGAAAACAGCAGAGCTGATGAAAGCCCTTTCTTCTCAGGGTAGCTATGATATTACAGAAAAGATGAAAGAACATCTCAATGATTTCGTAGGGGGATGGGCTGATACAGAAAAGACAAAGAAAGCGATTGAAAAAGTATATAAAGAATCTGGATATGTCATTGATACACATACTGCGGTTGCAGCTAGTGTTTATGAAAGTTATGCCACTAATTCCGGTGATAAAAACAAAGCAGTTATTATTTCCACTGCAAGTCCTTATAAATTTTCAGAAAATGTATTGAAAGCAATTTATCAAGGGGAGGTACCGGAGGATGATTATGATCAAGCTGAATTACTTAGTAAGTTATCTGGTACGAATATTCCAAGTGCAGTCGAGGAAATACATTTTGCACCTGTTCTGCATAAAAAAGTATGTGAAGTTGGTAAAATGCAGAAGTTTGTAGAAGATATTCTTAAAATAATCTAAATGTGACAAAAGCCTGACATATGTTTGACACATACAAAGTGCATTATATGTATTGTCAAAAGCAATGAGACATGAATTGCATGAAACAAAATCCGGGTAATAAATTTGTCACATCCTATCCCAAATGAGTTGCTATGGATTTGAACATGTAAGGATTGATTATGGGGGAGTCCCTGCTAGCGATTTTTGACATGATATAATCCGCCCGACATAAGGAATTACAACGATCAGGAAGACTTGGAAATGGTAAAAAATCCAAATAACTTGGCTGAAAAGACTTGACCTTTTTTTCCTTTATTGTTATAATCATCTTGTTGTTGGCATGATTATATTAAAGCGTTTTCTGCACTGTTTTATGAAAGGTTTCGGCTTTTGATAGGCAGCAAGAGAACGTGAAATATAATAACCAAACCATATATTTTAAGGAGGAAGAAAGAATATGAAGAAGAATTTCTTTAAGAAGTTGTCCTTCGTTTTAGCACTTGCAATGGTACTTAGTACTATTACACCTGCTGGCGCATTCGCGGCTACTAAGTTAAGCCTTACAGCAGCGAAGAAATATCTGCATCTTGATGTAGATGGCCTTAACAAGTACAATTTCGACATTAATGGTACCAAGGGCAAAGGCTGGACCTACAATTGGTACACAGCTAATGAAAACGTTGCAACTGTAGCTAAGAACGGTGTTGTTACCGCTGAAGGCGTTGGTTCAACTAAAGTTGTTTGCGAGATCACAGACAAATCTGATGAACTTGTAAAAGAACTTTCCGCAACTGTAGTTGTTAGAGATAACATCAAGAGCTTAACTATCACTAACACTCCTAAAGACGGAAAACTCAATGTTAAAGTTGAGAACGATTTCAACAGATCTTTCGTAACAAATTCTGGTTCTACAACAAAGACATCTGCTGTTACAAGATGGACTGTAGATAAAGAAGGCGCTACAATCAATGCTGATAACGGTAAATTCGTTGCTACAAAAGCTGGCGAATATGTTGTTACTGCTAGATCATTCCAGTCAACTGAGAAGTACAACACTTGGCTTGTATCCAAGGATGATACTTTAGTATTAGCTACAGCTACATACAAAGTAACTGTTGCTGCTACAATGGAAAGCGCTAAACAGATCGATAAAGATACTGTTCAAGTTACTTTCACAGCTCCTGTAACTGATGTTGCAGCTAACATGACTATTTCTTCTTTAGTAGCTGCTACTGGAACAAAAATTAAGCAAGTAATCAAAGAAGTTAAGATGAACGCAGAAAACACTGTAGCAACTGTTGATATGTACATCGAATTCACTGCTGATACAACTTATGTTGTAGATTTCACAGGAATGGAGAACGTACAATTCAAAGCAGCTACAAAGAATGATACTGATGTAACTGATATGCAGATCGTTACTACACAGGCAACTGTTGGTACTGCTAAAGCTATTGAAGTTAAATTATTAAACAAAGATGGCGTAGATATTACAACTGCTAATTTATTAACAAGAGTAACTTTCACATCATCTTCTGACAGAGCTTACTACAATCCTTCAACAAAAGAATTAACCATGTATACAAAGGGTGATACTTCAAACATCACTGCAGTATTCCATACATGGAAATATGATACAACAACTGGTAAAGAAATCGGAATAATCGAGAAAACTGGCGTTATCACATGTGTTGATGTTGTTACTGTAACTGTTGGTGCAGTATCTGCTTACACAATCGTAAATGACAATGCTCCTGATTTCGATAAAGTTTCCCATACTCTTGCAGCTGATGATCAGACTTACAGATTATACGTAAAAGCTAAGAAGTCCGACAATGAGACCTATGCAAACAGCAAAGACGATGCAAACTTCTCTTTCACTACTTCTGACAACTCCGTATTAATCGTTAGCCCAAGTGGTACTTTATGGCCAATCAAGGCTGGTAGTGCAGTAGTAGTTGTTAAATATGGTGATACCGTAATTGACGCTCTTACTATTACTATCAATCCTAAGAGAGAAGCAAGCATATTCAACCTTGACAATGCAGTATTCTCTTTATCTAATGACGTAACAGTAAATGACAGCAAAACTGTTAAACTTGAAGTTTTAGATCAATATCAGAAACCTGTAGTTCTTAAAGATGTATCCATTACCTTAAATGCTGGTTCTGTAAGTGACAACTTAATCGTTGGTTCCGTTTCAGGTAGCGCTTCTCAGATCACATTCAACGCAAGTGGTGCAGATGCTGGTTCTTATACTTACACAGTAAAAGCTAATGGTCAAACAAGATTTATTAATATTAATGTTCAAGAACCTAAAGAACAACCTAATCCATTGTCTGCTTACTACAAGTTAAACTTAAGTGCTACCACTCTTGATATGAACGTTAAGAGCGATGATAAAACTGAAATATTAACTGTTAAGATTTACGGATATGCTTCTAACAACGTAGCTAACGATGTTCGTCCTGTATCTGGTGGAAGCTTCACTGTAGAAGTAACTAAGCCAAACGGTTCTGTAGACAATGCTTTATTAAATGCTGATGGTACAATTACATTCGCTAATGCAGTAAGTGGTTCTGCAGTTACTAAGCTTGACAAGGGTGTTTACAGATTAAGACTCCTTGAAGGCAACAAAGTTCATGATATCGCTACTGTTGAAGTAAAAGATACTCAGGCTACTCCTACCGTTACTTTCGATAGAACAGTATCTGAGAAGACAGATAGAGATCAAGCTATCTTAGATTGCATCGTTGTTAAATTAAGCGGTGTTGCACAGGACGACAGCAAGATCACTATTGAAAATGCTGGTATCTACGGATCAGGTAAAGAAGTATTCGTTAAGTATGTGAAGTTCACTGAGAATATCGGTGGTGCTACTATCGTTCATACTGTAAACGTTGATCAGACTATTATCTTCAAATAAGAAATAATCTGTGATATAGTAAAATAAAAAAGGTCTATCATTCGTAAGAATGATAGGCTTTTTTATTGTATATATGTTAGATTTATTTAGATTACTGATATACCCCCTTGATGTTTTCATAATTATGTGTATAATAAAATTATTTGGAATACATGAGAAAAGGAGCGTCTTTATGACCCGCAAAAATGTAACCGTAAATAGAGAAAAGAATTTAAAGAATGAAATGATCAATGGTAAAGGTAAAAGTAATAAGAAGCAGATAGAGGTAAAAACTAATCATAAACTACATAATAAATTTTCAAATGGAAAAGTTAACTGGATTCCTGTTCTTTTTATCAGCTTCGTAATAGCTATTATTCCAATAATCCTTAGGATGTATATTTATGATCCTAAATTAGGTCAATATATATGGTTTGCGCAGATGGAAGAGAAGTATGATTTCTTCTTATATTTTAAACAGTGGACTCTCGTCGGTGTAGCTTTATTAATGGTTGTGATAATTTGTAAAAGAATTTTTAAAGATAACATAAAATTAAAGTTTAGTCGAATTATTATTCCCCTTGGAATTTATATATTATTTATAATTTTATCAACAATATTTTCAGAAAACATAAGGTTTAGCTTACTAGGCGTGATGGATCAATTTGAATCTATGTTTGCACTCTTAAGTTATTGCATCGTTGTTTTGTTTGCGGTAGAATGTGTAGAAACAGAGTTAGATTTTATATATATTCTACGTTTCTTATTACTGGGCTCACTTGTATTAGGTGCACTTGGTGTCGGACAAACTTATGGCTATGATTTCTTTTATTCAACTTTTGTTCAAAAACTTATTATACCAAGAAACTATTGGGATTATATCGGGAGTTTTGGTGCAACCTTTGGTAAAGGTGTAGCATATTTGACATTATTTAATCCTAATTATGTAGGTGTCTATGTATCATTGGTGATACCTATTTTATTTGTTTTACTTATATTTAATAAGAAAATAGTATTGGGGTTATTATATATACTTGCTATCGTCGGATTGAGTATTTCTATGGTAGGGTCCGGTTCCTTAGCTGCGATTATATCGCTAGGTTTTAGTGCCATTGCTTTGGTAATATTTTTGTGGAGATATTTACTCAAATCGTTCTTTATATTAATACCTGTATTGGTTATTGGTGTTATCTTAATATTCTCATTTAATAAAATTAATGATAATACTATCGGTAATTATCTAATGACAAAATTGCAGATTAATAAGTCTGAACATAATATTTCAGACATCACAACTTATGATGATCATGTTGGAATAACTTATAAAGGCAATACATTAAATATTGAATTTATATATAATGATGACGATGCAGCATCATTTAACTTGACTGATGGAAATGGACTACCAGTTGAAAACGAATTGGTTCAAGAAAAAAGTGAATTTATTGTAACAGATAAGCGTTTTCCGGGATTTTCCTACGCTCCTGTTGTATATAATAATTATCTGAGTTTTTATGTGAAAATAGACAGATTTGACTGGTTATTTACCAATCAAACAGGAGATGGAACTTATTATTACCATAATAGAGCTGGTAAGTTAGATAAGATGGTAGAGGCACCTTCAGCAATATTTACCGGCTATGAATGGTTTGCTTCAAGACGTGGATATTTGTGGTCAAGGACAATACCGCTCATTAAGAGCAATATTATTGTTGGATCTGGACCTGATACCTTTATATTGGAGTTTCCTCAATATGATTATCTCAATTTTTATAACTATGGGTACGCTGATCAATATAACAATCAAGTGGTAACAAAACCTCATAGCTTATACTTACAAATAGCGGTACAAACAGGATTATTATCCTTATTTGCATTTTTAGCTTTTTATGGTATGTATTTTATATCAAGTATCAAGCTTTTCATTCGAGGTAGATTTAACAGTATTTATGCTCAGGCTGGTTTAGCGATATTTGTTGGAACGATTGGATATATGGTAAGTGGAATTGCTAACGATTCCAGTATTACTACAGCTCCGGTATTTTGGGCTTTAATGGGTGTAGGTATTGCTGCAAATTATAAGGCGAAACCTCTTATTTTGGAAGAAGCTGCGAAGGCAAAGGAAGAAAAATTGGCGAAAAAGAATAAGGTAGAAGAAAGTGTAAAGTGATTTAATACAAATTATCATTCTAATTGAACTATAAGAATAAAAGTATGATGTTAAGCCGAATGCATCTGGTAGAAGCATTCGGCTTATTTTGGGGATCTGAATTAATTTATGAGGTTATATTTACTTAAGCGATTCGTAACTTTATATTTTTGTATGAAAGGTTCTTGATATTACTTCATCCTTCTGTTTTTCGCTTAAGGAATTAAAACGAACAGCATATCCTGATACACGAATCGTAAGATTGGGGTAACACTCCGGATGAGCCTTAGCATCTTCAAGTAAACTGCGATCAAGCACATTAACGTTAATGTGATGAGCATTATGATCAAAATAGCTATCTATCATAGCAGTTAAGTTCTTTATTTGATCAACTGACGATTTTCCCAAGGTACCAGGGGTTACAGTAAATGTACAAGAGATACCATCCTTACAATTGTCATAATTAATCTTAGCTACGGATTGTAATGAGGCTAAAGCACCTTTCTGATCTCTACCATGCATGGGATTTGCACCAGGTGCAAAGGGCGACCCTAATTTGCGTCCATCGGGAGTGGTCCCGGTTTTCTTTCCGTAAACAATATTACTGGTAATTGTCAATATCGATAGTGTATGTATAGAGTTTCGATAGGATGGATGTTTCTTTAATCTAATTACAAATTCTTCAATGATTTCATTAGCAATTGAGTCAACTCGATTATCGTTATTGCCAAAGGCAGGATATTCGTCTTCTATCTTAAAATCAGTGATAATTCCTCTCGAATCTTTAATAGGAGTTACTTTCGCATATTTAATAGCACTTAAGGAATCGATAACAACAGACAAACCAGCAATTCCGAAACCCATAAGTCGCTCTACATCCGTGTCATGTAGAGCCATTTGTAGTTTTTCATAGGCATATTTATCATGCATATAATGGATCACATTCATTGTTTTTACATAGAGTTCACATAACCAATCCATATACTTTAGAAAGCTTGCTTTTACGTCATCATATTGGAGTGGTTCTCGATCAGAAAATATCTGGGACACAGGTCCGATCTGTTCATCATTTATTTCGTCTCTTCCTCCATTTAAGCTCATTAGCAGTACCTTGGCTAGATTACATCTAGCTCCAAAATATTGCATCTGTTTGCCCACCTTCATGGCGGAAACACAGCAAGCGATTGCATAATCGTCACCATAATCTGTACGCATAAGATCATCATTTTCATATTGGAGGGAGTCAGTTTGTATTGACATCTTAGCGCAATATTCTTTGAACTTTATAGGTAAATATTTTGACCAAAGTATTGTTAAATTTGGTTCCGGTGCTGGGGATAACGTATTTAAAGTATGTATAAAACGGAAGCTGCTTTTAGTAACCATACTATGTCCACTTGTAGTAGCTCCGCCGATCGCTTCCGTAATCCAAAGAGGATCTCCGGCAAAAAGTTCGTTATAATCAGGAGTCCGTAATTGCCTAGCCATACGTAATTTTAATATAAACTGATCGATGATTTCTTGTGCAGTAGTTTCATCGATAACACCTAAACGAAGATCACGTTCAAAATAAATATCTAAAAAAGTTGAGGTACGTCCCAATGACATTGCAGCACCATTTTGCTCTTTGATGGCACCAAGGTAAGCAAAGTATAACCATTGTACGGCTTCTTTTGCGCTGCAGGCGGGACGGGAGATATCATACCCATAACTTTCAGCCATAACTTTTAGTTTTTGGAGAAAATCTATTTGACGATAGAGCTCTTCAAGAGTACGAATTGTATCTTCCTCCATAGGCTTCCTACCTAAGCTTTTCTGATCTAGTTTCTT
This sequence comes from Herbinix sp., assembly GCA_029238935.1. Taxonomy (GTDB): domain Bacteria; phylum Bacillota; class Clostridia; order Lachnospirales; family Lachnospiraceae; genus Mobilitalea. Next base: position 51,598 of record JAQZBN010000026.1, read on the forward strand.
CTGCTCTATGAGATAATCAACTCCGTATAAAGGGACACGGCGGTAATCTCCGATGATGCGTCCTCGACCATAAGCATCCGGTAAGCCAGTAATGATTCCACTTTTTCTTACTTTTTTCATTTCATCGGTGTAGACACGAAAAACGCCATCGTTATGGGTAGTACGATACCGGAAATGTTCTTCTACTTGTTCGGATAATGTGTAACCGTAGGATTCACATGCCTGCCTTGCCATTCGAATTCCTCCGAAGGGATTCACACCTCTTTTTAAAGGTGCATCAGTCTGAAAGCCCACAATTATTTCATTGTCTTTATCCAAATATGCAGGTTCATAGGATAAGAGTGAAGAAACTTGTTCGGTATTTATGGATAAAACACCGTTCTTTTGCTCCAGTTGAATGAGCTCTTGATACTTTTCGTATAGAGTTAGGGTACGTTTTGTGGCTGAAGTAAGAAAACTTTCATCTCCATCATAAGGAGTATAATTACATAGAATAAAGTCTCTGACATTGATTTCATCCTGCCATTTTCCAAGCTTAAATTGATACCAGGGTTTCATAGTCATATATCCAATCCTTTCTTATAATTTAGATTGTTTTATGTACCGTAAGAAATTGTCATAATAAAATTCTTCTTCAAATTACACTACTGAAAATCATATCTTGATCTTAAGAAAATCATATTGTATAATCCGGACGGGATTACACCAGCTGTCCGGTCATAGGAAACCACGTTTTTGATAAGTACATTCTGCTTATTTTAGACTACCTGTTACTGAATAAATTATCAAGGCTGCTACGCACCGCAATATCGGCAAGGCCTTGACAATTTATTCAATAACAAGTGACAGGCAGTTAAGCAGAACTAAGTTGGTTTCCGTCTACCGGAAGACCGGTTTCCATTTTGTCGGAATCATGGTTTCCCGAGACAAGAATATTCATCATATCTTGATCTTTAATAAAATCATATCTTGATCTTTAGTAAAATCATATCTTGATCTTTATTAAAATCATATCTTGATCTTTAGTAAAATCATATTTTGATCTTTACTAAAATCATATCTAGATCTTTACTAAAATCATATCTAGATCTTGACTTAAATCATTCATTGATTGAGACTTTACTCTTATTTATATAGACAAATGAGTCGAAGTAATTTTATCATCTGAATGAAGCCAAATTTCTCACTGATATTTATGACAAATACCGTGAGGAGTAGCAGGAAAATTTTGAAGAAATCATTACTAACTATACAGCAATAAAACAACCTAATGAAGTTGTTATCTCAGGCTCGGTTGTGATAGAATCAAAAAACCGCCTGAGCATTTGCCCAGGCGGTCGACATTCTTATTCAGCTTTCTATGTATTGGAAAGCCTTCCTATCGGTCCCTTGTGGTATTCCCACTGATCCGCCAGTTCCGATAGTAATCATTATAAAACTTACAATAAATGGTGTCAAGCTGGAAGTGTCATTTATCCATGACACTTCTTATCTGAGGTACCTTTTTAAGAAGAGGTAGTAATAAGGAGGATAAAACAATACCAAAGATATTCTGTACGATGTTACCAGGCACTCCCACTACTGCAGCTGCCAGTCCATTCCCTAATAACATACTTTCAAATAGTAAATATCCTGAGGTCACGACGATTCCACCAGCAATACCAGCTAGAATAACAGAGTACTTACGAACATGACGATAAATAAGAGCACCAGTAACTGCGGCTAAGGCTTTGATTATCAATGTTGCCGGTGCATATATCGTATAGCCTAGAAAAATATCAGCAAACATAGATCCGATACCAGCTGCAAGACCTCCATAAAAAGGTCCTAAAATGATACCCGATAATAATACAAAGCCATCTCCAGGATGTATAAAACCACCGGTAGGAGAGGGAATAGGAACAACCATGGTGGTCATACAGGTCATAGCAGCCATAAGCGCAGCTGTAACCAGTTTTATTAAGTGTTTGGATTTCATAGTCATGCCTCCTAAGATAATGATATGTTATGAATTATGTGCAATAATAGCATAAATCAACTGAATATACAAGAATATTTATAAATATAAAGAGTAAGATGTCGCTTTATTGTAGATACAATATTCGATTACTTAGCTCTATGACTTAATGTATCAATCAGTAAAACTCCATATGCAAAAAATTCTATTAGAAGACACATTCCAAAAGCTATAACTGCATATAAAGAAAAAATACTAAGTAGACAAAAAATAAAGGCTAGAACAGCGAGTAAATTAGCTACCAAACCGATTTTAAAGGCCATTTTACTTTTTTTGATTTTCCCCCAAATGCTTTTAAGGACTTTTTTTGAACTTATCTTATTACTATCTTTCATTATTGTAATCCTCCTAATTTTTTCACACATAATGTTAATAAGATCAGCATAATCATGCCGCATAATAAATATGAATTACCTTTAAAACAAATCATACATCATGTTACATATTTTTACTATGGTATTTTGTAAATTCTTTGATCGAACTTTTATAAGCAGTGCAGGACGTCTAGACAAAAGCTTGAAAGTTTGAAAACGATCAGATATTGCATTGCCCATTGCTCATATATACAATTATGGTTAATGTCACATGGAATACAGACCTGTTTCATAGATAACTCCTTCTATAGGATGAACCACCCCCTGTGTTGTTTAAATCGTTGACATTAGGTAATACTTGTAATATAATATGAAAATGCAAATGAATTGCAATTAGAATAGTTAATGACTGATTATTGTAATTTTTGTAGGTATATCAATCACTAATTTATTTGAGAAGGAGAAATCATTAGAACCAGAAAAGAATACGGTTAAAGTAGTAACTTCATTCTATCCCATGTATATAGCAGCACTTAATGTTCTTGATAGCAGTGACGAGATTGAAGTTGAGAATCTCACAACTTCGGCAACGGGCTGTCTTCACGACTATACCATCACTACAGAGGATATGAAGAAGCTGGCTGACGCGGATGTGTTTATCATCAATGGCGGTGATATGGAGAGCTTTCTAAGTGATATTGTTAAGAATTATCCGGATTTATATGTCATCAATGCCAGTGAGGGGATTAGCTTATTATCTGAAAGAGAGGAAACTGCTGAAAATACCAGTGGTTTAGGAGATACCGAAGATGAAGCGAATGCTCATGTATGGTTAAATCCATTGCTTTATCAAGCGCAAATTGAAAATATTAAAAATGGTATACTTGAATATTTAAAACAAGAAGACAAAGATGAAAGTAACTTGGTTACTTTAATCAATAATAATACAGAAACATATCTTTCAAAAGTAAAGAGTATTGATATCCGTTTGGATGAAGAGCTTCAAGGAATAAAAAAAGAAGGAGTTGTCATTTTTCATGATGCCTTTGCGTATTTGGCAGATCGTATTGGATTGCCGGTTTATCATACTGTGGAGATTGAATCGGACACTGCGCTAAATGCATCTGAAATAGCGGATATTATAAAATTGGTGCAGGATGGTAAGGTAAAGTTATTATTTACAGAACTGCAATATAGCGATACGATAGCGAATCGAATAGAGGAAGAAACCGATGCAAAGGTTTACATCATAGATTCAGGTGTTACCGGTGATGGTTCTAAGGATTCGTATCTGAAAGCAATGGAACACAACCTGAGCGTATTGAAGGATGCTCTTAAATAAGAATGGAATCGTATTGATTGCATAAATCAATATGTAATTCTAGAAGAAGTCACAGTACGAGATAAAAATAAGATCATAGTAATCGTAGGTTAAGTTCGTGGCTTTGGAGTGTAATCGGAGGGGTAATGATGACAAGAGTTTCAACCAAGGTTCCAAGAAAACGTAATTACACTAATTGTTCAGAAAAGGAAGCTGCTTGTGGTCTTCATTGTATACAGGCCAAGGATATTACAGTAAGAGATGGTTCTCATATTATTCTGGATAAGATTAATTTGCATATTCATTGCGGAAAAATATCTGTGATCATAGGAAAGAATGGAGCAGGGAAGTCAACATTAATTAAAGCAATATTGGGTGAACGAAAGCATGAAGGTACCATAGAGTTTACTGATATGAAGCAGAACAGTATGCCTGCGTTAAAGATCGGCTATGTTCCTCAGCATTTGAACATAGAAAGAAATACTCCGGTTAGTGTATATGATTTATTTGCAGGATATATTTCGAATGCACCTGTATTTTTTCGCAAAAGTAGTAAGGTGTATCAAAGAGTTAAAGAGCAATTACAAATTTTTGAAGCGCAGGATTTAATCGATAAACGAGTTTGTGATTTGTCCGGTGGTGAATTACAGAGAGTTTTATTATCCGTTGCGATCACTCCGGTACCAAATCTATTGTTATTGGATGAACCGGTATCCGGAATTGATCATAATGGAATGGAACTCTTCTATAAAAATATAGGTAAGCTAAAACAAAATTATGATCTCGCTATGATAATCGTTTCCCATGATTTTGAATTTGTAAAAAAGTATGCAGATCATGTTATCCTGCTAGAAAAAACAATCTTAAGGGAAGGTACTCCGGAGGAAGTGTTATCGAGTGATGAATTTCGCAGGATATTCGGATAGAGGGTGGGAATAACATATGGATACAGTATATAAGATAATCGAAACAATTCTGCCGTTTTCGTGGATGCAATATGATTTTATGAAGAATGCGTTACTTGCCATTGTTATCATAACTCCTCTGTTCGGAGTATTGGGTACGATGATAGTGAACAATCGTATGGCATTCTTTTCTGATGCGTTGGGTCATTCCGCGCTTACCGGTATCGCAATCGGAATTCTATTTGGAATATCTGATACCAATGTAACAATGTTGGTATTTGCTATTCTATTTGCATATCTATTAAATAAAATTAAAAGAAGAAAAACTGTTTCTACGGATACTGTAATTTCAGTTTTTTCATCCTTCAGTATGGCGATTGGCTTAGTGATCTTGTCAAGAGGGGGCTCCTTCTCTAAATATTCAAGTCTTTTGGTCGGTGATATACTAAGTATCACATCAAGGGAAATCATATATTTAATGTTGATACTTATCATGACAATGGTGTTTTGGATCATTGGATTTAACAAACTTAGCTCAGTGAGCATCAATGAATCTTTGGCACGGAGTAAAAACATTAATTGTAGCTTAGTAGAAGACATTTTTAGTGTTATTATTGCAATTATTGTTATGTTTACAATCAAGTGGGTAGGTATCTTAATCATTAATGCTTTACTTATATTACCGGCAGCAGCAAGCAGGAATATCGCGTCCAATATGAGAGAATATCATCTATATTCTGTTATTATCTCTATCTTTTCCGGAATAACTGGCTTAATTATCTCCTATTATGGAAATACTGCAACAGGACCAACCATCGTTATTATAGCTGCGATATGCTTTTTCCTGACCTATTTTTCAAGGCTGTTACGTAGAAACTAAGAGATATAAAAATAATCTTTTCTTTTTTGTAGTAACATATTATAATGAAAATAAGTACTGCATGGGAGGAGCAAATGAAGGATTCCAGATTTCATATCTATATTAAAATATTACTTAATTTTATGATTGCAGTTTTTTGGGCTTTGGTGATTCTGTTTTTAATACCCAAATTACTTCGTTTCTTCATGCCATTTGTCATAGGTTGGATTGTATCTATGATTGCAAATCCATTAGTTCGATTTTTAGAGAAGAAAGTTAAACTATTAAGAAAGCACAGCTCTGCCATCATCATCGTTGCAGTAGTTGCAGCTATTGTCGGAGTATTCTATTTACTCATTTATCTATTGGTAAACGAAATAATTGATTTAATTGATCATCTTCCTGAACTGGTTGAAGGGGTACAGATACAATTACAAGAAGTTTCCAATAGGTTGAGTATCATATCAAAATCATTACCTTTTAATATTCAATCAACAATCGATAATTTAGTGGTTAAGATGGATGATTACATCTCAAACTTTGTTAAAAATATGGAGCCGCCAACCTTCAGTACAGCAAGCAATTTTGCTAAAAATATCGCAGAAGGTTTTCTTATGGTGATTATTACAATCTTATCGGCCTATTTCTTTATTGCAGGAAGAGAGGAAATGATTGTAAAAGTAAATAAGTATATACCTAAGATGGCTAAGAAAAGCTACTATATGATTGTACAGAATTTTAAGACAGCCTTCGGTGGTTATTTTAAAGCGCAATTTAAGATAATGATTTTAATCATTGCGATTATGTTTATTGGATTTGAAATTCTGAGGATCGATTATTCCTTCCTATTAGCGAGTGGTATTGCGTTTCTGGATTTCCTGCCGTTCTTTGGAACAGGAGCTGTTCTGTGGCCTTGGGCATTGTTTGATATGATTGCTGGTAATTATATGAGAGCCATTGGATTAGTAGTGATTTACCTGATCTGTCAGATATTAAAGCAGCTGCTTCAGCCGAAGATGGTAGGAGATAGTATAGGCATCAGTCCTTTTACCACCTTGATATTTATGTTTATAGGATATCGTTTTTATGGTGTATTAGGAATGATATTTGGAATTCCTGTTGGTATGGTTCTTGTAAATCTATATCTGATTGGTATGTTTGACCGAATATTAAAAGGATTTCAAATAATTATACATGATATTAACGAATTTAGAAAATATTAACTTTTAATGTAAATAATCCTAAAGTTCCATATACAAAATAATAAAATAGTGTTAATATAACCTATAAGCGTAAAACATACGAAAGAACATAACAAGGGGATTTGTTGTATGAAAGGGAACAGAATTGAATTGGGAATGGAAGCAGTAATCACTGCGGACGAGATTAAGATGATATTAGAACGATATCATATAGGGAAAAAACCTCTGGCTAAGTTACTTGGATGGGGGGAGACCACCATCATTCGGTATATGGAAGGGGATATTCCTACGAATGAATACTCTCATAAACTAAAAGCAATTTTAGAAGATCCGGAATACTATTATGATATTCTTATGAATCGGAAAGAAAGCTTAACAGGAGTTGCATTCAAAAAGAGCAAGAGAGCAGTATTATCCAAGATTATGTGCTCTAAGATTTATGTGGTAACCTATTATTTAGCTAACAAATGCGATGCTGATATATGTGCAAGCTATTTACAGTATTTGTTGTATTATATCCAGGCTTTTTCATTGGCATTCTATGATAAGGAGATGTTCCAGGAAGAATGCGGCATTAACCTGAATAATATGCCTTATCAAAAATTATATAACAGTATGAAATGTTGCGGTATTAAAACATTGGATGCCTGTGATGAATATCTGAATGAAGAAGAAAAAGAGTTGATTGATTCCATTGATGATTGCTTTTCATGGTATGGACCTAAAGCATTACGAGCATTGACTGCTTATGAGAAATCTATGTTAAAAATTTCACGAGATAAGAATAATAACAAGATTATTTCGAAGGATACAATCAAAGCTTACTTCAAAGATGTACTAACACAATATGGAATTAATGAGATTAAAGATATCGCAAAGTATCCAGATCAAAGGATCCATGAACTTAGAGAAATGAGTCTATAACTTTATCTAAGATTGTTAATTAATTGACATAGTATTAATATTTACCAAATATCGATAGACAAATATGAGACAATAGTAACCTGCAGATAACTATGCTAGGAAAAGTTAGTGCACTAATTTACTTTATTAAATCTCGTAATGAATGATTGAGCAGTATGAAATAATCAATAAATAATACGATGTAAAAGAAAAGAGCAGATACGCTTCGCTAATTAATTGATATCTTATTTATTCTGACTATTTCTCTTTTCCCTCATTCTTAGGGTAGGGTCTAGAGTTTTCTTTCGAATACGTAAATTAACCGGAGTAACCTCCAATAATTCATCAGTATCAATAAATTCTAGTGCTTGTTCAAGACTTAATATCTTAGGCGGTGATAATTTCAGAGAGTCATCGGAGCCGGAAGCACGAGTGTTTGTTAATTGCTTACGTTTACAAACATTAACCTCAATATCCTCTGCTTTACCATTTTGGCCTACAATCATACCGGAGTATACTTTAACACCAGCACCGATAAATAAAATACCACGTTCCTGTGCATTGAATAAACCATAGGTAACACTTTCGCCGGACTCAAAGGCAATTAAGCTTCCTTGTTTGCGATACTGGATATCACCTTTATAAGGGTCATAACCGTCAAATAAGGTATTGATGATACCATTACCTTTGGTATCGGTTAAGAACTCACCACGATAACCAATTAAACCTCTGGCTGGAATGGAAAATTCCATACGGGTATATCCGGTACCGGATGCAGTCATACCGATTAATTCACCTTTTCTCTGGCCGAGCTTGTCTATTACGACGCCAACAAATTCTTCCGGAACATCGATCATTGTATGCTCCATCGGTTCTAGTTTTTTGTCATTTTCATCATATTTATAAAGAACTTCCGCTTTACTTACAGAGAATTCATAACCTTCTCTACGCATATTTTCTATTAATACGGAAAGATGAAGCTCACCACGTCCGGATACTTTAAAGCTTTCTGTTGTATCAGTTTCTTCTACACGAAGGCTGACATCGGTATTTAATTCACGCATCAGACGTTCTCTTAAATGTCTTGAGGTTACAAACTTTCCTTCGGTACCAGCCAGTGGACTGTCATTTACGTTAAAATACATGGCAATCGTAGGTTCAGAAATCTTCTGAAAAGGAATTGCATTTGGCTTTTCAGGAGAACAGATCGTATCACCGATGTGAATGTCAGCAATTCCGGAGATCGCTACGATGGCTCCGATGGTAGCTTCTGAAACATCAACTTTTTTCAGACCATCAAATTCATAGAGCTTACTAATCTTAACCTTGACAAATTTATCCGGTTCATGGGCATTTACCAGGACGGCGTCCTGATTTACTTTGATTGTACCATTGTCTACTTTACCAATACCAATTCTACCAACATATTCATTATAATCGATGGTACTGATTAGAACTTGAGTGCTTTCATTTGGATCACCTTCAGGAGCTGGTATATAATTGATAATAGTTTCAAAGAGGGGTTTCATATCAACTGGCTCCTCTTTGATATCAAGGACTGCAACACCAGACTTAGCGGAAGCAAATACAAATGGACAGTCAAGCTGTTTTTCATCAGCATTTAATTCAATAAATAACTCCAATACTTCATCTATAACTTCGGTAGGTCTTGCTTCAGGGCGATCAATTTTATTAATACATACAATAACAGGTAAATCCAACTCTAATGCTTTTTTTAATACAAACTTTGTCTGTGGCATTGGTCCTTCGAAAGCATCGACTACCAGGACAACACCATTTACCATCTTAAGTACTCGTTCTACCTCGCCGCCGAAATCAGCATGGCCAGGAGTGTCTATAATATTAATCTTTATTCCGTCATAATGAACCGCAGTATTTTTTGATAAGATGGTGATTCCTCTTTCGCGTTCTAGGTCATTGGAATCCATTACTCGCTCAACAACATTTTGGTTGGACCGGAATACACCGCTTTGCTTTAATAACTCATCAACCAGAGTGGTTTTACCATGGTCTACATGGGCTATAATGGCGATGTTTCTTATATCCTCTCTTTTCATTTATATAAATTCCCTTCTTTCTCGGACTTTAATCCGTATCTATCCATAACTTTTACATTGTAGCATAGGATATAATATAAAATCAACGGAGGATGAAGAAAAAATACATAAAAAATTTCAATATATTTGTATAAAGTAACAAAAATTGGATATTTTTATAATATATGAATTTTTTTACTTCTAAAATATGGAAATTAGCATATATTTAATCATAGGTGAATGAAAGCTGTTTTTGACTAAACAGAGAATTTTACCCCACATTTTAGAGCAGATTGACGTAAAAGAAGCGTCAAGAGAGAAGGGAGAGGTACGATATGACAGATAAAGTATTTGATAACAATCAAGTAAGTATTGCAGGAGAGGTGATCAGTGATTTCACGTTCAGTCATGATGTATTTGGAGAGGGATTCTATGTATTAGAGGTGGTTGTAAGCCGTCTAAGTAATTCCTATGATATGATACCAGTTATGGTTTCAGAACGTCTCATTGATGTAAAGGCTGATTATAAAGGTAAATTTGTAGAGGTATTGGGACAATTCAGGTCGTATAACCGACATGAGGAGAGTAAAAATAAATTAGTGTTATCTGTTTTTGCACGAGAAATTAAAATATGCGATGAGTTATCCGAAAATGCTAAGCCAAATCATATATTCTTAGATGGTTTTGTATGTAAACCTCCGATTTATCGTAAAACACCGTTGGGAAGAGAGATTGCTGATGTCTTATTAGCAGTAAACCGTCCATATGGAAAATCGGACTATATTCCTTGTATTTGCTGGGGACGTAACGCCAGATTCGCAGAAAGCTTTACCGTAGGCGGCCATGTCCAGATTTGGGGTAGAATTCAGAGCCGCGAATATCAGAAAAAGGTAACGGATGCTGATTTTGAAAAGAGAGTCGCTTATGAAGTTTCGGTAAGTAAGCTGGAGTATTTAGAGGAATATTAAAAAGATTAGAATAGTTCTTTGAACATAGTATTTTTGAAACTGTGATATTTTATTCAAGTGTCATGACGGAGCAGATCATCCCTTGGTCTGTTTCCTCAGGATACTTGAATTTTTCATGTTATAGAACCATGAATCCTTCATTTTTGTCTATTGACAAGCATTTTATCTAATGATAAGATAAGACTACGAATTTGAGTGAAAAACAATATAACTTATGGTAGAGGTGCATTGCTTATCAGTAGGCAGCGGGATATGACAGACATAGATGAACGCAGCCGAAAGGAAACAATGCCGAAGTGATAATAATTCTGTATTATTATTGCTGGTCATACGGTAAAGAACTCTATGACTGTCATCAAGAAATTGATGGAGCGCTGCCTAAAGAATGTTTTACTGTTTACAAGCATTTTTATTATATGCTATCTAGCAGATATTCTTTAGCGTCGACTCTGTAGTCGACTTTTTTTACGTATTCCAACAGTCAGGATGTACAACTTAACATAAGAAAATCGTATGGTAACCTATTCATATTTCATTTTGGAGGTGTCTGAACATGGCAATTTTTAAGGGAGCAGGCGTAGCAATTGTTACACCATTTACAGAGAATATGGAAGTTGATTATGAGAAGCTTGGTGAAATCATAGAATATCAGATAGCAAATGGTACGGACAGTATTATCATCTGCGGAACAACCGGTGAAGCTTCTACGTTAAGTCACGAAGAACATTTAGAATGTATCAAATATACAGTGGAAAAAGTAAATAAACGTATTCCTGTAATCGCAGGAACGGGATCGAATTCAACAGAAACTGCTATTTATCTCTCAAAGGAAGCAGAGAGTTACGGAGCAGACGGTCTTTTATTAGTTACCCCTTATTACAATAAAGCAACACAAAAGGGATTGATTGCTCATTTTACTGCTGTAGCAAATTCGGTAAATCTACCTATTATATTATATAATGTTCCGGGAAGAACAGGATGTAATATCCTACCACAAACATTGGCAACGCTGGTAAAAGAGGTTGATAATATTGTAGGTGTAAAAGAAGCCAGCGGTAACATTGCTCAGATCGCTGAGATTATGCAATTAACCGGTGGAAATATTGATTTGTATTCCGGTTGTGATGAGATGATTGTCCCCGTTCTTTCCCTGGGTGGTTCCGGAGTTATTAGTGTATTATCTAATATTGCACCAAAGCAGACCCACGATATAGTTGAAAAATATCTGGAAGGTGATACAAAGGGAAGTTTGTCATTACAATTAGAATACCTTCCGGTCATTAATGCACTGTTCTGTGAGGTTAATCCTATTCCGATTAAGAAAGCAATGAATTTAATGGGCTTTGGGGTAGGACCTTTAAGAATGCCACTCACTGAGATGGAACCTGCTAATGCAGACCGTTTATGGAAGGCATTAAAGGATAGTGGATTGGATAAAATAAACTAATGTATTAACTAGATTGGCGATAGAATATGTTTTTAAGAGCAGTTAATAAGGAGGAAGCATATGACGAATATCATTTTACGGGGTTGTAATGGCAAGATGGGACAAGTAATTACAGAAATGGTGGATGCAGATGATAACGTGGTTATCGTAGCTGGTATTGATATCTCCCTTGAGCGGATTAATAAATATCCGGTTTATCAAAGCTTCTCCCAATGTAATGTGAAAGCAGATGTTATTATCGATTTTTCGTCCCCGAAGGGTGTGGAGGAGATGCTTCAATTTGCTATAGAACGCGGAGTTGGTATCGTTTTATGTACCACTGGTTTTACGAAGGAGCAATTACAGCTGATTGAAGAAGCATCCTATAGAATCCCAATATTAAAGTCAGCCAATATGTCTATGGGAATCAATTTAATATCCAAATTGATCAAGGAAGCGGCGAGGATTTTATCCGAAGCTGATTTTGACATAGAAATTGTAGAACGTCATCACAACCGTAAAGTCGATGCTCCATCCGGAACAGCCTTAGCCCTTGCCGATGCAATGAACGAAGCATTGAGCAATCAGTTCAACTACAAATATGATCGTTCTACAGAACGAGTTCAACGAGATAAGAAGGAAATTGGCATCTCAGCAGTCAGAGGTGGAACTATCGTAGGAGAACATGAGGTTATCTTTGCTGGTACCGATGAAGTAATTGAGATTAAGCACATCGCTTATTCCAAAGCAATTTTTGCAAAGGGAGCAGTGCAGGCAGCTAAGTTTTTACCAAGTCAGCCAGCCGGTTTTTATCAAATGAGTGATATGATAGGATAAGATATAAAATTATAACAAATAAAGGTAGGATGTTGTATAATGATTGGTGGTAAGTATCGGTTTGATACCGACAAATACCGGATCAGAAACAACATCCTTTTTGTATATATTAATACAATGAATTTGTGTATTAGGAAGTGCTTTGTTATGAATCAATAAGAAATAAAAGAAAATGTAATTTGTTCACAAAATTTTCGTAATTTTTTAGTATGATGAATCTAATTGAATATTTAAAGGAGGAGACTATTTTGATTGAGGTAAAAAATTTGGTAAAACGTTATGGTAATCATACTGCAGTGGACCACTTATCCTTTACCGTTGAAAAGGGGCAAATTCTAGGTTTTTTGGGTCCTAACGGTGCAGGTAAGTCAACAACAATGAATATCATAACCGGTTATATTTCAGCAACGGAGGGAACGGTAACAATCAATGGTTTAGATGTATTTGATCAGCCGGAGGAGGTAAAGAAGTTAATCGGCTATCTTCCGGAGAATCCACCTCTCTATCCTGATATGACCGTGAAGGAATATCTGAACTTTGTAGCAGATATTAAGAAGGTGAAAAAGCAGGAAAAAGCAAAGATGGTAGAAGGAGTCATGAATGCTACCAAGATTACCCCGATGGCAGAGAGACTTATTAAGCATTTATCGAAAGGATATAAGCAAAGAGTAGGATTAGCTCAAGCTATTATGGGATATCCGGAACTCATCATACTAGACGAACCAACCGTAGGCTTAGATCCGAAACAGATCATTGAAATAAGAGATTTAATTAAGGAATTGAGTAAAAAACACACCATTATTTTAAGTTCACATATTATGCAGGAAGTTAGTGCAGTATGTGATACCGTCATGATTATTGACCAAGGTAAGTTAATCATTAGTGATAAACCGGCTAACTTAAGTGAGCACCTTGGTTCAACCGGAAGTATCCGATTGTCCATCCGTGGAGAGGAGCAAAAGATTACGTCAATCTTAAATCGTATGGAAAAGGTAAAAAAACTGGATAAGAGAGCTTCAGAGCACCCGGGTATCGTGGAACTTACAGTATATTGCAAGGAAGAAGACGACATCAGAGAAGATATTTTCTTTGCTATGAGCGATGCAAAATGTCCAATTCTTGAAATGCAGTCAGTAAAGATGAGTCTGGAAGATATCTTCCTTAAAGTTACCAATACGAGTGGACAAGAGTCCAAGAAGAATAAAAATAAGAAACAGGTTCAACAGGAAGAACAAAATATCGATGAGGAGGAAAGTGAAGATGCTGGCAATTTATAAAAAAGAGTTACGATCTTATTTTACATCGATGATAGGATATGTATTTATAGCATTCTTTCTAGTTATCATCGGACTATATTTTGTAATTAATAATTTTATTATGGGGTATGCCAATTTCGAGTATGTACTTTCCGGAGTATCCTTCATCTTTATTCTACTGGTTCCGCTTTTAACGATGCGTTTGATCGCAGAGGAGAATAAACAAAAAACGGATCAACTATTACTTACTTCACCGTTGTCAGCAAATTCAATTATATTAGGAAAATTCTTAGCTGTACTGACGATCTTTATGATTGTTATTGCGGTGACCTGTACATTCCCACTGATTATTAAGCAGTACGGAGTTGTTCCAATGGCATCTGCTTATTCCGCACTAGTCGGATTTACTTTACTAGGTGCAGCATACTTAGCCTTAGGTCTTTTTATCTCCTCCTTGACAGAAAGTCAAGTGGTAGCAGCAGTAATCACATTTATTACCTTTTTATTAACCTTCCTTATGGATTCGATCGCATCGGTGTTACCAACTGATAATAAATCCGCTTGGGTCATTTTTTCCGTATTGCTCTTAGTGATTTGCGTAATTGTACATCAAATGATGCATAATTTAACGGTTACAGTGGGTATTGCTTTCGTCGGCGAGGTTGCTTTAACTGCGATCTACTTAGTAAAGCCGACCTTGTTTGACGGTTTAGTGGTTTACGTGTTTAATTGGTTTTCTGTACTTACCCGTTTTGATAGCTTCACGATGGGAATCTTTGATTTAACCAATGTGGTTTATTACTTAAGTATTATATTTATCTTTTTATTTTTAAGCGTACAATCACTGAAGAAAAAGAGATGGAGCTAGGGAAAGGAGAACGATAAAATGAACGATTTAATGAAAAATGATGATAAAGATAAAAGCTTTTTCGGCAAGATCAAGGCGTCCTTTTCCGGTAGAAAATTCAAGAGTGGAGCCTATGTTACAATGGTATCCTTAATCACAGTTGTCATTGTACTGGTGATAAATCTATTTGTTACAAAACTTGATCTGAAACTGGATGTCAGCAAAGAAGGTATGTATACCTTAACTGATGAGACGAAGGAACTGGCAAAGACAATCAAAGATGATATTACGATTTATTATCTTGTACAGGCTGGTAATGAATCAGATATCTTTAAGAAAATAGTTGAGAAATATGAGACTCTTTCTTCTAATATAAAAGTAGAAAGCAAGGATCCGGTATTATACCCTAATTTTGCATCTGAATTTGTAGAGGAGGAAGTAACTGAGAATAGTATCATCGTTGTGAACAATACCAATGGCAGAGCAAAGTATGTGGACAACAGTGATATGATTATTTCAGAAATGGACTACAACACCTATCAATCCTATACCAGTGCAATTGACGTAGAGGGACAGATTTCAGCGGCATTACAATATGTTACTGATACAAATCTTCCAATGATGTATATTCTTGGAGGACATGGAGAAATAGAGCTTGGTGATACAGTAACGAAGGCATTAGAAAAACAAAATGTTACTACCAAAGCATTAAATACCATGACTGAAGGAAAAATACCGGAGGACTGTGCTGTTCTATTAATCAATGGACCTCAGTATGATCTTACCGAAGATGAAGTAACGTTAATTAAGGATTATATGGCAGCAGGCGGAGATGTGATTATTACGCTGGATTACACTGCTGAAAAATTAGCAAACTTTAATTCATTATTAGAATATAACGGAATTGATGTTCTAGAAGGTATCGTATTTGAAGCAGAAGCTGGATATTACATGGCAAACTACGCAAATTACTTAGCTCCAAAGTTGGAAAGCCATGAACTTACAAGTGATATTAAGAGTGATAAAAAATATGTAATCGCACCTGGTGCATCAGGTCTTGCAATTCTTGACAACACAAGAAGTTCATTAACCGTTACACCATTACTTACAACCTCTGATAAAGCATATTCTAAAATCAATACGAATCCATCTACAGCTTCCAAAGAGGAAGGGGATATTGAAGGACCATTTTATATAGGAGCAATAGCTACCGATACCTATGACAATGTTACATCAAATATGGTGGTTTATTCCTCTGCTTACCTTTTAGACGAAGGTATGACATCCATATCATCAGCTGGAAATCTAGATCTTTTCTTAAATACAGTTAATTACCTGTCAGGAAAGGAAAGTACCTTATCGATCCGTACTAGAAGTGTACAACAGGAACAGTTAAGCGTGACAGCAGGAAGCTTTTATCTTTGGGGTGCTCTTTTAGTCGTAATTTTACCTGCATGTATTATTGTTGTCGGTATTGTTGTGGTAGTTAGAAGGAGGAAGAGATAATGGCTAAAGGAAAGAAAAAAAAGGGGTTGCAACTGCTTTCTCTTTTCTTGATTTTAGTACTTATGATCGTTCTTTATGTTTGGTATAGTAATAAAAGTAAGGAAGACTCACAGACCGAAGAAGAGACTGACAGCATATCCTTAGCAAAAGTAGATAGTGAGCTATTAGAATCCTTTCATTTTGTAAATGAAAAGGCTGATATGACACTAACAAAGGATGGGGACGGTAACTGGATCGTAAAAGCTAATCCGGAAAGACCAATCAATCAAACCTATGTAACAAATATGATTTCTGCTATCGATGAAGTAACCGCCAGTCGTATTGTAAGTGAAAGCCCGGAAAACCTTGCCGATTATGGACTAGACAAACCATCTATCCTTGTGGAAGCAAAGCAAAAGGATGGGATTGGCTTGACGATAAAGATTGGTAATGAAGCAGCAATAGGTGAAGGATATTATGCATTGGTAAATGAAGATACCACGGTATATCTAATCGCATCCTCTTATGGAACTAGTCTCAATTACTCGGATCAGGATATGACTGAAGTTGAAGATGGACCTACGATTACAGCGGAGAATATTCGATATGTTCTCGTTGAAAAAAAGGATGGAAATAACTTTGAACTTCAATACGAGGAAGGGAACGATAAGGATTATACAGGAGCCAATGGGATCTATCCTTGGTTAATACGACAACCATACGAAGAAATCTATACAGCGGATTCCACGAAGGTATCCGAACTTCTTCCTACTTTTACAACTTATGATTTTACGGCTTGTACAGAATATGACAGCCAGGATATCAGTCAATATGGACTTGAAGATCCAGCTGCTAGCGTATATGTAAAATATTTCGAAACCTATGAACAATCCACAGAGGATTCGGATACGGAAGATACACAGGCTTCAGGAACTGATACAGAAAGTTCTGACACAGCTGATACTGCTGAATCAGAAGAAACGACTGAAACAATCAAAGTAGATAAGGAGTATAAACTGTTAATCGGTAATCAGGATGAAGATGGGAATTATTATGTAAAAGCAGAAGGTTCAAATTCAGTTTTCCTAATGAATGCATCAAAGATCGATCCGATGCTTGATGTTCAGCCATTTGATTACATCAACAAGTTTGTTAATTTAGTCAATATTGATTCCTTGGATTCGGTTGATATTACTTTTGATGATACTATTTATACCCTGAGACTGGAAAGAGAAGCAAAAACCAATGATGATGGGAAAGAAGAAACCGTTGTTACTTATTTTTATAATGATGGTGAAGTGGAAGAAGAATTATTTAAAGATGTTTACCAGGAGATTATATCTGCTTCCTATGATGCCCAATTAAAAGAGGCGTATAATGGAGATGCATCTCCATATCTAACCATTACCTATAAATTGACTGGTGGAGAAGGAAAAGAGATTACAACCTCCTATCTTCCTTATGATGATAGCTTCTATCTAGTAGATACCGGGGCGAGGGATTTCCTGGCAGATAAGAGGGATGTGGAAAGCATCATAAAGACGGTAAAGGAATTTAAGGTTGAGGAGTAAGACGATAAAGTTCATCACCTACTCAATAAACAAAAATGTTTTGTAAATTCTGTTATTTAGTTAAATAAATTTATATTAAAACCGTATCTGGAAAGAATTTCAATCCTTTCTAGATACGGTTTTTTCTTTATCATATCTGGTAAATTCTTGTAACCCTTTACACCTATAAAAAAAGTATGATAGTCTAGGGAGTGTATTTCTAATCAAGAAGGAATAACTTGTACGAATAAACTGTTCGTTCTAATAATATATTAGCGTATGAGATAATGATGTAAATGGATAGAGGCAGTAGCCCAGAATAGGAGAATTTTATGAGCATAAAGAAGAAATTAATATTAATGGGTATTTGTGTGGCTATCATTCTACTCATATTCACGGTAAATGTAGTTCGAAGAATGAATGAAAAACCGAAGGATGAGCAGCAAACGGAAGAAGTCGTTGTAAAGGAGAATGCCATTACCAGAGCTGAGGCATATCGCCTACTCAGTTATCTAAGCTATAATAAAGCGCAAAGAGAAGCGATGTCTATGAAGGTTACATATTCAGACGATAAGATGTCTGGATGGTATGACTCTTATGTAAATGCCGTTCATAAGATGGGCCTCATTGAGGAAGCAGTAACAATATCTCCGAAGGAGGCCCTGACTTATGGGGCTTGTAAGGAATTAATGGATCAATTAATGATACATAATCCCAATTTTCAGGGTATCTATAATGGATTAACTATTGATTTTACAAAAGCTGATGAGCAGATGTTGATTCCAGAATTTTTAGAACTTTATAAAGCAATATTACTGACCTATGAGAAAGACATGGCCCCGGTTAAGGAAGAGACATTATTTGTTTTGGGTGAAGAGGAAAAAGAGGAAGGTTTAGGACGAATGGTAACGGACATCGGTAAGTTTTATTATGCCGATGCCAAAAGCTATGAAGGTTTTATAAACGCAGATGAAAAGAATAAAGTGAGCAAAACACAAAAAGAATTTCTGGAGCAGTACATCGATCAGGGCATCACCGGTATGGTATGTGGTCAGGAATTGATCTATGTAACCTCGATATTAAAACAAAGAGTGGTTCTGCACAATGTATGGATTATACAAGGAAAAGATAAGAAGGTAGAAACCTTTGTGGGTGATATCAATAAGACTTTCGATGCAAAATTTCCCTTGTCAACGGAAATTGATAATGTGATTGGTGATATTGCCATGGAAGGAAAACAAATTGTACAAATAAGCGTGAAACCAGATATTATCCATGGAAAAGTGTTACGATCCGGTGATGACTTTATCGAAATTGAGGATTACGGAAAAATACCTTTGGATACGAATTATCAGATCTATAAGGTATACGGAGAACTCTCTCTGGAACCGACAAAGAGTATCCTGGTAGGTTATGAAACTACTGATTTTGTTGTATCCGACGGAAAAATAAGTGCAGCCTTAATCAAAGAAAGTATTAAAGCGGAGAATATTCGAGTACTGCTCCGTAACAATAATTTTCAGGATATCTATCACGAAACGGTGAAACTGACTGCTACCACAGATTTTACAGTTCACTATAGCGATAAGGATGTAAAACATGCTGAGGGTGAAGTTGTGGAATTAAAACCCGGGGATGAGATGCTATCAAACGGCCGCGTAAGGATTGAGCCGGTATCAGAGAATGGTAAAATTGAAATGCTTTCATTAGAACGATCCGATGGAAACCCGAAATATCGAGGCAGTATTGAGATTTCAGAAGATGAGAATGGGTTGTTAGTTATTAATGAATTACCTTTAGAGGAATACTTGTATGCAGTTATTCCTAGTGAGATGCCTACGTTCTATGGAGATGAAGCACTAAAAGTACAAGCAATTTGTGCTAGAAGTTACGCCTATCGCCATCTTTTAGCAAATAGTTTAAATGCGTATGGAGCTCACGTAGACGATAGTGTATCATATCAGGTCTATAATAATATATCAGAAAATGAGAGTTCTATCCTTGCTGTGAAGGATACTTATGGGAAAGTTATTGAATATGAGGGTGATGTAATTACAGCTTATTATTTTTCTACCTCCAGTGGCCATACCACAGCTATTGAAGAAGTTTTTGCTAACGGAACAGAGACACCTTATCTAACAGGTAGGCTAATGGTTCAGGAAGGTGACGGTGCTGGTACTGTATCGACCCAAGAAACAGGCAACCGCTATGAAGATTTATCGGAAGAGGACACCTTTGCGAGTTTCTTGTCGGACGAAGAACTGATTACCTATGATAGTGAGTTTGAATGGTATCGCTGGAAGGTATCCATGAGTGCTGAGGACATCAGCAATATGATTGATAAAAAAGTAAAGGCTAGATATAATGTAAATCCGGATCTCATTCTAACTTTAGCGGAGAATGAAGAAGGAAAAGAAGTATACGAAAGCCAGCCGATTGAAACCATAGGAACTGTAAAGAACCTGGAAGTAGCTAAGAGGGAAAAGAGCGGTGTAATATCAGAGCTTAAAATCGTTGGAACGAAAGCAACAATTCTAGTGAAAACGGAATATAATATCAGAACCATACTGGCACCAACGAATAATACGGTCATTCGAAAGGATGGCAGTGAAATTAAAAACTTAAGCTTACTGCCCAGTGCCTTTTTTATTATAGATGCAAAAAAAGAAGATAAAAAGCTTACTTCAGTTACACTTTCCGGCGGTGGGTATGGTCATGGACTTGGTATGAGTCAAAATGGTGTAAAAGGGATGGCTGATCTAGGTATTCAATATGAAGATATCATTACTTATTTCTATCAAGGAACTGAATTGGGATTTATCTATGAGTAATAGGGATTAGAAATAAACAAATAAAACTGCTTTGTAGAATAAAGATACAAAGCAGTTTTATTTTAGATTATTTATTTCTATTTCACTATCTCTTTTACGATATAATAGTTTTACTTTCTTAATTACTTCCTTATTTTCAAACATCATATTGATCTCGGCACCGATAAATAAGATGTACATACAAAAATACATCCATAGCATAAAGAGAACAATAGCGGTTAGACTTCCATAAGTTGAAGAGTAATTGGCAAAGTTATCAATATAATAGGAATAAGCATAAGAAAAGCCCATCCAACCGGCTGCACAAACGATGGCACCGGGAAGTTCTTTTGTCATTCTACTGTCTCGATTAGGTATGACAATATAAATGATGAGGAAAAAGACAAGTAATATCAATAGACCAAGAAATGTGCGCAGACTAATGATTAACAACGCTAAATCCCGTAAAATTGGAATTCTCTGTTCAATCCAAAGATAAAGTCGATTACCAAAAACAAATAAGATCATAGTAGCGATCAGCATGATCGCAAAAATTAAAGTATAAAACGTAGATATAACTCGTAATAAAATATAATGTCTTGTTTCATTAATACCATATACGGAGTTTAAGCCTTTCATGATTGCTAAAAAACCTTTACTGGCAGACCATAAGGCTGAAATTGCAGTAATAGAAACAATCGTACCGGATGCTTTGTGATATATTTCAGTAATCACGGATACAATTAGAGAATTGACAGCTTTCGGAAAGATCTGGGTAAACGTTCTTAGCAATGTACTTTCTTGAAAGGGAAGGTATTGCACGATACTAAGTAATAACATAATAAAAGGAAAAAATGAAATAATAATAAAGAAAGCGGCCTGAGCAGAGGATGCCGCTACACAATCATCTCTCACTTTATGTGAGAATAAGTTTACTAATTTATATGTTGATTTAATCATACGGTTAAACCATCTCCTCAGAAACCATCATTATTTTACTTATCATAAAACTAAACAATTATTAAGTTACGATATAAGGAGTAATATTTTCAGTTCATATGGGCATCTGATTAAAAAGATGCCGTACCATATTATATGCGTCAGATAAACGGTCTATCCATGATTTCAATCGTCATTTTTAGATCAGTAATCCTGTCGCAGCAACGGTAATAATAGCACCTAATGCTACAAAGACTAGACTTTTCTCTTTCAATGCCAAAATTAGGGCGACACCGGTTCCGCAAAGAGCTGTAATAAGAGACCCGGTCGAATAAAAAATATCGGGGAAGGTCAATGCTCCTAGAACTGCATATGGGACATAATGTAAAAATGATTTTATGTATACCGATTTTATTTCCTTACGAAACACTGAGATAGGCAGAACTCTTGTGATATATGTAACCAAAGCCATAAGTAGAACTGCAAGGATTGTTTTCGTCAGACTCATGATGAAACCTCCTGAATGTAATAAGTTAAGCCTCTTCCTTTACTGGAAAAAGATAAGCACCAACACCAGCTGCTACGATAGTAGCTATTATGACACGAAATCCGGGAGAGATCACCCCAAGCACTGGTAAATAACGTATCAGGCAGATGACTGCTACTGAGAATAGTATAATGAACGATACCTGCTTTGACTTTTTAGCAGGTGGTATAATGATTGCGATAAACATAGCATAGAGTGCAATTCCCATTGAGTTACTTAAGAACCCCGGAAGGGATGAACTAATCATTGCACCAAGCAGTGTTCCAATACTCCAACCTAGGAATGGACCGATCACGAGACCGGCCATATAAGGAAATGATAATTTTCCTTGTTCCATGGAAGCTACGGAAAAAGTCTCATCTGTTATACCAAAACCAAAGAGCAACCGTTCAGATAATCGTATGTTATTGTCAAGTCGTTGAGATAAGGACAGAGACATCAACATGTATCGTATATTAATAACAAAGGTAGTTAAAGTAATTTCCAATAAACCGGCATTCGATAGGATTAAATTCGTACCTGCAAATTGACCGGCTGAAGTTAGATTAGTCATGGAGATAAAAACAGCCATCCAAGGAGGAAGACCGCCAGAAACTGCCATGATGCCGAAGGTAAAGGATACCGGTAAGTAACCAAAAGCAATTGGTAGCCCACGTTTTAATCCATATAGAAATTTTTGATTCATGATTTCACATCTCTTTTCTTATTGTAATTCGCTTCTGCCTTCAAGATATTCCTAAATAAGGAACCAACAATTAATACTATTGTAGCTAAATCAGGTTTTTAGTCAAGTTAAATAACGAATAAGTTTTTATTTCATAATAGCCCGTTTCATCGAAATATGATATTAAATTTTAAGCAAGCATATAAAGAAATTCGCTCCGATTATAATTATCGCTTGGACCAAAGTGCAGTAATAATCAGTGGGGCACAGTTAATGAACTATGGGCTAAATGAGCCAGAAGATTTTAAGTGGGGCGACTTTAAAGGAAAATGATAAGACTTATCGCACAATAAAAGATAAACTGACATGATATAATACCGTTCGGCAGGTTAATGTTTGCCGAATGGTATTATTTCTTGTTATATGGCATAAAATGGATATTACAACGAAGAAAATCACTTCTTTTCATCGGGTTTTATCGAGAGAAACTCTTGATTTTTATAGCTTTTATGGTTATGATAAAGGGGTGGTGTATATTTTGCTATAATTGGGTGAAAAAGGTTGGGACAGCTTCCAAAGGGCTTATGGAAGATAGTGGAGGTAATAGAATGATTAATTTTGATGAAGAGATACAGAAATTTCAACCAAGCCTTGATGTGGATCAGGCAGAAGATGCGATACAGAACAATGATCTAACAGATATCTCTGATATCTTAAAGGAGTTATTAAAATCGAAACGAGAGAACTAATTTAATTTGATTAGAACGGTTAGGTGAAAAAGTTATGATTTGCCCAAATTGTGGAAGCAACATGTCGGATAAAAGAAAACGCTGTGAGCGTTGCGGAGAGGATTTAACCTTATATCGAAAGATAATGAAAGCCTCGAATATGTATTACAATAATGGGTTGGAACGGGCGAAGGTTAGGGATCTATCCGGCGCTGTTAGTTCGTTGCTTACCAGCCTGGAATTAAATAAAGCAAATACCAGTGCAAGAAACCTGCTTGGTCTAATCTATTATGAGATGGGGGAAACCGTAGCAGCACTGAGTGAATGGGTCATTAGTAAACATTTCCAACCAGAGAAAAATGATGCCGACGATTATATCAATGCAGTTCAATCAAACCCTACTAAATTAGATAGCTTAAATCAGACAATAAAACGCTATAACACAGCGTTAATGTCAGCAAAACAGGGAAATGATGATCTGGCTATTATACAACTTAAGAAAGTTACTTCATTGAACCCGCATTTTATACGAGCTTTTCAATTATTGGCATTACTATATATGAAGAGCGGTGAAAAAGAAAAAGCGAGAAAATGTTTATATAAAATTGCGAAAATAGATGTTTCTAATACAACAACCTTACGATATCTCAGAGAATTAGATCCACCGACCTCCCAAGGTAAGGAGACGGAAGAAGTAGCTGAAAAAGAAGATCGGGGTATTACTGCAGCGATCATGCCAATCTCTTCTTATAAAGAAGACAAGCCCAATATTATGGCATTTGTCAATTTGGTCATAGGGGTTATTATTGGTGTCGCTGTAATGGCATTTCTAGTGGTACCAACCATTAAGAGCAGGTATCAAGCGGAGCAGAATTCAAGTTATGTAGACTATAGTTCAGAACAGGCGAAGCAGGAAGAGAAGGAAAAGACAATAAAGCAGTTACAGCAGGATAAGGATGTACTGCAGCAGAAGGTTGATCAATTACAGTCCCAGATCGATGGTATTCAAATACCGGAGGACAACCCTGCTTTATATGATGGATTATTTGCAGCTGTTAATAGCTATATCAGTGAATTAAGTAAACCAAAGAAGAATGATCGG
This sequence comes from Herbinix sp., assembly GCA_029238935.1. GTDB lineage: Bacteria > Bacillota > Clostridia > Lachnospirales > Lachnospiraceae > Mobilitalea. The sequence goes on from JAQZBN010000026.1 coordinate 76,335, forward strand.
GATTTCACAGCTGTAGCAGATCAATTAGCAGCAATTACTAATGATTCAAATTATAAGACCGATGTTTCTAAGAACTTACTGGAAGCTTTAAGAACAGCAACTTATCCTGATGCATCAGATCTTCATTATTCTCAGGGGCATGAATTTTACTCAGAGGGTAAATACGAAGAGGCGATTGCTGAATTACAGAAAGCAGTAACATTTGATCCTGCTGATGTATCTGCGATCTATTTTATTGCAAGATCGTATCATCGATTAGAGGATAAGGCGAATGCGAAATTATATTATAACATAGTCATATCTGATTATCCTGATACCGAGAGAGCTAAGACAGCGAAGGACTTTATGAAAGAGTTACAGGATGAATAATAGGTAACTTCTAACGAATGATAAAATGCTTTGGAGAAAAAGACACTTCATGTGGCAGTGAATCTGCGCATAAAGGTCTTTTTTTAATAGATTAAATCAATTGGGTATGAATGGAAATTGGCTACCCAATTAGTTAGGAGGGAATTCACTACATGCAAGACATGAAAAAACAAAGTAAAGTTTCAAAAGCAGGGGAGGAGGGAGCCGTATTTGACATAGTTGAGCGGTGTTTGGTTGTTCGACTAAACAGTGAGCTAGATCATCATAATGCGATTCCGATTCGTGAAAAAGCTGATAAGCTGATAGAACGAAATCATATAAAACATATTATTTTTGATTTCTCTGGAGTTAACTTTATGGACAGCGCCGGAATCGGAGTCATCATGGGCAGATATAAAAAGGTTATTTTTATCGGGGGAAAAACCGCAGTAACCTGCGTTAATACATCCGTGGATCGTATCTTTCGGTTATCCGGTTTGTATAAAATCATTGATAAGTTTGAAACGGTAGAGGATGCATTACAAGGTATGCAAACAGTTTAGGAGATGTGGCTATTAAATGCAACTTAAGCCAAGATAGGAAAGGGGATAAGTTTATAATGAAGGATACCAACGAAATGTTATTGGAGTTTGAGAGCAGATCACAGAATGAAAGCTTTGCAAGAACTGTAGTAGCAGCCTTTGCAGCACAGTTAGATCCTACCATAGAGGAATTGGCGGATATTAAAACAGCTGTTTCGGAGGCTGTTACAAATTCCATAATCCATGGATATGTTGATTATGTAGGAATTATCAGAATGAAATGCATCATCTGTGAAAATCAGCTGACGGTAGAAATATCAGATACTGGTGCTGGGATAGAGAATATTACAAAGGCAATGGAACCATTGTATACCACCAGACCGGAGTTAGAAAGATCAGGAATGGGCTTTTCCTTTATGGAAGCCTTTATGGACGAGCTTTCCGTTAACTCACAAATAGGGGAAGGTACTACGGTCAGAATGAAGAAACGTGTGGGTAAAACTCTTGTAAAAAAAGGTGAATTTAGCAAGGAAAATCAGAATGTAAGATAGTTTTGCAGAGAGTGAAAGAAGGGAGCAGGTCTTAATGTGGATACGCTTGAGCTGATCAAACTGTCAAAAGAAGGAGATAGGGAGGCCAGAGACCGTGTTGTAACAGAAAATGTTGGACTAGTGTGGAGTATTGTAAGGAGATTCGCCAACCGCGGTCATGAAATGGAAGACCTATTTCAAATTGGAAGCATAGGTTTAATCAAAGCGATAGATAAATTTGATTCCTCTTATGATGTAAAATTTTCAACCTATGCAGTACCCATGATCACTGGTGAAATAAAACGTTTTTTACGAGATGACGGAATGATTAAAGTAAGCCGATCCTTAAAGGAAACGGCTACAAAGATAAGAATTGCACGGGATAGATTTTCGAATGTATATGGAAGAGAACCTACGATTGATGAAATCGGTGATCAATTAAATGTTTCAAAAGATGAAATTGTAATGGCACTGGAAACCGGTGCTGAAGTAGAATCGCTTTACAAAACAATTTACCAGGGTGATGGTACCCCCATTTATTTAATCGATAAATTAGCAGAATCAAAAGACGAAAGTGAAAATTTGATTGATAAACTTGCTTTAAAGGAAATAATTGAATCATTAGATGAAAAAGAGCAGGAGATTATCAGACTTAGATACTTTAAAGATAGAACACAAACCGACATTGCGAAAGAATTGGGAATATCGCAAGTGCAAGTTTCCAGATTAGAAAAGCGAATCTTAAAAATTATGCGAGAGAAACTAGGAGCTTAACCAAGCTAGATATTTCCAGTATAGTAAAATAGGTATTTCATATAATAATAAAAGAAATTTTTAGAAAGCATCAGAAGGTAATTCTGATGCTTTTTCATGTTTACCAACGATTCGTGATAGGAACGAATAGAGTTGGGTATTATAACACAATATTACATGGAAAGGCTGTGATTATGTTTATGATGGTAAGAATGAAAAAAATATGCATTATATCAATATTTCTTATCTTATCGGTAGTGTTGGTAGTGTTTTGCGTGAATTACTTTAGTCAGACACCAGTCAATGAATATGACGGTACTCTGGTTCAGGCTGTAGATGACAGCGATTGCCTATGAAAGATAATATATTGTACGTAAAGATAGATCAAAATATAGCTGTTGCTAATAAGAATGTTACCTTAGGGGATATCGCAAAACTATACCACATCGATCAAAAAATCGTCAATAACCTAAAACAGCTGGAAATCTATAAGATAGACAGTAAAAAGGAAAATAAATTTGTATTTTGTATTTTAAAAGTCGTCAAACTGATCTCGGAGAAGTATCCACAATTAGAAATTGTTAATTTGGGAGAAACTGATTTCGTTATCTCTTATATTCCTAAGAAACCAAAGAATAAATTAATAGAATACGGCAAGACAGTATTTGTTTCTTTATCGGTTTTCTTTGGATCTTCATTTGCAATCATGACCTTTAATGAAGATGCCAGTGTAAAAGATATCTTCGATAAGATCTATGAAATAGTTACAGGTACTAGTCAACATGACTTTAAGATTATGGAATTGGCATACTCTATAGGAATTCCTCTAGGAACCATAATATTCTTTAATCATTTTACCAAAATGAAAATTAACAATGATCCAACACCGCTGCAGATTCAAATGCGTACTTATGAGGAAGATGCCAACAAGACTGTAATTGAAAATGCATCCAGGGAAGGGAAAGAAAACGACATCGATTAAAGGTAAGTTTATGGAAAGGGATATCATATGAATAATATTTTGAGCAGTATCCTTTTATTTTTTACCGGAATTTCAGCAGGTGTGATAATATCAGGCGGATTATTTGCTTTTATTACTATGATAGGAGTTGTAACGAGACTTGTTTCCCGAACGAAAACTGCAAAATCAGAAAAATTTTATGAGGATGTAGTTATATTAGGAGCAACCATGGGGAACTTAATGTATGTATATGAATTACGTATCCCATTAGGAGTTGTAGGATTGATTCTATTCGGTGTATTTCCGGGCATTTATGTAGGGTGTCTGGCAGTTGCATTAGCGGAGACAGCTCAGACGATTCCCATTTTTGCAAATCGTGTTAAATTAAAAGTGGGAATGCCTATTATAGTACTTAGTATGGCTTTGGGAAAGTGTCTTGGGGCATTATATCAACTTTTTTTATAATAGATATCATAATATCATGATAGAGTTACTGCGAGTACAGTTATAAAGTAGTACAGAAAAGGAGCGATTGAAATGAGCAAACAGAGTAAGGGATCAGCATCTGATGTAGTAAAAGCAAAGGATAAAAATACACGAGATGAAGTATACAACCAATATGTAAAACAGGTAACACCAAAGTTTAATTGTTTTAAAAATTGCATCAAGGCATTTATCATTGGTGGAATTATCTGTACCATAGGTCAAGGATTTACTAACTTTTATATGTCCATGGGAGCGGATAAAGAACTGGCAAAATCCTATAATACGGTTACTTTGGTTTTTCTATCTATTTTATTAACTGGACTTGGAATATATCAAAAATTAGCTAAGTTTGGAGGCGCGGGAACTTTAGTTCCAATTACCGGATTTGCGAACTCTGTGGCAGCACCAGCAGTTGAATATAAAAAAGAGGGACAGGTATACGGTGTTGGATGTAAGATATTTACGATTGCAGGGCCGGTTATTCTCTATGGTATATTTTCCACCTGGGTTCTCGGTATTATCTATTATCTTTTAAAACAATTCGGTGTAGTTTAAGATTCGTAAATATAAGAAAAGGCAAGGTGTTGGATTATGGCTGATAATGAAAATAAAAACTCTAAGATGGTTGGAAAGCAAAGTATACAATTTGCTAATCCACCATATATTATAGCTGCTGCTTCAATCGCCGGTAAAAAAGAAGGAGAAGGTCCTTTGGGTACCATGTTTGATACAGTAGAAGAGGATTCCCTTGTAGGTAAGGATAGTTGGGAAGAAGCAGAAAGTGAATTCATGAAGAAAGCATCCCAGAAGGTTCTTCAGAAAGCTGGGTTAAAAAGTTCTGATATTCGTTATTTGGTAGGCGGAGACCTTTTAGGTCAACTAATTGCAACCTCCTTTGGTGTAGAGGACTTAAGTGTTCCTTTGTTTGGTATCTATGGAGCATGTTCTACGATGGGAGAGGCAATGTCCATCGGTGCTATTTTAGTAGACGGAGGATATGCAGATAACGTACTTGCTATAACTTCGAGCCATTTTGCCGGAGCAGAAAAGCAATTTCGATTTCCCCTTGATTACGGAAACCAACGACCATATGCAGCATCTTGGACGGTTACCGGTAGTGGAGCTGTCATTATATCACCGCAGAAAGGTAAGAAACAAAATGAATCAGATGCGGACATCGTAATTACTGGTATCACGACCGGCAAGATTGTAGATTACGGAATTAAAGATTCCATGAATATGGGGGCTGCGATGGCTCCTGCGGCTTTTGAAACGATTATGCAGAATTTCATAGATTTAGGCATTCAGCCAGATTACTATGATAAAATCATAACAGGAGATTTGGGATATGTCGGAAAGAACATCTTAGTCGACCTCTTGAAAGAAAAAGGATACGATATCAGCAATAATCATATGGATTGTGGTATTGAGATTTTTGATAAAGATACTCAGGACACTCATGCCGGTGGTAGTGGCTGCGGTTGTTCTGCAATTACTTTTTCCAGTTATATCATCAATCAGATGAAGAGTAGAACTTGGAATAAAGTATTATTTGTTCCAACCGGTGCATTACTATCACAGGTAAGTTTTAATGAAGGAAACGCAGTTCCTGGAATTGCTCATGCCGTTATGGTGGAAGCAAGATAAAAACTGTGCCAAGAATTTGAATGAACTAAAAGGAGAATAGGATTATGGAATACTTGAAGGCTTTCTTAGTTGGTGGAGCAATCTGTGCGTTAGTCCAATTATTATTAGATAACACAAAGTTAATGCCTGGTCGTGTTATGGTAATTCTGGTTTGCTTAGGTGCCATTCTCGGAGCAGTGGGGATTTATGAACCCTTTATGGAATGGGCCGGGGCTGGAGCAGGTGTACCATTAACCGGGTTTGGCAGTGTCTTATTTAAAGGAATTAGGGAGGCAGTAGATAAAGAAGGATTTATCGGTATTTTTAAAGGAGGATTTACTTCCTCTGCGGTTGGTATATCCTCGGCACTGATATTTAGTTATATTGCTTCTTGGTTCTTTGATGCAAAAATGAAATCATAGGTTATATTTCAGGCAGTAAGCTATATTCAACAAGGCTTAATACTCATATATTTACCCGAAAAAAAGAGTATAGTTGCTGCTTTTAATATAGATAGGGGATGCAGTTTTACTGCATCCCCATTAATATTAGCATATTTAATTCCCAATAATATCTTCTATATTTGTGATATCATCTTCAAACTCATCACCAACTTCATCTTCGTAATCGTCTTCATTTCCATCCTCATAATTAGGTTCATCTTCATAGATCGGCTCGTCATCTGGAGTTACTGGAATGGTTGGAACAGAGATATCATCTTCATATACCGGAGTTTTGTGTAACTTACAATTATCACTTGGAAGAATATTAGGTGTATCCGCGGTTTCATGTGTTTCTTCTTTAATCAAAAATACTTCTTCTTTTACATACTTTGACGGACAGTTATCCGTTGCTAAGTCACCCGATGCTGTACAGATTTTGGCTTTCACATGTACATCACATTTTTCAATCGGCGCCGTGCCTTTTGCGAAGTATTCAATACGGGTGGTATCACCGCCCAGAGCATGATCGCAAAGTCCCTCAACTGCCAACTTACCGGATTTGGTACATATTTTAGCTGCCACAACGGAATCAGGCATTTCAAAAGACTGTGTTTCCAAATTGAGATCCATATGAATGCGTTCCATAATGGTACGCCAGATCACCTGATGATATTTTTTATCTGTCTGAGTTCTAGGATTATCAAAGCCACTCCATATGGTAGCGGTATAGTACGGTGAATATCCGGAAAACCAAAGATCCTTATAATCGGAAGTGGTACCTGTCTTACCGGCTACCGGCATATCAATCGCTGTGAGCCTTAAGTTTTTACCGGTACCTACTTTTACTACGTCTTCCATCGCATTGGTTAATAACCATGCGGTAGAGTCTCTCATAACCTGCTTTTTCACCGGAGTATTTTCTAATAAAACTTTACCATTATGATCTACAATCTTAGTAAATAAAATAGGCTCAGTATAGATACCCTTATTGGCAATGGCAGCATAGGCTGCAGTTAATTCCATGTTATAAACACCGTCAGTGATGCCTCCTAAAGCCATTGAAAGATTAATATCGGACACCACATTACCATTCGGTTCGGTTCTGTTATCAACAAGAGTAGTAAAACCAAGATCCAGAAGATAATTATAACCTACCTCAGGTGTGACCTGATTTAATGTTTTTACGGTAACAATGTTCATGGAGTTCCATATCGCCTTACGTAACGTAGTAAGACCGTCGTATTTCTTCGTTGAAGTCCAGTTACTTACTTCTTTGTCTTCTCCCGGATATTTAAAGGGGGCATCGTCTTGTACATCAGCGAGTGTAAATCCATTCTCAATATCAAAAGCTGGAAGATAGGTGGATAAAATCTTAAAGGTGGAACCAGGCTGACGCTTGGCATTGGTGGCACGATTTAATATTCTGTTACCTTGCTTAACACCTCTGCCTCCTATGATTGCTGATACATAACCGGTATGTTGGTCCATAACAACGAAGGAGGATTGTGGTTGTAATGTATAGACAGCATTCTCAGCAAGAATAGTATCACCTTCTTCTACCATAGCTTCACGGTATGCATCCACTTTCTTCTGCATGTCTTCCTTATCGGTAAACAATAAAGAGAATTTACTGTCATTATCATCAACATAAAGACCATCAGGGTCTTTAAAATCTTTATAATAATCTAAAAAATCATCACTATGCAAATGTATCGTAGTACCGTCCTTCTTTTGTATCGATAGCGCATAGGTTAGTTCCCAGTAGGATACACCCATCTCGGGGAAGAAAGATTCGTCTGCGTAGACATCATCACAAATTCCTTGGATTACCGGATCCTGTGTAGTATAGATGAATAAACCGCCACTGTACAGCAGTGTGGAAGCTTGTGTCTGAGTATAGCCTAATTCAGATTGAAGAGCTTCCATTACTTGTGTTATTACTTCATCTACAAAATAAGTATAATAGGAAGTAGAATCAACTTCTTCATTCAAGGATTGAATTCTTGCATATACTTCATCGTCTGCAATCGCTTCGTCGTATTCTGCTTGAGTACAATAACCCAGTTCTAACATCTTTGTTAAAATACTTGATCTACGCTCTGCATTGCGTTCCGGATACGTAATCGGATTACGATAAACCGGAAGCTGTGCAATTGCAGCAATGACAGCTGCTTCAGAAATGGTAAGGTCATCAACATCCTTATTGAAATAGCGTTTGGATGCAGTTTGTACACCGTAGGTACCCGCACCTAAATTGATCGTATTCAAATAATACTCAAGGATTTTGTCTTTGCTTTCCCGATCTTCTAATTGAATAGCCAGGTATTGTTCCTGAACTTTACGTTCTACACGATCAATAAAAGCTTGTTCACGTCCTCCATTAAATACTTGGTTCTTTAATAACTGCTGAGTAATGGTGCTGGCACCTTGATCAAAATCACCCTTGCTTAAGCCTAAAAAGAAAGCTCGGAAGATACCTCTGACATCAATACCGTTATGTTCATAAAATCGTTCATCTTCGATTGCAACAAAGGCTTTTTCCACATAATCTGGGATTTCATCAACCTTAACATAAACTCGATTGGCATGAGCACCAATCAGATTTTCAATTACATTACCATCCTTATCATAGATGGTAGTTGTATATCCGGTTGGAATTACATTAATTTGAGAGATATCCGGAGCACTGTCAATCAACCCTTTAATAAAGCCTAATCCGGCTAATACGCCCACTATAGCGAGAAATATTGTAAATGCAATAAAAACACGGAATAGTGAAATTCTTGCTTTTGATACCATTCGGCGAGAGGTTGATTTTATATAATGCTGTTTATGATCGATTCCTTTTCTACTGTAGTCCATAATTACCTCCATCTGCATATAACATGCTTCAAAGCTTATTATACCAAATACAAGCTACGAAATAAAGACATAAATTTGTATCATATATATCATAACCATAATATGGAAGTTACAATCAAGATACGATAAATTAACCTAACACATACGAATATATTTCATGATATAGTGATATGAAAATAATGTTTTTAACAAAGGATAAAGTTAACTAAATATCTATATTTTAGCGAAAAAAACACTTCACAATATTTGTAAAAAGCAGAAAATATTACATGAAATCCATGGAATTTTCTCCAAACAACAAGTTGCACTTCACGATACGTGGATAACTGTCGAAATATAACGAACACGATAAAATGATGCGTTACTTTTCTCTTTCAAATATAAAAATTATATGTATAATGGTTTATATCGGTTATTGTGTAGTAAAATCAAAAAAAATGGGGGTAACGAAGAAATGAAACAGACACAGGAATTATTTAGCAACGAGATTAGGTTAGAAGACAAGAGAAGTATGATTCTTAAGTATTTACTTATTGAAAAGTATATGGATTCAAATCAATCAGAGCCTCTATATGGAATACAAATATCCAAGGAGTTGGAGCAAACAGTTGAGACAGAAGAAGTTAGTGCGATTTCATATTCTAAGGAAACTGTTGTTAAGCTCATGAAAAAACTATTTCAATATGAGGTGACGCCAATCTCCATGATAGAAATTGTGGATGACCTTGTTACCATGGGAATCTAGAAATTTAACATAGTTATAATATTGTGTGATATAAAAATAAGACTATGAATTGGGGCTGAAAGCGATCATAATCAATATAGATGCATTATACCGCAACAATGTCAAACTAGAGCATACAAGCGAAAAGTACATATTACCGGAACAGGTGTATATCGTTATCCAGTTGAGCGAAATATACCTGTTCTATTTCATTTATCCCAGCACAACCATTGGTTAATTCTGTTATTTTGTTGATAAAGTTCTGCTTTTTATCAGGAGAGGCTAAAACATTCAGAGTAACAATATCGGTATATTCGCTGGACAGAATGGGGAAAGCTTCCTGACCAATAAAATATTGTATTTTTCCGATAAAATTATAATCCGTAACAATTTGAAGATTAATTCCTAACTCTTTATTTATAATGATACTTTGAGAAAGACCCTCCTTCACAGCCGATTGATAAGCTTTTACAAGACCGCCGGTTCCTAGTAGGGTACCACCAAAGTATCTTGTTACAACTACTACAAGATTCATAAGATTTTCTGCTAACAATACATCCAGCATCGGCCATCCTGCCGTTTTGCTGGGCTCACCATCATCGGAACAACGCATAAGGGGATTATCCGGATGAATAAGATAAGCAGAACAATTATGAGAAGCATCCCAGTACTTTTTCTTGAGATTCTCAATCACATCAAGAGCTTGCTCTTCGGTCTCTGCCGGACAAACAGTAGCGATAAATCTGGACTTTTTCATTGATATCTCTGCAATACCGCCTTCGTATATCGTTTTATATGATGCTTTCATTTTTGTGAGCCTCCGATGCACAAATTGATCGAGTGTGAAATATATATAACATTATATCAACAGTGCTCTTTTCCTGCAATCGTATCCTAGAATAAATTGTAGTTATTTCTAGGATTTACTTGTGATTACTAAGGGTTGATGGTAGAATAAGTAAAATAACTCAAACTTCGCACATAGATTTTAGCTATGCACCTTGAAAATTCAATACCTGGCAGTTATTAAGTTATCAATGTTCAGCCCATTTACGCTACTT
>JAQZBN010000147.1 GCA_029238935.1 Herbinix sp.
CAATCCTATCAGACTTCTGAGGATAATATGAATATCTCTGTAAATGTTCCTGCGATTGTGACGGACGATTCTCAGATTGAGAAGAATACTTCAGCAGAAACAGATATCGGCATAAATGAAGCATCAGATAATGATGATACACTAATCACAGGGAGTAACGATCAGTTCATAATAGATATCAACGCTGAGATTGATGAAATCGTGAATAATTATCTGACGGATGCGAAAAGCAGAATGCAGGTAGACAAAGATGCCTTTATTGCTACCGGTGGTACAGAAGAAGACTGGACAAAGCGTGATCTAAATATCAAGGTTAATTATGAAGTGAAATACCAGCAGGGAAGCTTGCTTTCCCTAGTACTATCTGCAGATGAGAGCTGGTACGGTGCATATGATCTGAATTACTTCTACAATCTTGATCTGAAAGAGAACAAAGTACTCACCTTAAAGGATGTCATGGGCGAGGATTTCACTAAGATTGCAAATACTAGTATAATCAAGCAGATGAAGGAAAGAGCTGATGATGATTTGAATGTGGTATACTGGGGCATTACTGATAATGATAAGTCGGGTATTGATGGATTTACCTCGGTAGATGAGAATACAAATTTCTATCTGAATGAAGAAGGCAAACCGGTGATCTACTATGATAAATATGAAATCGCTCCTGGTTTTATGGGTACTCAGGAATTTACGATTGACTAAATAAATTATTTTATACTTGTATATGAGGACTCTGTCAGCATGCTTCTGAGCATGTGACTTCCGCTAACATTAATTTGCGGAAGTCATATGCTCGGTAGCACTTTTTTCAAGCCTTTTCGCTCTTTCTATCTTCCTTTTACACTTTGGAATATCTCGTGATGATCCATTTATGGTCTATAAAGTACTTCCACATCGCCATAGCATGTCCATGTCCAAGTTGATAATCTTTTATTAACCAGTCGGTAAATACAGTCGCTTTCATATCCTCCGCAATAACACCTTGACTTAAGGCCTCATCTCTAATCTGCTCTGGCGTCTTTCCTGTTTTCTTTGTGATGTTGTCGATGTATGCTAGAAATGACATATCGAAGTCCTCCTTTTCCATATCTTTTTATCACCTAGGTAGTTGAAATAAAAGGATCATTACTATTTGCATCCGCTTGAATTTGCTTCAAGTCCCATATAAGCTCAGCGCTCTTTCGTAGCCAACGATCCAAGTCATTACAATTTATCTCTGCCAATGATGAATAAACAATTTTTGCTGCATGAAACTTACCAACCGGAACAAGTTCAGATTCTCCAAATTCTTGTCCATTCCAAAAAAGAAGTTCAACTCCTTTTTTTGCACCTGTATATCCTACGACAGCGTTACCACCAATGAACCAGACAGGTGATGCATGATATATTTTAGGTGTTGCATTTTGCAATACCTTTTCAATCTCAATATTTAATAAATTAACGATTGGTTGATATTCATCTAATTGCTCTAAGTTATACTTTACGATATCACTTTCTTGGTCCGTTGCAGCTTGAACCCAGCATCTCACTGTCTCAGCAATCTTTAGTTCATCGATTTCTATCTCAGCCACATTATTATATGTAGCAATAGCTCGGTTATTTTCTTTCCATACCAAAATATTGTATTCATCATTTATAAGTTTTTCATTTGGTTGTGCTTTGACTTTTGCTCCTAAGTGAAAAACAATCTGTATGTTTTTAGGCGGTTGGACTTTTATTGTAATTCGATCTTCGTTATTCAAACTATAATTCGGTCCGTTCCATTTAACATTCTCCTTCAATCCAATGCCAGTATTTAGAATAATTCTTCTTAAATATTCTATTTCACTTCTTAATGGATGATTTAGACTATCAAGTAATATTGTTACATCGTTACTTATACCCTTGATTTTCATAGTTAAATTGTATAAGGGACTGGGCAGCTGAAGGGCTACCAAACATAAGTATACTTTCACCTGGTTGAGATTTAATAGACATCACTTTAGGGGCTATGTCTCCAGAAAGAATTGTTAGTTTAGGTTTTGAAAGTGTTAAGGTGTTGGACAATACGTATTTTTCAACTCGGTTATACCACGAGGCATGTTCAATATCGTGTTGTGATGGATTAGGTTGCTCTGCAGCTGTTGGCCAATAAGCATCCATCATTTGATAGGTTACTCTTCCGTATATGGCCGCGTCAGATTGATTCGTTAATTTGACAATATAATTAAACAATTCGTCGTCAGCATGAATCCAATCCATTTCGCCATTGGGACCGGCAACAAAGCCATCTAAAGACATATTGACAGATAAAATTAATTTTCTCATAGATACCTCCTATAAGTATTATCCTAACAAGTTTTACTAGTAGTTAGCGTACACCAATTTTCCATCATCCAATTGCATATAAACCGTCTACTTCAAGGTCTCTGCAGAAGCTAAATATTATGTTAATTGATATTCATTATCAATTATAATTCAACCATTTCATTTTGTCAATTATCGATAAGGTAGCGTTTCCCTAACATTTCACTATCATCTCAAGCGAGCATACTGATATTCTTGTACAACTTTCATCTTATTTTCATAATTATATTTTGCCATATACAGATTTGTTAAAAACTATAAGATAACTTTGCTTGAAATAGAAAAAACTCACCTCAAGCTACTTCTAAAAGCAACCTTGGTGAGTTTTAGAATTACTATATCAATTTACCAACTTGCATATTAACCTGACAGATTCTTATTATAACTTTTTAGCAACATAAAATCCATCAACAATTTCTTTGCACCATTCTTCCCATATTTTTGCTGGGCACATACAATAATCTAATGCGTACCACATAGGGATCGCTTCTTTTTTATCTTTGCTACTCCATGATCTAATCTGACGATATCCGTTATCTTTGGCCCATTTTTCAGTGCGTGTTATCATTCCTCTTGCTATACCTTGCTTTCTATATCTTTCATCGACTTCCAGGACATCAATATAAGCGTCTATTAAATGCTCTAATGGTCTTGGATACCCTAAAGGATATGTAGATATAATTCCAACAGGCACATCATAATCATAGGCTACTAATGATAAACAACCTTCCCCAAAATGAAAACAATTAAATCGAATAATATAATCACCAAAAATTTCAGCTATCCTAGCTACCTCATTGGCATCAATTACTTTATATGTTATTTCTGACATTAGACCTCCATTATCATAGGAGGGTTAAATTATAGTCGCCCTCCCTGTATTATATAATTTTATATTTATTTTATTTCCCATAAGTAATCACCCTTTCCATTTTTATACAGCAATTATATCAGAACAACATAAAAAATCAATAATATAAGCAGGAATTTTATAACAAAATTCCTGCTTACTTATCTTCATTTCAATATCAACTTGGATAAAAGAACAACCGTCTCCACATGCATCTTACTACTACTTCCAAATTCATTTCATCCGGGGTACATCCATGATTGCACCAATTAATGGCATCTAGCTGCTGCAACGTTTACAAACACTCTTCTGGCTATTATCTTCATTAATTTTAGTCCATAATAATTTAACTCCAGTACGCCCACAGGCAGGACATGTACCACGCCAGTTTGGCGTTGTTTTAACATTTTTTCCTCTTTTTGGTTTTGGCATATAATTACCTCTCATCTAAATTTATTATACAGATAATTATATAGCTTTTATTTTTTTCTTCTGTTCATTTTATGCCCGATCCTGCACAGTCATTATTCTAATCGAATACAAGCAGTTTCCTGATTCATTGTTGTTATATTTTTATTGGCACCCAGACTTCCGCACATATAACCTTCTGCGCATCATCGTGCCAGGATTCTTTTTCTATAATAATATAATCTTCTATATTATATCCGGATGTATATAGCCAACTAGTGTATATATATGACCAGATTTTTGGCAGTCCTTCCATATGCTCACCATAATAAGTAAATACTGCCCATGTTGTTTTAGGTACATTAATTACAGTAAAACTGTCTTCGATTTCATAAGCTGGCTTTTCCCATCCATACATAAAATGAGTTCTGTCATCCTTATCCTTAAAATATATGCCATGTAATAAATGGAACGAATGTTTATTATCAACTGGATATCCTGCTGCAATATTGATTGCTGCATGACTCCCATTTTCTACGACCATATCCCCATATTTTTTTATAAAGTCAAGAGCATATTTATGTTCTATTGGAACAATTATATCATTTTTACCAAATAAATCATAAGGCTCCGTTTTTACAATCCTAAAATTTATTATATCATTTCCTTTTAATGTAATGTTTAGATAGATGGGAGGATAAATCCTAATACTCATTCCTTTATCACGAGATCACTTTATCGCTTATTTAATATAATAACAAGTTCTTTTTCGTAGTCAGAAATAATAACCTTTTCCTTCATTATTATTTCATATCAACTCAATAAACCTTCTTTATAAGCTCAAAAATTTCATCTATGGTTAAGCCAAAAGATTTGTAATAGGAAGTGTCCTCAACCAATTGTTTCATGATCATTTCGTCACGTTTTTGACGTATTTCATCGGATGAAAGTTCAGCTACAAAACACCCTTTACCAGTTACTGTATAAATCAAACCACATCGTTCGAGTTCTTCCCAGGCTTTTTTAATGGTGATGATACTAAGACGTAGCTCCTTCGCAGCTTGTCGTATTGGAGGTAAGATATAACCTTTTTCTATCTCGCCCTTGATAATTTGAGCACTGATTTGTTCAAAAATTTGCTGATATATTGGTTTTTCAGACGTGTTTGAAATTGCTATATTCATTAGATATCCACTTTCTCAAATCGTTTAATAGCAATATTATAAGCAATAATGTTGAATATTGCAAATATAGCAATTCCTGCAATCAGGATTGTTATTTGAATTGCCATATTATCAGCACCATTACCTTTGAAAAGGTCAATTACGAAAGAATTCTTTATTCCCAACCATTCTGCACCTCCGGCAAACAGCACGGCTCCTGTAATCGATGCAATCGTTGCAGCACCATATTTATAAGCTGTTTTGTAGTACATTGATAGTAAAATAATGTTAAAGATTGCAAGCATTATAAAACAAAGTCCCCAAAAACCTATGGTTGGTCTATAAAAAAAGTAAATCAAATTCGGATATAAGCGTGTACTAATCATACCATAGATGACTGCGGTAACAATATGCAGTAATTCTAGGATTACGACAACTGTAACTCTGGCTTTTATAATGTCTTTTTTAGTTACTGGCATCATAATTGAAAAAATCAAGTCATTCTGAGATTTATAACCTGCCAACAAATTCGGTATAGTTAGACAGCAAAAATATAAAATTACAACAAAGTATAACCAAGCAGGAATCAACATTAAAGCGCCTGTTATAAAGGGCAAAAAGTAATAAAAAGGACTAACTCCGAGCTTTAATTCTTTCAATAATAAGTTATACATGCTGTTCCTCCTTTTTTGAAAAATATATCATAATCTCTTCAAGATTAGGTAGTGTTGACTTAATATTTAAAGATGGATCAAAATCTTTCGAATGAATTAAACCTGTAAACCCAAATGAATTTTTTTTATATGAAATCAAATGATCTTTCACCTCTTCGAGTTGGCTTTCCTCACCATTCAACAATCGAAATGTATTAATAAATTCTTCTTTTTCAGAACTTTTGATGATTTGTCCGTTATTGATATAAGTAATATAATCTGCACATTTTTCTAAGTCAGAGGTAATATGTGTTGAAAAAAGTATACTGATTTCACCTTCTTCTACCAACTCCTGAAAAATATCTAACAAATTATCTCTTGCGACTGGGTCAAGTCCACTAGTAGGCTCATCAAGGATAAGAATCTTTGCGCCATGAGATAAAGCAAGGGCCAAATTGTAATTCACTTTCATCCCAGCTGACAGCTCAATAATTTTTTTGTTTTCATCTAAATTAAATTTTTTGAGGTAATTGTAATAGGTTTCTTCATCCCAATTATCATAAAACTTCTTAATTATATTAGTTACCTTTTTGATTTTGTTTCGAGTATAATAATCAATACCCCCAAAAGCGTAACCAATTTCTTGCTTCAATTCCATTTCATGTTTGATAAAGTTTTTGCCTAAAATACTAATCTCACCACTATCAATATGAATCATATTCAATATTGATTTTAAAGTGGTTGTTTTTCCTGCACCATTGGTTCCGATAAATCCCATAATATAACCTTTTTCCAGCTGAAAACAAATATC
>JAQZBN010000027.1 GCA_029238935.1 Herbinix sp.
AGTATAAGAAAAGGGTTACAGATGGGACACAAATGGAATGTAGAATACTTCTGTCGAGCAAAGTTAAACCCAGCTGAATGGTTATACAACAAAACTACTTACGGACAGACTATAGAAGAATATATTGAAAACGGTACCAAGAAGTGGAAGAAGAATAAGGCAAGGCAGATAGAGAAATTGAAATCGTTAGGGAAAGAATACTATACTAAAGAAAGACTTCAAGGTATAGCGATAAATAAAGCCTTGGTAACTACATAAATCATCGTAACGTTATGAATTACAATTGGTAAGCCGTATGCGTTAGTAGCGCACGTGCGGTTTGATAAGGGGGTAGCCTAGAAATAGGTTACCCTACTTTATTATTACTTGAACGTATTTGCAGATGATTTATCTTCTAGTAATGAGTTGTCAATTAGTAATATTCCATTATTACTCAAAATATCTTCTTTAAAATTGCTTTTTACTAGACTATCAAATTCATGATAAGCATCGATTTTTGTCTTTATCACCAAGTAATATAAGATATGATATTAGTGTTAAGTAAAAATTAATATTAATTTAATATTGCCTCTAGACGAACTTCTGTATTATTTATGTTATAAAATTTTATATGGTTTACATCAATAAACCTGACCTTTGTACTATCTGGTACTTCACAAAAAGTTATAATATAATCCTTCTTTGGAATATTAATTTTATATTCTTTCCCTTCTAATTCCACTTTAGCATATTGCACTCCAACTTTGTTTTTGCAAAATAGAATTATGTACTTACCCTTGTTAGTATCCCATATTTCGCAATCATATATGGAACCATCACCATAACCCGATTCACCCATTTTGTATTTATTATTCGGTCCTTTTGTAAGTTCCGCATACCCTTCCCATTTTCCAAATGTAATTATGAAATATTTCTTATTATCAAGGTTTAATTCTTGTTTTATTTCTATCTTATCGGTCACGGGTGTAGGGCGATTAATCCACTTAACGATGGCATTCTCAAATTGTAACTTTTCAGGTTCAATAGTATAAGTAGCTTCAATATGCTGATAATACATTGCTCTATTGATAATAATGATACTAATAATAATCAATATTGCTAATAAAAATATCTTTAATTTATTCATAAATTTCCTTCTCTATTTCTATTATAATATACTATTTTTAACAATGCATACCAATGACTGCTATACATCACAATTTGCTCTTTAATTGTAAGTATTAGACAAAGGGAGTAGAAACAAATATGATTTATTCTTCTGTTTTTGCTGCTATAGAATAGCGAATAATTTCTTTTTGATAGCATAATACTGGTATCAGAAGCAAAATTCCAATTATACCGAATATAATAACTTCCTTTGAAAAAGTTCTGCTACTTATATACTGCCAAACAGATAATCCTACGAACAAAATGGTAGATGTTAACCACGAATTTCTTATTTGTTTATAATAAACAGCTATATCTGCATTAGTTGTATGTAGTTCAAAGGGGCGTCCATCATTTTTCTTTTCAACAATAAAAAGTTCTTTATTATAGGTACCAGGATTGGTTGAAATTTGTCCGGTACCATATCCATAAGGTCTCCACCGTACTTTACAGATGGAATAGTTAAGGTTAACATTTTTATAAAATACTGTATAACCCATATCCTCAAGAAAAGAACGATATTCTTTTTCATTTTTATATGATTTATGTGCAACAAATTCGATGCAGTACTGATATTGGTCTGGTTGGCATTCTACAAATTCATAGGATAAGTTACCTGCTTTAATCAGACGAAATCCATTATGAGCCATCTTATTTAGCCATTTTACTTGTGTATCTAATAATCCTCCGAAAAAACGATAACATTTTTTCATTATTTGCATCCTCCTATTATTCTTGAAGCTGTTTCAGTTAATTTATTCAGCCTTATTAATTCAGCCTCAGCTATTTCTTTTCCTGTTTCTGAAATTATATATTCCTTCTTTCGCTCACTTCCCTCATTAACTGGGCATATCCATCCTTTTTCATGCAAATTATTAATTGCACCATATAGTGAACCGGCTCCTAAATTAAGACGACCTTGGGTTTCGTTTTCTACAAACTGCATTATGCCATAACCATGCTTAGGCTCATACAATGATAACAATATGAAAAACGTAACTTCTGTAAGAGCGCCTCCCTTTACATTGTCCTTCATACAATTCTCCTTTATTACGTTTACTGTAATAAATATATCACTAACCGTAATAAAAAGCAAGAAAAGATAATAAAAAATTAGTACTCTATTATAGTTAGTTAAACCACATTGTAAAAAGTGTATTCTCTGTACACTGATTTAATTGATGTACACTTTTCAAACAGAGATTCTGGAAGAGGTTTTAAAATTCTTTCACCTGACAGTGAATATCTGTTTACGCAGGCGAACGGTGATAGAATGACGAGCAGAAGCTTCAACTAATGGCTGGAGAAGTATTGTAGAGATGCTGGAGTAACGTTTAAGAGTAGTCATTGTATCCAAAGAACCTTTGCCAGTCGGTTGTATGCAATAGGCATGCCTTTAGAAGAAATCAGAGTATATATGGGGCATGAGGATACTGAGAAAACGAAAGGTTATATCTACAATTACAATGAAATCGAATAAAATCGTGCCTATATGGACAGGCATTATAGCGGTTCGAGTACGTAAAAGGATACAACACACATCCTGTACACATGATTTTTAGATACAAAAAAACAGGAAAGCTTGATTTTACTAGCTTTCCTGTCCTTTTCAATGAAGCGCGAGACGGGATTCGAACCCGCGACTCCTCGCAGTGTCTTTGCTGCGTAAAGTTCACTCCGCAAAGCCACAGAAGAACAAGAATCTCGGCGTGAAGGCCTCCATTCTTGTTCTTCCAAGGTTGACTCTGTGAGAGTTCAAATACAAACTAGACACAAAAAAGAAAAGAACCTATGCTTCGCATAAGTTCCTTTCTTTTTAAGCGCGAGACGGGATTCGAACCCGCGACCCTCGCCTTGGCAAGGCGATACTCCACCACTGAGCCACTCGCGCATATTATGTTGTGCTTGTTTTTGTTTTGTATTTCGTAAGCACATGACATAATATACTATAGTTTTAAAAGAATGTCAATACCTTTGAATTAATTTTTTTAATTTTTTTCTATTATTTATATTTTATATTTAATTCAACCAATTAAAATGGTCATGACATAATCATTCTTATGGAATTGCTTATTTTTGATGCTGTCAGATTTAGTAAGAGAAATCTCAACCCATAACTCTTCAGCAGCAAGGAGAAGATTAGCGAGCATGACACCCATATCAAACATCTTGGAATGACTTAAAACTCCGGTCAAGAAAGCATTCTTCTTTGTAAAGATATGAATCCTGTTCTTGTATACAACAAAGCGCCATGGCTGGCTGTTCATACTGGAGGGGGCAAGTCTTGCAGCAAGGAGGATCTGCTTAATGTCAGGCATTACATCCTCTTTATATACAATCACATCCTTCTCTGGTAATCGTTTTGCATCAGCAGAACTGCGATACAAGGGTTCTGATGATTTGCCAAAAGCGAGAGAGTATACATAATTATATTTCATCATAGACTTCACAGCCTTCCCAGGATGTGCAGCACCAAGGAAACAGGCACCGAGACCCTTTGAGGTGATATAAAGATTTAATTGCTGCATCAAATAACCGGCATTGATCAGATAATCATCCTTAACCTCTGAGGATAAGCTCAAATAATAAGGTGCTTTCACATTAAAAGGACCATGGAAGCCTTGATTACTCTCAATATTACTGATTAGTTTGAATTCTACAGCGATACCATCGATTAACATAGGAAGACTATTCGCAAAATTTAAAATATCAGAAATTACGTCCCATTCGATTTTCTCTTGTAAGAAACTACGAATTGACTTTCTGGAAAAAATAGCTTCAAACATATTCATGGTGCATTACCTTCCTTACTGGCTTGAGGCACTCTTTCGCATAGCATTTTTCTTATAATAGAGCGGAGAGATACCATAATATTTTTTGAACAATTTACTAAAATGATACACGTCATCATAGCCAACGAGATTAGCAATATTTTTGATACTTCCGCCATCTCCGTTGATTAGGATATCTTTAGCCTTTTCTAAACGAATCTTGATTAAATAATTAATCGGAGATTCTCCAGTTTCTTCTTTAAAGATCTTTGATATATATACAGGGCTCAGATACATATTATGTGCAATCTGTTCCAAAGATATCTTGTGTTCATAATTTTCATTTAAATAAGATATGATACGATTTACAGCATAGCTTTTATTGTAGGATTCAAAATTGCAACCCCTCTGATCAGCGGAATCATCCACTACAGCCATTTCTCGTATCACTAGTAATAGCATCTGCATCAAATGAGTTTTTAACATAAAATATTTACCCACTTGGCAGGCTTCTTTTTCAGCAATCATAGCATAACAATGCATGGAAATATCTTGTTTTAACTCTGAGGAGGTATGTAAAATACAGCATCCATCTTTTAACTGAATGGAGTTCGGCTGCATATTTTTAAAATGAAAATCAGTAAAACCTGATATAAACTCTATCGTAGGCTCTTTCGGATTCGTTATGATATGCATATGTTTAACACCAGGGTTGCATATTATCAAATCGCCAGCTTCCACATCATATTCAATACCATCCACAAGATATTTTCCTTTACCGGATAAAATATATGCTAGTTCTGTAAAGTCATGATCATGATAAACACCCTCATTCGCCATTCGAATCTTTGATACATAAAACACGGTGGGGTTGAAATCATTATAGGTTATATCATAATCGAAGCACAAAACAATCACCTCTTTTTCTATCTATGGACATAGTAGCATAATTATAACATTAGAATTACAAATAAGGAAACATATTTTTAAATTATTTTTTAGTAATAAATCTTACCAAGAAACATATGAATTGTTTGGTATATGTTTTTGAACTTTTTAGATATCAATTATATATGGTATATAAAAAATCACATGGATTGCACAATAAAGTACATTTTTTTTCTCGAGAAAGCAGTTATAATGATATAATCTGTAACATGAATGTCTGTGATGCTATAGATAAGCCACAGATGACTACTACGCTTACATACTTGGTGTAAACGAAAGAGGAGGATAATTTTTATGACAGCTATGCAATGGTTTTTTTCATTCTTGAAAAAATACCGCGGGAAACTTATCTTTGCTATGATACTGGTGACAATCACTTGTGCAATAGCAATCGTTAACCCTCACATCTCAGGTATTATCGTTGATGATGTAATTGAGGGTGGCAAACATGACATGTTACCGATGTTAATTGTTGTTTTGGTGGGGACAACAATCATACGATCAGTACTTAAGTATTGGTTTCTGTATATTTTTGAAACATCATCTCAAGGAATGCTCTACACCATGAGAGATCATGTTTACCGCAGATTACTGGAACAGGATTTTAGCTTCTATAATAAGAATCGTACCGGTGATCTTATGTCCCGTCAAACTGGAGATATGGATGCTATCCGCCATTTCGTGGCCTTCGTTATTTATAATGTCTACGAAAATTTACTTCTATTCATAATTGCTCTTGTTATGATTTTTACCGTAGACATTCGTCTGGCGATCAGCATGATTTTAGTATTGCCTTTAACGGCCTTTTGTACTGCTAAACAGCTTAAGATGGTAAAACCTGCATTCCATAATATAAGGAAGCAATTCTCCAGCTTAAATACAGCGGTTCAAGAAAATGTCAGCGGTAATCGTGTGGTAAAGGCTTTTGCGAAAGAGGATTTTGAAATCGAGAAGTTCAATAAAGAGAACGATGGTTACAGAGCAGCTGAATTACATGCAGCGGATATTTGGAAGAAGTATGTACCGATCTTTGAATTAATTGCCAATGCACTGACTATTATACTGTATCTTGCCGGTGGTATCATGGTTGTAAAAGGTGAGATTACAATGGGTCAGATGGTTACGGTCAGCGGTTACCTTTGGATGTTAAACAACCCCTTACGTATGGCAGGCTGGATGGCAAACGATTATCAACGCTTTGTTACTTCAGTTGAGAAGGTATATTCTACCATCAGTGTTGAGCCAAACATCAAAGAACCTGAGAATGCAAAGGTTAAGAAGAGATTTCGCGGCGATATTACATTCTCCCATGTGAATTATCGTGCTGACGATGATGTAATTCTTAAAGATATAAACTTTCATATTTTACCGGGTCAAACGGTGGGTATCATTGGAGCAACCGGTTCCGGTAAATCAACCTTGATGAATTTGCTATGTCGCTTCTATGATGTTACCAGCGGTGATATAACTATTGATGGAATTAATCTAAAAGATATGGATTTATTTTCTCTTCGTGCTAATATTGGTATGGCAATGCAGGATGTATTCTTATTTTCAGATACAATCGAAGGAAATATTGCTTACGGAAGACCGGATTGTACCTTAGAAGAAGTTCAGGCAGCAGCTAAGATTGCCAATGCCCATGACTTTATCATGCAGATGTCAGATGGATATGATACGATTGTCGGGGAACGAGGAGTAGGACTTTCCGGCGGACAGAAGCAGAGAATTTCACTTGCCAGAGCTCTGCTAAAAGATCCTTCGATCATAATCCTTGACGATACCACTTCAGCGGTTGATATGGAGACTGAATCCCATATACAAAGTGAGTTGAGTTCCTTGGCAGAACGTCATACGGTATTTATTATTGCACATCGTATCTCGTCGATTAAGGATGCAGACCAGATCCTAGTATTGGATGATGGTAAAATTATCGAAGCAGGTACCCATGATGAGCTTCTTAAGAAGAAGGGGAACTATTACACCGTGTTCAGTCATCAGTATGGCGATTTCGATCAGATCAAAGCCCATAACATGGCTATACATAACAAAAGGTAAGGGGGGAGACACATGGCTCGTAACAAATATGATATTGATGAAACCTTACAAAGTGAGTTTAATTTCGATCAATTAAAGCGTCTGTATACTTATATCAGACCATATAAAAAGGATATGTTGCTTACCATATTCCTCATGGTTGTATCTACTGCCCTGGGAATGTGGACTCCGAAAATGTTGATGACGATCATGGATGTTTATATTCCAAATGAAGATATCAATGGAATCATTATGATCAGTGTTGAGCTGTTAGTAATTTTTATCATAATCACGATCTTTCTGCGATTAAAAGTCACGATAACTTCAAGGCTTGGGCAGAATATTATACATAAAATCCGAAGTGATATCTTTGAGCACCTGCAGAAACTTCCGTTTTCCTATTATGATGACAAACCTCATGGGAAGATCCAGGTTCGTGTTGTTAATTATGTAAATAGCTTAAGTGATTTGCTATCCAATGGTATTGTAAATACAATCACAGATTTATTCAGTCTTGTATTCATCGTAGCATTTATGCTTTCCATCAATGTAAGACTTACCATTGTTTGCATGTTCGGTCTGCCGGTATTAATGGTTTTAATTTTTGTGATTAAGAAAAAGCAAAGAGTAGCTTGGCAGATCTCTAGTAATAAATCTTCTAATTTAAATGCGTATATTGCAGAAAGTATCAATGGTATTCGAGTAACACAAAGCTTCGTTCGTGAAGAGGAAAATATTAAGATATTTAATAGCTTAAGCAGTAATTATAGCAAAGCATGGATGAATGCAGTTAAATTAAACTTCTTACTATGGCCGGCAATTACAATTATTTCTACCATCACAACAGCCGCAATCTTTGTCCTGGGTGTTGAGTGGCTGGAAGAAGGAATAAAAGGAATAACAGTTGGTGTATTGATTGCATTTACAGGTTACATCGGAAGATTTTGGGCACCGATCAATACTCTGGCAAGTTTTTATAACTCCTTATTAACGGCAGTTTCCTATCTGGAGAGAATTTTTGAGACCATCGATGAACCAATCCTTGTAAAGGACTGTGAAGGTGCGGTGGAGATGCCTCCGATTAAGGGAGAAGTAGTATTTAAAGATGTTGTGTTTAGTTATGAAGATGGAGTTCCTATTTTGAATGGTATTAATTTTAGAGCGAATAGAGGAGATTCCTATGCGATTGTAGGACCTACTGGAGCCGGTAAAACTACAATTATAAACTTGATCAGCCGTTTCTATAATCTGGACTCAGGTGAGATCACCATTGATGGAGTTGATATCAGTAAGGTAACTATTAAATCCTTACGTAAGCAGATGGGTGTCATGCTGCAGGATAGCTTTATTTTTTCCGGTACGATCATGGATAATATCCGCTATGGTAATATGGAAGCAACCGATGAACAGGTTATGGAAGCTGCTAAGACAGTAAGAGCTCATGACTTTATTACGGGTCTGGAAAATGGTTATAATACGGAAGTAAATGAACGAGGCAGTCGACTTTCCGCTGGTCAAAGACAGTTAATCAGCTTTGCAAGAGCACTTTTGGCGGATCCAAAGATTTTAATTTTGGATGAAGCAACCTCAAGTATTGATACTGAGACAGAAATTCTGTTACAGGAAGGCTTAAGTAGACTGTTAGCAAACCGTACCTCTTTTATCATTGCACATCGTTTATCTACCATTAAGAATTCTTCCTGCATCTTGTATGTAGATAAGGGTCAAATTCAAGAGATGGGTACCCACGATGAGTTAATCAAGCAAAAAGGTAACTACTATGAACTTTATATGTCACAGTATGATTTTCTTCAGAATCAATAAATTTACGGAGAGAGATATAGTTTGATTGACGATAGCCTTTATATTACATAGAAAGGCTGCAAATAACTAAATAAAACTGATAAGCAAAAAAATATGGATTGCTTTAACAATAGCACAAAGTAAATTATAACGATAAAATCCATAATTAAGGATATTGCTATTGTAATAGAACTAATAAAATTTTATATTAGAACTTATATATAAACCCATGATGGAGTATTTCGTGTCATGGGTTTATCTTTATGTATGAAAGTTATTTCATTGATTTTATTATATATAAAAATCCAAGACAGGAATCACATATTAAATGTCAGGATGATACTTATGATTCCTATCTCAATCATATTAATGAATTATCCTTAAAGATCTGTTAGGGATAATATGGTAATGCTTGTACAAGTATAGGGAATCAGTTACAATAGGAATGATTGGACCACGGAAAGGTAAAGGTGATAGTATTGAGTTACGATTACAAGGAAATAGTGCCATATCTACTGGATTGGTTTTCTTATAATGCAAGGATTTTAGCTTGGAGAGAAAATCCCAGGCCTTATTATGTATGGGTATCTGAAATAATGCTGCAACAGACAAGAGTCGAAGCTGTTAAGGGATTTTTTGATCGTTTTATAACGGAACTGCCGGACATTAAAGCGTTGGCAGAAGCTGATGAGGAGAAGCTTCTTAAATTATGGGAAGGATTAGGTTATTATAACAGAGTAAGAAACCTTCAGAAAGCAGCAAGGGTTGTGATGGAAGAGCACGGAGGGGAATTACCGGCAGATTATGAAAAGCTTTTAACTTTGCCTGGCATTGGATCATATACAGCTGGTGCAATTGCATCGATCGCATTTCAAATTCCGGTACCGGCAGTGGATGGGAATGTTCTTAGAGTTACCAAAAGGATTGCCGGAAGCTTTGATGATATTACAAAAGAATCAGTGAAGAAGGAAGTATGGCAAGATTTGGTTCGAATTATGCCAAGTCCAAGGCCTGGGGATTTTAATCAATCTCTGATGGAACTAGGTGCAACAGTGTGCCTTCCCAATGGGAAACCTCTCTGCGATAAATGCCCCGTGATGCATCTGTGTCAGGCTTTTCATAAGGATATCACGATGCTCTTACCGGTGAAGCCTTCGAAAAAGGAGAGACGAATAGAGGAAAAAACCGTATTGTTAATGGAATATCAGGAAAAGTATTATATACGAAAAAGGGCAGGGAAAGGTCTTTTGGCTGGATTGTGGGAACTTCCTAATAAAGAAGGGAAGGAAAATGCAGAGATAACCTATAAAGTTTTATCAGAAATGGGATATCAAATAGCCTCAATCGATAATCTTGGAGAAGTAAAACATATTTTCTCTCATATTGAATGGAATATGGTGGGATATCATGTGACCTTGAACGAATTACCCTCACAAATTGTAGCAGAACATAGCGATTACATATGGGCAAGTAAGGATGATTTAAAGAATATCTATTCTTTACCTGCTGCATTTTCTGCTTATTCGGAGCGGTGGAAGGAAAAGGAAAAATAGAGACAAGATATCATTTTTTCTATTGGATATAGAGGGACAGTATGATATAATTCTAAGGATGGTTTTAAGCCAAAACATAAAAAATAATTCTTGTGGAGCTGTCCTGTGGAATTGCTATGCAAGACTGCCATGTAAATTGCTATGCAAGACTACCAGGTATAATTGCCATGCAAAACTGCTATGCAAAATTTGCTATGCGGCATATACTTAAATACTGTGTAGTACTCCATATCAGCTGGACTAAGAACAGAACGGAAAGATAAAACTTAATATAGTTAAGTACATAATAATTTAGATTGGAGTGTGAACCATGAAATCACGAATACTTATTATCCTTTGTGTAGTATCTGTATTACTCGTGGGTTGTAAAAGTAATAATGATCAAATAACAAGTTTCATTCCGACGCAAGCAGTAACACCATCTCCTGCGCCTGAAGAAGAAAATACAGAGGAGGTTGCACCAGCGGAAGAACCTAGTACAGAACCTACAACAATGTATGTAAAATTAAATGATTATGGTGCCAAATTAAATATCAGAGATAACCCTTCCAAGGATGGAGCATTGGTGGGTACTCTAGTTCATAGTGAAAAAATCGAGGTCATTAGCATAGAGAACGGATGGGCAAGCTTTATGGAAGATGACAAGGTTTATTATGTAAATTCAGAATTTCTAGTAACAGAAGAACCGGAACCAATCCCAATGCCTACCGTAACACCAACTCCGGTAGTAACGCCAACAACTGCACCGACACCGACCATAGCGGCAACCCCAACGCCTACGAATAAGCCAACCCCTACCGTTGCACCAACTCCCACTAAGAGACCTTCTGTGACGGCAATTCCAAGACCAACCAAGACTCCTACTCCAGAGCCGACCAAACCTGCGCCGACGAAGAAACCTGCGAAGGAACCAACCCCAACCGTAACACCGGCTCCTACTCAGGCACCAACCCAGGAAACGAATCCCGTTGATTAATAGAGCAACTACTAAGATCTTAATATGGAAAGCAAAACGAAAGTTAGAGTTGTGGAATGAGAAGGAATGTGTTGGGATTTATGATATTGGATTAGGCTTTTCTCCTATAGGCCATAAGAAAAGAGAAGGCGATGGAAAGACTCCGGAAGGTTCCTACGTTATTTGCAGCAGGAATCGTAATAGTAAGTTCTATCTTTCCTTTGGTCTTTCCTATCCCAATACGGAAGATGCAGAGGAAGGTTATCATAATTACATCATTAACAAAGAACAGTTGGATGAGATTGCAAATGCTATTAGGGATGGGTTTTGCCCACCTTGGAATACTCCCCTAGGGGGAGCAGTCATGATCCATGGGCATGGTAGTGATACGGATTGGACAGCTGGCTGCATCGCTGTGAATAACGATATTATGGATATCTTGTGGGAGTATTGCACGGTCAGTACTCCGGTTACGATTTACGAATAAACTGAAGAAATTTTTGAATTCCTTCGGAGAGGTAGGTATTGTTTGCATAAACAAAACCAACCTCTCTTTTATTAACCGGATTTTTTAAGGGTATTTCAATTAATGCTCCTGCTTCTAACTCGGGAAGAACAAATTCCTTAATAACACAAGCAACACCCAAACCTATTTTTGCAAATTCAATCAGCAGATCCATATTGCTTACTTCCAGAATGTGAGTTGGCTCAATCTGGTTTGACTTAAAATATTCTTCGATATATTTTCTGGAGATATTTTCTTCATCCAATAAAAGAATAGTAGCCGTGGAAAAGATATCGGTATGATTGCTTTCTCGCAACATCAGATGATCAAGGTATGATTTGGTAGCAACAAAGATATCTTGAGTTTCTCCTAGAGAATGAAAGTGAAAAGATTTTAAATGCTCCTGTCTTGCTACCAAACCGATATCAAGGGTATCATTCTCCAGAAGCTTCATAGTATGGGAAGAGGACTGGCACTCAATTGTTATTTTGATATGGGGATTTTCTTTGATAAAGCCCTTTAGGTAAGGCAATAAAAGATATTTACATAAGGTAGTACTTACACCAATCCGTAGATGACCCACTCCTAAGGTATGGTTTTTCTTTAAGTTTTCTTCTCCTCGGGTGATAGCATCAAAGGCAGTCCTCGTATGTTCGTAGAGAAGTTTTCCTTCATCTGTTAGTTTTACACCACGGGAGTTTCGGACAAAGAGGGTTACCTGCAGACTTTCCTCCAGATTACTGATCGCTTTGCTTACTGCCGGTTGACTGATATATAATTCTTTGGCTGCACGGGAAATATTCTCAGTAGCAGCTACACAATGAAAGATATAGTAGAGAGACAAATTTTGATCCATAAACACCTCGTTCTGATATAACAATAAGTTATAATACATATTCGTAATATGTATTTCTATTATATCAAAAAATATGGTAAAATAGCAATCAAAGAATGGAACATATAAGGAGGAACCACAATGAATTATAACATTGCTGTGATTCCCGGCGATGGAATAGGACCGGAGATTATTACCGAGGCAAAGAAGGTATTAGATCAGATAGGTGTAAAATATGGACATCAGTTCAATTATACAGAGGTATTAATGGGAGGTGTCTCCATTGATGCAACCGGAGAACCCTTGACGAAGGAAGCTCTTGAAACAGCAAAACTTAGTGACTCGGTTTTACTGGGAGCGGTGGGAGGTAATGTTGGTCAGTCGAATTGGTATTCTCTACCGCCACATCTAAGACCGGAGGCTGGTCTGCTAGCAATCCGTAAGGGACTCAATTTATTTGCGAATATCC
Source organism: Herbinix sp. (assembly GCA_029238935.1). Classification (GTDB taxonomy): domain Bacteria; phylum Bacillota; class Clostridia; order Lachnospirales; family Lachnospiraceae; genus Mobilitalea. Next base: position 13,023 of record JAQZBN010000027.1, read on the forward strand.
GTCCTGCTATTTTATTTGATGAGCTGAAAGGCGCTTGTCCTTTAAAAGAGGAGATTATTGGAGACGGGTTTGACTTTGTGGTAATGAGAGAGCTCACGGGTGGGTTATATTTTGGTGATCGGAACACCGTTTGTGAGGATGGTATAAGAAAGGCTACGGATACCCTTGTGTATGATGAAAATGAAATCAGGCGTATTGCAATATGGGCTTTTGAGATTGCAAGAAAGAGAAATAAGAAGGTTTGCAGCGTAGACAAGGCTAACGTATTAGACTCCTCCAGGCTTTGGAGACAGGTGACTAAGGAAGTAGCAAAGGACTATCCGGATGTAGAGTTAACCGATATGTTGGTGGATAACTGTGCCATGCAGCTAGTTAAAAATCCAAGACAATTTGACGTTATACTGACAGAGAATATGTTTGGCGATATCTTATCCGATGAAGCCAGCATGATTACCGGATCCATTGGAATGTTGGCCTCTGCAAGTCTTGGGGATACCAAACTAGGGCTCTATGAACCGAGTCATGGATCAGCTCCGGATATTGCAGGACAGAATAAAGCAAATCCGATTGCAACCATATTATCTGCAGCCATGATGCTACGTTATTCCTTTGATTTAGAAACAGAAGCAGTTAATATAGAAAGTGCAATTAAATCTGTTCTAAAGAAAGGGTATCGTACCATCGACATTATGTCGGAAGGAATGACCCTGGTAGGAACTAGAGAGATGGGAGAACGGATCATAGCAGAGTTATAAGAATGTAGCTAAGTAGTTGATAGGAGGATTATTATATGGGAATGACAATGACGCAAAAAATATTGGCAGCTCACGCAGGACTTGATAAGGTTACTGCTGGACAACTGATTGAAGCGAATCTGGATCTTGTGTTAGGTAATGATGTTACCGCTCCGGTAGCAATTCATGAGATGCAGAAGATGACGATAAAGAAGGTATTTGATAAGGAAAAGATTGCTTTGATTCCGGACCATTTTACCCCTAATAAAGATATCAAATCAGCAGAACATTGCAAATGTATGAGGGAATTTGCAATGGAGCAGGAGATTACGAATTATTTTGAAATAGGAGAGATGGGAATTGAACATGCTCTGTTACCGGAAAAAGGACTCGTAGTAGCCGGTGATGTAGTAATCGGTGCGGACTCCCATACTTGTACGTATGGTGCTTTGGGAGCTTTTTCAACCGGTGTTGGCAGTACGGATATGGCAGCAGGTATGGCTACGGGGAAAGCGTGGTTTAAAGTTCCTTCCGCTCTTAAATTTGTACTGACCGGAAAACCTTTACCTTGGGTAAGCGGAAAAGATGTGATATTACATATCATAGGGATCATCGGTGTAGACGGAGCACTTTATAAGTCCATGGAATTTGTAGGGGAAGGTTTACAGAATCTATCCATGGATGACCGTTTTGCAATGGCGAATATGGCGATTGAAGCAGGAGCAAAGAATGGAATATTTCCTGTAGATGAGAAAGCAGTTCGTTATATGCAGGACCATTCTAAGAAGGAATTTAAAATCTATGAAGCAGATGAGGATGCAGAATATGAGCAAACCTATACGATTGAATTATCTACTCTTCAGTCAACTGTTGCATTCCCACATTTGCCGGAAAATACAAGGCCGATTGATCAAGTTGGAGAGATTAAGATTGATCAGGTAGTCATCGGCTCCTGTACCAATGGACGGATTGAAGATTTACGAACAGCAGCAAAGATTCTTGAGGGCAGAAAGGTTGCTAAGGGAATGAGAGTTATTATATTCCCTGCGACTCAAGCAATTTATCTTCAAGCAATGGAAGAAGGTCTTTTGTCAACGTTTATCAAAGCAGGGGCTGTGGTTAGTACTCCAACCTGTGGTCCCTGTCTGGGCGGCCACATGGGAATTCTGGCAGCCGGAGAGAAAGCAGTAGCTACAACGAATAGAAACTTTGTAGGGCGTATGGGACACGTTGATTCAGAAGTATACCTGGCTAGTCCTGCGGTTGCAGCAGCCAGTGCGGTGACCGGTAAGATATCAGGACCTTCAGAACTGGGATTATAGGGAGGTGTAAAATTATGAAAGCATTTGGTACAGTACACAAATATGGAGATAATGTAGATACGGACGTTATCATCCCTGCAAGATACTTAAACTCATCCGATCCAAAAGAACTTGCTGCAAAATGTATGATTGATATCGATAAAGATTTTGTGAACAGAGTAAAAGCAGGAGACATCATCGTAGCGAATAAAAATTTTGGCTGTGGTTCCTCTCGAGAGCATGCTCCAATCGCAATTAAAGCTTCTGGAATCAGTTGTGTCATTGCAGAAACCTTTGCCAGAATATTTTATCGTAATGCAATTAATATAGGACTTCCAATCATTGAATGTACGGAAGCTGCGAAAGAGATAGAAGCAGGAGATCAAGTGGAAATTGATTTTGACAGTGGGATGATCTATGATAGAACCAAAGGGACTGCGTACCAAGGTCAGGCTTTTCCTGAATTTATGCAAAAGATTATCAAAGCAGAGGGACTGATTAATTACATTAATCAGAGTGCAAATATATAATACATTATAAGATTCATAATTACTGTTTTTTACTAATCATGCTTGATAAGTTACATACAAGTTTATCTACCCATTTTTATATGTATTACATGCTAATTTTGGAGGGTTTTATAACCCTCCTTTAACTATGGAGATAATATCGATCCGATGATTCTAATTTGTGTATCAAAAAAAAGATAGATTGATATAAAAAGTATATTTCTAATGAATTTATAATCTTTCGTGGCTTGACAGAGGAGGAAAATATAGGATATTGTATAACTTAGTTAAGTATGATTGTATAAAAGCAGGGGGAAGCAAATGGAATTAATATTAAGCAATATTCGTAAATCCTTTGAGAAAAAAGAAGTATTAAAAGGGATTAATTTTACATTTGAAAAAGGAAAGATATATGGATTATTAGGAAGAAACGGAGCCGGGAAAACAACGCTGTTTAATTGTCTGAGCAGAGAGACGGAAGTGGACTCCGGAAAAGCAATATTAAGGACAGGAAGCCAAGAGAAAGGGTTAAAAGATGAGGATATCGGTTATGTATTCTCTACAGCGATACTACCTGAGTTTTTAACCGGTTACGAGTTTATCCGGTTTTATATGGATATCCATGGGGACAAAATTACATCATCTATGACGCCTCATGATTATTTTGATATGATAAAAATCGATCGGGAGGATCGTAATCGCTTAATCAGAGGGTATTCCCATGGAATGAAGAATAAGTTACAGATGTTAATGTTTATTATTGCAAGACCACCGGTGATACTCCTTGATGAACCTCTAACATCCCTCGATGTAGTGATAGCTCATGAGATAAAGAAACTTCTCTTAGACATACGCAGTGAACACATCATCATTTTTTCTACCCACATATTACAGCTAGCCACGGATCTCTGTGATGAACTTATTGTTCTGAATGGAGGAACCTTGGAGCAGTTGGATCATCGTATGCTAAAGGATAAGGAATTTGAAGATAAGATCATAGCGATATTAAGTGAGGAGAAATAAGTATGGATACTCATATGCTTAAGACCTTAAAAACTGCCTCGAATATCACAGTTGCTTCGTATATGAACTGGTTTATTTATTATATGAAGAAAGTTCCGCTCCTTGGGAAGTTATTTACTTCCATTGATTATATTGATATAAAAAGTAAAAAAGTAATAACATCACTGATTATGATTGGGAGAGCAGTTGCCGGTGTGTTTGGTGTAGCCTTATATTCCTTAATTACGGTGGCACTACCTATTATTATATTCTTACAAGGTAACTCACCGGAGTTTGGAGGAGATAGTTCAGAGATTTCCTATCAAGGATTTTTATATTTGTATTTTGTTTTATACTTTATTTTTAATGGTCTTTTAAACTGTTATACCCTGGAACCGAAGCGGATGAAATTTATCTGTGTCAAACTGATGAGAATGGATGCCTATGAATATAGTGTTGCTACTTATTTTACGAAAAAACTTTGGAATATCATAGCCTCGCTTCCATCGGTCATTCTTATAAGCTTAATGTTTGGAGGTACGGCTAAAGAAGGTATTCTTCTCTGCATCATGGCAAAAATGTTTGGTTTTTTTGGTGAGAGCATCCATCTGCTGTATTTTCATAAACTTCGCAAGCTTCTTCATAAGAATTACTATATTATATTTCCAAGTATGATTTTATTGTTAGCTGCTGCATATATACCAGTGATTATGAAACGACTTTACCCGATGGATGAGTTCCTATTTCATCCGATCTTCGTATTGCTGGTTCTTATCTTAGGAGTGTTGGGAGCGTATTATATTCTACATTACACTGATTATAAGGAAGGTATCAATTGCTCCAACAGTTTATCCGATATAGCTGCCATCAATGTAAAGGAAGTAAAAAAAGAGACTAGATTTGCAGATGTGAAGTTGAAAGAGAAGGAGTTTACAAAAGAAGAACTCGAATCTGATCGGTATAAGGATAAAAAGGGATATGACTATCTTAATGCATTATTTTTTAATCGTCACCGGAAACAGATTTTTCAACCGGTTTTAAGAAGATTACTGGTGATTGCTTGCGCCATAATTATCGGTGTTATAGGTACCTTTTTCATAGAATCCTTTTCGAATAAATTCGAAAGTATTTTACTTCGTATCTATCCTTTGTTAGTGTTTTTTATGTATTTTATATCTACAGTCGTACAAAGAGCAACCAAAGCTATGTTTTATAATTGCGATATGAGCTTACTTCATTATGGGTTTTATAAGAAGGGAAACGTTTTACTCCACATGTTCTGGATTCGACTAAAGTATCTCGCTGGTCTTAATCTTCTTCCTGCGATTGCAATTGCATTAGGTTTGTGGTTATTGACATACCTGAATCAACCCCAGATGATGATGGAAGTGTTACCAGTTATGGCTTTTGTACTGGTATTATCCTTATTTTTCACCGTACATCACGTATTCCTATATTATATCTTACAGCCCTATACGACGGAGTTAGGAATGAAAAGTCCGGTATATTCGATTGTAAATACGATTGTATATTTTGTATGTTGGGTTAGTATACAGATTGAAGTAACACCTTCTGGATTTTTTACCATTGTGATGGCTGCTACAATCATATATAGCTTAGCAGCATTATTCTTGGTATATAAATTTGCTCAGAAAACATTTAATGTAAAATAATAACAGACTTGATTACTTTCGTTTATAATCCTATAATTGAAGTAATCAAGTTTTTTGGTTGTTGTAGATTTAAATGAATTGTACATATCTTTCATATCGAAGTAAAGATTATGATCAAAATGAGTAAAAGTAAGGAGGATATTATTATGTGGATTTTGTATGCATTTCTATCTGCTGTATTTGCAGCTTTGACTTCAATTCTTGCAAAATTAGGAATGAAAAATGTAAACTCGAATCTAGGGACGGCGATAAGAACCTTTGTTGTACTTTTAATGGCTTGGGGAATTGTATTTATTACCGGTAAACAAAAAGAAATTACAACACTAACGAGTAAGAACTGGAAGTTTTTAATCTTATCGGGACTCGCAACCGGTGCATCTTGGCTTTTTTATTTTAAAGCTTTACAGGTTGGCGAAGCATCAAAAGTAGTACCGATTGATAAGCTTAGTGTTGTAATCACTATGGTGCTTGCCTTTGTGTTTTTAGGTGAAGCATTTACCGCCAAAACTGTGATTGGAGGGTTATTAATCACGATCGGTACATTGGTTTTAGTATTTTAAGCTTTGGGTCGAATAAATATTAAATATTATGAACCTTTTTTATCATTTCATCATAAGTTGAAATAGATCGTGTAAATAGGTGATGATAATTGAAATGAATGGCACAATAAGATATTCAATTCGGCCTTACGATACCATATGGATGCTGGCGCAAGTATTTAATACCACAGTTGATTCAATTATGGCATTAAATCCGGGAATTACACCGACTAACTTACAAATTGGGCAGGTTATAACGATTAATCCAGGAGATACCTTTCATCCAATCGACACTCCGAATGCGTCCGATCAAGCAGTGAGCGCTATGTTAGCTGAGCTGGTCAACTATATGCGTATGCTCTGGGAACAGCATATTGCTTGGACGAGAATTGTTGTGATGGAAATACTCAATGATATTCCGGAATTAGAAGCTGCAACACAAAGATTACTTCGCAATCCTTCTGATTTTGCTGAAGCATTACGACCTTTTTATGGAGATGAAGTTGCTTCTGCATTAGAAGGATTAATGACAGAGCATATTACCATTGCAGCAGAATTAGTTCAAGCTGCAAAAGCTGGTAATAATGAAGCGGCTGCTGAAATTGAGCAGAGATGGTATGAAAATGCGGATCAGATTGCAGCCCTTCTTGGAAGTATTAATCCATATTGGACCACAGAGGATTGGAGTGCCATGTTATATGAGCATTTGGATTTACTAAAAGCGAGTATTGGAAATATGGTTGCAGAAAACTATATGGAAAGTATTAATGGATATGATGCCATGGAGCAACAAGCACTTGAGATGGCAGATATGATGGCAGAGGGTATCTATATGCAATTTGCTCAGTAACGCGCTAAATATAGATAGAGATGTAAATTACACACACTATGATAACTAAAATTTGTTCACCTTTCTAATTTACTCTTATTGGACAGATTCGATAGCAGATCGGATCTGTTCTTCTTTTTTTAAAATTTGCATTTATATGCAGGAATTAACAATTTAATTTATTATACTCCTATGAATTAATTTAGCTTTATTACAGATAATAATAAGGTAAAAAGAAAGCAAGGAGGAATAAAAATATGGCAATTAGAAAAATGGATAAACCAAATGAAGGTATCAAATGTGTGGTTAATACTTGCAGTTATTATATGAATGGAGATCATTGCTCCGCAGAACAAATCCAAGTTGAACCTAGGAATGCACATGATTCTGAACAAACAGATTGTGCTACCTTTGTGGCTAAGGATAAGATGAGTTAAGATTGATTAAAAAGAAAGAGTATCCTTAGGATACTCTTTTAATAATTTTATTTAAAAAGATGAATGGTTCCTTCATCGTTCATTTTCTTAAGAATTGTGGCGAGAACCGGTATGAGGAAAATACCTATCACGCCTAATAGCTGAGCTCCTACAAAGATACATAAGAGAGTAACTACAGGATGAAGTCCAATCTGTTGACCCACGACTCTTGGCTCAATACTCTGTCGTACTGCTGTAATTATAATATACAGAATAAACATACCGATTCCAAGATGATTCATTTGTAGAGCAAAAGCGATTACAACCCATGGTAATAAAATTGCGCCTGTTCCTAAGATGGGTAAGATATCAACAAAAGCTACCAAAGCACCAATCAAAATAGGATTCGGAATTCCAAGGATTAAAAACCCTATGGACAATTCTATAAAGGTGATCGTAATTAAGGTTGCATAAGCTCGAATAAATTTGACTAATGTACCTAGTACATTTGTTTTTATTTTTAAGATTAAAGTTCTTCTTTCACCGGTAAATTGTTTCAAAACAAAATCAGATATTCTGTGATAATCTATGGTGAAAAAGAAAGATGATACAATTGTAAATATAAAGTTAATTAAGAAGGAAGGGAGCTGACTCGCAAATCCGGCGATTGTTGTAAGAACAATCGTGGAAGCCTTGCTTACAAAGGAATAGATCGAATCACTAAGGTTGTCAAATACATCCTCCAAACTCATTTCAATATCAGGAAATTGAGCTAAAATATTACTGGTTGCTTTGTTTAGTGCTGGTTCTATTGTTCCTGAATAAAGACCTGGTAACTCATAAAATAATTTTTGCAAAAAGGCAAAAATTCTTCCACCGATTAAAGTGAGAAGTAGTGCTATTAGACCATAAAAAATGATTAATATGATAATTGATACAAACGACCTTTTGATGTGTGTTTTATTTTCTATTTTATCAATCAAAGGTCGAAATATAAAAGCAACAATCAAGCCTATGACAAAAGGGGTTAACATAGGAAGAAGGTATTTTAATACAATATATGATATAATCAATAATACTGCATAATATAAAAAACGTATCAGAAATGCTTTTTGCTTATCTATGTTCATAACCGCTCCTTTTGTCTTTCCAACAAAATATAATTAGGAATTCTTCATTACAATACTTTCAATGCTATCTGCAACATCTTCGCACTCGTCGCAACATTTTTCTAAACGATGTAAAATCTCAGTCCAGGTCATTAATTCGATCGGATCTTTGGATGTTTGATATAATTTACGTACTGCATCTACATACAATGCATCGCCTTCTTCTTCCATTCGATTTACTTCGATAATCTTGGAATGAAGTGTCTTAGAACCTTTAAAGTTTGCAAATTCTTCTACTGCAGTATGCATGGTCTTACAACATTCTACGATTAGCTCTGTAAACTTAAGAATTTCTGGGCGAATGGATTGGATATTGAACATATCAATATAGATGATAACATCTTCAATTGCATCAGTAACTTCATCAATGTTTTGGCATAAATCAGTGATATCTTCACGTTCGATTGGAGGAAGGAATTCCTTCACCAAACGATTCATTACCTCGTGCTTTGCTAGATCGGCATTATGCTCGATTTGATGCATTTCTTTTCTTTTTTCTGTAACATACTTTGGATCGAATTCATGTAATGTTTTGTTCAGGATTTCAGCTAAATTCAGAGAATGCTTTGATAAATTAATAAATGCAGAAAAGTAATTAAAATCATTCTTTTTACCCATTTTATTCATCTTCCTTTCTTGATTAAAATAGTTTCATAAAAATATAGGCCATAACATATCCAAGTAAACCGCAGCCGGGGAAGGTCAATACCCATGCAGCTACCATTTCTTTTACGATGCCCCAATTTACTGAGGAAACTCTCTTAGAAGCACCGGCACCCATGATCGCTGTTGTCTTCATGTGAGTGGTACTAACAGGAATACCCCATACGGATGATGCGAATAAACTGATTGCTGCAGCTGTATCTGCTGCGAAACCTTGATAATTTTCCATCTTAACCATACCCATACCAACGGTTTTAATGATACGGTATCCACCGATGGAGGTACCTAGAGCCATAACTGCAGAACATAAAACCATGAGCCAGATAGGCACAGTAAAGTCAGTAACATTTGCCTGTCCTTTCGCTAAGAATACACCTAGCATAAATACACCCATAAATTTTTGTCCATCTTGTGCACCGTGCATAAATGCCATCGCTGCACCGCCAGCAACCTGTGCTTTTTGAAAAAATGGGTTTGTCTTACGTTTGTCTAATCGTTTGCAGACAAGTACAAAGAATTTTGAAATAAAAAATCCTAAGCCCAATCCCATCACGGTAGATAAACCAAGACCGTAAACTACTTTGATCCATTCGTTTCCGTTGATACCTTCACCGCCCTGCAAAGCAATCGCCGCACCGGATACACCTGCGATTAATGCATGGCTTTCACTGGTCGGAATACCAAATGCCCAAGCTGCCGTAGCCCAAACTACAATAGCAAATAAAGCAGCACAGAGAGCAACTAAGGCGTTCTTTGGATCTCCACCGAAATCAACCATCTTATAGATTGTTTGAGCTACGGTGGCATTGACAGCTGTCATCACCAGTACACCTAGGAAATTGAAAATAGCAGCCATTATGATTGCTTTTTTCGGATCCAGGGAACGGGTAGATACACAGGTAGCAATTGCATTCGGGGCATCAGTCCAGCCATTTACCAGTACAACGCCAAGTACAAGCAATACGGTAATAAATAAAGCCGGGTTTGATGTCAGCTGCTTTAGGAAATCAGCTAATTCAATTGTCATATAAGCGCCTCCTATGTGTAAAATATTTAAAAAATTACAAACCATAAAAATTTTAGCATGAAAATAATATAATATCAATCGATTCTTTGTAATTCGTGATAAGAAATACTAAATTGTCGATTTTTTTGGTAAATGTTAAATGATAGCAATTTATAAATATACTTTTATTTTGTATATTTTTTAGTACTAAAATTTTAGAATTATTGTCTTATTATTTATCATAGTATTCGAGTATATGTTTCATTATTTAGTTTATTTTCTATAATTATAAGAAAGTTTTCCGAAAATCTCACATTATTTTTGATTTATACGTTGATTTTTAGATAGAAATCCTTTAATATATACAGTACTACTTAAACAGGAAAAAGTTTAATATGAAATATATATCATAAATATACTAAAAAGGTGGTAATAGGATGAGAAGTGACGCAGTAAAAACCGGTATGCAACAGGCACCCCATCGTTCCTTATTTAATGCTTTGGGGTTAACAAAGGAAGAATTACAAAAACCTCTGATTGGTATTGTAAGCTCGTATAATGAAATTGTTCCCGGACATATGAATCTGGATAAAATAGTAGATGCTGTTAAACTTGGCGTCGCAATGGCAGGAGGTACACCGATTGTTTTCCCTGCAATTGCTGTTTGCGATGGTATTGCAATGGGTCATCAAGGGATGAAATACTCCTTAGTTACAAGAGACCTAATAGCTGATTCAACGGAAGCAATGGCCATGGCTCATCAATTTGATGCTTTGGTTATGGTTCCAAATTGTGATAAAAATGTACCCGGATTATTAATGGCTGCAGCAAGAATTAATGTTCCTACCATCTTTGTTAGTGGTGGTCCGATGTTAGCAGGACGTGTGAATGGTTGTAAAACCAGTTTATCCAGTATGTTTGAAGCCGTTGGTGCATATAGTGCAGGTAAGATGACAGAAGAAGAGGTAGAAAATTATGAAAATAAAGTCTGTCCAACCTGTGGTTCTTGCTCCGGTATGTATACAGCAAATTCTATGAATTGTCTTACAGAAGCCTTAGGAATGGGTCTTAAGGGTAACGGAACTATACCTGCTGTTTATTCAGAACGAATAAAACTTGCAAAACATGCAGGTATGAAAATAATTGAACTTTTGGATAAAAATATTAGACCTAGAGATATTATGACCAAAAAAGCGTTCCTTAATGCACTTACTGTTGATATGGCTTTAGGATGTTCTACCAATAGTATGCTTCATTTACCTGCAATCGCGCATGAAGCAGGTATCGAATTAAATGTTGATATTGCGAATGAAATCAGTTCCAAAACTCCAAATCTTTGTCATCTTGCACCAGCAGGGCATACCTATATGGAGGATCTGAATGAAGCAGGTGGCGTGTATGCAGTTATGAATGAATTAAATAAGAAAGATTTATTATATACTGACCTGATCACAGTAACCGGATTAACGGTAGAGGAAAATATCAAAAATTGTATCAATGTAGATACGGAAGTTATTAGACCTATTGACCAGCCTTATAGTGAGATAGGAGGAATTGCGGTCCTAAAGGGAAATCTCGCACCGGATTCCGGCGTCGTGAAACGTTCTGCAGTGGCACCTGAGATGTTAAAGCATGAAGGTCCAGCTAAGGTTTTTGATTGTGAAGAGGATGCAATCGATGCAATTAAAGGTGGTAAAATCGTATCGGGAGATGTTGTTGTAATTCGATATGAAGGACCTAAGGGTGGTCCTGGAATGAGAGAGATGTTAAACCCTACCAGCGCTATTATGGGTATGGGACTAGGTTCAACGGTAGCGCTAATTACCGACGGACGCTTTTCCGGAGCATCCAGAGGAGCCTGCATCGGTCATGTTTCACCGGAAGCAGCGGTAGGTGGAAACATAGCATTAGTAGAAGACGGTGATATAATACAGATTGATATTAATGCAAATACATTAAATTTTGTAATTTCCGAGGAAGAGCTGGAGAAGAGAAGAGCTAATTGGAAGCCAAAGGAACCAAAGATTACGACCGGTTATTTGGCAAGATATACTGCAATGGTAACTTCCGGTAATCGTGGTGCTATCCTAGAGGTTCCTAAATTAAAATAAAATCTAATATATTATAATAGGAAGTAATGCAAATTTAATACAGCAATAAGCTAAAAAAGCAAGCAAACTATAGAGTTTCATTTTCAATAGCAAGAAATAAAATCAGACTCTATTAAAACAGTGGATTAACGTTTTCTAGTCCAATATATACGGAGGTGCTTTATGGAATTAACAGGTTCTCAAATTGTAATTGAATGTTTAAAAGAACAAGGTGTAGATACCGTATTCGGATATCCGGGCGGTACCATCTTAAATATATACGATGAATTGTATAAGCATAGCCATGAGGTAAGACATATTCTTACATCCCATGAACAAGGAGCTTCCCATGCTGCAGATGGTTATGCAAGAGCAACTGGCAAAGTAGGGGTATGTTTTGCTACCTCCGGTCCCGGATCTACAAACTTAGTAACCGGTATCGCAACCGCTTATATGGATAATGTTCCGATGGTAGCGATTACTGCTAATGTTGCAGTAAACCTTTTGGGCAGGGACTCTTTTCAAGAGATCGATATCACCGGTGTTACAATGCCGATTACAAAGCATAACTATATTGTTAAGGATATTACGAAACTGGCAGATACGATCCGAAAAGCTTTCCGGATTGCGCAATCCGGTAGACCGGGCCCGGTTCTGGTTGATATTACAAAAGATGTTACTGCAGCCATAACTGAATATAAAAAAGTTGTACCAGCACCAATCTTACCTAAGACAGAGGATATTACGGAAAAGGATATTGAGTCAGCATTAGAATTGATTCACAAATCGAAGAAGCCATTCATTTTTGTTGGTGGTGGTGCTGTTATTTCCGGTGCTTACGAGGAACTTAGAAGCTTTGTTGACAAGGTGAATGCACCAGTTGCTGATACCTTGATGGGAAAAGGTGCTTTTGATGGAACGGATCCGTTGTATACAGGCATGCTTGGTATGCATGGAACAAAAACCTCCAATTTAGGCGTTACGGAATGTGATTTATTAATCACTATAGGTGCAAGATTTTCAGACCGTGTAACGGGTAACGCTTCAAAATTTGCTAGAAAAGCTAAAATTCTTCAATTTGATATTGATCCGGCCGAAATTAATAAGAATGTTAAAACTCATAGAAGTGTCATTGGGGATATTAATGAAACTCTTAAGAAGATCAACCAGAGATTAGAAAAGCAGGATCATAAGGACTGGGTAGCCCATATCATGGACTTAAAAGAGAGATATCCGCTCAAATATAAGAATGAAAAGTTGACCGGACCATATATCCTAGAAAAATTATATGAAATTACGGGCGGAGATGCGATTATCACCACAGAAGTAGGCCAGCATCAGATGTGGTCGGCACAATACTTTAAGTATCAAAAACCTAGAACCTTCCTTACATCCGGCGGACTTGGAACGATGGGATATGGACTTGGTGCTTGTATTGGTGCGAAGGTTGGTATGCCGGAGAAGACAGTTATTAATATTGCAGGTGATGGTTGTTTTCGCATGAATATGAATGAAATTGCAACTGCAACCCGTTACAATATCCCGATTATTCAGGTGGTTTTTAATAACCATGTTCTTGGTATGGTACGTCAATGGCAAACATTATTCTATGAGCAAAGATATTCCTATACGAATTTAAATGATAAAGTGGACTTTGTTAAGCTAGCAGAAGCAATGGGTGCAAAGGCATATCGCATAACTAAAAAAGAAGAAGTCGAAGAAGTATTCAAAGAAGCAATTACACTAAATATTCCGGTTGTTATTGATTGTATTATTGACAGTGATGATAAGGTTTGGCCAATGGTTGCACCGGGAGCTCCGATAGAGGAAGTATTTACAGAAGAGGATTTATAAAAAAATAATAATAAAAAAATATGCATGGTATGGGTTTCAATCGGTCTTAATAAAATGATAGAGTATGAAAAGAAATGTTCTATAAATTCTTAAGCAACCGAGGGAAACTCTGGCATGGTTATAGATTAAATAAATAATCATGAGCATCAATATAAAAGATATTGACAAAAAAATAACAGAGAACTATAATAAATATTAACTTTAATGAATTAAAGTTGTACAGAAGTCAATTGATAATGTACAACGAAAGGTACAGAGCTAAATGGTATAATGGGAATGATTTAAGGAGGATGAAAAAGTGGGAAGAATTTATAATTTTTCAGCAGGTCCGGCAATGTTACCGGTAGAAGTATTACAAGAAGCAGCAGATGAGATGCTTGATTACAGAGGGACAGGAATGTCAGTAATGGAAATGAGCCACAGATCGAAAGCTTATGAGGAGATTATTCAGGAAGCGGAAAAAGATTTACGGGAATTGATGAATATTCCAGATAATTATAAAGTACTTTTCCTGCAGGGAGGAGCTTCCCAACAATTTGCTATGATTCCTATGAATCTAATGAAGAACAAAGTAGCGGATTATATCATTACCGGTCAGTGGGCAAAGAAGGCTTATCAAGAAGCTAAAATCTATGGAACAGCAAATGCGATTGCCTCTTCAGCGGATAAAACCTTTTCTTACATACCAGATTGTTCCGACCTTCCTATCTCAGAGAATGCGGATTATGTTTATATCTGTGAAAATAATACTATCTATGGTACTAAATTTAAGACATTACCAAATACTAAAGGTAAGCTGTTAGTTTCTGATGTTTCCTCTTGCTTCTTATCAGAACCTGTTGATGTAACAAAATATGGAATTATATATGGAGGTGTTCAGAAAAATATTGGTCCTGCCGGTGTAGTTATTGTAATCATCCGTGAAGACTTAATAACGGAAGATACCCTTCCGGGAACTCCTACTATGTTAAAATACAAGATTCATGCAGATGAAAAATCTCTTTATAATACACCGCCTGCTTATGGTATTTATGTCTGTGGTAAAGTGTTTAAATGGATTAAAAATCTTGGCGGTTTAACTGCAATGAAAGAGAGAAATGAGAAGAAAGCAGCTATTCTTTATGATTTCTTAGATCAAAGCAAAATGTTTCATGGTACCGTGGTAAAAGAAGACCGTTCCTTAATGAATGTTCCTTTTGTAACCGGCAATGAAGAACTGGATGCTAAATTTGTAAAAGCAGCAAAAGCAGCCGGATTTGAAAATCTGAAGGGGCATAGATCAGTTGGTGGCATGAGAGCCAGCATATACAATGCAATGCCCATCGAAGGTGTTCAAAAGTTAGTAGAGTTTATGCAGAGATTCGAAGAAGAGAATACAAAATAAGTGGATCATAAAGGAGAGTTGGTACAATGAAGTATAATTGTCTTAACCCAATCGCAGATGTGGGACTTAATATTTTTACGGATGCGTATAAAAAAATAGAAGTTTTTGATGAAGCAGATGTTGTACTGGTAAGAAGTGCTGCGATGCATGACATGGAATTTACAGATAACTTGAAAGCAATTGCCAGAGCGGGTGCCGGTGTCAATAATATACCGTTGGATAAATGCGCAGAACAGGGTATTGTTGTATTTAATACACCGGGAGCTAATGCCAATGGCGTTAAAGAATTGGTGATTGCCGGTCTTATTATGGCTTCTCGTGATATTGTTGGTGGAATAAATTGGGTGCAAAGTGTAAAAGAAGATGCATCTGTAGCAAAGCTTGTGGAAAAAGGTAAAGCTAAATTTGCAGGAAAAGAAATTCAAGGAAAAAAATTAGGTGTGATCGGACTTGGAGCAATTGGTGTATTAGTTGCCAATGCAGCAAATCGTCTTGGAATGAAGGTATATGGTTGTGATCCATTTATATCCGTAGACAGTGCATGGAATTTATCCCGTGACATCGTTCATGTGAAATCCAGAGATGAAATTTATAAAGAATGTGATTATATCACAGTACATACTCCTTTGATTGAAGACGCGGATCCTAGTGTCAATACCAAGGAAATGATCAATAAAGAAACCATAGAGAAGATGAAGGACGGCGTTATCATTCTGAACTTTGCTAGAGATCTTCTGGTAAATGATGATGATATTGCGGCAGCATTACAATCTGGTAAGGTAGCTAGATATGTTACTGATTTCCCGAATAATAAGACTGCAAATATGGAAGGTGTAATTGCAATTCCTCATCTAGGTGCTTCTACAGAAGAATCCGAGGATAATTGTGCTGTTATGGCTGTTAAGCAATTAATGGATTATATGGAAAACGGTAATATTAAGAATTCCGTAAATTTTCCTAATTGTGATGCAGGTATCTGTATGGCTGCAGGCCGTATTGCAATACTTCATAAAAACATTCCAAACATGTTAGCACAGTTTACCGGTGCATTTTCTGCTGTAAATGTGAATATCTCTGACATGGTGAATAAGAGTAGAGGCGATTATGCCTATACTGTAATTGACGTAGAAGCACCAATCAGTGAAGAGGACGTAGTTAAATTAGCTGCAATTAAGGGTGTTCTCAAGGTTAGAATCGTAAAATAATAGAGCTTATATATAATAACAAGAATGTTCTTTATTTTGTCCTTTGACAAGGTAGGGAACATTTTTGCTTAATCAAGACAATGGAAATCATTCGTTGTTTCCATTGTTTATGAAAGTGAACATTTGATTTTTTTATTTGTTTATGGTAAATTATTCATAAAGTATTCTATATCTGATAACAATCAAAGTTACCGTATTATATCGAATACATTGATAAAAAATTCAAATCTGTTCTTCTTCATATTATAGTATCCCAGAAAAGAATGAAGAGTTATGGAGGACATAGTATGGCGGATGTAAAACCATTTTTTTGCATAAGGCCTGATCAAAGAGTAGCAGCCAGGGTGGCAGCTTTACCCTATGATGTGTATAATCGTAATGAGGCATTACAAGAAGTCGTAAGAGAACCGCTTTCTTTCTTAAAAATCGATCGTGCAGAAACGCAATTTGATGAACAGGTGGATACCTATAACCCGATTGTATATCAAAAAGCAAGAGAATTGCTCATAGAGATGCTGCAAGAGAAAATATTGATCGAAGACAGTCAGGAATGTTATTATATCTATGAATTAACTATGGAGCAAAGATCTCAAACAGGTATTGTTGCCTGTTGTTCCATAGACGATTACATAAACAATACAATTAAAAAGCATGAGAATACAAGAGAGGATAAGGAAATAGACCGAATCCATCATGTAGATGTCTGCAATGCCCAAACCGGACCGATTTTCTTAACATATCGGTCATTACAATCCGTCGATGAAATTGTAGCTGAAAGTCAGAAAGAAGAAGCTCTTTATGATTTTACTTCAAAGGATGGAATTAGCCATAGGGTTTGGAGAATCACAGATCATGGTAAGGTTGAGACCTTGCAAAGTTCATTTTCTACAGTTAGCAATATTTACATTGCTGATGGGCATCATCGTGCCGCGTCAGCCGTTAAGGTTGGGCTGAAAAGGAGAGCTGAGAATCCTAAGCATACTGGGAAGGAAGAATATAATTATTTTCTCTCCGTCCTATTTCCTCATGATCAGTTGTTGATTATGTCCTATAACCGAGCTGTGAAGGATTTAAACGGTTTGTCCAAATCAGAATTTATTGATAAGATTAAGGAGAGTTTTTTGGTCGAGTGTCTGGGGCAATCGCCCTTTGCTCCAATGGAGAAGGCTTGCTTTGGTATGTACTTGGAGGATGAATGGTATTGTCTTAAAGCAAAGGATGTAATCCGGTCCGTTAAAGATCCCGTAGCAGCCTTGGACGTATCCATTCTACAGAATTACTTGTTAAAACCTATCCTTGGAATTGAAGATCCCAGGACGGATAAGAGAATAGATTTTATCGGAGGAATCCGTGGATTATCGGAATTAGAGAGAAGAGGAAAGGAAGATATGAAGGTGGCTTTCTCCATGTATCCTACTTCCATAACTGAACTATTTGATGTATCAGATGCAGGTAACTTAATGCCACCAAAATCAACTTGGTTTGAACCGAAACTGCGAAGTGGCATTTTTATTCACCCATTGTCTTAATCTTGACAGATAATGTCTTAAAAAGAGAAAATACCATATATCATGGTATTTCATAATACAAACGAAAATAAGGAGGTTTTTAATTGTGGCAGCATTAAGAGGAACTAAAACATTAGAAAATTTAATGAAGGCTTTTGCAGGAGAGTCACAGGCTAGAATGCGTTATACGTATTTTGCATCCGTTGCAGGTAAGGAAGGGTATAAGCAAATCCAGAATATATTTATGGAGACTGCAGAGAATGAGAAGGAGCATGCTAAAGTATTTATGAAACTGGCACTGGCTGGTCTTGATGGAGAGAACCCTGCACCGGTAGATATTAATGCAACTTATCCATTTTCTTTCGGTGATACTGTAGCAAATTTAAAATCAGCAGCAGCTGGTGAACATGAGGAAGCAGAGCTGGATTATCCCGCATTTGCAAAAACTGCAAAAGAGGAAGGTTTCCTAGAGATCGCTGGTCGTTTCCTATTAATAGCAAAGGTAGAAAAGCATCATGCAGAGAGATATCTTAAACTCCTTGAGAATATTGAGAATGGTACCGTATTTAAGAAAGATGGAAAAGTGTTCTGGAAATGTATAAATTGTGGTTATATTCACGAAGGAGATGGAGCACCGGAACTATGTCCTGCTTGTGCTCATCCTAAGAGCTACTTCCAGCTTCTGGACGATTGCTTTTAAAACCATATTAAAAGTATCATAATACATATGCCTATCAAGCGATTATAAGCAGATAATTCAGTGGAATCTTTGCCTCAGGCAAGGTCTTTTGAATGCTTACGCTTGATATGGCATTTTTTATTTTTTTTTCACTTTTTAATATGGACGAGATGTGATAAAATAAAGGAAATAAGTTAAAGGGAGACAAACGATGAATAATATTTTTAATATGGAGAACGGTTTTTTTTCTGTTCTGAGTAAGATTTGTGATATTTTATTCATTAGCGTTGTATGGGCTTTGCTTTGTATTCCGATTGTAACAATTGGACCGGCAACAACAGCGTTGTATTATGCAACAGTAAAAGTAGTTCGAAGAGAACGAGGGTATCTGTTCCGTGAATTCTTCAGATCCTTCAAGGATAATTTTAAGAATGGTGCTATTATCGGTGTTATTATTACTGTAGTAACCATCATATTGATCTTTGACCGTACCTATGCAAAGGCGCTCATTGAACAAAACAACAGTAATTTAGGTATGATATTACTGTCAGTATTTACTGCTATGGTGGTATTATTATTATGTTTTACTATATATGTATTCCCTATCTTATCACGGTTCACAATGACTAAGAGACAATTAGTGAAATCAGCGTTCTTTATGTCCATTAAGCATTTACCTTCTACAATAGCGATGGCAGTCATTGTTGCTTTATTTGCATTAATATCTTATGGGATTCCTATATTTATTTTCATTGCACCTGGTTTGACTGCATTTTTAGTATCACTTTTGATGGAACGAATATTCAAAAAATATATGCCAAAATCGGAAGGAAATAGCGAAGAAACAGGCAAGGATGAATGGTATTTGGAATAATATAGATACTGTAACTTGTTATTTATTCGGTAGTATAGAAACACGGAACAGAATATAGTTTATCAATGATTTTACAGTTGATAGAAATTATTCGTAAATTTTTGAAAAAAACTCTTTTCTTTTTTATAAAAACGTGGTATATACTTATATATAATAAATAAATAAAATTAACTGTATGGAGCAAAGGTGTTCTCATTTATTTGAGAACGCTTTTTTCATAATGAGAGGAGAATCCATATGTCAGAAAAATTAACAGATCTTTTTGGAATTGACGTATTTAATGATGCAACCATGGTAGAACGTCTACCAAAGAAAACTTATGCCGCTCTGAAAAAGACCATTGAAAATGGGGAAGACCTGGATCCAAGCGTAGCTGAGGTTGTAGCAAATGCCATGAAGGATTGGGCAATCGAACGAGGTGCGACACATTATACTCATTGGTTTCAGCCGATGACTGGTATAACAGCAGAAAAGCATGATTCCTTTATCAGCCCCACTCATGATGGTAAAGTTATTATGGAATTCTCTGGAAAAGAATTAATTAAAGGTGAGCCAGATGCTTCCTCTTTCCCATCCGGTGGATTGAGAGCAACATTTGAAGCTAGAGGTTATACAGCATGGGATTGTACTTCTCCGGCTTTCTTAAGAGAAGATGCATCAGGTGTTACTTTGTGTATTCCCACCGCTTTCTGTTCTTACACTGGTGAAGCATTGGATATGAAGACTCCACTTCTTCGTTCCATGGAAGCAATCAGCAAGCAGGCAGTTCGTGTATTAAAATTATTTGGACATAGCGAAGTTAAGAGAGTAAGCACTTCCGTAGGACCGGAACAGGAATATTTCTTAGTAGATAAAGCAAAGTACTTAAAGAGAGATGACCTTATTTTCACAGGAAGAACCTTATTTGGAGCAATGCCTCCAAAGGGTCAGGAACTTGAGGATCATTATTTTGGAATTCTGAAAGAAAGAATCTCTTCTTATATGAAGGAACTGAATGTTGAGCTTTGGAAGATGGGCGTTACAGCAAAGACTCAGCATAATGAAGTAGCTCCGGCACAACATGAGCTAGCTCCAATTTATGCAACAGCAAACATTGCAACAGACCATAACCAGTTAGTTATGGAATGTATGAAGAAGATTGCGAATCGTCATGGACTAACTTGTCTTTTACATGAGAAGCCATTTGCCGGTGTCAATGGTTCTGGTAAACACAATAACTGGTCCATGGTTACCAATACAGGTAAAAACTTATTAGATCCAGGAAAAACTCCTCACGAGAATGTACAGTTCCTATTATTCCTGGCAGCAGTATTAAAAGCAGTTGACTTACATGCAGATCTTCTCCGCGTATCTGCAGCAAATCCTGGAAATGATCATAGATTAGGTGCAAACGAAGCTCCTCCTGCCATCATTTCTGTTTTTTTAGGAACTCAGTTAGATGACGTTCTGAAACAGTTAATTGAGACCGGCGAAGCTAAGAGCAGTAAAGAAGGCGGTAAGTTAAATATCGGTGTTCAGACAATTCCAGCCCTGAACAAGGATGCAACAGACAGAAATCGTACTTCACCATTTGCATTTACCGGTAACAAATTTGAATTCCGTATGGTTGCTTCCTCTATGTCCATCGGTACTGCCAATACCATCCTCAATACCATCGTAGCTGATGTTCTTTCAGATATCGCAGATGAATTAGAGAAGGCAGTTAACTTTGATTTAGCACTTCACGATTTAATTAAGAAAATCGTTACAGAGCATTACAGAATCGTATTTAATGGTAACGGCTATTCTGATGAATGGGTTGTAGAAGCGGAGAGAAGAGGTTTACCTAACATTAAGTCTATGGTAGAAGCAATACCTGCCATGGTAACCGATAAGGCAGTGGACCTGTTTGAGAAACATCATGTATTTTCTCCAATCGAACTTCATTCCCGTGCAGAAATCTTATATGAGGCTTATTCCAAGGCTATTAATATTGAAGCAAGAACTATGATCTCCATGGTTAGTGTAAAATACATTCCTGCTGTTATTCAATACACTAAGAAATTGGCTGATTCCATCAATGCAATTAAAGCAGCAGTGGTTGATGCAGATGTAAGTGTACAGACAGATTTATTAAAGGAAACTTCAGCACTACTTGCAAAAGCTCAGATCGCATTAAAGAAATTACAGGCAGCTACAGATGCAGCCAGTGCAAAGGAAGAAGGTGCAGAAATGGCAGCTTCCTTCCGTAATGAGGTATTTCCTGCAATGGTTGAACTGAGAACACCGATTGATGCATTAGAGTTAATCGTAGAGAAAGAATTATGGCCAGTTCCAACCTATGGAGATTTATTATTCGAGGTATAATCAAACAATTTTTGATGATTTAATCAATTTTTATAAGGATCCCGAGAAGGTGAAATACCCCTCTTGGGATCTTTTACTATAAATTTTTCTTGACATTTGATACGTTTTCTTATATATTTTGATTATCAAAATATTTGTTTTACAAAACAAATGCTCAGGAGAGAAGCATATGAAAGATAAATTAGTTGAGATTAATAATCTGCTAGTTGAAGTATATGATGATGTTAATCAGATTGAAGAGTATTCGATTAAGCAGGGTGCTTTTCGTGATTTATCCATCACTGAAATACACACAATAGAAGCGGTTGGATTATATGGATCGAAAACTATGTCAGAGGTAGCAGCTCAGTTGGAGATAACGATGGGCACCTTAACAACAGCGATTGATAAGCTGATAAAGAAAAGCTATGTGGAACGAAGCAGAAGTAATACCGACCGAAGGATAGTAAATGTCAGCCTAACCAAAAAAGGAAAACTGGCATATCGTATTCATGAAAAGTTTCATCTGGATATGGTGAAAGAAATCATGATTGATTTTTCTTCGGAAGAAGAAGAAATCCTACTAAGAGCTTTGCGCAAATTAAACGAGCATTTGAAGGATATTACGAAAAAATCTCCACAGAGTGAATAGTTTACCAAGAAAGCGTTATGTTAATGATATAGGAGGACTACCAAGATGAGACATGCAACAATCATCGGTACAGGAAGCTATGCACCTGACAATACTATGACAAATGAAGACCTTACGAAATTGGTTGATACCAATGATGAATGGATAATTACCAGAACTGGAATTAAAGAAAGAAGAATTGCTACCGGAGAGTTAACCTCAGATCTAGCTTATGAAGCAGCTGTTCGTGCAATACAAAATGCTGGACTTACCGCAGCTGAGATTGATTTGATCATATGTGCGACCATCACACCGGATTCTTTTATGCCTTCGGTAGCTTGTATTGTTCAAGATCGCTTAAAGGCTATGAAGGCAGCAGCTTTTGATCTTACTGCAGCTTGTACCGGTATGATTTATGGTATGGTAACAGCGGCTCAATTTATTGAGACAGGTATGTATCAGAACATCTTAGTGATTGGAGCTGAAACCCTCTCAAAGATTCTTAATTGGGAAGATAGATCCACTTGCGTATTATTCGGCGATGGTGCCGGTGCAGTAGTAGTATCATCAACTGAGAAGGAAAGTGGAATGTTATCATCCAATTTATTGAGTGATGGCAGTAAGCAAGCCCTTCTCTCCTGTCCTGCAGTACCTTTAAACAATCCGTTTACGAAAGCAGAGACTACTAATTTTGCACCAAGTATCACGATGCAGGGGCAGGAAGTGTTCAAGTTCGCGGTTCGCAGTATTACAGAGAATGTGAAAGCAGTGTTAAAGAAAGCCAATCATACCGTAGAAGATATTAAATATATCATACCTCATCAGGCAAATTTACGAATTATTGAACAAGCGGCAAAGTTTTTAGATGTTCCAGTAGATAAATTTTATCTTAATCTAGAGCATTATGGAAACACATCAGCAGCCAGTATAGGTATTGCTTTGGATGAATTAGTACAGAATAAGCAAATACAACATGGTGACAAACTCATTCTGGTAGGCTTTGGCGGTGGAATGACCAGCGGAGCAGTATTGCTGGAATGGGATTGATATACACATCAGTAGAAACACAAATAAAATAAATCATATGAATCATGGAGGAATTTTAAAATGGAATTAAATAAGATTAAAGATTTAGTAGCAGATCAATTAGGAGTAGATGCAGCAGAAATTACTTTAGAGACTTCCTTAAAGGATGACTTAAACGCAGATTCTCTTGATTTATTCCAAATTATCATGTCATTAGAAGAGGAATTTGGTATTGAGATTCCTACCGAAGATACCGAAAGCATTCATACAATAGGCGATGTAGTAAGCTATCTCGAAAGCAAAGGGGTAGAGGAAGCTTAAAGTTATTCTCATGCAGAAGGAATGAAAGCAATGAGTAACTTTAATAAGGGACGATGAGTCAATAGGAGAAGAATTGCACTTTGTATATATACCGGCAAATAATTGTCGGTATATATACGTTAAGGTTCTTCTTGGCTACAGTCTATGAATGATCGATCTTCGATTTGGGAAAGGCACAGGTGTTAAAATGAAATCACGTATTTGTGAGATGTTAAATATAGAGTATCCTATTTTTCAAGGTGCAATGGCAAGAATATCGGATGCTTCCCTAGCAGCTGCAGTTTCAGAAGCCGGAGGTCTCGGTATTATTGCAGGGGGTACTGCACCGATCGATTTCGTACGTAATGAAGTGAGGAAAGCAAAAGAGCTTACGAAGAAGCCTTTTGGTGTTAATATCATGTTACTAAGCGAAAATGCAGATGAAATTGCTAAAATGGTATGTGAAGAAAATGTCAAGGTGGTAACAACCGGAGCAGGGATGCCAGGAAAATACATGGAAATGTGGAAAGATCATGGCATTAAAGTAATACCGGTAGTACCTTCCGTTGCTATGGCTAAGAGAATGGAACGAAGTGGAGCAGATGCAGTCGTTGCAGAAGGAACAGAATCCGGTGGTCATGTTGGAGAGTTAACTACAATGGTATTGGTACCTCAGGTAGTAGATGCTTTATCCATTCCGGTAATTGCAGCCGGTGGTATTGGAGATGGCAGAGGAGTTGCAGCAGCGTTTCTTTTAGGTGCTGATGCAGTCCAGGTAGGTACTAGATTTTTAACAGCCTATGAATGTACTGTGCATGAAAATTATAAGAAGAAAATATTAAATGCAAAAGATATTGATACAATTGTAACAGGACGTCCAACCGGTCATCCAATCCGAGTACTTAAAAATAAATTGGCACGTCAATTTAAAGATTTGGAAACCGCTGCTGCACCGATTGAAGAATATGAGAAGCTTGGTATCGGAGCTTTGGCGAAAGCGGTAACCGGAGATGTAGAGTATGGCTCTGTAATGTCTGGCCAAATCGCAGCAATCGTGAATAAAGAACAAAGCTGTAAAGACATCATTCTTGAGATGATGACGGAAGCACAGAGCTTGTTAAACAAAGACTGGAGGTAACGTATGGGTAAGACAGCATTTCTCTTTGCAGGGCAGGGAGCTCAGTACATTGGCATGGGAAAAGAGTTATATGAGAGATTCCCGGTCTGTAAGAATACCTTTGACGAAGCCAGTGACAGTCTTAATTTAGATTTAAAGCAGTTATGTTTTGATGGAAATAAAGAAGAATTAGATAAGACTGAAAATACACAGCCCGCTGTTGTAACAACCTCTATCGCTGCTTACCGTGCTATAACAGAATACGGTATTTGGCCGGATGTCGTAGCGGGATTAAGTCTAGGAGAATATTCTGCTCTGACTGCTAGTGGCGTTTTTACTTTATCTCAGGTAGTCCCATTAGTAAGAAAGCGTGGAAGGTTTATGCAGGAAGCAGTGCCTACCGGTTTAGGAAAGATGACTGCTGTTCTAGGCTTATCGGAAGATAAAATTAAGGAAGCATGTCTGGAAGCAAGTGAGTTTGGAATAGTTGAGCCTGCTAATTTTAACTGCCCAGGGCAAATAGTCATTGGTGGTGAGATTGAGGCAGTGGATGTAGCAGCGAAATTAGCAAAAGCAAAAGGTGCTATGAAAACAATAGATTTACCGGTAAGTGCACCATTCCATACTTCAATGTTACGACCTGCTGCTGAAAAGTTAAAAGTAGAGTTATCCGGACTATCCATTGGTGAAATTGCCGTTCCGATAATCAGTAATGTAACCGCTTCTTATATCGAAAGTTCGGAGCAGGTAAAAGAGTTGCTGTATCAGCAGGTTATGAGTAGTGTTCTTTGGGAACAAACCATTCGAACCATGATAGATGAAGGAGTTACTGAATTCATAGAGATTGGACCTGGTAAGACCTTATCCGGTTTTGTGAAAAAAATAGATCGTGGACTTAAAATATATAATGTCGAGGACATAGCTTCCCTGGAGGCAGTTTTGGCAGCCAGACAATAATTAGGGTTTGTTAAGCGTTTTGTTACACATAAAAGAAGTAGTAATTTACTTACCCGAATTAGTATAGAAAGGAATCAAGGATATGTTGAATGGAAAAACTGCAATAATCACTGGAGCAGGAAGAGGAATTGGCAGAGCGATAGCACTGGAATTTATAAAGTATGGAGCCAAAGTTGTGGTGAATTACCGTAACAGCATAAAGCAGGTAGAAGAGCTCTTAGAAACCATCCGAGAAGCTGGTGGAGAAGCGATTGCTGTGCAGGCAGATATCAGCAAAGAAGAAGAAGCAAAGCAGTTGGTAGATGCGGCAGTAAAGCATTTTGGCAGACTGGATATCCTTGTGAATAATGCAGGAATAACAAAAGATACGTTAATGATGAGAATGTCAGAGGATGACTTTAGCAGTGTCATAGATATTAATTTAAAAGGAACCTTCTTTTGTATGAAGCATGCATCAAATGTAATGCTGAAACAAAGAAGCGGTAAGATCATAAATTTATCCTCAGTGGTAGGAATTACTGGAAATGCCGGTCAAGTAAATTATGCAGCCTCCAAAGCAGGAGTGATCGGTATGACTAAATCTGCCGCCAGAGAATTAGCAATACGAGGTATCACCGTAAATGCTGTCGCTCCCGGCTTCATACAAACTGAGATGACCGATGTTCTGCCAGAAAAAATAAAAGAAGCTACCGTAGCTAATATACCCCTCAAGCGTTTTGGTGCTGCCAATGAAGTCGCAGGTGCAGTCAGTTTCCTTGCATCGGAAGCAGCAAACTATATAACAGGTCAGGTATTGCAGGTAGATGGCGGTATGGTGATGTAACTGTTGGTACAGTTGAGAACAGTCCTGCAAATATGAAAATTAGAGCTATTATAATAACAGCCGGACATAGTGTTTGATACCGTTTAGATGGAACAAAAATAGGAGGATTACCGAATTATGAGTCACAGAGTAGTCGTTACAGGTATGGGTGCTGTTACCCCAATCGGTAATAGTGTAGAAGAATTTTTTCAAAGTGTGAAAGATGGTAAAACCGGAATTGAAGCTATCAATTCTTTTAATACAGAAGCATATGCTGTGAAACTTGCAGCAACGGTTAAAAATTTTGATCCTAAACAATATATGGATGCGAAGGAAGCAAGAAGAATGGATCGCTTCTCTCAATTTGCTATTGCTGCTACCAAAGAAGCAATAGAAGATTCAGGTATCGATTTAGAAACAATCGAATCGGAGCGATTTGGTGTCATCGTTGGATCTGGAATCGGTGGAATTGATAGTATTGAAAAAGAAGCAAAAACTTTAATTGATAAGGGTCCAAGACGAGTAAATCCTTTGTTTATCCCAATGATTATCACCAATATGGCAGCAGGTAATATAGCTATCAAATACGGTGCGAAGGGTATATGCTCCAATGTAGTAACAGCTTGTGCAACCGGTAATAACAGTATTGGAGAAGCATACCGTAATATTAAACATGGTTATGCTGATGTTATTCTTGCAGGGGGAACTGAAAGTTCTATTACACCTTTATCTATGGCAGGTTTTTCTGCCTTGACAGCGTTATCAACCAGTACCGATCCTGCCAGAGCGTCAATTCCTTTTGATAAGGAAAGAGATGGATTTGTTATGGGCGAAGGTTCTGGCGTGCTTGTTTTAGAAGAATATGAGCATGCTGTAAAGCGTGGAGCAAAGATCTATGCTGAAGTAGTTGGATACGGCGCAACCTGTGATGCTTATCATATTACATCTCCTGCTCCGGATGGTGATGGTGCTGCAAGAGCAATGATGTTAGCAATGAAAGAAGCAGAAGTGGAACCGAAAGATATCTCTTATATCAATGCACATGGAACAAGCACACCGGTCAATGATAAGTTAGAAACCTTAGCAGTAAAAAAAGCATTTGGTGATTTGGCTTATAAAGTACCGATTAGTTCAACGAAATCCATGATTGGTCACTTACTTGGGGCTGCCGGAGCAGTTGAAGCGGTTGCTTGTATTAAAGCGATTGAAAATAATTATATACCTGCAACTATCGGACTTAAAGTTCCTGATGAAGAGTGTGATTTGGATTATGTTCCAGGTGAAGGAAGACAGCAGAAGCTTTCTTATGTTATGTCAAACTCCTTAGGTTTTGGTGGACATAATGCTACCGTAATCTTTAAAAATATGGAGGTTTAATATGGATTTTAAAGCAATTCAGAGTTTAATGAAGGAAATGAATCAAACCGAATTAACGGTAGTAGAAATAGAAGCAGAGGGAATTCGTATCCGTATGGAAAAAGGGGGTAATATCCCGATGACAGTGATGCAGCCGTTGCAAATTCCCGCAGCAAATATCAGTGCACCGGTAGTTACTGCACCACAAGCATCACCACAGGCTACGATTGTGGAAGAAAGTCCGGTGAAAAAACCGGAAGAAGTGATTGGTAACAAAGTATTATCTCCTATGGTAGGAACCTTCTACGCAAAAGCATCACCGGATAAACCTCCATTTGTTAAAGTAGGAGATAAGGTGAAAAAAGGGCAGACCCTTTGTATTATTGAAGCTATGAAATTAATGAACGAAATTGAAAGCGAATATGATGGTGAAGTTGCCGAAGTCTTACTTCAGAATGAAGATATGGTGGAGTATGGCCAGCCATTGTTTATAATAAAATGATAAGTCGTTTCAATAACCTTAAAGCCGATCAGGCGACCATAATAATAACTTAGAATAAGACGTACATGAAAAATTAGACCGTTAGGATAGAATAACAGGATACGTAGATTGGCTTGATTGTTAGTAGAAAGGAAGAACTATGCTTAATATAGATGAAATACAGAATATCATTCCTCATCGACCACCCTTCTTATTAATTGACCGGATCGATGAGTTAGAACCTGGAAAACGCGCTGTGGGTCGCAAGGGCGTTACCATGAACGAACCTTTTTTCGCAGGACATTTCCCTGGGAAAGCCGTTATGCCTGGAGTACTTATATTAGAAGCTTTGGCTCAAACGGGGGCAGTTGTTATGTTAAGCCGTGAAGAGAATAAAGGTAAGAAAGCGTTCTTTGGCGGTATGGATAAGGTAAAATTCAAGAGACAGGTGGTACCGGGTGATGTTCTTACTTTAGAAGTGGAAATCATTAAGGACAAAGGCATCTTTGGAGTAGGGAAAGCTGTCGCATATGTGGAGGATAAGGTTGCAGTGGAAGCAATCCTGACCTTTGCAATTCAACCTTAACAAAAAAGGAGACTATTAATGTTTAAGAAAATTTTAATAGCTAATCGGGGTGAAATTGCTGTCAGAATCATAAGAGCCTGCAGAGAGATGGGAATTAGCACTGTTGCAGTATATTCTGAGGCAGATAAAGAAGCTTTACATGTTATGCTGGCGGATGAAGCGGTGTGTATTGGACCAGCAAAATCGAAAGACAGCTATTTGAATATGCAAAATATCATTAGTGCAACTGTTTTAACCGGAGCAACTGCTATTCATCCAGGATTTGGATTTTTATCAGAAAACAGCGCATTTGCAAGAATGTGCGAAGATTGTAATATCACATTTATCGGACCCAGTGCGGATGTCATTGATCTGATGGGTAATAAATCAAAAGCCAGAGAAACCATGCAGAAAGCCGGTGTATCTGTAGTTCCGGGCTCCGATGGAGTATTAGAAACATACCAGGATGCAAAAAAACTTGCAGATGAAATGGGCTTTCCTGTTATGATTAAAGCTTCTGCAGGAGGCGGCGGTAAAGGCATGAGGGCAGTATTTCGTCCAGAGGATCTGGAGAATGCTTATAATTCTGCGAAAGCAGAATCAAAGGCAGCCTTTGGTGATGATAATCTATACATGGAAAAACTAATTCTAAATCCGAAACATATTGAATTTCAAATTTTAGCTGATAAATATAGTCATGCCGTTCATCTGGGTGAAAGAGATTGTTCCGCTCAGAGAAGGAACCAGAAGATGCTAGAGGAATCTCCTTCTGCTGTAATGAGTGAGGAACTTCGCCAGGAGATGGGAAATGCTGCAGTGCAGGCGGCTTTGGCTACAGGCTATGAAAATGCAGGAACCATAGAATTTTTACTGGACCAAGAGGGAAAGTATTATTTTATGGAGATGAATACCAGAATACAGGTAGAACATCCGGTTACTGAAATGGTAACAGGAATTGATATGATAAAGGAACAGATCAAAATTGCCAATGGAGAACCTCTTACCTTCGGTCAGAAGGAGGTTCAGATCAAGGGGCATGCAATCGAATGTAGAATTAATGCTGAAGATCCTACCAGAAACTTCATGCCATGTCCAGGACGAATTGAAAATGTACTGTTCCCGGGTGGTTACGGTATTCGTATTGACAGTGCAGTGTATCCAGGATATCTGGTTCCACCGGTATATGATTCCATGCTGGCGAAGTTGATTGTATATGGTAAGACGAGAGAAGAAGCGATTCAAAGGATGAAGCGAGCTTTATCAGAATTTATTATTGAAGGAATCCATACAAACATTGAGTTTCAATATGAATTACTGGAGCAGGAAGAATTCTTGTCAGGAAAGTATAATACCGGCTTAATCGAGGGAAAGAAGCATTATGAATAAAAATCCGTTTAAGGGAAAGCAATATGCTACATCAAAAGTATACCGGGTAAGACCTCAGGATATTGATATCGATAAGCCTGAAGAAGAAAAGCCTAATGTTCCGCAAGGAATAATGACGAAATGTCCGGTTTGCGGCAAGGTAATCTATACTAAGCTTTTAATCAAAAATTTCAAAATGTGTGACGAATGTGGTGCGTATTTTAAAGTATCAGCCAATGAAAGACTTGCTATGATATTAGACGAGGAGACTGCGTTTACGGAGTATGATCCCCATTTGTCAACGAAGGATCCATTAAATTTCCCAGGCTATAATGATAAACTGATTAAGCTGCAATCCAAAACAGGGCTTGTGGACGGGTTAGTAACTGGCAAAGGCGTGATTGGTGGTAATCCAGTAATGATTGGCGTAATGGATGCAGCATTTTTGATGGGAAGTATGGGGTCTACCATAGGTGAAAAACTGGCTAGATTGTTTGAACGGGCTACCCAAGAAAGGCTTCATGTTATCGTATTTACAGCTTCCGGCGGAGCAAGAATGCAAGAAGGTATCTTCTCCTTAATGCAGATGGCTAAGGTAAGTGCAGCGGTAGCAAAACATAGTGAAGCAGGATTGTTATATATCACCGTTTTAACTGATCCTACCACCGGTGGTGTAACAGCGAGCTTTGCAATGCTTGGAGATATTATTCTTGCTGAACCGAAAGCATTAATTGGTTTTGCCGGTCCCAGAGTAATTGAGCAAACCATTGGTCAGAAATTACCGGAAGGTTTTCAGAGAGCAGAGTTCTTACTTGATCATGGTTTTGTGGATCGCATTGTACCAAGAGATCAGCTGAGGGCTACGTTAGGAACCATTTTAAAGATACATTCCAATCATCCTTAAAGGAGCAAATGCGAAAATAAATATACGCATGGCGATTTATCTTATCATTCTCTATGCAACTTTGTTCCTTTGAACAAAGGCTGTGAAGAAAGGCATGGTTATTATTATGGACATAACACCGTGGGAAAAAGTCAAATTAGCCCGTATGCCGGTAAGACCGACTGGGCTTGATTATATTGAAGGAATATTTCATGATTTTATGGAGCTTCACGGTGACAGAGCTTACGGAGAAGATCGGGCGATTGTTGGAGGTATCGCAATGCTTGGAGATTTGCCCGTAACAGTGATAGCCCAACAAAAAGGAAGAAATACAAAAGAAAATATTGCACGAAACTTTTCAATGCCTCATCCGGAGGGCTATCGAAAAGCACTTCGGTTAATGAAGCAAGCTGAGAAGTTCCATCGACCTGTGATTAACTTTATTGATACACCTGGAGCTTTCTGTGGTATCGGTGCAGAAGAGAGGGGGCAGGGAGAAGCCATTGCAACCAATTTGGCAGAGATGATGTTATTAAAAACTCCGATTTTGTCTGTCGTTATCTCCGAAGGCGGTAGCGGTGGAGCTTTAGCACTGGGTGTTGCAGATAAAGTCTATATGCTGGAACATGCAATCTATGCTATTCTTTCACCAGAGGGTTTTGCCAGTATCCTTTATAAGGATTCTTCAAAGGCTGACCAGGCCGCAAAGGATATGAAGCTGACAGCGCAGGATTTATTGCAATTTGGTATTATCGATGGTATCATTCCCGAGCCGCAGGGTGGAGCTCATATGGATACTTCAAAAATGCTTCAGAACATGAAAGCCGTGATGGAACGAGACATTACTGAAATGATGCAAAGACCTATGGAATCTTTGCTAGAGCAAAGATATCAGAAATTCCGTAAGATGTAGCGGAAGTGAATTAGGTTGGAGTAGAATAGAATAATTATGTATTATGAAGAGCTGTAGTATCTATGTATTTGAGATACCACAGCTTTTATTAATTTAAAGGATATAGAAGTAAATGTAATTAGTAGATTCCGTGGCTAAGGTATTATTTTAAGATACCCTTTCTAAGATATAATTTTTTAAGATACCTTTGCGAAGATAAGATTAAGTAATGGTAAGAAAAATTAAGGATTTAAAGTTCACATAAAAATAAGTGGTAATATATTGTAATTTAGTATATAATAACACAACTAATATAAAGGACACAAGGAGTAGATAATTAAAAATAGGGGTAACATATGGAGAGAGAGATAGGAAAACTAATTGGCAGTGGCGGTACATCCAATGTATATGAGTGGGGGGATAATCAGGTAATTAAAATCTATAAGCCCCATGTTTCCGACGATGTAATAAATCATGAGAGTTATATAGGTGAATTATTAAATAGATTTTCACTTGGTATACCAAAGTATATCGGTTCCACTATGACGGAAGGTAAAAGAGCATTATTATACGAACGGATATATGGAAAAAACTTAGCAGAACCGTTAATCAATGGTTATTATAATCCTGAAATAGCATATCAGTTTGCAAAAATGCATTATGACATACATAAAAAAGCAATCCATGAACTCCCCTCACAATATGATTTTTTGCGAAATCGTATTGTGGAATTAGAAAATCTGGATGGGAAAGAAGTGACGCTTTTATTGAATTTACTTGATAGTATTCCGGTAGAACATAAGTTATGTCATGGGGACTACCAACCGCTTAATATCGTTGGTGAATCTATTATTGACTGGAATGGTGCTTGTTCTGGCAGCCCGCTATTGGATGTTGCTTGGAGCTATATGACACTCAATTCGCCGATCATTATGCACTTGTTAGGCGAAGAGATCAGTAATTTGTTTCTTACCCTTGCAAATGATTATTTGTCCTATTATTGCCAGTTGGCGGGTTTACAGGAGGACCAAATTTTAAGATGCTTACCAATCGTTGCAGCCAGGAGACTTTTTGATAATAATCAAAGTGATAATGATTTTTCCAGGCAGGAAAATAAAAATTACTACTAAATTTAACATAAGTTTAAAATTACTATTAATTTGAATATACGTATTAAAATCTGGTACTAAAATGTATATAAGTATTAGAAGATGAACTACTATATATTTTGACTAAAGAATCAAAAGCCATAGTAGACGAATAATCTTAACAGGTCACACCATAATTTATATAGATAAGCCCTATTCATTATATAATACATAATAAGGTCTTTTCTTTAGAAAAGCGTAGAATGAATTTTTGGAGATCAGATAACATAATTATAGTAAAATAGATAAGTATAATAAATAGATAATCAGAGTATCATAAGCACTACCTTAATCATATGATTAAATAAAATATATTGACAGAACTAAAATAGTATGATATTCTCATAAAAATAAAAATATGAATCGGATTTACAGAGAGAAGATGGGTGTTGGCACCGGGTGAGAATCTTCATGAGGATCATATAGAAGCAGTCTTGGAGCTATGAACCGAACAGAGTGATCTTAGTAGACTTCATCGGAGGTTTCCACCGTTACAAGGAAAGCAGTATCAAGTCATTCAAACAACTTCGTACTGACAAAGTGCAGAGATTATCTCTGAAATTAGGTGGTAACACGGACTATATCGTTCGCCCTAAGTTGATGTTCAACTTAGGGCTTTTTTTATTGGAGTTTATTTGTATCGTTCAAAAGGTCCAATACAAGGTAAGAGTATTTTTATCGGTGGTTATTCAGAGTACTTTAATATCATAAAATAGGAGGATTAAAGATGAAACAAACAAATTGTAATCAAAGTAATTCATGGAGTTCAAAAAAACTGCGCAAAAGTTATCTTGAATTTTTTAAAAGCTATGGTCACGAAATTATACCATCTGCTTCTTTATTACCTGACAATGATCCTACAGTTCTATTTACAACAGCAGGGATGCATCCTTTGGTGCCGTATCTCCTTGGCGAAAAGCATCCTTTAGGAAGGCGACTGGTGGACTGCCAAAAGTGTATCCGTACCGATGATATTGAAGAAGTTGGTGATGAAACGCATTTAACCTTCTTCGAGATGTTAGGGAATTGGTCCCTTGGAGATTATTTTAAACGAGAATCAATAACAATGAGTTATGAATTTCTAACCTTAGAACTAGGTATTCCAAAAGAACGGTTGGCAGTGACCGTATTTGAAGGAGATGACAGTGTTCCAAGAGATGTAGAAACTCATCATATATGGAGTAGCTTAGGACTTAGGGAGAACCAAATATTTTTTTACGGACGAAAAGAAAACTGGTGGGGACCTGCTGGGCAAACAGGACCCTGTGGACCGGATAGTGAAATATTTTATGATAACGGCTGTAATCCATGCAGTGACCAGTGCGGTCCTGCCTGCAACTGTGGTAAATATGTAGAGATCTGGAATAATGTATTTATGGAGTATAAGAAAGAGGGGAATGGGACTTATACCCTTCTTAGCCAGAAGAATGTTGATACAGGAATGGGATTGGAACGAATTCTTGCCATATTAAATAACAAGAATTCCGTATTTGAAACAGATCTCTTTCTCCCACTTATCATGAAGTTAGAAGATCTTATGGGAATAAAGATACTGAACGAAATAAATAATATGAATTCTGCGGAGGAAACTATGAAGCAATTTAGAATTATTGCTGATCATATGCGATCCATCACCTTCCTCCTTGCAGACGATAAGGGGATTATTCCTTCTAATACGGAACAAGGCTATATTCTCCGTAGATTAATCCGCCGTACCCTACGATTGCTTAAAAAATGTAATATTAATCAAAATGTATTACCGGAGTTTGCAGAAATAGTAATCTTAAATAATCAGGAGGAGTATCCTGAATTAGTGAGGAATAGAGATTTTATCTTTGACCAACTTAAGAAAGAGTATCATTTATTTCGTAAAACTTTGGACAGTGGACTTAAAAAGGCGGAACAATTTATGAGGTCACTGGAAGGTGATAGGATTTTAAGTGGTGATCTGGCTTTTAAACTATACGATACGTATGGTTTTCCAATCGAACTGACGATAGAATTAGCTGAGGAATATGGTGCTTCCGTCGATCTTTTCGAATTCAATAGAAAGTATAAAGAACATCAAGAAAAGTCGAGAGTTGGCGCTGAAGGTAAATTTAAAGGGGGCCTTGCTGATCAAAGTGAAAGGACAGCACGGCTTCACACTGCTACCCATTTATTAAACGGAGCACTTAGGATCGTATTAGGAAATACCGTATATCAAAAAGGAAGTAATATTAATGCTGACCGGTTACGTTTTGACTTTTCCTTTGATCGGAAATTAACCGAGGAAGAACTTCAGAAAGTAGAGCAAATCGTAAACGAAGCGATAGATAAGGACATTCCTGTCATCTGCGAAGAGTTGACTACGACAGAAGCAAAAGACCAAGGCGCAATCGGAGTCTTTGATCATAAATATGAACAACGGGTTAAAGTCTATACCATACAGGGCTATTCCAAAGAAATTTGTGGAGGACCTCATGCTAGTAAAACCAGTGAATTGAAGCACTTTACTATTTTGAAAGAAGAAAGTTCCTCCGCAGGTGTGCGTAGAATAAAAGCATCGATACAGGAAGATTAGTTAAAATAATGTTGATCATATGCTCCCTTGCCAGTGGAAAAATCGTAAGTCGTCTTCAGTGATGGGAGCATATGATATGATTTCATAAAACACCTATTATATATCTACATTTGAAATTCAGTTAAGATAATTATTATTGTATAATCTATAGGATAATAAATGTTATATGATTGTTATTTGATTTAACATTGATTCTAAAAAAGAGCCGCACTAGTCTGATTTGGCGTTCTTAATAACCAGTTTGCTATTATATAACGGGTAAAATTTTTTCAATATCAAATTGTGAATTAAGGATTAACCATAATTGTGGAACATATACCATGATGCTCCAGATTCCGGTTCCGCGTAAACCATATTCAGTAATAAGTTTTACTAAAGCATCAATGCTTCTTGCATCAATTGACCACACTATGTGCTGTATCGGAAAGCCCACATTAAATTGGTAATACTCAAAATACGGTGTCTGTGATATTTCATCGAATTGTATGGTGGATCCCACGTCATAGGCTAGTCGAACAGCAGAGGCAGTTGTTAAGGAATAAGCACTTGATTTTCCCGGTACATAGGGAAGAGTCCAGTCATATGAAATAACGGGTTTACCTATAAGAAGATTATCCGGGGGTACTAACGTAATGACATAATCAATGAAAGTTTTTAGGTTATAGATAGAACTGACCGGTGCTGGAGGATTTGTATTCATTCCCCAGATGAATTGCAGAAATATGATATCATCCACTACCTCATTGATTTTTGAATAATCAATTTTTTCAAATTCCACTTTGTTATCAACATTTTCAATATTAGGATTTATTGTAGTATATACATAGTATCCTTCCTGGTGCAATCGATCTGATGCCTTTGTGATAAAGTTTTGATATAACCATTGATTGGATTCGTTCATAAAGTAAAATACAAAGTTGACACCGTAATAGCCCTTCGTTCTCATAATATTAATTAAGTTATTGAGCTGTATATCTTGATATTCAACATTTAGTAATAGTTCATAAGCTACTTCTAAATCAGGCTCTCCTTGATCGGATAATGTTGTTAACATGATAAGGGGAACAACACCATATTCCAATGATAGTTTAACAAGGTTTTCGTCATCGAAGTAAGTTGTTATGCTGCCTTCTTTTGTAGCTCTATAATTAAAAACTGATATATAAGTTAAATTAGGAAGAGTTTTTCTAAGGGTAGTTTCATCAATAAAAGGATACGAAAACCCAATGGTTGTTGTTTTACCATGCGTGTTATAACTGATGACAAGAGTTTCACCGGGATAAATATTCTCGCGGGAAGAAAGAAATGGATTATTACGTAATAATTGCATCACAGGAATATCATGAGTAGTTGCAATACTATCTAATGTATCACCCTCTTCTACAGTATAAGTTTGCTTAGGAAAAGCGATTACTATAGTTTGACCAGGAACTAAGGTATTTGGATTAATCGCATTGTCCTGAATCAGCGTTGAAGCTGATACACCATATCGATCAGCTATGGAATTAATAGTATCACCGGGTTGTACTATATATATTTCCATGTTGGCCTCAATTAAATTGTTTAAATTATTTTATGAGTAATAAATGAATAATGTTAATCATTAAAAAACCTTGCATATCATAGAGACACGCAAGGTTTAATTAATGTAAATATCTTTTCGTTGTTATTTCGCTTATCATCAAAGACAACTCAAGTCATCTACCTTATCCTGTTCTTCGCAATACCAATAACATTGTTATATCACTTTATCATCAATGATTTCTGAGATCATCGTATTGCGATACCGGTATACAGCATGAAAGTATGATAAATTCTCTTGTTTCTTAGCCCTCTATGACAATCTCTCATTCATTAGCTTATATTCCATTAAAATTTTTTATTGATACCAATACTGTAATACTTGAGGTTTAGATTATTTAGGCATCTTATTACGAATAATCTCAGCAATAAATCGTATGAGGATCCCTACCACCAAAGTGGCGGTTAACAATAATTCAAAACTATATACGATATCATAATCCCATCCATAAAGCTTAGAATCACCTTGGGGGAAGTAACGAAGCCATAGCAAAACCAACACATTACATAACCCTAGGAAAGAACCTAGGATAGGAAGCTTCGGTATCGTAGTGGCAGCATAAAAAATCATAAAGTAAGTAATGTAATATAGAATAGAGTAGTACTTTTCATTCAATAGATCCGTATCTCGAGCCAAGAATAAATAAGCCATTATTACCAAACCAGTTCCAATAGAGGAATATATCATAGGTTTTTTATAATTCTCCTTATCAAAGCTAGCCATAAAGAAAGAGAGAGCAATGAATACCCAGGGTAAGAAATTAAAGATGGGATATTGCTTCTGATTGATTGATTCTAGCAATACAGAGGTTCCAGCTGTGATGAATAGGAGTAGTGGACATATTTTTGCAAGAATAGTAGCACTTCTGGATAATAACGTATTACGATTTAAAATATAATCCAAGATTAACCCAAGTAACAAAAATGGAGCCATGGTCAACAAAATTCCCAGCTGTGATTTTACAAGAAAACCCTCGAGGATAGTGTGTGCCACAAGGAATATAAGAGAGACTGTTATCATGGATAGAGCAGTTAAATATTTCATTAAGAATTGTGATCGCTGTTTCATAAGTACCTCCTTATAATTATCATACGGTTGTAAGAAAAGCCGCTGTTAACTCAACTCTATCTTATTTATGTCATCTACCAGATAAATAAGAAGCTAGTGAATTGCCAGCGGCCCTTGTATTCGTTTATTAAAAGTTATTGGTTACATGGTTGAATACTTGGAAGTAACAAATTACTCGTGTGTTTCTTCCTCTGAGCTAAACTGCATTACCTGTCTCTTTCTTGCCATCTCATCGCTATCAAGATATTCATCGTAAGTAGTAATCTTATCAATGAGTCCATTAGGAGTTAATTCCATGATATGATTCGCTGTCGTTTGAATAAATTGATGATCGTGGGAGGTAAATAAAAGAACACCGGGGAATTTAATTAATCCATTATTGAGGGAAGTAATCGATTCCATATCTAAGTGGTTGGTAGGCTCATCAAGAATTAATACATTAGCACCAGCAATCATCATCTTAGATAACATAACTCTAACCCTCTCACCTCCGGAGAGTACTTTTACCTGCTTAGAACCTTCTTCCCCTGCAAATAACATTCTACCCATGAAACCACGAACATAAGTAACATCCTTTTCTGGGGAGAATGGCATAAGGAAATCAACAATGGTCTCTTCCCCTGCGAAAAGCTTGGTATTGTCCTTCGGGAAATAGGAGGTATTGGTAGTAATTCCCCATTTATAATTTCCTTCATCCGGTTCTAGCTCACCTGCCAGTATACGGAATAAAGTAGTAGTAGCTAAGGTGTTTGGTCCAACAAAAGCAATCTTATCCTCTTTACCTACGATAAAGGAGATATCATCTAATACCTTAACTCCATCAATAGTTTTTGATAGATGTTCTACCGTAAGAACTTCGTTGCCGATTTCTCTGCTCGGTCTAAAATCAATATAAGGATATTTACGACTAGATGGTCTGATGTCATCAAGCTCAATCTTTTCCAAAGCTTTCTTTCTTGAAGTAGCTTGCTTGGATTTGGAAGCATTGGCACTGAAACGTTGAATAAATTCCTGTAATTCCTTGATTTTTTCTTCTTTTTTCTTGTTCGCTTCCTTCATCTGCTTTACCATTAACTGACTGGATTCATACCAGAAATCATAGTTACCGGCATAGAGCTGAATTTTAGCATAATCGATGTCTGCAATATGAGTACATACTTTATTTAAGAAATAACGGTCATGGGATACTACGATAACGGTATTTTCAAAGTTGATTAAAAATTCTTCCAACCAACGAATCGCTTCAAGGTCCAAATGGTTGGTAGGCTCATCGAGAAGCAGAATGTCAGGATTACCGAATAATGCTTGTGCAAGCAGAACCTTAACCTTGTCACTGCCTCCTAATTCACTCATCATCTTGTAATGAAGATCAGTCTCTACACCAAGACCATTGAGGAGAGAAGCGGCATTTGATTCAGCTTCCCAACCATCCATGGATGCAAATTCACCTTCTAATTCACTGGCTTTAATACCATCTTCGTCGGTGAAATTTTCTTTTGCATAGATTTGCTCTTTTTCTTTCATTATTTCATAAAGACGCTTGTTACCCATGATTACGGTATCAAGTACCTGAAATGCATCATATTTGAAATGGTCCTGTTGTAAGAAGGACAATCTTTGTCCTGGAGTAATAATAATATCTCCCTTTGATGGCTCTAATTGGCCGGATAATATCTTAAGAAAAGTGGATTTACCTGCACCATTGGCTCCGATCAATCCATAGCAATTGCCCTCTGTGAATTTAATATTCACATCCTCAAATAAGGCTCTTTTACCTAATCTTAAAGTTATGTTACTTGCCTGTATCATGAAAACCTCCTGAATCTCATAAGTTTATTACACTTCGTTGTCGATCAATTACATTCGCAATATCTATTGTATCGTATATTCTTGATTTTGCAAGTGATATTTCATGTGAAAGGCGGTAATATTCAGGTGATTGGGTTAGTTTAATCAAAATATTTATTTACAATATTTATGAAATATTGCTATATGTAGGTTGTGCTGTTATAATATGACAAGTAATACAAACATAGTAATGTAAATATTTACTATTTGCGTGTAACTATTTAGTATATTTATGTGAATATTTATAACGTACCTGTAAAATAAGTATTATTTACATTATGATTGACAATTAGATTGCGAAAAGCGGAGGGATGTTATGAAAGAAATTTTTACAAATGGTCAAGTGGTTTTATTTCAAGGCGACAGTATCACCGACTGCGGCAGAAACAGAGATGATATTACATCGTTATCCGAGGGGTATCCCGGAGTTGTAGCAAAGATGTTTCATTTATTATTTCCTAAGACTGAGGTGACTTTTGTAAATAAAGGTATCTCCGGAAATAGAGTTAGAGATCTTTTGGATCGTTATGATGAGGATTTTAAGAAGATTAATCCGGATTTTGTCTCAATCTTAATCGGTGTCAATGATACCTGGAGAAGATATGACTCCAACGATGTGACCACCTCAGAAATGTATGAGAATTCTTACCGTACCTTACTAGAGAAGATTAAGAAGGACATGCCAAATTGTAAAATCATGATCATAGAACCGTTCTTATTAAATTCCTTACCTGATAGAGCGGCATGGAGAGAGGATTTAGATCCAAAGATTTTAGTGGCTAGAAAACTTGCGAAGGAGTATGCAGATTATTATCTTCCTATGGATGGAATTTTTGCGAAACTTGAAGTTGAGCAATACACCAATGTTGAATTAGCAGAGGATGGAGTACACCCAAGTGCCATCGGACACAGCATTATAGCGCAGGAATACATCAAGGCATTATCCTAAATAGAGAGCAATTCGCTGTATTTTCGTCTAGGATATATTTGGTTTACTTAAAAACGATTAAAATAAACGAACCTATTAGAATGATAACACATTCCAATAGGTTCTATTTGTTATATTCATACATTTTATTGTATGAATTTCTTTTACTGTATGCATTTCTTTTACAGTATGAATTTCTATTGCTTTATGAATTATTAAATTTTGCATTTCATTCTGCTATATGCAGTTTCTTATATATAAATTTCTTGCTGCTATGCTGTGCTGTTTTTTTATATATGCATTATTTTGTTAATGCAATTTTTTGTATATGCAATTTGGTTGCTTATGAATTTCTATTTAATATGCATTTTGGTTGTTTATGAAATTCTATTGTTTATGCATTCTTCTGCAACATACATATATTTGCTATGTGCATTAAAACCTTCGCAATTGTAGTAAAATACGTTATAGAGAAGGGTAATTATTTTGCAGCAGCAACTTCCTTAAGACGTTCAATGATCGGTAAGTGTTGAGTACATAAAGACTCACACTGTCCACAAGCAATACATTCTGCTGCCTTTGAGCTTGGAATACCCCAATGCCATTTGAGACGATCCATTAAATTATTACCTAATATTTTCTCATTATAGGCGTCCATATATTTAGGAATATCAATATCCACAGGACATGATTTGCAATAGGAACATCCGGTGCAAAGATTATTCAGGGCAACCCCTTTATTCTCATATTCGTTATAGATAACAGAAGCAGGTTTTTCTACCAAATTCTCAACCGCTTTACAAGCATCATCCACATGTTGTTTTGTGGTACATCCAGCAAGGGTAATTGTAATTTCCTTATGGGAAGCTACAAAATTAAGAGCAGCCTGAGGAACGGTTAAATCAGTACCTTCAGCAAGGTAACGGAAGGTTTCTGGATTGTTAGGAATTAATCCTCCACCCAAAGGATTCATAACAACAACACCCATGCCCTTGTTATAAGCAGCTTCTATACCTGTTTGACGGAAACGGTAGTTTAATGCATTGTATCCAATCAGCATACCTTTAAACAAGTCGGATTCTACTACCTTTTCCAATTCATTTCCCTGCATATGGGATGAAAATACGATATTACGGATTAAGCCTTGCGACTTTGCTTCTTCAAAGAAACCATACAGAGCATCTCTTTGTCTTTCATAGGAGTTTAGATCCAGAAGACACCATAGATGATAAAAATCAAGGTAATCAACTTTCAATCTTGATAAGGTCTTATGAAGTCTTTCAAAATAAGCTTCTTTGGTGGCTTTACCACCTACAGTGCCCATATTCATCTTAGAGGAAACATAATAACTATCTCTTGGTAATTGGGATAAAGCGATACCGGTAATCTCTTCACTTTTATCATCACAATAAAAAGGTGCTGTATCAAAATAATTGATCCCTTTTTCATGAGCATATAACGCAACTTCTGCACATTTTTCCAGGTTACCCGCTTTTACATCTTCATCATTGTAGCGCATACAACCCATACCAATGGCAGAAACCTTCATATCAGTATCTCCATATTGCTTATAATACATCTTGTTACCTCCATTACATGTAAAGTTCGATTCATAAATTTTATCAATAAAAAGTATGAATTATTCCTTGTAGTATATCATAGCATAAGGATTATTTCCAGTAGCAGTTCATGTTTTCGGAAAACGTTTACAGATTATTCATTATTTGAAAAATTTCTTAGAAATAGACGATACTAGGAAGAGAACCTTATGGGTTTAAATTCGTTTGACTTTTATATTTAACTTGGTTAGAATGTAGTTAACAAATATTAGGGGTATTCTATGGCAATTAATAAAGCAATGAAGATGGCATTAAAAGCGTTGTCTTATCCTGATCTGGATTTGAAGAAAACCTACAAATTACAAAGGCAGATATCGGTGGCAACTCATCCATATTTAAAGCCCATGTATGAAATATGGGATCATAAGATTGTTAACGGGGATCATGAGATTCCGGTTCGGATCTTTATGCCCCAAGATATTGAAAAGACAGAAAAGGTTTTGATCTTTTTTCATGGTGGTGGCTGGGTCATCGGGAATATAGACAGTTATAGTGCAATCTGCTCCAATATGGCGATACAGACTGGTCATATGGTAGTCTCCGTAGATTACCGATTAGCACCGGAATATCATTTTCCAGCAGCTCCCGAAGATTGTTATGCTGTCGCAAGAGCAATCTTTACCGATCGGACCTTATTGGATGTAGCTCAAAAGGATATTACATTAATCGGGGACAGTGCCGGTGGAAATCTGGCAGCAGTGGTATCCCTGATGGCAAGAGACCGAGGCGAATTCTTACCATCAAAGCAAATTCTGATTTATCCTTCTACTTACCATGACCATACCGATACCTCACCCTTTCCATCGGTAAAGGAGAATGGAACGGATTATCTTTTAACCTCAAAGCGAATATGTGAATTTATTGATTTCTATAAAAGCAGTGATGATGATTTAACGAATCCATATTTGGCACCATTGTTATCGGAGGATTTATCACATCAACCTAAGACCATGATTATCACAGCTGAATATGACCCACTCCGGGACGAGGGAGAAGCCTACGGGAAAAAACTATATGAATTTGGAAATGAAGTAGAGGTATACCGCATGAAGGATGCCTTGCACGGGTTTTTATCTCTTCCAAAGCATTTTATCCATGTTAAAAGAACTTACGAACTGATTAATCGATTCTTAAACAACGAACAGAATGAGAAGATAAATAAAACACACTAGTTAGAAAGGAGAACTGCAAAAAAAGCTTATGACGAAAAAGAAACCAGTGGAATGGTCGAGACTTGATAATGC
This sequence comes from Herbinix sp., assembly GCA_029238935.1. Taxonomy (GTDB): domain Bacteria; phylum Bacillota; class Clostridia; order Lachnospirales; family Lachnospiraceae; genus Mobilitalea. The sequence goes on from JAQZBN010000027.1 coordinate 57,158, forward strand.
TGCGAAGATATTTCCTCCTAACAGCAATGAAAAAGATACTAAGGTATTTCGGTTCGTAGCCGAGCTAATGGATGATATAGATGAGCAAATGCTTCAGGAAGCGGTTGAAAAAACGGTTGCTGTTTTCCCTTTTTATCAGTCAGTTCTTCGAAAAGGCGTTTTCTGGTATTATCTTGAGAATACAGATATTCTCCCAAGGGTAAAGGAAGAGAATAAGCTACCCTGCAGTATGCTATATTATCCAAATCGAAGAAATCTTCTTTTTGAAGTGACTTATTATAAAAAACGCGTTAATCTGGAAGTATTTCATGCTTTAACGGATGGCACCGGTGCATTGGGGTTCTTAAAGACTCTGCTCTATTTCTACATCATAAAACGTTATGAAGAAGATTTCGTGGGAAAGTTTCCGAAACTCGATTACGATGCTTCGATCGCTCAAAAGATGGATGATAGTTTTTTAAAACATTACTCGGGAAAGACCACCTCGAATAAAATCAAAATAACCAAAGCTCATCATATTCTAGGACGGAGACCAATTGATAATCGGATTAAGATCATTGAAGGAACGATGTCAGTGAAAGAAATCATACAACTGGCCCATGAACATGACACAACACTGACAGTCTATCTGACAGCCCTTTTCATTTATTCTATCTATCAGGAGATGTCTGTTCGAAACCGCAGATTGCCAATTGTATTATCTATCCCAGTGAATTTGCGCAGTTATTTTCCATCTGTGACAGCAAGGAATTTCTTCGGTACAATCTATGTCAGTTATAATTTCTCTAAAAGCGGCAATGACTTAGATAATATTATCAAAGAAGTCAAGGAAGGCTTTCAAAGGGAACTGACTCAAGAAAAATTGGAAGAGCATATGAATAAACTTGCAGCGCTGGAACACAATGCGTTTGCCAGGGTAGTTCCATTATCGATAAAGGATTTTATCCTGCGAATGGCAAGCTCTATCAGTGATCGAGGTATTACCGCTTCCGTTTCAAATATCGGTAAGATTACCGTACCCGGTGAATTAGCACCCTATATCAAACTATTTGATTGTTTTACCAGTGCTAGGCGTCCTCAGATTTGCATGTGTTCCTTTGGAGATCAACTGGTCGTTAGCTTTACCTCACCCTTCGTGGGAACTGATATACAAAAGAATTTTTTTCGTATGTTAACTGAGCAGAACGTGCAGGTTACCATTGTATCGAATACAAAGGATAATATGTAAGATCAGCAGAAAGTAAGGTGAAAGAATGATTCTTTGTGAACATTGTAAAGTCTCAATTAAAGGGAATCAGAGCCAGTGCCCTCTTTGCGGAGGAATTCTGCAGGGAAAGGCAAAGGATGAGGATGTATTTCCTCCGATCCCTACGATTTATCAGGAGTTTAATATATTTATCAGGGTCATCATCCTGATATCCATTGCTGTGATGGCAATCTGCTTTGCAATTAACGTTATCTTCACCAGTGAGTCCCGTTGGTCTTTTCTGGTGGCAGGAGCAGTTCTATGTATGTGGGTCAGTCTCTTCTTTATTATAAGAAAGAAAAATAATATACCTAAAACCATCGTATGGCAGGTGGGATTAATCAGTGTCCTTACAGTCATATGGGATTATTCCATGGGTTGGCATGGTTGGTCCATCGATTATGTAATTCCATCAATTTATGTGGTGGCCATGCTTGTGATGGCAATCGCGGCGAAGATTCTCAAGATAAGTGTCAGGGATTATATCGTATATATCCTGGTGGATGGCTTGTTTGGATTTATCCCGGTTATTTTTTTGTTGTTTGGAGGACTCAGCGTGAAGTATCCTTCGGTCATTTGTGTTTCAGTAAGTGTAATATCGTTATCGGCACTGCTTCTGTTTGAAGGGGAAAATATCAAAGCAGAATTAAATAAAATCATGCATATATAGCAGGCAATTTGCATCCGATTAAGAAAGGAAGTCGTTTATGACCACATTTATGTTAAAAATGATTGCGATTATTACCATGTTAATCGATCATTCCGCAGCAATCTTTGTTCCGAACAATCTACCTATGTACTGGGTACTTAGGGGAATAGGAAGATTAGCTTTTCCTATCTTTGCCTTTTTATTGGTGGAAGGTTTCTTTCATACCAGAGATGTAAAAAAATACTTAATTCGTCTCGGGTTGTTTGCATTCATCTCAGAGATACCATTCGATCTTGCATTTTACAAAACCTTTTTCTATCCGGGACATCAAAATATCTTCTTTACTTTGTTCTTGGGATTGTTATTAATGATGATTTTAAAGAAAGCGGAGGAGAGATTCAAGAAGAAAACGATTATAAGCAATATACTGGATGCTGTTATAACGGTAGGTTTTTGTATTATAGCAGTACTATTAGCGACAGACTATAATTATTCCGGAATTTTATTGATCATATCATTCTATTTATTCCGTGGAAATAAGATATTACTTACCTTATCCTTATTGATCGTAACAGGATATTTAATGGGACCTTTTTCAGCAATCGCAACTCTATCAATGATCTTTATCTGGTTTTATAACGGAAAAAAGGGCAGAGATGCAAAATATCTATTTTACATCTTCTACCCAGCACATTTACTTATTTTATTTTTCATTAGTAAATTCGTATTATGAGCCTAGCTCCGTAAACTCATATCCTTATCATGAAGTTGATGAAAGGAATTATGATTACGGATTGTATCCTCTACGTTTTGAGATTTTTCGGGAAAATAAAATTTGGTATCAAAATCTAGTGATAAATTAGTGGAAGGAAAGCGGTAAGTTTTCTTAGAAGATTCAAAATACATGGTGATGATCCTCCTGTCGAAATGAAAGTATTTTCATGTCTTAGGCAATGAAATATGATACTATTATTGTTCGTAATAAGCGAAATATTATTCGGATAAAAGATTGGAATTGCCGAAACTTCTGACATTATTTACAAAATCACTCGTTGTTTTTTACGTTTTTTATGTGATCAATCGATATTAAATAAGTTTTATTGATTTTTAGCGCTGATTTTATCAATGAAATAATCTACTTATCATCATTTGGAGGATATTTTATGATTTCCTTACACATACTTGAAGTTAAGGCTTTTATGGCAAAATTATTTACTAACACCATGTTTGACCATTTTATTTTAAAGGAAATGGATGTACAAACATTTACAAACTTTCATATCTCAGGACAGTTTAATGAGACTTTTTTTTCAAAAGATGAGCTTATGGAACGGGGAGAAAAGCAAAATACCCGGTGGAGTGATGTGAAAGCGATTGCCTTTGCAATGATTAAAGGGAATAAAACTCCTTTGCAGCTAAGGATTGTATTTCAACTGCCGGTGGAAGATATCTCAGTTATGCTGCAGGCAGGAACGGGAAAACTTCGGGTAGAAGAAATCGGAGGTTTATATTTGAACGTTCGATTTGACAAAGGTGAACTTAATGTCATCACAGGAACAGCGATCAAGACCTTTACCATGGATAAGACGCTGGAGCAAGAATGGGACTTGGCAGTACGGAATTTTCTGAAACAGCAGGGAATACCGTTTGAAGAGTAAAAGTATTAATTTAATTGCAATCAGTATTGTTAGCACTCTTGATAGAAGAGTGCTAATTTTTTCTTGACTTTTGTTTTTCTTCGTATTATCATATCAGTTAAAGGAATTCTAGGAACTGCGTCAGCAGCCATGAAAGGAATCCTACAATCAAAAATAAAATTTTATTTATAAAGGAGTGTTATTATGAGCATTGAACATGGCAATTTATCCATCAATTCAGAGAACATATTCCCAATAATTAAGAAATGGTTATATTCAGACCATGATATTTTTTTCCGTGAATTGATCTCTAACGGAAGTGATGCTATCACAAAATTAAAGAAACTTGAAATGATGGGTGAAGCAACAGTAGAAGAGGATAATCATTATAAGATTGAAGTAGTGGTAAATCCAGAAGAGAAGACAATTCAATTTATTGATAACGGTATCGGTATGACGGCGGATGAGGTAAGAGAATATATTAACCAGATCGCATTCTCCGGTGCTCAGAAGTTCTTAGAAACTTATAAGGACAAGACCAATGAAGATCAGATTATTGGTCACTTTGGTTTGGGCTTCTATTCCGCATTTATGGTGGCACATAAAGTAACCATCGATACTCTTTCCTGGCAGCCAGGTGCAGCTCCGGTTCATTGGGAATCTGAGGGCGGAACTGAATTTGATATGAGCGAAGGAACCTATGAGACCAGAGGTACTTGCATCACTTTATATCTAAATGAAGAAAGTTATGAATTTAGCAATGAATACCGTGCGAAGGAAATCATTAAGAAATATTGTTCCTTTATGCCAGTGGAAATCTATTTTATGAATGCCAATGCCCCGGTGGATGAAGTAAAAGAAGACATTGTCGATGCTGAAGTAGATGAAGACGGCAATGTTACTGAGGATGAGTCTAAGGAACCAAAAGGACCTCAACCTGTGAATAATACCCATCCTTTATGGGCAAAGCATCCAAATGATTGCACCGAGGAAGAGTACAAGGAATTTTACCGTGAAGTATTCCATGATTATAAAGAGCCTTTGTTCTGGATCCACTTGAATATGGATTATCCGTTTAATTTAAAGGGTATCCTGTATTTCCCTAAGATCAATACTGAGTATGATTCTCTGGAAGGACTAATCAAATTATATAGTAATCAGGTATTTATTGCAGATAATATTAAGGAAGTAATTCCGGAATTCTTAATGTTATTAAAGGGTGTGATTGATTGTCCGGATCTTCCGCTTAATGTATCCAGAAGTGCTCTTCAAAACGATGGTTTTGTTAAAAAGATTTCTGACTACATCACCAAGAAGGTAGCAGACAAACTTTCCGGTATGTATAAGGTGGAGAGAGAAAGTTACGAGAAATTCTGGGATGATATTAGTCCATTTATTAAATTTGGATGCCTGAAAGACGAAAAGTTCAGAGATAAGATGAAGGAGTTCATTATCTTTAAGAACCTGGATGGTAAATATGAAACCTTAGCAGAGTATGTAGAGGCAAACAAAACTACCACAGCTGAGGACGTTAAGGAAAACGATCCGGAAGAAGAGAAGGAATGCAATTGTGATCACGATCATGAACATGATGAGAACTGCGAATGCGGTCATGACCATGAGCATGAGGAGAAAGAAGAAAATAAAACAATTATTTATTATGTAACAGATGAGAAGCAACAGAGCCAGTATATTAACTTGTTCAAAGATGCTGGAATCGATGCATTTATTTTAACTCATAATATTGATCAACCGTTCATTACTCAACTGGAATACCAGGATCAAAAGATAAAATTCCAGAGAATTGATGCTGAACTTACTGACAGCTTCAAGGAAGAAACCAAGAAAGCTGACAAGAAAGCATTAAAGAAGAATACGGATGAGATGAATAAACTATTCCGTAAAGTTCTCGGTAAAGAAAAATTGGAAGTAAAAGTAGAGAAACTTAAGAATGAAAAAGTATCCTCTATGATTACCCTGTCCGAAGAAAGCCGCAGAATGGCGGAAATGATGAGAATGTATAATATGCAGGGTATGGATCCTGGCATGTTCGGCGGTAACGGTGAGACTTTGGTACTCAATGCAAATCATAAACTGGTTCAATACCTGCTGGAAAATGAAAAGTCAGAGAATGCTTCCATTATCTGCGAGCAGTTATATGATCTGGCACTTTTAAGCCATAAACCTCTGGAACCAGCTGCCATGACAAAATTCATTCAAAGAAGCAATGAGATCATGATGTTAATTACAAATTAAGTTTGTAAATGATTAAGAGTTAATCAATTTAGCATGGAATGAATCAATTGGTTATCATATATTAAATATAAAATTTATTAAACACGAGCTTTCCAATTAGGAAAGTCTCGTGTTTTTTTTATAGAATCGGAAATAATATAACATAAACTACATTACAACTATTTTTATAAAATTTTTATGAAATACATCTTTCATAATATAAGTATTTATGCTAGTATATATAGTAATGAAAACTATCTTATGCGGTGGTATGGCTAGGTGATGCGATATTCGATACAGCATAAGGAAAAAATAAACAGTAAAAGTAAAATAAAGTAAGGAATATTACAGAAGATTGAACTGAATCTTTAGAATAGAAGCAGGAGGACGATATATGTCATATAGGATCATAGGAGATAGTTGTACAGATTTACCGAAGAATTTAAAAGAAGATGAGCATTTTCGTTTGGTACCATTAACTTTAATCGTGGATGATGTCTCAATAGAAGATAATGAAAATTTTGATCAGCAGGATTTTCTACATCGTGTGAAGATGAGTCCTAATAGTCCGAAATCAGCATGCCCTTCTCCCGAGGATTATATGAAGGAATTTGCTTATGATGGAGATATCTACGTTATCACACTGTCATCTGCTTTAAGTGGTTCCTATAATAGTGCTGAAGTAGCAAAAGGAATATACCTAGAAGAACATCCGAATAAAAATATTGCAATTATTGATTCACGCTCTGCATCCGTAGGTCAAACCTTATTAGGGATGAAAATAAAGGAACTGGTGGAAGCAGGAAAAGAGTTTTCTGAAATAGTAAATGTAGTTACTACTTACCGGGATGAGATGAAGACAAAGTTCGTTCTGGAATCACTTGATACACTTAGAAAAAATGGTCGCCTTACCGGTTTGCAAGCGATTATCTGCAGTGCTCTGAATATAAAACCTGTGATGGGTGCTACAATGGAAGGTACCATCTGTAAATTAGACCAGGCAAGAGGTATTGTTAAAGCACTTATGACCATGGCGAAAGCGATCGAACAGGATGTATTTAAACCTCAGGAGCGTATCCTTGGAATTTCACATTGCAATAACTATGAAAGAGCATTATTTATCAAAGACGAGATATTAAAGAGAGTTCCGTTTAAGGACTATTTTATCGTTGATACAGCTGGTGTAAGTTCCATGTATGCCAATGAAGGTGGTATTATTGCGGCATATTAATGGGACTAATGTCCGAAGAGTATTTTATAAGTATATTGCTAGTTAAACATACAACAAATATTATAGAAATATAGATCTAGTCAGGGTTTTCTGTCCTGTATTAGATCTATTTTTTTACTAATGTAATTCGATATCAAAAACCTAGATTTACTTTTTATCTAAATATATTGCTTGATCGGTGTTTATTTATTATAATTAAAATTTAATCGACGGATTATGATAAAAATTACATTCTGGTAATATACACTTGATTAAACAGGGAGAAGTACAGATGAAGAAGATAGGTATTTTAGTAAAGTATTTGGTATTAGCTGTAGCACTGATAATCGCTGGGAGTGAATTCAACGGACTCCTTCTTAAGTCATCCATTGTTGCTGCAGGAGCAGAGACAGTGACGAGTTCTACTCAAGCTGTTGGTATGAATGTGGCATACCATACTGAAGAAGAGATTAGGAGCTATTTAAAGAGCAGTGGTGCAATAGCGGATAACCCGGTTATTTATACAAAAAAACCAATTACCAAAGCCCCTTACAATCAGGGCAATCTTTCCGATGAAACATTAAATTCTGCTCTAAAGATGCTAAATCAGATACGTTACATAGCGGGTTTATCCTATAATGTTACCCTAAATGAAGAAGACATTGCTAAAACTCAAGCGGCAAGTCTAGTAAACCGTGTTAATGGTATGTTGAGTCATTATCCGGAAATGCCCTCTGGGATGGAAGATACATTGTATCAGTTGGGAAAGCAAGGTGCAGGGAGTAGCAACCTTGCAGCTGGATATAGTACGATTAACAGCAGCCTTGTATATGGTTATATGAATGATGGAGATAGTTCAAATATTGACCGGGTAGGACATCGAAGATGGATTTTAAACCCGAAAATGTCTGCTACAGGATTTGGTTATTGTGACGGGTACAGTGCAATGTATGCTTTTGATAGGAATAATAAATCTGCAACAGAGAATGGGGTTGCATGGCCAGCACAAACAATGCCAACAGACTACTTTGGGATAGATTATCCATGGAGTATATCCATGGGATATGATGTTTGTAAAGAAAATATACAGGTTACACTTGTACGGCTTTCTGATAATAGGACATGGAATTTTAATAGCTCAGAAGCGGATGGTTACTTTAATGTAAATAATGATGGATATGGACAAACCGGCTGCATTATTTTTCGACCAAATGATATTAAAACCTATGAGAATGGTGATAAGTTCCATGTTAATATAACCGGACTGAATACACCTGTTTCCTATCAGGTCTCCTTCTTTGATCTGGTACCTGTGACTTCGATTAAGATAATAAACAATGATACAAAGATAATTAAGGGAAGTGAAATCTATATGGCTTCCATGGTAACACCTTTGGATGCAAGCAATCAATCAATAAATTGGACTTCTTCAGATGCAAAAGTAGCAGAAGTATCCGAATACGGAGAAGTTTTGGGGAAGAATTATGGAAAGGCAGTTATAACTGCGACAAGCTTAAGTAGCGGAGTGACAGCTACTCAGGAAATAACAGTAGTACCTGATTTGATTTATATCAATTCGATCACTTCCGGAAAGAAAGGGGAGATAACCATATCTTTTAGTAAGGATAAGTCAGTGAATGGTTATGAAATTGAATACGCTACCAATGAAAAATTTACGAAGAATAAAAAAACAAAAGTAGTAAGTAAGGCATCCACATCAAAAGTTACCATAAATCAGTTAAAAGGGGGACAAGTATATTATGTCAAGATACGCTCCTATGTGTTAAGGAATGGTCAAAAGATATACAGTGATTATGGTTACGTAGATAGTGCCTGGGTAGTATAATAAGTATCGGATAATTTTGATTATGACTTATTTAGATGGAAATAATTTTTTATAATTTAAATTTTTATGTTGACTTTTTTGTTCATTTATTGGATAATATCTTAGTCGGTTATAAAAAAAGCCGCAAGAAATCGAGGCGTGGCTCAGTTTGGTAGAGCGCTGCGTTCGGGACGCAGAGGCCGTGGGTTCGAATCCCGTCGCCTCGATTATTAAGAAAAAGGGGAAAGCCTTATTTTAAGGCTTTCCCCTTTTTCGTTAATGAATGTATGGTTGCATTACGTTACAACGGTGCTTTTTTGTATTGCGTTATCCCATACACTTTCTAGAATGATTGCTTGGTTAGACTCTCTTAAGTCGCTATAATCCAGTCCTTATTTTTGGTTAACGTTTAAACGTTGCTATTAAAATATGTCAAAAAATTACTTTATAAGAAAATGAAATTATTGTATAATAATGGCATTGTTATAGTTAAATAAATATCTGGGATAATTTCTATAACTTTCGAAGAGAAAGAAAAATTACCACAAGATAATTAACCTAACCAATAAAACCAGTATGAGGTGCGACCATATGAAGAGAGTACTTGCCGTAATATTATGTTTGTTTATATTTACCACAGTATCATGTAGTAGTAATCAAGATAAGAGTAAGGAAAATACTAATAATTCTACTAATAACAATGTGGTTTCTCCAGTTGCCATGTCTGCTACGCCGAAGCCAACCGACACATCAAATAGTACCATATTCTATATTGATAATGAAACTATTGAAATAGAAGCAAAAACCGAAGATGGTAAATTACCGGATTTCATCTATTTGGGATATAATATGGATGAAAAAGATAGAGATACCTTTATCAAAGCTTACTTACAAGAAAGAGGAATAGAAAAGGAAGAACCTGATGGTGTAAGTTATTATAATGGAAAAAAAATTACCGAATATTATAGGAACGACGAATTAAGAAAGGTCTGTTTTGTGCTTCGGCCATTGGGTGATTCGTCTACGGATGGATGTTTCTGCGTAACATTGAATATGGATGACATGAAGACGATAGGAAACATTTCGTATCGCTCTGATCAGGAGAAAGATACGGTTAATGAAAGTCTATATGATACCAATGGAAAGCAGACAGCCCAGATTGCTTATCGATATGCCCCTTATGCTCCATTTCCACTAATTACAGAATTTGAGGATGAGAATAATTATATAGATACTATCGGAGATGTGTTATATCGAAGCCAGAAATTTTGGCTTTATGAGAGATTGGCTAAATTTGATGAAGCAGGGAAGTGGATTGGTTATGATGGTGATATATACCAACCGGACAGTATAAAAAGTTATTATACGTGCTCCTATGATAGTTCAGGCAAATTGATTAAAATCGAAGGAGATTTTTCAAAATCTAACATTGAAAGTAATATAGACAAAGATCTAAAGGACAAAAACAATGAAGTAAAAAGTGACATCACATTATGTTATCAGCAGAATGGAAAGCTAGATACCGTAAAATACCAACGCTCTCCATTGGTTTATGGAACGACGGATCAAACTGGAGAAATTCATTATGATGAAGCGGGAAGAATACTATATGAGGATTCGTATATTACTCATGGTACGATTAATAAATTTTATCTCTATAAAGATGATGAGAGAACACCTTGGGCTTGTATTAGTATAGACAGTATGCCATATGGCAGATCAGAGAGAGATGGTGTAGAATTTGAATATGGTAATTACTATTTTATATATCTATTTCAACCCAGTTAATACTTTGGTTTTGTTAAACTATTGGCTACATGATAGCTGAAAATACCGTAAAGCACCTTTCTCGTGGTGGTTCAGAAGCTTCCGATGGGTAAGAATTCTGCAATCTTGATTGTTTGGTAAGGCCTATAAATACTATGTTTATAGGTCTTTTTGCTTCGAAAAGAAGTAGATTTCGTTAAAATCATATCGAAAAATGTCGCAATAGAGTATTTCGGAGCATATGATAGTATAGAATTCTTTTAAAGGGGGATTTCGATAAAATGAATTCAAATATCATTAAGAGATATATCCGAAAAGGCAGCTCAAGATGCAAGAATAAGATTACTAACATCGATGAATATCTGAAAGCAGTCGATATGGGATATCAAAGGCTATGGGCGGGGAGTCCACCAGAGTTTAGTAAAAAGCTTTGGTATCGAGGTTTGAAAGATCAAAACTTTGTCATGCTTCCTTCTATAGCCAGAAAATCTCATAATGCAGAACTGGAACGTTTCTATCTGTCGCAGTTCAAGTCCAAAGCAGTGCCCTACCTAGGTCACCTACCTTCGTATCCTTTCAGTGATGGTTTGATGGATTATTGGGATTGGCTGTTTCTTATGCAGCATTACGGGGTACCAACCAGGTTAATGGATTGGACGGAGGATGCATTAGTCGCTCTGACTTTTGCTGTAGATATGAATCTAACCGTGGAGGAAGTAAAAGAAGATCCTGCAGTATGGCTTTTAAATCCGATCAAATTAAATGAAGCATTTAAATTTGATAAGAATTATCCCAAAGGCTATATCCCAAATGTGGAAGAAGCTACAGTATCAAAGCAATTTGGCGAAAAGTCAGATTCAAAGAACAAAAGACCGGCTGCGGTATACGGGCCTCAGAATAATCCTAGAATTATATCACAGAAGGGTGTATTTACAATCTTTCCGAATGTTAAGTATATGGAAGCTTTAGATCTGCTACCGGGTAGTGAGGATTTCTTATATAAGATAGTTATCTGTAAGGAAAGAAGAGGAGAGATTAATGAACAGCTTCGAAGACTAGGCATTACGAAAGCGCAGTTGTTCCCGGAGATTACATCCATCGCGGATGAGATTAGACAGGAACAGTTCTGGAAGTGACTGTAGTAGTGAAGCAAAAATAATATGTTGGTTAGGGTTTCAAATGTAAAATTAATCATTTCGACTTTTGAAACTCTAACCATTTCTACAATATAAATAATACTTAGTTCGATCCATTATATAAAATAAACCCTTTTTCAACTACAAAATGTTGAGATTGATTAATTTCGTTTAATACAATAAGTTAGGAAGTTTTAAAAATTCTCCATATTGTCCCTGTATTCGGTAAGAGTACTCCTGGGTTGTTTCTATCCTCCACTCCCATATCTAATACATACAAAGCAGAGTCTGGTCCGAACTTGACATCTATAGGTTTACCAAACCCTCCTTCTTGTGAAATATAAGAAGGAAAGCCTGATTTATTAATTGCGAAAGTACTAACAGTTCTTGTTTTCATATCGATTTTTGATATTCTGTGTCCTGTACCTGCAAAGGATGTATTTCCGCGGTCTTGTTGTGGGTCAGTGCTACCGAACTCGGCAATGTAAGCATCCCCATATGGTCCAAATCTATAATAATCAAAATCAAAACCCATAATATTGGAATTCGAAGGAAATGTAGTAAAAGGATCCGGTGGTATGTTCGGCATATTTTTAATTAATAATTCAGGAGGGAAACCACCTTCCGGTGTAAACCTAGGGAGGCTTACGGGGTCACCTCCGGCGAAATCAGGCCAACCATACCATAAACCAGGTGTTGCAGTGAAAAACTCATCCGGTGCATTAGCAATCGGCCTGCTTCCCCTATTATCATAGCCCATATTAGCCACATATAACTGACCTCCTGAATCAAATTCCAAATTCAATGGATTCCGAAAGCCCCAAGCAAATAATTCAAGCATCGTACCATCGAGGTTTGCTCTTAATATACTTCCGGATGCCTTTTTGAATTCTTTTCTTAATTCGATTGGGATATTAGGGGTGCCATAAGGAGAAAATGCTCCGGTACTTACAATTTCATCGGGAGCAAATTGATTTGCAGTATTTTGTGTCTCGTAATTTTGCCCATTCAAAATAATATAATCCCCAGGGTAATCGCATAACAAAGGATGATTTGAAAGCCATTGATTATCTAAGCCGACTACACCTGAATTCGTAACAGTACCTTGCCCAAAGTATAAAGTACGTCTATCTGGCCCGAACACCACTTTACCATTAAAATAATCTCCATTACTGGGAAGACCGGTAATAAGATTTTGCTTTAGTCCATCTCTTGATACTCTGGTGATACGACCTCTATGAGAAACATAGAGTATTCCATTCAAGTAATTTACTCCTGTGATTGCAGAAGCAAAATTATCTGCAAGTATGTCAAAACGATCATCTATTAATCGTAAAACTCTGGGGTTTCCTGAAGATAAACCAGATTCTGCTATAATAAGCATATTATCATCGGTAAAAACCATATTTACTGGTGAATCGAGTCCATAAGCAAAAACTTCTATTCGGTAACCAGCAGTCACATTAATATCGTTTGGATTTAAATATCTATCATTGTAGGTATTATCATTATCATTCGTGATACATATCTGCATAATAGATGTCCCATCTGGGTGCATATGCGATTAACCACCATCATTGAAATTTATTACAATATATTCTGGAAAAACACAGATATACAATAAGAAAGATGTAAGTGAAAAGAGGCGCTGAGTTTTCTTTCATACAGGTATTCATTTACTTTATACTGGAATAAATATCTTTTGTTTGAGAATAGCGGGATACTTTTATAACAAAATTATGAAATAAAACTTGAAATTTTATATGATTTATTATAGAATAGTTGTGTTGCTGAAATAGCTCAGTCGGTAGAGCACTTCACTCGTAATGAAGGGGTCGTCGGTTCAAATCCGATTTTCAGCTTTTTTAAACCTTAGATAAATCAAAGGTTGTAGGAATTTTAATAAGAAAAAGCATCCGATTGAGGATGCTTTTTGTGATGATTGGGGTTTATTTGGGGTTTATATATAAAAATTTGCTTATGCGTGGTTTATTAGAAGGTTGTCCAAGGTACTATGACTCTTATAGCATTTATTATAACTTTTATATTAAGGAACTGTCCACTTTCAACTTGTGTACCATTTTATTCTATCACTAGTGAAGCTGATAACATGTTCCTTCTTACAAAAAGTAAGATTTTACCAATACTGTATTCAGCTTGAAAAAGGCAGGCTACGAATTAAGGCGGTGTTGGCTATGAGAAATTTAGTGATCCTAAATAATAACATGGTTGAATTTACTAAATACCCTACTTTTGTACAACAGGGTATAGACGTGTTAAAAGGCTAGTTACTGAATATGAAATGGCAAAATTAAAACAGGCTTTAGAAGACGGTAACGAAAGTCAAATTGTGAATATTTGCTATGTGATTGCATGAGGATGTTTAATTCATAAAGGTGTTTGGGGTTGTACCTTTTGGTGCAACCCCTGAACTATTATTTGAGAGGATGAGGTTTATAGTGAAGAGATCCATTGAATTGGCTATTTAATAAGACTCAGTCACATCATATTTTTGATATTTAGTATTTTTAAAGCAGAGCATTGAAAATTATGCTCTGTTCTTAAAAACCGTGGCGTCAGGATAGAAGATCTTATTAAACTTAATAATCATAATTCAAAAAAGACTTGATATGTTTTTTGTTTTTCATCACAAAATTATTTATATACAGAATTGGAAAAATATGAAAAGTATATTGACATTTCATTACATATATAATAATATCATTTGGAACTTATATATGATTCAGCCATATTAAAAATAAAATTTGTGCGGAAATAATTTATGAAAAGAAAAAGAATAATTAGAAATAGTATAATAATTCTAATAGTTATTATATTTATTAGTATCATTAATCACGATGGGATACAATTTTTTTATTATTATTTATCTAGTCATTCTACTACTACAAAAGAAATCATCGAAAGAGATTACAATATGCAAGAAGTGACTACCGTGATGCAAAATAAAAATAATCATTTGTATGAAGGCATAGAAAATGATACGCTAAGAAAAAAATATATTATTAAATTATCGGGTAAAGGCGTATATACTCTTTATGCTGATGAAGGTGTTGATATATCAAAAGCTCAAATCATTGCCGAATATAAAGGCTTTCCATCTACTCCAATAAATTTTGATATTAATGATTCCTTCTCGAAAGATTTAAATATAAAGGATTATCTTTACTGGTATGTTACGAATAATCAAGGAAAAACTTTGTATATCACATTTAATGGAGCAGTTACATATAGTAATTAAGTTATTAAGTCAAATCAATGATTGTATCACTTTATAAAAATTATAAAATGCTACTTTTTAGACTCGTAATGAAGGGGTCGTCGGTTCAAATCCGATTTTCAGCTTTTATAAACCTTAGATAAATCAAGGATTATAAGAAGTTTATTAAGAAAAAGCATCCGGTAAGGATGCTTTTTAACATTGTTTTTTTATCTGTTATCACCCATAAAACAAAGTCCGATAGCACCTGGACCAGAATGAGCACCAATACTTGGACTTACGGTATTGATTATGATTGTTCTACCAGGTAGTAATTCTCTAATATGATCAGCTAAATAATTAGCATCCTCCAATGCATCACCATGACAGATACAGATGATATCGTCACTATTCTTATATTTTCCCATCCGTTCCACCATATTGTTTGCAATGGTAGTTAAAGACTTCTTTCTACCACGGGAAGAGGAGAGGGAAAGTAATTTACCTTCTTCATTTACATAGAGGATAGGTTTAATATTAATCATGGAGCCCACGATAGCAGTGGCCTTTGAGATTCTTCCGCCCCGATGAAGGTGGAAGAGATCATCCACGGTAAACTGCACACAGAAATCCATTTTATGCTCTTCTAGCCAATTAACTGTCTCATCTATGGATTTTCCTTCTTCCTTTAAACTAACAGCTTTCATAACTACCATTCCTTCACCCATGGATACATTCAGGGTATCTATTACTATGATTTTTGCACCTGGATTTTCTTCGCAGATCTCTCTGGCACCGGTTACAACATTACTGCAACCACCACTTAAAGCAGAGGAAAAGCTGATATGTAATACATCAAGTCCCTGGTCTACATAATTCTGAAAGGTTCTGCGGATTACTTCAGGATTACTTGCCATGGTAGTTGGCATAAGTCCGTTCCGCATTTTATCGTAGAATTCCTTCGGAGTCAGATCGATTTCATCTCCATAAGTGATTCCCTCAAGATCATAATAATGAGGGATGATACCAATGCATTTCTCTTTGATATATTCAGGCAGTAAATCAGAATTGGAATCTGTCGTAATAACATAATCTTTCATGTCTAGAACCCTCCTTTGCATACATTCGCTACCATTTATTCTACTAGACATGCATATATTTGGCAACTTAATTTTCTATGAGTATTTATTATAAACTACCATCTAAAAAACTGTCATGTGGTTCGATAGTGGTCGCTTTATACTGTAAAGGAAAATAATTACATATAATAATTGACTAATAATGAATAATAATACGTTCATTTCAACTCAGATATAAAAGACATATGATGATATATATCAGACTTTTTTACTTCTAAAAGACCGCCATGGGCTTCGATAGTACAACGATAATTTTGAAACAGGTACTAATCGAAACAATGACGGTCTTTTATTGTATATTATATATCCATTACTTTTTATACTTCTTTTCAAAATAAGTCAATACCTTATATAACCCGGTTGCTACAATGCACAATATTACTATGCTCATAATAACCCAATCAAGCTTAAATACCTGACTACCATAAATAATGAGGTAACCAAGACCAGCTTTTGCTGCTAAGAATTCTCCGATGATAACGCCAACTAAGGATAAGCCGATATTCACTTTCATAAGGCTAATCAAGGATGGAATATTGGATGGTATAATTACTTTAAATAAGATATCCCGTTTGGTGCCACCTAAAGTCTGGATTAATTTGATCTTATCTTCCTCTACGGATCTAAAATCTGAGTATAACGTAATAATCGAACCGAATACAGCAACAGAAACAGCTGCCACAATAATTGTCTTCATATTATTACCCAACCAAACTATAAAAACCGGAGCCAGAGCTGATTTTGGAAGGCTGTTTAATACGATTAAATAAGGTTCCAGAACTTTTGCAATACTTTCGTTCCACCATAGAACAATGGCTAATAAAAGTCCAACAAAGTTAACCAAGAAGAAACTGATAAAGGTCTCTAGCAAGGTTATCCCCAAATGGTAGAATAACTGTCCATTCGCTGCCATGCTCAAAATAGTCTTTATTACGCGGGAAGGGCTAGAAAATACGAAGGAATTCACGATACCAAAGTAGGTTGATATTTCCCATAGGGAAATAAAACTTATCAGTATAATGAACTGAAATAACCGAACCCTCCTGGTTTGCAACAAGTGCTTTTTCAGATAGGCTTCCTGAGCAGCGGAGACGTTTAAGCTGGAGCTTGAAACATGTTTACTCTTTCTGCTCATGATGAGTTAACTCCTTCCATATCAAATTAAAGTAATCCTTAAATTCAGGTGCGCTTCTGGCTGCAAAAGGGGTACGATTATCCATGGTTAAGTGAACATCAATGATACTATTCACAGAACCCGGACGATGGGAAAGTACGATGATGCGATCAGCCATACTGATTGCTTCTGAGATGTCATGGGTGATTAGGATAGCAGTCTTTTTTTCCTTCCTAATTATACCCCAGATATCGTCCGAGACCTCTAATCTTGTTTGATAATCCAATGCAGAAAAGGGCTCATCTAAAAGTAAAATATCCGGCTCTAATAATAAAGTTCGAATTAATGCTGCTCTTTGTCTCATACCCCCAGATAATTCGGAAGGATAGGAATTTTTAAAAGTAATCAATCCATACGTATTTAGCAATTCGTTGATCTGAACATAGCTGTTATCCGTCAGCCTATGTTGAATTTCAAGACCAAGAGTTACATTTTTCATTGTATTTCTCCAATCGAGAAGATGGTCTTTCTGCAGCATATAACCAATGTTTTTACCTGAGGATTTTATGTCTTTTCCATTAATATATATAAAACCGCTGCTGGGATTAATGAGACCAGCAATTAGAGATAATAAGGTTGATTTGCCGCATCCACTGGGTCCTACGATGGCAATAAATTCACCATCCATAACATTAAAAGAAACATCGAGTAATGCCGGTGTTTCTCCTTCAAGACTATGATAGGTATAACTGATATGATCGATTTTTAATAATTCGCCCATATTGTTCCTCCATGTAAAAGTTAAGATGTCAAAAACCATAGGAGCTGGTTCTATGAAATATTCGACACAATAACCATTTATGCTTATACAGTATTATATGATGCGGTATAGGAGAGGTTACTTCATGGAGGGAATAAACAAGAGGGGATAAAATCGTTATAGAAAGCAATAGAAAAGACTCCAAACATGATTGTCCTTGTTTGGAGTCTTTATTTGTAAGTAATAAATCAACCTATTGATTAATTACTTATGCCAATTCTCTATCTTACGTTAATTCTTTATCTTACGCTAATTCTTTTTTACTATAATTCTTCATCTTGTCATTTTTCTTGATCTGGCTATACATCATTATCTTGTTATACTTCTTATTTTTGGATCTTACCTTATTCTAAGAGGTATTTAAGCAATAATTATATTATTGTACTCATCTAAATCAGGGATTTTTTTCTCGGTAATGATATATCCATCGGTAAGATTAGCTACTTTAATCATTGTGACCACATTATATTTACTGGAGTCCAGCAAATAATAGGTTTCAATTGATTGATCCATAGCAATCCGTTTGATGGTGAATTCATTGATATCATGATTTGTAATACCGGCATTCTTGCTAAATCCATTAGAGCCTAAGAAACATTTATTAAAGTTTAGACCCTTTAAAGCTGTTTCAGCCAGAGGTCCAATACAGGAGTTGGTAGATTGCTTAATGCTTCCGCCAATCATAATACAGGGAATCTGATGAGCGGCTAATTGACTGATGTGGTAAAAACCATTGGTTACCACGGTTATCTTCCGATTAATTAAGTAAGGGATCATCTGTAGGGTGGTGCTGGAAGGATCAAGAAAGATTACGTCATTGTCTTGAATGTAGGAGCAAGCCTTAAGGGCGATTTTATTCTTTGCTTCTTTATTTAAATTCAACTTGGTAGAGATGCTTAATTCAGTACTTTTTCTGTTTAATTGAACGCCACCACCATGGAGCAGATTAATCTTTCCGGAACTTTCTAGTTCTCTTAAATCCCTTCGTAACGTGGAAAAAGAAACGTCGAGATGCTTGATTAAATCATCCATATATACAACATCTTTTTCAGTTAACAAATTTATTATTGTCTGCTGTCTGATTGCAGGAATCATAACTAACCTCCTAGTACATCTGATATTTTCTAGTGTACATTTTATCTCATTATAAATGATTTTTAAATTTTTGTAAACTTATAAATGATGAAAGATGAATTAGGGGGAAAGATTAAGTAATATCAAGCAATTCTTTAAAAATTTACCTTATTACTATAGTAAAGTCAATCATATATAATCATAGATAATCAGATATAGTCATAAAAAATCACAAAAGTATTGTTGAAAATGAAAATGTATGATAACATCAAGGAAGAAGAAACGATAAAACACAAGTACTTTTATTTGTGATATGACAACGATGATGAAGAAGATGAGTAAAGCAAATAGTAGTAAACGTAAGGTGCTATTACAGGTTAATTAACTATCTAATCTGAAAAAGATTTATAAAGGAAGGTAAGGGATAAGGAATGGTTATTAAAGATGCATTGGTTTTTTCTGACTCCAAATTTCAAGAACTAGATGTTGAAATTCAAGGGGATAAGATCGTGAACATCGCAGATAAACTATACGGTGACGATGAGATCTCTATGAAAGGATCTTTACTTCTGCCGGGATTTATTGATGTACATACCCATGGAAGAGCGGGATATGATTTTTCCACTGCGACCCCTGAGGAAATAGCAAAGATGTGCGTCTCGTATGCTGAGAATGGTGTAACATCTATCCTTGCAACTACGATGACAATGGAATTTCATAAGCTTAAACAAATTATGCAAAATAATCGAACTGCAATAGAAGCAAATTACCCCGGCAGCAGAATATTAGGGATTAATTTGGAAGGACCATTTTTGGGACCTGATCGAAAGGGATGCCATGACGAACAATATCTGTTGCCCATAGATCAACCTAAGTTTGAAGAGTTGGATACTCTATCCGGCGGAAATATAAGACTTTTAGATCTGGATCCAAATCTTCCCGGGGCTATGGAATTTATCAAAGAGTACAGTAAGAAAAAGACGATTTCTTTGGCACATACCAGTGCTGGATATGATACTGCTTGTGAAGCAGTGAATGCAGGAGCTACCCATGTAACTCATTTGTTTAACGCTATGAACAGCTTGCATCACAGGGAACCCGGTATGATTGGGATGGTAGTAGATTATCCTGTGAATGCGGAATTAATCTGTGAGGGTATTCATGTTCACCCTTCCGTAATACGAATGATGTTTCGCTTAATTGGAGAGAGAATTGTTATGATATCAGATTCCATGAGTGCAGCCGGATTGGGAGCGGGTGAATATGAACTTGGTGGACTAAAGGTTTTTGTAAACCAAAGGAAAGCTACGTTAATGGACGGAACGATTGCAGGTTCAACAACAAATCTCCTAGAAGAGGTTAAAAATGTGGTTTCCTTTGGATTACCATTGGAAGATGCTATTATAGCAGCATCGAAAAATCCTGCCAGGGCAATACGGAAGGAACATGAAGTTGGTGAGATTAAGGTGGGGTTAAGAGCAGATTTTTTAGTGGTTTCAAAGGAAATAGATCTGGAGCAGGTTTACATTGGAGGAAAGCGTTTTCGATAGATTTAGGAGGAAGATAATATTGAGACAGATAAGTTTAAATGGGAACGACTGGTTAATGAAAGAGTTTGTAGGACTGGATTGGGTATGGCGTAATTCGGAAAAACCAGATACTAAAGATATTCGGTGGTGGTATCCGGCTACAGTTCCGGGGTCTGTGCTGAATGATCTGTGGAAATCAGGTAAAATAGCGGATCCTCATTATGAACTAAATTCAAAATTAGCAGAATGGGTACCGGAAAGAACCTGGGTCTATCGTAAGAGTTTTCCGACACCGACAAAGATAGAAGGAAGGAAAGTGACCTTATGCTTTGATGGTATTGATTATTGTTCCGAAATCTATCTGAATGGAAGAATGATCGGTAAACAGGAGGGCATGTTTCTTCCGTTTTCCAATGATATTACAGATCTACTAGATGAAAGTAAGGAAAATTTATTGGCAGTTGTTATTGAAGCAGCTCCTAAGGAACAACCACAGGTAGGTAGAACCTCCTTAGTTCGAACTCATAAAACCCGTATGAATTACTGGTGGGATTTTTGCCCTCGTATGATACATCAGGGAATATGGGACAATGTTTATCTTAAGATAACAGGGCAGGCGATGATTAAGGACATTTATTTAAATGCTGAATTAGCCATGAATTATGAGCAAGCTACGATTACAGCAGAAATTGAAACCAGTGGAGCTAATATTGGGAATTTGAAGTTGGAGATCAATTCTAAGTCTTATTTGGTTCCAAGTATACCCCCCGTAACGAGGATACAGGCAGTGATTGATCATCCGAGGCTATGGCAGCCCAATGGTTATGGAAAACCGCACCAGTATGAAATTACAATAACCTTATTCGATCTGTCTGGGAATGTTTCGGATGAGAAAACTTTGAAATATGGAATTCGGAACATTGAATTTGAAAAAAATGAGCGGTGTAACCCCCAAGCATCTCCATTTGTGCTAAAGGTAAATGGGCGTAAAATCTACATGAACGGTTATAACTGGGTACCCATGGATGCAATGTATGGGGTGGAACGACCGGAGAAATTAAAGCGCCTTATTAAATTAGCTAAGGATGCCCAGGTAGTCATCTTTCGTGTCTGGGGAGGTGGACTCATTGAAAAGGACTCCTTTTATGAAGTTTGTGCTGAGAATGGTATATTAGTCTGGCAGGAGTTTATTCAGTCCAGTTCTGGAATAGATAATAAGCCGCCGGAAAACACTGAATTTATGGAGATGCTCCTTGCTCAGGCAGAAATTATTATTAAGAGGAAACGGAATCATACCTCTTTGGCTATATGGTGTGGTGGGAATGAACTCTCTGACTGGGAGGGTAATCCGGTTGACAATTCCGATCCTTTAATCGGACGGTTACAAGAGGTCGTTAAGCGGCTGGATCCTGGACGAAGATGGCTTCCATCCTCGCCCTCGGGAGGAGTTTTTAGTAATAGTCTTACGAATATAATAGAACAGCCCGATATGCTGTGGGATGTTCACGGGCCTTGGGAACATCAGGGGCTGCATAAACATTGCGAGTTATATAATCGAGGAACCTCCCTGCTTCACAGCGAATTTGGAGTAGAGGGAATGACGAACCGGAATACCTTAGAAAAATCAATCAGTAAGGAGCATATGTTACCTGCTAATAAGGAAAATGAGATCTATTTTCATAGAGGATCTTGGTGGATCAACGAACCTTTGGTGCAGGAAGTCTTTGGCGGATTGTCTACGATTGAGGAGATTCGAAGAGCCAGCCAATACCTTCAATACGAAGGATTAAAGTACGCAATAGAGTGTAATCGAAGAAGAGCTTTCCAGAACAGTGGGACCTTTCCATGGCAGTTTAATGAACCCTATCCCAATAATTACTGCACCTCCAGTCTTGATTATTATGCCAATCCCAAACCTGCGTATTATGGGGTTAAAAATAGTTATGGTTCTATCCTGATATCGGCTTCCTTTGAGTCGCCTACCCTATTTGATCAATCAGAATTGTCTGCAACGATCCATATTACGACTTCTCTTACAGCAGAAGAAATCGAAAGAATTGTAAGTCTGTCCTTCTGTTGTGAAGTTGTGGGATCCGATGGAACTGTGGTGAGAAAGACGCTAGAACCAATCAGTGTACCAGAGAATTCAACTTCTGATATAACTAAGGTGTCAGTGCCAACAATAGAACTACCAACGGAATTGATCCTGTTGAGACTAAAGGTAATCGACAAGAATGGGGTATGTCTTGCTGAAAATGAATATCTGTTTACCAAGAGAAAGGACTTAAGAGGAGTATTTGATTTACCAAGACCTGAGCTTACATTTACCATGGAAAAGGATGCTATTATTATACAAAATAACGGTCGTGAAGCTGCATTATTTCTGTTTCTTACCAGTAATGAACCTTTGCCGGAACAGGATTTTATATATTTTGATAAGAATTATTTTAGTCTTATGCCGATGGAACAAAGGACTGTCCATATAACATCGGATAGCACATGTATTCGTGGAAAAAGGATCTCCCTGGAGAATTTCGTGTATAGTAAAAATATTAATTTATAAAACGAATTAAGGTTCATTTTTAGGAATAATCGAACGTAAAAATAATCAAAGTAATGATCTTATTAGGAAGAAGGGAGCAGTTATGCAGATGGAAAACGGAGAAGAGATGATATGGAAGATAAGGGAAATGGAAGAGCTAACGGATACCTTTCGTACTCCGATGCCATCAAAAAACTTCTCAGTAATAGAACATATTGTAGAGGGATGGCCATCTTTCCATGTCTCCCCGGCCGACCCGGATGGTCAATATAAAAGTTTTGAATACAGTATAAACTTTGAATTAAAGAATACTTCTGCTATGTATTTATACATGGCTTATATCGTATCGACACCCCGATTTCCTGATGTAATTATTGATGTAAATGGTATTCAAGGTATGTATTACCCTAATCCGGTTCCATCAAAGGAGAAAGAAATTAAACCTGCTCATGCACTGCATGCATCTATTTATAACCGTGAAGATTCCTGGACTTATATACCGGAACAATATCTGAGACTTGGGAATAATGTGATCACAATTATCGCACAGGATGATAAACCTGTGGAACGCATAGAGAATGAGCAGGCTGTACTTAGACTTGACCGTATGGCGGATGCCTGTGGTTTTCATTATGGTGCATTGGAGCTAAGGAGTACTACGGAAAAACCGGAAGCATGTGTACATAAAATATTACCCAGCGTGATTTATTATCATGATGAAAGTGGCAATCTGGTGGAGAAATGTTCGCTTCGAATTCAAAACATAAATTCAAGAGATGAAATGTTGCAGGGTTCAATGCATTTTTCTTGGGATAATGGCGAAATGACCATACCATATTCCGTTCCCACACCACCCTTTGGGCAAGTTCGTATTCCGTTTTGTTTACCGGATGGGGAAGGAATTGTCCGGTATGAAATGAATGGAGATTTGAAGCTAAGAGGAACATTTCAAAGGAAAAGAAAGTGGAAAGTATACACTACACCTCATGCTCATACAGATATTGGATATACCCATAGGCAGTGGGAAGTGGCAGAACGTATGTGTCGTAATATTGATACAGCATTGGACTTACTGAAAGGGGAGTATAAGGAGAATTTTGCTTATATCATTGATGTAACCTGGCATTTGGAAGAGTATTTAAATTCCCGTAGTATGGATCGAAAAGAGGAGCTTATGGAAGCAATTGCTTCCGGTAAATTCGGTATACCATGGAATTACGCTGATCTTCTAACACAACTTCCATCCTTGGAAGCATTGATTCATAATGGTGACTTTACCAATCGCATTTTAGAACTGTATGGACTATTTGCAGATCGATCCGATATTGTAGATGTGGCTTCAGCTACCGGCTCTTACCCATCAGTCCTAGCCGGTTCCGGTGTAAAATACCTTCTTCATGCAGATAACCAGGATAGAGGACCTTTTCGCTTCAATGGGGAACTGCATAGACATAGTCCGTTCTGGTGGAAGTCACCAGACGGCAGCAGGATTTTAACTTGGCTAGCTCGGATGTACTGTGAATTGAAGAAGGTTTGCGGTTCGCCTGCATCTTACGAAGCAGCAGAGCGAGGATTAGAATTATGGCTAATGGATTATGAGAGGGATGATTATGCTCCTGATGCGGTAATCCTATACGGACAGGAAGCAGATAACACAGACTTGGATACTAGATCGGCGAAATTTTTATCAGAGTGGAAGGAAAAAGTAGTTTATCCAGAATTAATTCCATCCAATGGAAGTTCCTTTTTTGATTATATAATGAAGTTTTCTAATTCATTTGACGAATACGAGGGCGATGAAGGGGCATATTGGGAGGATGGTGCTGCTTCCAGTGTCAAAGAGACGTTCGCTGTAAGAAATGCAGAAGAGGGGATACGCTGTGCTGAAATACTAGATTCTCTGGCAATGCTTCATTCCACAAACTTAAAGTTTCCTTTGGAGCATTATAATGAGGCATGGAAGCAAGTCTTATTATATGAGGAACATACTTGGGGTGCCTTTCTCTCTGGAAATGATCCCAAGGCTATTTTACAGCAGGATCAATGGGCTGTAAAAAAACATATGGCGGATCAAGCAGTACATTGGAAAAATAGATTACTTATTCAGGCAACTGCGAAAATTAGTCTTATGTGGAATAATGGAGCCAGAGAAGTAGTAGTATACAATCCCTATAGCTTTCCGGTATGGGGGATGGTTACCGTGGAATTTTCGATAGATGAAACGATAATAAATCCTGATGGGTCAGAGACTACCTGGGTAGAAATCAGCAGAACTACGACTCAGGTGTTGGCAGGTATCTGGGTGGATTCATTGAATTCGTTCTCCTATCGAAGATATGTATTAAGGAAAAGAAAACCGATGGATCAAGGCGGCAGGAAAATTAGCAATATAGTAGATAAGGAACTGGTTGAAATTGAAAATAATTACTACAAAGCTTCCATAAATACAGTAACTGGATGTGTGCAATCGCTTTATGATAAAGAATTACAGAAAGAATTGACTCAGGGAAATACTTTGGGCCAGATTCTATATGCAAAGGGGGGAGAGGGAACCACCTTACTTGGCAACCGACCCGAGCTTAAGAAGACAGGAGCGAAGGTACAACCCTGTTTTTTCCCTAGTGAAACTATTTTAACGGAATTAGAACTAGGAACTTGTGTTAAGATCAAAGGAACAGCAGTATTAGGCGCGATTACGGTTACCTATACTCTTCCAAAAAAGGAAAAAAGTTTATGGATGGAGTACTGTTATGATAAGGAGGAAACCGATCAGTTGGAGGCAGTCTATGTTGATTTTCCTTTTGATCTCCCTACCTTGTCCAATGTTTTATCCGATAGTCAGATTGGATGGGTAGACTGGTATAAGAAAACCTTGCCGGGAGCTTGCAAAGAATGGATGCCATTGCAAACCTCCATCCTGATGCAGTCAAATGAGTGTGATATCCAGATTGCGTCACCGGATGCATTCTTATTTACCGTAGGTTCCCCGGTACAGGGAAAATGGAGTAGTGAAATAGAAACCAGGGGCAATCGTATCTTTTCCTACGTGATGAACAACTATTGGAGAGTGAATTATCTTGGGAAACAGGGGGGACAAATTTGTTTTCGATATGGGATAACCTCCGAATCTTCAATTCCATATGAAAAGGCTTATCGGTTTGGAATACTGAAACGTCAAGGAATCATTGCGCATCGAATGAGTTATCAGGAATTTCGAACAGAGATACCAAAGATTTATCAGGAGGGAATGGAAGCGCAACTGTTTTTTGCTGATTCAGACCACATTGTTGTATCAACCATTCGAGGTTCCAGGAATGGAATGGGTTTAATAATTCGTTTACAGGAAACAGGAGGATATGAAGGGGATATAACGTTACATTTTCCTTATAATCGATTGGATACCGTGGAACGGACAAATCATCAGGAGAGATGTAATGAGAAACTTTCGAATACCTTGGAAGATGGTTTCACTGTTACCTTAAAACCTTGGGAAGTTCATACTTATCAGGTGACTTTTGCGAAGGATAATGTGTGGTAATCGATGAAATGCATATCGTTCTAGTGAAAGGGATTAGTTTAATACATCGAGCGGGTGATAAGAATAGAAGTAAGAAAGACAGTAGAAAAGATGTAATAAAAATAGACGGATACTTTAGTGTATACATCCGAGTTAACAAATTGGAGCATACATGTCAAGTATCCGTTTTTGTTGAAAGAGAAACCATAGCTTTAAGCGATAATAATATTATTAAGGTCACTTAATTCAGGAATTTCCTTTTCAATTATAATATTGGGATCGCTGAGTGAAGCAACCTTAATCATGGTTACGACGTTATATTTGGCAGAATCCAATAGAAAATAAGATACGGAGGACTTATCCATTGCAATTTTTTTGATTGTATATTCATTGATATCATGATTTGTGATTCCGGATTTTTTACTAAAACCATTGGAACCGAGAAAACATTTGTTGAAGTTCAATTGAGTTAAGGAGGCTTCCGCTAGTGGGCCAATGCAGGAATTCGTAGACTGCTTGATGTTGCCACCAATCATAATTCCTGAAATATTATGGGCTGCCAATTGATTAATATGGTAAATTCCGTTGGTAATTACCGTAATATTTCGATTTACAAGATGGGGAATCATCTGTAGCGTGGTACTGGAGGGGTCTAAGAAGATGACATCATTATCCTGCACATAAGTACTTGCTTTTAGAGCGATTTTATTCTTAGCCTCTTTATTCATAGTTAACTTCGCCGTAATACTTAACTCTGTGCTTTTTCTATTAAGCTGGACGCCACCCCCGTGTAATAGGGAGACTTTTCCGAAGCTTTCTAATTCCCTGAGATCTCTTCGTAAGGTAGACAGGGAAATCCCTAAGTAATCGGATAAAAATTCCATATATATCGTATCATGTTCGGCAAGCAAATCAAGAATGGTTTGCTGTCTGATTGCTGGGATCATATTGATACCTCCAATTGAGTTTTATGATATTTCTTGTGAAACGAGATGAAAAAATGTGGTTTATTATTCAATAAAGCTTCGGATGTATGCTGATAGAAATCTGATTTAGCTTGATTATAGCTCATATTTACCTTTTTGTAAACATAAATGAATTAATATGAAATAAATTGAAAAATATCGACATAACCTTTATAGTCGGTAAATTTATATATTATTTACAATTATGAAAATGAAATACCATCTATATTATAATATATTGCTATAAAACTATTGACTTAATCATATGTTTCATGTATTATAAAGCTTAGGATTGAAAAAATGTGATAGAAGATGAAAATAAATGAAAAAGTTGTTGCTTGAACAGAAAGAAGGAGGCATAAGATGAACAATGATTGAAATGATGCTGCTAATCCACGAACACAGGTAAGGTATGGTTAAGTACCAATCGCATCATAATATATTAGATGTAAAGGAGTATAGATAATGAAAACGAACAATGTAGAAAAAAAGTACTTAAAAGTTTTTGCTTATATCATTGCAGGTTTAGCATTGATAACGTTCTTCTTTTTATTCATCCCGGGAATGAATCCAATGAAATTTCTTCCTCAAATCAAAGAGTGGTCGTATTTACATTTCTTGAATAACACCATGAAGGTAGACAAATTATTTGTATCTTCCTATCCGGATATTAGGGAGTTTTTCGCAAGCAATGCGATTCTTATCTTCTGCGGCTATCTGGTAGGAATATTTCTCGTAGCACAGCTGATCTTTGCGATACTTATGTTTTCAAATCGTCCTGCTACAAAAGCAAAAGGGCTCATGTTTGTAATGATATTTTCAGTTCTTAATCTAATAACGAATGTCATGATAATGGCTGTTGTTTATGGAGCAAACTCCTCAGTAATGGAACTGGGTTATGAGAAGATGGGAATACAGTATGAGTATCCAGCAGGAGCTATTGTATTTACCGTTATCGGATTGGTACAATTTTTATTGGGTAAGTTTTATCGTAGAAGATTAATGATAGAGAAAGGACTCTACACGAAGATGAGTCGTTCTCAGAAGATAGAGAACATCAAAGGTTATGCTTTCATATCACCTTACATTATTGGTTTTATCGCATTTACCGGATTGCCTTTGATTTTTTCGTTTTTTTCGTCTTTTACATATTACAATATTACTGCAGTCCAGAAATGGTATGGCTTAAATAATTTTATTAAGTTATTTACTGCTGATGATTATTTTTGGAAGAGTTTATATAATACCGGTTGGTATGTAATCGTCAGTGTTCCTTTGGCCATCATTGTTGCAATGATACTTGCTCTTTTGATGAATATGAACCACATAAAAGGCTTGAGATTTTTCCGTACTGTTTATTATTTGCCCTCTGTTTTATCGGGAGTAGCAGTATTTCTGTTATGGCAGTGGGTGCTTGATCCGAATGCAGGTTTATTGAATAACTTTCTTCAGATATTTGGTATCCATGGGCCTGCCTGGTTGTATGATGCACAGTGGACAAAACCTGCACTGGTACTTATGAAAATTTGGGGAGTAGGTGGAAGTACCGTTATTCTCTTATCCGCATTACAGTCAGTGCCACAGGAATTATATGAAGCAGGTTCTATCGATGGAGCAACCGGTTTCAGCAAATTCTTTAAGATTACATTACCTATGATTTCTCCTACATTATTTTTCGTAATGGTAACAGGTATTAGCGGTGCTTTCCAAGTTTTTGACTCAGCATATATTATGGCTAATGGTACCGGAGGTCCTAATAACTCATTGCTATTCTATAATTTATATTTGTTTAATACCGCAATGGCAGATCAACAAATGGGTAAAGCTAGTGCAATGGCATGGATATTATTTGTCATTATCATGTTATTTACGGTAATTCAAATGATAGGCTCTAGAAAATGGGTTTATTATGAAGGAGGTTCGGATAAGAAATGAAAGACTCAACTCAAGTAATGAAGAAAAATAAAAATGGTGTTAAGCTTTCGGAATCCATTCGTTTTCGCCAAGCAATTACAGGTACGATTGGAACGGTAACTTTACTTCTTGGATCGGTTTTGGTCTTATATCCTTTGATATGGATGCTTTCAACTGCTTTAAAATCCGATGCTGAGGTAATGATTAATCAATCCTTGATCCCTTGGGACTGGCGTTGGGATAACTTTGCTAAGGCGTGGAATTCAGCTCCATTTGATATTTATTTAAAAAATACAATTTACCTAACCGTGATTGGTTTGATTGGTACTTTGCTATCGAATACATTGGTTGCATATGGATTTGCAAAATTGAATTTTAAAGGAAAAGATGCAATCTTTCTATGTGTTCTGGGAACGATGATGATACCGGGTATGGTTACCATGATACCTTCCTACGTGCTCTTTTCAAAGATTGGCTGGGTTGGTACATATTTACCTTTGACTATTCCGGCATTTACCGGTGGTGCATATAATATATTCCTGCTTAGACAGGCGTTTATGGGAATTAATTCAGCTTATTCAGACGCAGCGAAAATCGAAGGTGCAGGAGAAATGAAGATTTTAACCAAGATCTATGTTCCGTTAACAAGGCCGGTGCTTACTACCATCGCTGTATTTACGTTCAATGGAAGATGGAATGACTATTTTGGACCGATGCTTTATTTAAACGATGAAAAGCTCTATACCTTGCAGTTGGGACTTCGTACGTTCCGTGGAACAGCTGGAGTTGAATGGCAGAAATTTATGGCTGCGTCCCTGATTGTATTAATTCCAACGGTTATAATCTACTTCTTTATGCAGAAGTATATTATTCAAAGTGTTGCAATTGGTGGCGTAAAAGGCTAGTCTCTTGTGAAAAATACAATCACTCATTGTAGCATTAATTTAAAAGAATGTGAAAAATGGTGAAAATAATTGATAAAAAATGAATATTTTTATTGACATACCACATTGGCAGGTATAAAATAGAAATATCAAAAAGAAAATACTTTAAATAAAAGATTTAAGTTTTTCTTACAAAAAAGGAGGAAGTATTTCATGAAAAAGATTAAAAGTATTTTAATGTTAGTTTTATGTATGGCTATGATGGCTACATCATTGGTTGGCTGTGGAAAAACTGACAAAGAGGACGAAACTTCTGGAACAACAGATGTAACACCAACGGAAGCAGTTGTTGCTGATGACACGGATGACACAGCAGAAGCAACTCCGGCAGCAGAGGAAGAGACATCAGGGGAACCAGTAAAATTACGTTTGTGGGCTCATTGGGGATCTGAGCAACGCCGTCCTACCATTAATAAGATCGTTGAGAAATTCAACGAGAAATATGCAGATCAAGGTATCTCAGTGGAATATGTTTATGTACCTTTCGATGATATTGAAACTAAGATGATTGCTTCTGTAACTGCTGGAAACCCTGCTAACGTTGTAGTTTCTGCAATTGAAGCTACCAATGTTAAGGCTATGCGTAATCAGGCAGCTGATATCACAGATTACTTAACACCTGGTATTGAAGAAAAATTCTATGATAAATACTGGGATATGGTTAAATGGGAAGATAGAGTATATGCAGTACCATTTAATACAGATACTCGTTTGGTTTACTATAATAAGACGATGTTTGCTGATGCAGGCGTAAAAGTGGAAGATATCAAAACTTGGGATGATATGATCAATGCCTGTAAGACCCTGGATGCTAAATTTCAAGGTACCGGCGACTATATGTTAGCTTTCAATCCTGTACTTGGTAACTTTGGTTTTGACACTTTAGCAATTAACAATGGCGGTGGATTGTGGGATGATAACTTCAATCCTAATGTTCCGATGGCAAACAGAAAAGAAAATATTGAAACATTAGAACATATGAAAGTTTATGCTGATATGTACGGAATGGATTTATTACAAGCAACAATGGCAGCAAATGCTGGTGGTGCTCAGGACTTATTCCTTTCTAAGAAAGTAGCAATGATTGGTCAGACCTGTAACTACATTGCAACTATTGAAACCTACAATGCAGAGGCACAGATTGATTACGGCGTATTCCCTTACCCAGCAGGACCTTCTAACCCTACAGGCGAACCGGCAGCATGGGGCGGCGGTTTCGTATGTACAGTGCCTTATGGAGCACCAAATCCAAAAGAGTCTACTCTTTTAGCTGAATTCATGGCAACTGAAGGTGCAGCGATCTGGGCACAGGAACAAAAAGATGTTATGTGTTCCGTCGAAGCAAATGAAAATCCTGCGATGGCATCTTCTGTAGGCTGGACAGAAACTCTTGCTCTTATGAACAATACTTATGGTACTCGTAGACATATCTATGCTCCAAACGCAGGTACCTTCATGGGTGAAGCAGTTGACTCCATCGTTAAGAATTATACAGCAACAGATGTAACTGCAGCGTTAAATACAGCGCAGGATAAGATCGTAGCTAAGATTGAAGAAGAAAAATTCATCTTTGGTGAATAACAAGTGGCAAGACCCATGTGACATAAAATAGTTGTGTAACAGCAAATTAGCAACGTGTATTGAAAAGGCAGTCTGTTTACAGGCTGCCTTTTTTCAATCAAAATTTCAGGGAATGAATGTAAATGTGAAATATAAAGAAAGAAAGTGACTGTAAAATTAATAAAATTAGCAATTTATAGATAGAATTTGTAAGCAAATAATTAATCTGATGGGAGGTACATAATGAAACAAAGCTCGAATGATACGAAGTTCCACGATACGAAGTTCAATGATACCAAATTGGATGATACGAAATTCAATAATACGAAGTTCGAGGATGAAAAGTTCAATGATACGAAGTTCAATGATACGAAGTTCAATGATACGGAGTTCAATGATACGAAATTCGATGATACAAAGTTTCAAGATACGATGCTCCACGATATGAAGTATCACGATACAGAGTATCATAATACGAAGTATTATATGATAGGCAATACCCATATTGA
>JAQZBN010000028.1 GCA_029238935.1 Herbinix sp.
GGGGTTATGTCACACGCTTTTAAGATGATTTTTGGCGTTAAGGGACTTGGCTCCTCTTCTTCCTCTTCGTCTTCCGGATCAAGCCCATCCTCTATAATAACGTAGATTGTAAACCTTTGTTCTCTCATCTGACCTTCTGCTTCTCCCCGAACCGAGATGGTAACAGGATATACTCCGTTCATTCGTTCCTTCTGTAAATCCAATTCAAAGCGTATCCCATAGACGGACTGTTTCCCACCTTCTTTGGTGTCTAAACTTTTTAAACTAAATTTTCTCTCATAGGTCTTCATTTGGAATACTTTATTGTGTAATTCTCCAAATTCAACGGATGCCGTAAGATCTTTCATTTTATCTTTCTCATCCAGCAAAGAAATAAGGGGTAAAATCACTGTTGCCTTATCATTTTTTATAACAGGTACATATCCTTCTTCATAAGGAGTTTCCATTCCTTCATAAGTATACTTAGTCTCAATTTCAAAGATATTCGCCGGAATTTCACCTGGTGGCTCTTCTTCTTGATTCTGTATAGCAACATAGATGCTTTCCGTATCCGTATATTTCGTACCTTTATCATCTTCATATTCAATCGTCAACAATATCTTGGGCTGGTTTATGGTAAAAGTAGAGGCTGCTTTCATACTAAATTCCACGGATACCGATTGCTCCGCCTCAATCCGCTCCAAGTAAAGTGTCCCAAGATTTGTAGTAGGTAGAAAGGTTCCTTCTGCATTCTCATAACTTACTTTGATGTTTGAGATCGGTTTTGTTTTACTTTTATTCTTAATCTGTGCAGTAACTTGAAATGTCTCCCCAGGTCCAACGATCTCAGGGTTGATCTGGCAATGTTCCAGTAGAATCGTTACCGGTTCCTGAGGTTGATTTGTATTTCCATTAGGATCAACTCCATCATTGATGACAATATAGGTGGTAAAAACCTGCTCCACTTCGATATACAGAGGACCGGTAGCAGATTCAATGTTAAGTTTTTTGTAATGTATTCTTATATTTACAGGATAGGTACCATTCTTTCGATTTTCTTTCAAATCCAAATCAAAATTAACCAAATATACCATCTTCATCTGTCCTTCTGTCAGAGGGACTGCGATTGATGATATCTTCTTCTCATATTGCTTTACTACAAAAGGAGTATCCGTTGTTGCTCCGTACTCAACGGAAGCTGTAATCTGTTCTCCTTGAATGACCTGAACTCCATCCTGATACAAGGGAAGAACAATCATTGCTTTATTATCCTCAACCTTCGGATTATAACCATCCTGATATGGAGCATTCATATTAGGATAAATGTTTTCTGTATCAATGATCAGACCTCCTGATGCTGCTGTTACTCTTGTGTGGGAAAGGAAGTTCGCCATCGAAGAAAGAATTAAGATAACGATCAGGATTTTATGTAACAACCATTTTATTTTATTGCTCATCTTCCATCACCTCTTTCATGATTCCCCCATCCATCTCGTATACTTCATCACACAATATCTTAATATCGTCTTTATTATGACTGGCGAGCAGAATCGTTTTCCCTTGCTGCTTTAACTCCAGTATGATTGATCTGATATGCTGTACTCCATGTTTATCTAGTCCATTGAAGGGTTCATCCAGAATTAACACCTTAGGGTCTTCCATAATTGCTTGCGCAATACCCAAACGCTGCCGCATTCCTAAGGAATATTTACATACTGGTTTTTTTAGCTTAGGATCTAAACCCACCTGTTCTAAGATACGTATAATCTCATTTTTTCCAATTTTTCTTCGTAAGGATGCCAAAATCTGCAGATTGCGAAAACCTGTCATATGAGGTAAGAAACCTGGAGTTTCAATGATAATTCCAATATCCTCGGGAAAATCGGTTTCTTTCCCAATTCTTTTATGGTTTACTTCAATTAGCCCCTGATCCGGCTTCATAAATCCGCAAATGCATTTAAATAATACTGTTTTTCCTGATCCATTGTTACCAATAATTCCATACACTCTTCCCTCTTCAAAGGAACAGCTCACTTCCTTAAGTACCATATCCTCACCAAAGGATTTACTCACCTGATCTACCTTTATCATGATATTTTCCATGCTATTCCTCCATTGTTCCTAAGAAATTAAACTGATACCTCTTCATGCTGTATGTGATAAAAACAATGAGAATAAATATCACTGCTCCAAAGATTAGATACGTATCCCTTAGCCTCGGAAGAAGGTCGTAACCAAAATTGTGTCGGTGATAAGTTACCTGCCGAAGGGGGGATACCCAGCCACAGATTACATTTGCCAGATATTCCATCTTTCCTGTTAGATGAAAAGTTACACCAATCCAATCCGGATTAAGTAAAAGACCGAACATGTGAAAGACAAAGGAACTGATGATACCAGCCAGTTGCCCTTTTCGTATCGATGCCAGAAACATGCATAACACGGATACCAAGACATAAAGCAGCAATAAAAAGAATACAGATAACAGGCACTCATAGGGCTTCGACATCTCGAAGGTCTTTAACATAGCCGGTACCGCTATCTTTTCACCTAATTTGGAATACCCAAGAAGTGCAGCAGTCGGACTCCATATATTTCCGACAAAGGCGTTGCGATAACAGAATACTATTGTTGTAAGTAATATAAAGGATGTATAGAGAAATGTGGCTATTATAATATATAAAAGCTGCCCTAAAATCCATACTCTAACCGGAATACGTATAAGATAATACGGAACTGCTCCGTCTAAGAGTGGTAAATCAGCAAAGAGCAGCATGGTAATCAGAGCACTGAGAAGAATTGAGGTCGGGTCACCAAATACCCACAGAAAAGGTTCAAATAATTGTATCGTAGTACCTTGTTCCATACTGAAATTCATTACCTTCTCCGTTAATAAAAAACTCATAATCCCTGCAAGAAAGAAGGATAGAATAATTCTCTTATTCTTTCTCCATCTGCTAAAATGATAATTACAAACCTGCAGAATTTTCAGAGTTTGACAGTTATAACGGTTATTGGAGTTTGAACGAGGATCAATAACAAGACTGTTACCGATCGCATCCTTTATATGCACTCTATTTTTTTCCATATAGCAATTCCCTCCAGAAGTTGAACAATGGTATATAAGATGAGTAAAAATACAATGATACCGATAGAATTAGCTCCAGCATAGTGATCCTGGAGCAGCCATTCTCTTGGATTTAATACAAATAGCCCCTTAAGATACCTAGTTGTCAGAATGATACAGAGGTATGATGTTAAAAATGGTCCACCGTAGGTCATATAGGTACTGGAACATACTACCCCAAGAAAAGCACCAAGGCTTGCCCAGAGTGCTCCCATTAAGGAAACAATCAAGGCAAGACTAAACACCTGATAGAAAAGTAGTGTGGATGCTTCCGTAGCTTTACTTTCCAGCGGCTGATAAACCAGTTTTAGAATACCTGTTATGAAAAGAATTCCCGTAAATACACCAAACCCTCCACAGACTCCTGTTGTTATTACCTTCGAAGCCACATAGTTCATACGAGTACTTCTGGTAACATGAATCCTTTGAAATCTTGACTGATACTCCTCCAAAAACATTCCGCTGTAGGGTATGGTACTAAGTAGTGGCAACGCAAATACAATACTTTCTCCCTGCAATGCTTTCTTTAATAAAGATAAGTGATACCCTTCCTGAAGTGAGGTTTTTAACGCATCCTCCGACAAGAATAGACCATCCCAAGCTCCCAGAACCACAATTACAATGGCTCCAAGGATACAAAGGAAAAATCGGTAAGACATAATTCCCCGTTCCAGTTCTGATCGAATCATAGGAATCATCCTCCTTTCATCAATATCCATATCTCCTGTCGAGGATACTTCCATCGATCGCATTAATCGTAAGAATACTGGACTCACCGTATAAATCACTGATATAATCCCAAGTTGGAACTAAGGTATAGTCATCTTCCTCCTTATTTTTCACTCTCATAAACCCAAAACGGATTTCCTTTACATGGATTAGAGTTGGCTCTTCAATATCAGCATATTTAATTAAGACCTGGTTTTTAAAAATATCTTCTATTCTCTGGTATTCCAACAGACTTACATTCTCTGCTACTGCTTTTCCCGGTTTCATCGGTGATTCCCAACTAAAGTTCTTAATTCCATGATCAGTAACCATAAAAGTAATCCGTTCAAAACCGTAGGGCATATAATTGATCTCTTCCTCTGAATCCGTACCATTGTAAATATCATAGGTTTCCATGATTCCATCGATGGACCTGCTGAAACGAATCTGATAACCAGAATAGCTCGTCGTTTTTCCCATGGAAGGAAGACCATTTGCCACCGGCTCTACTGAATAGAGCTTATAGTCGTTTTCTTTACCCAATTGCTTTATAATATCAGATGTCATCTGAATGGCTTCTTCCTCGCTGTACTTACAGGTATTGTCCATATCAGCAAATTCCGCTCCATCCATATCTATGATATTGCTTCTTGTATAAGCTTCATAGCCATCCGGTGTCGTCAGATAAAATCCCGCTGCGCAGTAGGAATCTCCTTTTTGAATATAGATACTACCAACTCCATGTTCAAGCTCGGCTTCTCCGGAAAACTCGAGAAACGAAAAACCGGTGTCCGAAAATATATTATCAGTGATTGGTTTTCTTTCAACAGTATCCGGTGCTTTGGGGATTAAATCTTGCAGGGTTTGTATGTAAGAATCAAATTTATCAGCAGCACCTGCTTTCACTTCGGAATCCTTCGTTTGATTAGATTCTTCCGCTTGCTTTTTCCATTCCTGAACTTTTTCTATTTCCGTTAATAATTCATCCTTTGTATAGTCTTCCAACGTACGTATTTTATAGAGTTGTTTGTCTTTAAAGAATATTTTGCTTAAGGTAACGATATCCTCCTCAGTATAATCCTGTCGTACCATCTCATAAACCGGTACTTTTGAAACCTCCGGTATTATTATGGATGCATCAACCTGAATTTCCAGTTTTCCATTGGTTGACTTTAAATCAAATTTACTGTTATCCCCTGCTTTTACGGCATCTTTTATACTAACGCTTTCCTCACCAGACTCCCCTTCCTCCTTTGTATTATCTTGAATGACTTCTTCCAGATTTCCTTTTTGTTTAATACTCTCCTCCTGGGGTGTAGGCTGACATGCGGTTGTACTTATGGTAACTATGGCAGCTAACACAGCTAGCTTTGTTACATGACGTGGTTTCATATAAAGCTCCTTTCTGATCTTTCTCTCTTTTATATAGAAAGATTATCAGCCTTCTGCATCATAGTTACATCATAATTGAATAAAAAAAGGAACTGTTGCTTTTGCATCAGTTCCATCATCCTATTTATCATTATATTTCTTTTCATTTAATATCATATAAAAGCTTTTATCATATAAATATAAAATAACACTTAATTTATTTTGCCCATCTTCATATACTACCGGAATGCCCTTACTGTAGTAAGTCGGTAAGGGAAAAGCATCCGTTAGTTCTTTATAAGTAGCTTTTGTAAAACCATAATAGGTGCCGATATTCGTTATTAAAGTATTATAATTACTAGCTTCAGCGCTTTGTGCTACTCGCTTTGATGCCAACGACAATATCATTCCGGTATCATCATCCATCTGAACATTGATATAATTATTTTTATCGAGAAATGTAATATCCCATACAATCATGGATTTTGAAGGGTCGTCGGAACTTACTACAAATTTCATTTGAATATCGACTAAATTTTTATTATCATCTAAGTCTTCCTTTTCTAAAGAGATAATTCCTAATTCCTGAAGTTTCTCTAATTCATCTATTAGTTTATTGATTACTTGATCTTTTAACTCAAACTTGCTTTGATCATTCTCTATTATGTTAGAGAAGCTGGTTGGATTTAAGTATATCGATAGTTTATCAAATATCGTCATTTCTTGATAAAAATCAATGTTAGTCTCCTCGATGGTTTCTAAACTGACTTCTCCGATGGTTTGTTGATCCTTCCACGAGGCAAATCGAGCTGGTAAAAATAGGCAGAGCAAAGAGATATTAACCGTTACAAGCACCATTAAGATATATTTGATCGCTGCTTTCATTCTACACACTCCTTAAAATACAAATGAACCGTGGTGCCTTTTCCCTCTTCACTGTCAAAGTCCATCCGCCCATGGTGCCTCTTCATAATCTCAGAGCAAATGGCTAGTCCTAATCCGGCGCCTCCCTGTTCTCTGGCTCTCGATTTATCTACCATATAGAACGCTTCCGTAATTCTTGATAGCTCCTCTTTCTTCATGCCTTTCCCGCTATCCCTGATATAAATCCCATAACCCCCGTCTTCTTTTCTACCAAGTACTGTTATCTTACCTGCTCCATCCATTGCCTTTTTACCATTATCAATTACATTAATCAAAACGGTTTTGATTAGATCGGGTTCTATCATCAGGTACCCATTACTTACTGCTATCTCAAGCGTGATATCTTCCTTGGCAAGGATCGGTAATATTATGCCCCGAACTTCTTCCAACAGTTGAGTTATTTTTACCTTTTTCAACTCCAGTTCCTGCTTCTGCATGACAATCAGCTCTAGTAGCTTTAGGGACAGGGCTTCTAATCTCATCCCCTCTTTAAAGATGTAATTGGCTGACATGACCGTCATCTCCGGATTTAATCGGTTGGACCTTAGAATATCTGCATATCCGATGATCGAAGTTAACGGAGTTTTTAATTCATGAGCAAAGCTTCCGATAAAATCCTCCTGTCTTTGGGAAGCACATTTTAGTTCCTCGATTTTTTTCTCCAAGCTATCCGTCATTTGATTAAAATTCTGAGCTAATCTTCCTATTTCATCATCACTTTTGATCTTTACTCTTGCGTTAAGATTACCCTTTGTAATTTTATGAGCTGCCCTGGAAACTTTCTTAATAGGATAGGTAAGCCATAGCGAAATGATATAACTGATTATACCATTTATGATAATCAGACCTAATAATAACCTTTTATAGATATCATATTGTTCCGATCGTTCCTGATAGATCGATGTTATATCTCGAAAACTCTCCAGATAGAAACTCTGTTCCTCTACCGTCAGCATACAGGCAGTTTGAATAAAATAGTGATTTTCTTTTTGCAAAATGGTATAACCTCTTACATCGGAAGCAATACTGTCCAAAAGCTTCTGATCAAATTTCATGAATTTGCTGGAATAGAGAAGCTCCTTGTTTTGATCACTTAATCGATACTCCGTATTCTCGCTCTGAATTCGTTCATTGGAGGATGTCACAAAATCTTTAATCATATCCTCATTATTATTCTTATTCCTTCCATACAGAGCAGACATACTTGCAGCGATGGAGTATTGCAGTAATTTATTCTCTTCCTTTGCATTATGTATTTCACGTTCATATGCCGACTCAAACAAAGATGAAATCAGTATATGTCCACCAATCGTGAAGGTAATAAGCATCATGATAATTGTACTAAAAAAAACCTTCCACGAAAAATTCATTGCATCACCTTATATTCACCCTTCATTTTAAATAAACTAATTAGTCTACCGACCTTAAATCAATTCCAGACGATAACCTACTTTATATACCGCAGTGATTTTATCTTCCCAACCAACCTTCTTACGCATTCTTTGAACGTGAAGATCTACCGTTCTGCTATCCCCCATATAGTC
The DNA here is from genome assembly GCA_029238935.1 of Herbinix sp. Lineage (GTDB taxonomy): Bacteria > Bacillota > Clostridia > Lachnospirales > Lachnospiraceae > Mobilitalea. The sequence goes on from JAQZBN010000028.1 coordinate 7,654, forward strand.
ACTACCCCAAATCTTTTCATAGATCGTCTCTCGAAACAATGCGATATTCTTATTCTGTATAAATAACAGCAATAGTTCATATTCCTTCATGGTAAGGCTGATTACTTTTCCTCTTTTCTTAACCATCCTTGATTGTGTATCAATATCCAGATCATCCACCTGGATTAATTTCTCTGTCTTATGATACCTTCGAAGAACAGTTTCCACTCTGGCCAGCAATTCAATAATCTCAAAGGGCTTCGTCAAATAATCATCAGCTCCTAATTTTAACCCCTTCACCCGATCAGAGACCGATGATTTTGCTGTGATAAAGATAACCGGTATTCCTAGTGGTTTTATATATTCCAATAGCTCATATCCATCCACCTTCGGTAACATAATATCCAAAAGAATTAGATCATACTTGCTGTCTTCGATTCGATTGGCTGCTGTTAGGCCATCATATACACATTCACAATGATATCCTGCATTGGTCAGGCTCAAATGAATTAAATTTGCAATTGCTTTCTCATCTTCCACTACTAATATTCTTAACATATGTCTTCCACCTTCAATGCAACTATTTGTTATAGTTTACATCATAATTGTATCATAGTTGCATCATAAGGAAAGTAACTTTTCACTAGGATTTTATGGGAATAGACAAAAAAGGATAAGCAGTTTCTGTTTAGGAAACCACTTATCCTTTTAACTTACCGACCTATCTTGGGAAATTCCAGGAGTACTTTGAACAAGTCACCGTCTAGGACAATGTGAAATTTTCCTCCCTGAAGTTCAGCAAAACTTTTTACTATAGCAAGACCTAGGCCGGAACCGTCGGTATTTCTTGCTTTATCGCCGCGAACAAACCGTTCACTGATTTCATCGGCTTTAAAATCCAGTTCTGCTGCAGAGGTATTTTTCACCGTAATTGTTACCGTTTCCGAATTCGTTAATATGTCAATATAGGCTCTGGAATAGGGCATCGCATATTTTATTATATTAACAATCAGATTTTCAAAGATTCGGTAGGTTTTCTCGCTATCCAACCGTAAGATTATCTTTTCATCTGGATAATTTGTCCTAAGTTCGACCTTTGATTCAGAAAGTTTATCATTTAATTCAAGTATTACCTGTTTGATCAGTGATACCAGGTCAATCTCGACCAGATTAAGGTTTACTGTATTGCTGCTGGCTTTACTGATTTCGAAGAGGTCCTCTATTAATCGTTTTAACCGTTGTGATTTATTGTCCAAAGTATTAATATACATCCTCCGCTCTTCTTCGGTAACATTCTCTTCCTTTAACAGATTAACATAGGTAATGATTGCCGTAAGGGGTGTCTTTAAATCATGGGATACATTGGTGATCAGCTCGGTCTTCATCTTCTGGCTCTTCATCTCTTCCTCTACTGCCAGTCGAAAGCCTTTTTGAACCTTATTCAGTTCCTCCTTCATTGGCTCAAATACACCCAAGTTTTCATCGATGTCTACCTCAAGATTTCCTTCTGCCATCTTATTGGTTGCTTGTAATAAAATCATATATTTCTTCTTGATATCATTACTGTATTTCCGTAGTAAAAAGAATAAGATTATCGTATAAGGAATTAAAATAGCAATACCGATAAACCAAATACTACACAATAGGAATAGTATAACAAAATTAACAGATAGAATTTTGATGATCGCTTTATTGGTAGGGTCAGTCAAATCAATATCGGATAAGGAAGTAAACATACTTTTTGTTTTTCTCCAAAGAGACCGAAATAACTTAACAAATAATATTTTTTCCTTATAATATCTGATGGGACCTAAAGTGATCACCTGACGCATGGACAACACAATAAGATAACAAATACCAAAAATCAGCATCCAAACTATATAATTAATGACAATGATTAAGCTTTGTTGAACCCATGCCGGAATGATGGAATAATTTGTTCCAGATATCTGATTTCCAGAAGCAGTTTCATAAGCAATTTGAACTACTGACTCAAAGGAGGAAGTTAATAATAGAACTCCCAATAAGTTAACCTCTAAGGGGATTCTAGTAGATATTCCTGTTCCGATTTGCAACGATTTCTTAAAGGGAAGAAAAATTCCCACTACGATTATCAGAATAATAAACATTGCATATAAATCGATAAATCCACCGTTACGAAAGCTCCAGGTATTCATCCACTGCGTATCTTGTTGTATCCAGGAATCACGATAGAAATCCTCACCTGTGGAAGCATAGATGATTGTGACATTGGATGGCGCTTTAATCTGCTCATAATACCAGTTCTTAACGTTATTTAAATCCTCTTGAAATAAATTCTTATTTAACTCTAATGTCTGCAGCAAATCCACTTTCTCTTCCTCTAGCCCATAGAAATAGGGAATAGTTAGAACTCCCTCTTCGTTGTATTGAAATACCGCGTAAAAGGTTAGTTCCTTCTTTAATTTCTCCGCTAGATCGGTATTGTCCAGAAGCATCTCCAAATGATTAATTGTATTGGTCTCAATTTTGCCGGTGGAATTGTCAATGATTGCATAATTCAAAGGATATTGCATCAAAGTACTTTGATAGAAATTATGATACCAGCTATCCATCATATTACTGAAGTTATTACGAAATTCATCTGCATAACTATAGAACTCTTCTTCATTTTCCTTCTCCATCTCCATGAGATTTTGAGGTAAGTAAACTTCAGAAGCAGACATTTCTTGACTGTTCTTACTCTGTAACAACTCCCAATATAGAATATAATTCCCACGATATATGTTTTGTAGGAAGGAAACCTTATCATTTTCCAGCTCTAATTCATAAATACTGGTATTACCCTGATTCTTTAACTTGTGCAGATAGTCTTTCGAGTTCCTAAGGATTGGTTGATATAGTAGTATCATACTAACCGATAGGACCGTGAGTAACATAAAACCAAGTACGTAGCCAAATAATTTATTATTGTTTTTCAATTTTGTATCCAACACCCCACACCACCTTCAAATATTTTGGATCTTTCGGATTGATTTCTATTTTTTCTCTTATATTTCTAACATGAACCATAATGGTATCTGTCCCGACTGCACGTTCGTTCCATACTCTTTCATAAATCTCATCTGCAGAAAATACTCTGCCGGGATGCTTCATCAATAAGGCAAGTATCTTAAATTCCATTGGAGTTACTTTGACCGGATTTCCATCTACCATCACCTGTACCGTATTTTCATTTAATTCGAGGCCACCGATGGTATAGACATTGTCTTCTCCTTTTTGCCCCATTACACTTAAATATTTTGAATATCTTCGTAACTGCGAATTTACCCGGGCTAATAGTTCCATTGGGGCGAACGGTTTTGTAACATAATCATCTGCACCAATGTTAAGTCCTGTAATCTTATCGATATCTTCTGATTTAGCGGTCAGCATGATCACCGGAAATTCGTATTTTTCCCTAAGCTTCATCGTCATGGTGATTCCGTCCATCTTAGGCATCATGATATCTACGATTGCCAGATGGATTTCATCTTGTTCTATCACTGCTAAACCTTCTAATCCATTGGAAGCTTTGTATACGGTATATCCCTGGTTCTTCAAATAAATTCCCAGACCATCTAATATTTCTTTGTCATCCTCTACCACTAAAACATGATACGATTCCATTGGTTCCTCCTGATATCATCAAACTTAAATAATCAGTCTGATCTACTTTACTATCCTTTTTAACTTCAATTTCAATTTCTTTCTTCTTTTCTTCTTTGCTTTTTCTTCTTTCGTATTACTTTTGGCTTTTTGACTTTATCTTTTACTTTTTCGTTTCTCTTCTTATCTGCTTTATCTTCATCAAATCATATCCAACAATTATTCTCATTATAGCTTGCATCAAATGTTTCAGCAATGCAGATTTCATGAGTTTATTCATATTCTCCTCAATATTACCATATAGTATTGTTTTACCATTTAAATCCTTTCGTTAACTCTTCCGCATTCTTAAGTTCCTCAGCACTTATTCTACCAAAATACTCCACCTGGGCAATTACCTTAGAAAAGGGAAGGGGTATCACATAATGATCCCACCGATGCTTGAGCCTGATCACTCTGGAATATTTAAAATGAATATAACATAGCGGCTTGTTGGCCTCCTTAGCTAGTAAGAGAATCAGCTTCTTCGGTTCATGAAGTGGCCCAAGGGGACCATCGAGTGCTGCTGCCAGGATAAAACCCTCCTCTTTACCAGCTTCGATCAGACTTCGAAAGAATGGCCGCATTCCGAAACCATCCGGTATACGAATTGCCTTTGCTCCATAGTGTTTTAGCATATGCTCAATACTGTTTCCTCTTCGATCAGCTGTTACAATTACCCTGATCCCAGTATGCTTTTTGCTTAACTGCCTTAAAATAAATTGCATGCAATAGCTGTCACCATGCCAAAAACCAATCATAGAATCATCTGATATTACATCCATATCTCTTATTTCAATATGACTCGTTTTCCTTACAAGACTAAGATAAAGCAGAAAGATGGTTCCCAATAGATGATCAGATGATTTTATTTTCATAAACCGGTTCAACCTCTTTTTGTATTAAAATGCTCTGATAACAGCGTATTGCCTTGGTAGCTTGATAAGTTTCTAGATATCTGTAAGCTTCTTCAACTGATTTTTCACTCATTTGGTCCCTAATTTGCTTGTGATTCAAAAGATATTCTAGCCTTTCCATATAATGTTCCATCTTCTTCTCAGTTCGGTATCCAGTTATCCCATCATTCACCAAATCACACACTCCGCTTCCATCCAGAGCAACTATCGGGAGTCCTGCAGCCATGGCTTCCAATAGTACAATCCCTTGAGTTTCTGATTGCGAGGCAAATAAAAATAAATCGCAGGAGTGATAATAATCCCTTAGATCCTCATGGGGTATACTTCCGGTAAACACTACATTCTCTTCTAAACCAAGTTCTATGGTTTGTTTTATCAATGTTGCTTTCTCGCTCCCATCCCCGATCAGAAGCAAACAAAAACAATCCCCTCTCCTTTCCTTTAGAATCTTCATCGCTTGTAATAGAAATCCAATGTTTTTTTCCTTCTCCAACCTCGATACAGTACAAAATAAATACATTTCCTTCTGACGATATTGATTACAGATTTCATTTACCCTGTAGTTATCATAAGTGAAATCATCCTCCAAAATCCCGGTTGGCATCACTTCAACCATTGTTTTCGTTCCATGGGCCACCAAATATTTCTTCATCCCCGGCGTAGGAGCAAATACTAAGTCACAATGGTTCGTATAAATACGGTTATGAAACTCTACCACCTTCTCACAAGATCGATAGATACCACGAAGCATTTTAGCTCGATTCCCATAACTTTGAAGTCTCTCCAGAGGTGCTATATAGTGAAGATACTGCTCATACCTGGTATGATAGGTAAATACCACAGGAATATGATATTTTTTTCCAAGATATATTGCTGTATGGCCGACCATCATCGGATGATGGACATGAATGATGTCGAAGTTCATATCCTGAAAAGTCCTTTTAATGACAGGGTCTAAGAGGTCCGGTATCATAAATTCGCCCTTACCCATCTTCCTCTTAATACGATACCGGATTACCCAGGGATCCTCCTCCACCTTACTATACTCTGGAGCAAATACATAAACTTCATGACCAAGCTCCCTAAGACCATCCGAAAGACGTTCGATCGATATTGGTACACCTCCTATAAAGGGTTTATAATTATTCGTAAGCATAGCAATCCGCATTCGATATCCCTCCTGAATCAAACTTATAACAAAACAAACTTATCGTAAATTAACATATATCCAAATCAAACTTACAGTGAAATCAAACATACATCCAAATTACTCTTATAGTAAAATCAAACACATATCTAAATTACTCTTATAGTAAAATCAAACACATATCTAAATTACTCTTTAGTAAAATCAAACACATATCCAAATTACTCTTATAACTAAATCAGATCTATATCAAAATCAAGCTTATAGCAAAACCTGTAATACTGACTCACCAAAGATAAAACCTAATCCTACAAAGACTCCATTCCAAACCATAATTCCCAAGACCGAATAAATGGTATAGCCAATAAAATTTAACTTTAAAACACCGGCTGGGATAGAGATAATTGTTCTCACCATAGGTATTAACTTTCCTACAAAAACCGATAGATACCCCATTTTTAATAATCGCTCCATCGTTCTATCAATCAATTCCTTTTGCTTCGGAAACTTCTTTACATACTTTTTAAGCAGAAACTCTCCTCCGATCCTTCCCAAAAAATACAGAACCCAGCTTCCACAAAGTCCAGCCAAAACTGATAGTAAGAAGGCTGTGATAAATCCAATCTTTCCTTGAGATGCCCATATTCCTGCCATGGGCATTATAATCCCTGCGGGAAATCCCGGTAGATTTAAATATTCCAAGAATACAATGAGGAATATGGCAAAGGCTCCGTATTGCTGAAGATAATCCGTCATTACTTGAATGTTCATGTTTTCTCATCCTTTTTCGATAGCATTTTATTTTCATTTTTTCTACTCCTAGTCATATATGATTTATTTCGATGGCAAGCTAGATTTCATTTCTCTGCCCTCTGTAACACTTTCTTTTAAGTTGTTAAGATGATTATATAGAATAAAACGAAAGAACAACTGAAGAGAAAACGAAAGAATTTCTTAAGATGCTTTCGTACTTAAGAATCAAAAAAGACAGATCCGTCTAGAATCTGTCTTTTTTCATCATTTTATTGCAATTCATCCCTATGGTTATGAATTCAGCGGATAAAAGCTGTTACTAAATTGTATTTAAACAGCGTTACCTTAATCTATTCGAATACTACGATTGGGTATTATGTCTTAAGTTTAGAAGCTTTTTATCGTATCCTCATCTAATACTTTCAAAATCTCCACGGCCAGTTTTACTGCATTTTCATAATCAAAATACGTAGAAATTCCATAATGGGTGTGAGCATATCTTACCGGAATGCCGATGACAATCGTAGGCACCCCTTCATTGGATAGATGAATGGATGCTCCATTGGTTGAACCTGCTGCACGAACTGCATCCTGTACTGTAATATTATTCTTTTCAGCCATATCAAGAGCAAATCTCTGGTATCGTGGATTTGTGATCATTCTGGAATCAATGTGCCGAAGCATTGGACCTTTTTTTAACGCAGTCTGAATCTCATAAGTAGCAACGCAGGTATCATCTGCAGGACAGCCCTCGAATACAATTGCTAGATCCGGCTTTATTACTCTGGAGGTAACCACAGCACCTCTGGCACCGACTTCCTCCTGGGATGCAATTCCAGCTACTACATCAATAGCAAGATCCTGCCCTTGAAGTTCCTTTAAGGTACTAATAACAGACGCACAGCCAAGACGATTGTCAAACCCTTTTCCTATCATAAGATCATGTTGCTCGATATATTCAAATTCAACGCAAGGGATGATCGGCTCTCCAATTCTAATCTTAAAATCCTGTATCGCTTCTTCCTTCGAAGATGCTCCAACATCCACTGTTATCTGCTTAATCTCTAATGCTGCTTTTCTTTCCTGCTCACTCATATAATGAGGTGGTGTACTGGCCACAATACCAGGGATGTATTTTCCTTCTGCGGTTCTTACCCATACTTTGTGTGCCGGGATGTTATGAGTTACCCAGCCTCCAATCGGGATAATCTGTAACGTACCGTTTGGCTTTACCGCTTGAACCATAAAACCTACTTCATCGCTATGAGCATCCAACTGGATGACAGGACGATGACCGGTATTGTTGTTTCGATAAATATACAGATTACGTAACGAATCCTCCTTGATGGTACCTAAACCATCACTATATTTTCGAATTGCATCCACTGCTTCATCCTCAAATCCCGAGATTCCATAAGCATTTGAAAAGTCAGAAATCATTTTTAAAGTACTTTGCTTGTCCATCATTTTCATTTCCCTTTCCAGGAGTATTAAATTATTATACTCCCACATTTATTGTTTTATTTTCATTATATAAAGATACATTTGGATATTCAATCGCTGTGAGAAATTTTTCTAACTAAGGAAATTGTATAATAAAATTTTATTTTATTTATTCTGATTTTAGCAAATGATGTATCCTGTAATAATACATCACCATTAATAGTACTTCCGCACCAGTCCAAGCTGCAACCTCAGCAAAATACAAACCCCATTCTCCAATTAGTTTCGGTAGTATTAGGATAATGGATATTCTCATGATCAATTCAACAATCCCCGATATCATCGGAGTAATGGTATCTCCCATGCCTTGTAAAGCGGAACGATACAGATGCAGTAAATACAATACAAATAATAAAACTGCCATCGTATTTAAATACCGATGAGCAACGACAATTACTGCTTCCACCTCAGATGGCTCTCCTGAAATAAAGAGTGCTACAATCAAACGTCCAAAAATCAGCATGATAAAGGAAATCACAGCGGAGGTTACGACTGCCATAATGCAACCGGCTCGAATACCTTCTTTAATTCTATGATATTTTTTTGCACCAAGATTTTGCCCTGCAAAGGTAGAGGCTGAATACCCATAGGATGATGCTGCGATTTCCAATAATCCATATAATTTATTCGTTGCTGTAAAGCCTGCTACATAGATGAACCCAAATCCATTAATCACATATTGTACCACAAGTCCACCGATTGCTATGATGGTGTTCTGGAAAGCTGTAGGTGCTCCTAACAGTAAGATATTCTTAAGCATCCTAAACTGTGGCTTCCAATCCTCTTTCCGTAGTTTAAGGATGGATATTTTACGTACCACAGAATAGCAAAATACACAAGATATCAATTGGGCGATTACGGTAGCGTAAGCAGCACCTGCAATCCCCCAATGAAATACCACTACAAATAAGGTATCTAATACTACATTAACAAAGGATGCGATGATCATCGCATAGAGAGGTGTCTTACTGTCGCCTAATGCTCTTAAAATAGCAGATAAGGTATTATACGCCATGATGACAGGAACACCTGCATAGGTTACCCTCATATAGATTATAGCTAAATCCACTATATTTTCCGGAGTATTTAAGAAAATAAGCATAGGTCTAGCCAATGCTTGACTAAATATCAACATTCCCAGGGCAAATAGAACAGCCAATAATGTAGACATCGTAACTGATCTTCTTAATCCCTCTTTATCATCTGCACCAAATCTTTGTGCAATTATAATCGAAAACCCTTGTGTAAACCCAACAATTGTTCCTAATACCAACCAATTAAACCATTCGGAGGCTCCTAGAGCTGCCAGTGCTTCTACTCCCAATACCTGTCCGACTACAAATGTATCTACTATAGTATACATTTGCTGAAACACATTACCAAACATCAAAGGCAATGCAAAACCAAACATCAATCTACCCGGTTTTCCATATGTCATATCTTTTGTTCTTGCCATTATTAATAACCCCACTTATTTTTTTACTTCTCTCATTACCGGACACCAAACTCTTTCCATATACCCCTTAAGCTTTGTTCTTCTCTCCTAATCAGTGGGAGCGTTATACATCATGTTTTATTTATCTGTAATTAATTTTATGTTTCTTAATAATTCGCTTATAAAATGCCATTCCTTGCTTGGTCCTTCCGTAAACCAGTTTTAGCTACACGAACATTCTCTATTATATCAACCTGATGATAGGAAATAAAGTAAATTAAGGAAAATATTTTCATAACCTATTGCCATTGGTTTCTCCCGGTACCCCTAGAGTTTTCCACCATTCTTGCCATAAATAATACATAGATTAATCTAGTTTAATACGATACAATTGGGAAAGCAACTACTGTGTCTTGTTATTCTCGGGAGGTTAATCCATGAAAAAAATCTACTTGATACTCCTGTCATCGATCATTCTTCTTAGCGCACTATTAGCAGGAAATCAATATTTGAATAAGGCTGACTCTGATCTATCCTACCCCTCCTTTTTAGATGCTGTGAATAAGCAGCAGGTAGAGACAGTCATTCTTTCGGAAGAAGGTAACAGCTTTCAAGCTAAGCTTTCCGTAAAACCAAATATTATTTATAATGTTCCAAATCCAAAGACCGAAGATTTTACCGAGTTTTTACTATTACATGATATTACAGTGACCTATGGAGAGGATAATGTAGTTACCAATGTCCTTCGTATCACTCTTGTCGCGATCATTCTTGGAACAGTGATTCTATATATTCGAAATGGCGGAAACAATAAAACTCTCATCACGAATTCTAATAAAAAAACAGAAACCAAAGCTCGTATCACACTGGATCAGGTTGCCGGTAATTCGGAGGCTAAATCCATGGTGGAGGATATCATTGGCTTTATTAAGGATCCCGATAAATATGCTAATGTAGGTGCAAGAATGCCTAAGGGACTTCTGCTTTACGGTCCTCCGGGAACAGGAAAAACGTTAATAGCCAAAGCAATTGCCGGTGAAGCAAATGTTCCGTTTTATGCCATGAGCGGTTCTGACTTCGTGCAAATGTATGTCGGTGTTGGTGCCAGCCGAATCCGTAATTTATTTCACAAGGCTAAAAAGAGTGAAAAAGCGGTTATTTTTATCGATGAAATTGATGCAATCGGTAAGAAAAGAGCCAGACAAAACTCTGCCAGTAATGACGAACGTGATCAAACGCTGAATGCTCTTTTAACCGAAATGTCAGGTTTTCATGAAAATACCGGAATCGTTGTAATCGGAGCAACCAATCGTTTAGACACCCTCGACGAAGCTCTTCTTCGTCCTGGTCGTTTTGACCGCCAGATTGAGATCGGACTACCGGATGTGAATGCCCGATTAAAAATTTTATCTCTATATGCAAAGAAAAAGCCGATGTCCGATAATGTAGATTTGGATGAGTTAGCAAAGTCAACCGTGTATTTTAGCGGTGCTATGCTGGAAAACCTTCTGAATGAAGCAGCAATCAATGCTGCCAATGAGGGGCAGTCAGTCATTCATCAAGAGCATGTAGATAGGGCCTTCTATACGGTTATTGCCGGTGCTCCCAAACAGGACCGCAGTTACATTACCCAGAAAGACCGCAGAATCACTGCATATCATGAGGCAGGTCATGCATTAATCACAAAACTTATGCTTCCTGATCATTTTATCTCCAAAGTAACAATCATCCCCAGCGTTCGCGGTGCAGGAGGCTTTAACTTAAGTATACCAAAAGATACTCTTTACCAAAGTCATAGACAGATCAAAGCCGGAATTCAAATGCTGCTAGGCGGTCGAGCTGCTGAAGAACTGATCTTTGGAGCAGACGAAATCACTACCGGAGCAGGAAATGATATTCAGAAGGCATCCTCGATGCTTGTAGACTTTATGAATAAATTCGGTATGGATCCTGAGATGGGATTATTTAGTATGGAAGTACTGGATCAAGGTCATGACAACCAGCTTGTAAGTAAATGCAGAGAAGAAATGAATCGCATGTATCAGGACACAAAAAATCTGTTGGAAGCGAATGTAGATAAATTAATACTCATCGCGGAAGAATTACTGAAAAATGAATCCTTAAGTGGTGAGGATATTGATCGAATCCTGATGAAATACTAGGAGCTATCGTATCAATTGCAGTCTATTAAACATTTGTTTCATCTAAAATACTACTGTTACCTATCCATAAGAAATGGTACATCTGTGAAAATCCATGATAAGGATTTCGTGATGTACCATTTCTTTGTTTAAGCTAATTTGTGATTTTTTCAATTTCATATTGCGATATAATTAAAATAAACAATTGCGGGTTATAGATCATAATATTCCATATTGCAGCTCCAAGCAGGTTATATTCATATGCCAAATTTAACAAAGAATTTATACTTCTGGCATCGATAAACCATACAACGTGTTGTACTTGACCTATTCCTTCATTTACGTTATATACAAAATAAGGTGTTTGTGATTTTTCATCAAATTGGATCACAGCTCCTACCACACTAGCCAAGTCAATTGCATTGTTCATTGTGATCAGATTAATCGTTGATATACCAGCAACAAAAGGTAGCTGCCAATCATATCCCACGGTTGGAATTCCTATGATTAATTTATCCGGAGGAATGATAGTGTCAATATAATTTAAAAAGATACTAATATTTTGAACAGAAATAATAGGGGATGGAGGGTTAATGTTAAGAGCCCATTCGTACGACATAAAGATAATATTATTCGATATTTGATTGATTAGTGTATAGTCTATTTGTTCAATTACTATCTCATTATTAACTACTGTAACTCCAGGAGAGATAGACACGAATACGAAATATCCCTCTTGATTTAACCGAGTATATATCTTTTCTAAATATCGTTCGTACACCTTCAATGATGATATGTTAATATACTGCAGAGATAAATTGATTCCATAATACCCTTTTGTCCTAAGTATGGTTATAATATTCTCAATTTGCCTATCTTGAAACTCTTCGTTTAATAATATGTCATAAGCTATTCCAATATTTGCTCTCCCTTGTATGGTTAAGGTTGTTAAAAACATAAGAGGCATAACACCGTAATTTTTTGCAGTGGCAATGATCTCCGTATCATCATAATACGATATAATGTCACCTTCCGTGGTAGCTGTATAATTGATAATCGATAGATAGGTTAAATATGGCAAGGATTTTCTTAGTGTATCCATATTAATAAAGGGAAATATATTCCCATGTATTGTAAGCTTTCTCTTCGTATCGTATCGAATTATAATGGTTTCCCCTGGAAACAGATACTCTCTATCGTAAAGATTCGGATTGTTCTGACATAATTGCATAATGGTAATACCATACATATCGGCGATTTCCTGTAAGGTATCCCCTTCTTGTACCGTATATGTTTGTGTCGGTATCGCTATGACCAGACTTTGGCCTACTACAAGGTTATTGGTGATTTGCACTCCATTATCTTGTATCAGTTTCGATGCTGATATACCATAGCTTTCAGCAATTGAATCAATAGTATCCCCTACTTGGACTATATGAATTTGCATCTTACGCCTTCTATGAATTGAATTCTATTTATCATATGTTCTAATAATTAGATTAATTCTTTGGTATAAGTAAATTCTCTTTATAGTTTTGGATTTTTATTCTGCATTATTCCCGATTATAGTAAATCATTTTCCCAGACTATAAAATTCGTCCAACCTCTCTCGTTTATCCAAAGCATTATTGTAACCAACATAGCGATATTCCTTCACTCGATCTGCATACTCTGACTGGTCACTAATCGGATAGATTCGATTTTGACGGTCCATATAAAAGTAAGCATTAATTACAGGAATTTCTTCATATAGATCAAGCAGATATTGATTATATTCCGTCCCCTGAACCCCTGCTACTTTCAGTAAATAAGAGGATAAGAAATTTGCACTAATATTACCAATATTCTCTTCCGGTATGTCAAAATTAGACCATAGGATAAATGGAACCTTATATTTATCGGCGTAATGATCCATATAGTCTTCTGCACCCTCTATGATTAATTCATCGTGAAGTCTGGAATAGGCTACCGGCTGATGATCTCCGTACATAAGAATGATGGTTGGTTCCTCCTGTTGTTTGAAATAATCCAGTAACATCTGAAATGCTTTATCCGATTCCCTCACCAAACTTAAATACTGTTCCACATCTGCATAACCTTCCATATTCACAAGCTTCACGTTGTTATCATCCTCAAATAAGGTTTGTTCCGAATAACCTCCATGATTTTGCATAGTAACATTGAATATGAATAATGGTCGATCTCCTTTGGTTTCATACTCTTCAATAATTTTATGATAACTATCCTGGTCACTTATAAAACCTCTTATGGTATGGGGATTTTTAAAATTTTCCATGGATAAAAACTCATCAAAACCTAACAATGGGTATACGATATCTCTTTTATAACCGCTCCGTTTGTAAGGATGTATTGCAATATTATAATAACCTTGTTCTTTCAGAGTGGAGGCCAGGGAATCTGTCTCATCAGTAACAAACTGTTGATAAGGAACACAATTAGACGGCATGACGGCCATACTATTCCCTGTTAAAAATTCATATTCAGTATCACTGGTAGCACCACCAAAAACAGATACATATAGATTTCCTTTTACCGTATCCTCTTGTAAGGCCCTGATATTAGGAAGGTAATCCATATTCGTTTCATAGTCGTTGATTAAACTAAGATCTGAGAATGCTTCGTTCATAATTACGATTATATTAGGTTTTTCGTCTTTGGTCATTGTGGTTTTTGTCTGATGGGAAAACACCTCTTCCACCTGATCTATCGTATATCCTTCCGGTGCTTCAGTCTTTAAGGCATCGAGATTGGCAACAAAACCAAAAGCTGTTCCATAGGAGAAATACGTATATTTTGGAGCGAAAAAGTCGATTACTCTAATCTTTGATTCAATAAAGTTGCCATTAAAAAAGTTATGAGTTACCGTTATGTAAAAAGCAAAAAATAGAATTAATCCTACGAGTCGACTTAATACCGTTCGTTTTTTCTTTTCCTGATTATGATACATTTTCCATGCTAGTGCAAATAAACCATACATCATAACTGAAGCGATAAAAAAACCTTTGGTTAGATTTAATTCATAACTAGAGGCAACGCTCATGCCAGTTCTCCATGCGAATATATCGCTAGGAATAATAGGATTGCCACGGAACTGAAATACCAGGTAGTTCGCTATTGCTAAAATATAAATGATTCCATTCCCAAGGAGGATCGCAATCTTAATATTTCGAATGACTGCATAAAGAAATAAGTACAATAACCCATACCAGACAACATTATATAAGCTATATTTTCGAAACATTTCCCAGTTATAATTGCCTACCATCATTTCAACCATGACAAAGGAGATGACAGGAGATAAAAGTAATAGAAAACTCTCAAATACAGTAGAAAAACGTAGATATACTTTATGCAATAAACCAGTTTCCATAATCGATATTGCTATCAATATCACCGCAGCAAATGTAATCATCCCCAGAGAATCCTGCTTCATACCTGATACGTTATTTTTCTTAAGATAAGTGAGTAGTAATACGGCATAGTATGCAATAAAAAGATAAACAGGTATACTTTTTCGATCATTCCAATGTATTTTAATATGTAAACTTTCTAGGTTCATACTTTTCTCCTAATCCATGTATATTTGACCCAATTTCTCCTGATAATTTCTAATTATAACATTCCATCTCATCCCGTCAAGATAATGATTGATAATTACATAAGAATATAAAAATAGTGATGTTTTGCTGTATCACTATAAAACAGTTTTTTATCTATTGCATTTTATCAAGGAAGAAATCTTTACCTAACCGTGAATAACCATCTATGTATAAATCAGTGATTATGAGTTCAATACGATTTTCACCTATATTAGTAGAAATAGAAAAAGCTGCATCAAAAGAAAGAATATTTCTTTGATACAGCTCTATTCTTATAACTGCGATCACTTCTACATCCCATGGATCAGGGTTGCTTCCCAATATAGCTTAAAATACCTCCATCAACATATAAAATATGTCCGTTAACAAAGTTAGAAGCATCCGAAGCCAAAAAGACAGCTGGTCCCATTAAATCTTCCGGAGTTCCCCATCTTGCAGCCGGTGTTTTTGATATAATAAAGCTATTAAACGGATTTCCTTCTTCCCTTAACGGTGCCGTCTGTGGTGTTGCAATATAGCCCGGTCCAATTCCATTACACTGAATATTGCTGCCACCAAATTCTGAAGCAATATTCTTGGTTAACATCTTAAGTCCACCTTTGGCAGCTGCATAAGCGGAAACAGTTTCTCGTCCCAGCTCACTCATCATGGAACAGATATTAATAATTTTACCATGACCTTTCTTCATCATTCCCGGGATGACTTCCTTCGATACAATAAAGGGACCGTTTAAATCTACATCAATTACCTGTCGAAATTGTTCAGCACTCATTTCACACATCGGAATACGTTTAATAATGCCTGCATTATTCACAAGAATATCAATTATGCCTACTTCTTGTTCGATCTTAATAACCATATCTTTTACTTGCTCTTCCTTCGTAACATCACAGACATACCCAAATGCTTTTATACCTTCATTCTCATATTCCTTCAGACCTTGCTGCACCAGTTCATCCTTAATATCATTGAATACAATGGTTGCTCCGGCCTCTGCATAAGCACAAGCAATTGCAAATCCAATTCCATAAGACGCACCTGTAATTAAAGCTATTTTACCCTTAAGGGAAAACTGATCCATAACTCCCATACGAAGTCCTCCATTTCAAGTACTAGTTTCTTCTATTGATTCGCTCCTAATATTTCCTCATGTAATGCCCGATCAGCATCATCCTTATAGAAGGTCATCCATACTTACTTTATCCATATCGTCAAAATCTTGATTTTCACCGGCCATACCCCAAATAAAGGTATAAGCTTTTGTGCCAGCCCCTGCGTGGATTGACCAACTGGGTGAAATCACAGCTTCCTCATTACGAATGATAATATGTCTGGTTTCCTTTGGCTCTCCCATGTAATGAAATACCAACGATTTTTCATCCATCTCAAAATACAGGTAAACCTCCATACGTCTGTCATGGGTATGACAGGGCATTGTATTCCATACACTACCCGGTTTTAAGCTAGTCATGCCCATTACCAATTGGCAGCTTTCTACCTGACCCGGAAGAATATATTTTGTAATAATACGGTGATTCGATTCCTCCAATGATCCTAATTCTACTTGGATACATTGCTCAGGATGAATAAGCACCGAAGGATAACTTTTATGAGCCGGTGTACTTAAAAAATAAAATTTTGCTGGGTTTGTACTATCGAAAGAAAAAAAGGTAATATTCTTTACTCCCATGCCAAGGTACAAACCATCTTTATAATTTAATTCATAGTCATTTCCATCTGCCAATACTTTTCCAGGGCCTCCGATATTGATCAACCCCATCTCTCTTCTTTGGAGAAAATATTCCGCTTTTAATTCTTCTCCTGAAGCTAAGCAAATAGGTTCTATTGGTACTGCTGCTCCTGTAATAACTCGATCCACATGGCTATATACCATTTTAATTTCACCAGGAATGAACAGACTTGGAATATGAAATTCCTCTCTCAGTCTTTCAGTCGTATAAAATTTAACATCTTTTGGAGATGATGCCATCCGAAGCTCCATTTCATATCATCCTCTCTATATATATCTATTATATCAGAGTACCATATCATGAATTGCATATTCCTGTTATTTTATCTCCAGAATGTAGATAATTATGAACTTTTTTGATATAATGATGATAAAGTTTCAATAACCATATTTGAATAGATATAATCTTCGTCCATCACTACCTAATATTACTTTTTTGCAATTCCATTAGTATGAATGATTTATATAAATACGTATTACAACAATGGTTAAGTAGTTTAGGAATATATATCAAGCTTATCTAAGTACTACCCTGCCTTAGGAAAGACATTACTATGTTAAGAAAGGAAACATTTATGAAGGAACATAGCTCCTGTAAAGATGCAATCGCTCAATGTATTGAGGAAACCAGTTTTGCAATTGCACATCTGTATCATGAAGAGAAAACAATGAACATGCATATTCATGATTGTTATGAAATCTATTACTCCATCTCCGGAGGAAAGCAATTTTTAATTGATCATACCTTATATGATATTTTACCAGGAGATTTATTTGTGATAAACCAGTATGAGAGTCATTATCTGACTAAAATAGATTCTATGGATCATGAACGAATCGTTATTTCAATTCATCCAGACTTTCTACGGATGCATTCCACTGAACGATCTGATTTAAATGCCTGTTTTACAAATCGTGCACCGGATTCCGTCCATAAGTTATCCTTAAGCAAAGATCAACAAAATAGATTTATGTATTATATTAATAAAATTCTTACTGCTAAGGATTATGGAAGTGATATTATCGAAAGATCTTCATTCCTGGAATTAATGGTTATGCTTAATGGTATCTATCAGAATACACATATCGATCAGGAGAAAGAATACCCTCAACCTTTTAATCAGCAAGTGGATGAAATTCTTGATTACATAAACAAACATATGAAGGAACCTTTAACGATTCAACATTTATCCGAGAATTTTTATCTTAGCACCTCATATATTTGCAGAATCTTTAAAGCAGCAACCGGAACCACGATCAATAAGTATCTGAATGCTCGAAGAATCAGTATTGCAAAGGCTTTATTATCTGAAGGTCTCTCTGTAACTGAAGTTTGTGAACAATGTGGCTATAATGATTATAGTAATTTCTTGAAGACCTTTACGAAAGCTGTAGGTATCTCACCGAAGAAATATGCAAGGTATAGTAATAGCTAGCAAGATTTCATACTAATGAATGAAGGATGTTATGGTAATACAGTTCCTCCGTGAATAGATTGAATTTTATTGAGTAATAACTTTTTTAGACGATAAGCAATCATACCGATTATTCTAATCTCTGTATGATTCTTATCAATAAAAAAAGCTGTTACTCAATATTGTTACATATTGAATAACAGCCTATTGATTCAATTAATATAAAATGAAAATAACGTTAAGTTATGCACGATAACCCTCCAGAATTTCATTTAATGCACAGGCACTGCTTCTGTGGGAACGTTCTACTTTGGTATCCGCATTCTCTACTGCCTGCAACGCTCCAATCACCATTTTATGAGATACGGTATTTGTAAATAATACTAATAAATCAGGTTTACCAACCTTGGTTCTGAAATCTGCCGGCATATGGGTGAATACCTTTGCCTTACATTTATATTTCTTACAGATTTCAATGTACGTATTTACCATTCTATCATGCCCACCTACAATAACAACACTCATATGATCAGCCTCTTTTCTTTTATTTTATTTAATTATTAGTTGTCTAATTTATTCCAATTCAATTTTATACAATATATATATTTATAAAAATATATGAGTTACTTAAAATACTTTTTATATTTTGTATCATATTAATCGATATCTTTATCAGATTATATTTACTAACTTATATTTATTAGCTTATATTTACAACTTCTATCAAATTAACCATCTATTTAACTAATCTATCTACAACAAAATCAGATTTTTTTCAACTACAAACTGTACTACCTACCACCAGCTTTATTTATATCACTAGCATTACTTTCAATTCATCCTAGTAAATGCATTTAATAAAGCAAAACTATTCTCTAACTGTCTGAGCTCTCTTCCGGAATAGATAATTTCCATAGCTGCTTCTCTTACCATACGAAAACTTTCAAAAACTTTCTCCGCACGTTCAATATCATGATAAACCTTCCAAAAACCACTGAACAGATAATTCTGACCGTTATTTTTAATATAACCCTCTACATCTTCTATAGGATATCCTAATAAAATCCCAAGTTCATGAGGAAACTCCTTATGATCTTCCATAAATTCAATATACCTGATTTGCAAACGTTTGATACTGTTTTCGACGATATAATTATAAAAGCAATATCCATTATCATTCAAGAACGGTCGATTTTGATCCTGCATCAGAACTTGATACAGGAACTGACTATGATATACCATAAGGAATAATACCTTCTCATCCTCATACAGAACCGAATAATTACAGTCAAAGTAATTAATTTCATTCACTAAACCAGTAAAAAATTTCGCTCTATCGGAGAAGAATTTTTTATTTACACTCACAACACTGGATGGTTTTAAGTGAAGTAATGTAGGCATACAGCTATTTGCTAAAAGATATAAGACATACGACTGTATTTGATCTTTGTGTATCCCTTTTAAATTTTCGCTCATTCTTTATGCCCCTTTCATCTTGTTTTTAATAGAATGTGCTTTACTCATTACTTCATACCTGGAATAATTTATATTATGCAATTAATTTGATTTTGAGATTGATTTTCATTTGCATATTCGATATATTACATTCTTTTTTCCATTTTGTCAATAACTTGAATTGATATTCTTTCTCAAATTAAGATTTTTATTAAATCAACTTACCATCTTACTAGAAGTAAACTTCACTGTAACAACAAAGGGATGCCATAGGCATCCCTTTGTTTATATGATTATATTAGTTTCCTATAGCTACTTCAAATACGATTAGCTTCAATTCACTGCTTCCCGTATTCGTCAATCCATGAGATCCATGGGGTTTATTGACAATTACTGAGCCTGGTTTGACATCATAGGTCTGATCATCTAGAGTCATTATTCCAGTACCTTCCAAAACGATATATATTTCTTCATCCTTGCCATGTTGGTGCACCCCTATCGTTGTATTGGGTGGTAATATCGTATGATGAAAAAATTGTATTCCAGATTGAAATTCGTCTTTTGAAAATAATTCAACACATCGTAATATTCCAATACCATCATGACAATTGGGCAAATCCTGCAATTTTGCTTCATAAAAATTTTTTATACCCACCGTCTTACCTCCGTACATCTTTATTTCATATTACGTAAGTGATAGAACACTAATCCTCAACTTGAACGGCATTATGCACTATTGTATAGGTTTTGATATTATCTTGAATATCGGTCTCACCCTTACGTTTTTCTTTTAATGAAAGAAGAAATTCCTTAAGAACAAAAGATCTGCTATCTACAGTCTCTTCCACTGGGATCATCCTTTCACCTAACTCATTCTCAATATATATTTCACTATTTTTAATACGAAGGATACCATGGTCCCCTTCAATTCTCCAAGTCGCATTCCAATCATCTTCATTCTTCTTAGATGCTAAACTTCCGCAATAAGATACTACTACACCACCAGTCATTCTTAAATTCATGGAAACACTGGCGTTACCACGATACCAGCTCCACCACGGATTATAAGATACTGCCTTCACATCGATGACTTCCTCTTTGGTAAAATAACGTAACAAATCCATATGATGAATGGCCACGTCCATTAATAAAGGTTCGGCTAGATCTTTATGATAATTCTTCATAAAATGATTGCGGTAAAAACTGATCTCCACCGAACCTATTTTTCCGATTTCATTATTTATAAGCAGTCTTCTTACCTCTCTTGCAAGTGCAGTATAACGGTAATTCTCAGCGATCATTACCGGGACAGATAGCGTATTTGACAGATCTAGTATAGCTTTCGCATCTTCGTACTTTAACGCAATCGGTTTTTCTGACAGTACGGGAATTCCTTCCTCAATCATCTGTTCAATAATTGTCCTATGAAGATGAGGAGGAGTAATGTTTAGAACAATATCCGGCTTTTCAACCATAGCTTCTTCCAAGCTTTGATAAAAGACGCATCTATTATCTCTATCGGCTCTCTTAGCCTCCTCCAGCTTGGTTTCACTTAGATCAACTAATACTACTCGATCAATTTCTACGCATTTTAATACTATGTCCGTAAACCAAGACATTCCAAATTCTCCAAGTCCAATCTGTAATAATTTCATCTTCCCTTCTCCTTCTTTTGTTGACCATCTTTATAGAATTAAGATAATAATCAAGGAACCAATCTTTTTACCAATCTTCGTCAGAATGGAAAATTATCCCATTGCTACTAAATACTTAAAAAGGTATTCTATGTTATATTTTACTATGCTTTCCATTGTTTATCTATAGGAGGATAGATACAAATTAATATTTATCAACATCATAAAGACTGGGAGTCGTAAGTCATATTAACTATCGTTCCAGCTTCAGGAAACTTTCCGCTTTATGACAACCTCTTACAGTTAAAAAATTCATTCCACATTACTTTACCAACTGTTCTTTTATTAATGATATTGTTTCATCCTTTAGTAAAAATAGTTTTGGTATATATAACATATTTGATAAAATCCCAGAATGCAGATGTTCTCTTTCTACGGAAAATAAATGATCTATCCACTAAATAATCTATAAAAAAGGGCCAACAGAGAATAATTACTCTCCGAAGGCCACTATAATTACCTACCACTATATTTCTTCATTATCAATAATGTCTATATTCCCATCTTTCTTGCTGTCCGGTGCAAGTTTAGCTTTTAAAGCTTCAATAAAATTAAAACCTGTCATAGCTTCAATTGTTTCAGGAAGCTGACTCACAATATCTGTTACATATCCCGTAACCTTAGCTGCTCCTTTTAAGGAACCTTCATTGCCTCCACCATTATCTATAATTACAATCTTCTCGGTCTTTGCTAAAGGTTCTGCAACTGCTGTTGCAATCTCAGGTAATTTATCCATAATCATATGGGTTATGGCAGCGTCGTTATACATCTTATAAGCTTCGGCTTTCTTTACCATTGTTTCTGCCTCGGCTCTACCTTTTGCAAGGATAGCTGTCGCTTCCGCTTCACCTTTGATTCTGATTGCATCTGCTTCCGCTTCCGCTTTTACCTTAATTGCCAAACTATATGCCTCAGCTTCTTTTAACTCAGAATATTTTTTAGCATCGGCTTGTTTACTGATCTTATACATATCAGCATCTGCTTGCTTATTAATGGTAGCTAATAATTCCTTTTCACGTCTGAGTGCTTCTTTATCTTGAATTTCAGTTTCCTTTTCCTTTTTCATTAATTCAACAGACATGGCAGTTTCAGTTACTTCTTTCGAAACTTTATTTTTTTCAATTTCGTAAGCAGAGTCAGCTCGAGCTTTTACCGTTTCTTGTTCTTCACGGTAAGCTTGTATTTTCAACTCTTTCTCTTTATTTGCTTCTGCTACATAAGTATCTGCTAGAATCTTTGCTTCTGCTCCCAGTCGTTCCGCTTCTGACACCTTAACCTTCGTTTCTCTTTCGGCATCGGCTTCAGCTATTGCTGCATTCTTCTTAACTTCTGCAATTCTCGGTTTACCCAGAGCTTCGAGATAACCATTCTTATCTGAGATATCTCGAATCGTAAATACTTTTAATTCTAGTCCCATACTTGCAAGACCTACAGCTGCCACTTCCTGTACCTGAGAAGCAAATTTTTCACGGTCTTTATAGATTTCCTCTACAGTCATTTTAGATATAATCTCACGAAGTTTTCCTTCCAGAACGTCCTTGGCAGTGTCCTTAATTATATCAATGGTCTGTTGTTCTTTTCCGGTATTGAATTGTTCTACCGCATTCAGAATGCTATCTTTATCACTTTTTACTTTAATAACAGCAACCCCGTCTGCTCGTATATCTACACCCTGCTCCGTCCTGGCACCTTCTGTTCTTATTTCAATTTTCATATTTTCCAATGAAATTCGATCAGAACGTTCTAACAAAGGAATTACAAATCCACCCCCACCGGAAATAACTCTTTTTCTTAGACCAGTTACAACCAATGCCTTATCCTGGGATACTCTCTTCCACATAGTAGTAAAAATTAGAATTACCAATATGATCGCAAGAATAATACCGCCAGCAATTAAAAATGCTTCCATCCTTAAATCCTCCTTATATATTTTATATTTTATATTTTACCGGTTCATAGACCGGTTACATATCTTTTAGACCGATGACATAATACACATAATCTTTAATCCAACAAATTGCTACCTCTTGCCCCAATTGTATTTCAGTACCATTCGTTGATCTTGCCGGAGCTGTAAAACTATTACCTTTTATAACATATCGTATCTCGCCAAATCCATTGGCAGGAATTGCTTCTGTAACAATACCTTGTACTCCAATTAATTCGTCGGCATCCGGAGAACTGGTGTTTTGAGCTTTCTTAAGAGGTTTTAAAATCAGTATATTAACAACTATACTAATAGCCAAACCAGTAAAGAATGCAATAAAAAAAAGCAGCACTTTCATGTTTGATAACTGTGTTGGACATAATAGCCAGCCAATTCCTCCAAAGACAACTGACCATAGGCTTATTAGTGTAAAATTCAATGGTAAAAATAATTCTGCTCCCCAAACATCAATATTTAATCCATCAAATCCAGTGAGATCAAAGATATTTCCTAAGATGAACGAAAGCAATAATAACCCTAATCCCGTAAAAAAGCATACTTGAAACAGAATCAGCACATCCATACCCCTTTCTTTTACACAATTTCCTACATAATTTGTATACATTGGATTCTTTAACCATTATACTATAACCAATACCAAAGATATAGTACTATTATACAATTTCTTCCTTAACCATCACTTATGGAATAGTTAAAATCAAATTAAAAAAAGTGCTGCACTCATGCAGCACCCTTGTAAGAATTCATTTTATACCCATGTATTATTCTATCTATCATGTTTTCTTCCATTCCCATTGAGATCAAAGAATTCCACCCAGATTAACTTCTTTACACCGAAGCGAATTTTCATTTCTAACTTCTTAAGATTCCTTATTTTTCTTTTTATCTCATCCTCATACATAATTAGTTCCACTTTAAGATCATCTCTATTATTAATATGTTATATAGCTTTATCAATCGGATATTCGTTATTTATTGAAAAATATTTGGTTTCTATTTCATAAGGTAACAGTGGTTTGTCAAAGAAATATCCCTGTATTTCATCACACTGCATGGCCTTTAAACAACTCCACTGCTCCTTCGTCTCAACTCCTTCAGCAATTACCTTGATTCTCTTTACTTTTGAAATTGTAATTACTGATTTAACGATCTGGTAATCATAATCATCCATGTCAATCCGGTCGATTAAAGCTTTTGCAATTTTAATTCGATTTACCTGTAGGTTCTTTAAATAGCTTAAAGAAGAATAACCTGTCCCAAAATCATCAATTGATATCGATATCCCCATATCCTTGATTTCCTGTAACAGATCTCTCATTTCTTTATTATCTTCACATTGAATCGATTCTGTTATCTCAAGATCGATCCATTGCGGTTTAATCCGATATTCATTCATTAGATATTTTAACCGGTCTAAAAACTTTGATCCATTCAACTGCTTCATGGATACATTGATACCCATTGTATATTTTTTTGCTGCTTTGTAATTCCAAACAGCTAATTGTTCCAGGGCTTTTTTCATCACCCAATCACCAATGCATATAATATATCCGGTTTCTTCAGCCAAGGGAATGAACTCACTGGGTGGTATACTTTCTCCTTCCGGAGTTTTCCATCGAAGCAGTGCTTCAAACCCTACAATAGACTGATCATGTGTATTAAACTGTGGTTGGAACATTAAAAAGAAATCTCGGTCGAACACTACCTTCTTTAAGAGCATTTCAATTTTATTGCGTCGAAATATAACATCCCCGAGTATTTTGTCATAAGCAATCATATTATTAAAGCCCATTAATCTGGCCTGAGACATAGCAATATCTCCATGCTTCATCAACTCCTCCGCAGATTTTGCATCCAACGGATAAATGGATACTCCAACATTCACAGTCATACGAACTTCATACTCATCGATCTTATAAATATCTGAACAAATATCGATTACATCCTGGGAAAAAGCTACCGCATCCGCATAATGATACGAACCCTGAAGCAAAAGGGTAAAGGTCTGTTCACCATAAGCAGCTAAGATTGAAGCATTCATACTCTTTTGAAATTCTTCTAATCTCTTAGAGATTTCAACGAGTACTTTATCTCCAATGTAGTTTCCAAACATCATTTGAATCATTTTAAGTTTATTCAAATCAATATAGAGCAGCATCAAATGCTCTTCTTCCGTTAAGCTTTCTATCATATCACCTAAATGTGTAACAAAATATCGACGGTTATGAAGTCCGGTAATTAGGTCCTGGTTTAAAAGATAATCAAGATCTCTGTTTTTTTGAAGCAATTCCTCTGTTCTTGCTTTTACCATTTGCTCTAAGTTATTATTTAGTTCTTTCTCTTTTTGGAGTGTTTCTTCCTTGTAAATATTCCTTTGAATATAATATGAAAACATATAATAAGCTAAAATAATGACTAAAAGATTTAATAGATGCATTAATAGCAATCCTTTAAATGCGATCACTAAAATAGGTGCAACAAACAAATAAATTCCTTTCCCTTTTTCACCTACATTAAATACAATATTCCGTTCCCCACAACTCTCCATATACTTCATTTGTAAACTGCCGCTTAATGAAATAAAAATAAACGATGCAACATAGCAGGCATCCAGAATTGTATTAGGGTCATAGGATTTATAAAAATATTGATAGAAATATATCAAATCTGTGATTACATAGCAAGCAAACCCTAAATATAAATATACTAGAAATAAGGGGAATACTCCTTTGCGCATGGATACGCACCAAGTAGTAATTAAAATAAATGCTAAGATATCTAGAAGAATAGATGTTGTTGATATCCAATCGCTTTGTAATAGCAATAGATTACCAAAGTTACTGTTTAAGAAAATAACCCAAACTAATATGTATACACACATCGAAATAGTAAAGCAATCCAATAAGAATTGCGCGCCATTCCATTTTCTCACTTGATAAACGCCATATATAATTAAAAAAATTGTAAAACATATGTTAGTTAATGAATAGGTAAAAGAGACTACCTTTATTTGCTCCGGATCTATATGAAATATAAGGTCCATAATACACCAGATCGTATCTGCTAAACCATACGAAAAAATACCTAAGCTTAAAAACAGTCCAGCAACCTTTAAAACATTACTTTTTTCCCTTATGTAATAATATTGAACAACTATATACATGCTAATAAACGTTGCAATAGGTGAAAGCAGATTTCCCCATAAATTAGATTCAAATATGGTTGCAATAAAATAGCATGCGTATAGTATGGCAACTAAGATACGACTACTCCATATTTTCATAATCCCAGCCTCTTTTCATTCGTATGTTATACTAATTATAACATTTTCCTTACGAAAATAATACCTTTTTCTTATAATTATTTAACATTTTGTCTAAATATGTAATATCAATTAAGTACTATTATGGTAAAAACGACCAATTATATAACTATATAAAAGAGTGGTACGATTCATCATTCATGCTCATCCCTATGAAGGTCAGTTGATAATTTTACTCTCCTCCATAGGGTTAGCATAAGACAAGACCATACCACTCTTTATTGATTAATATGAATCAAATATATTTCTATGTAACAAACCTTACTTTTACACTGATTACTGAGAGTCGTTTTACATGGTTAGATTATTAGTTTCGAGCTTTTCTCTTTATTACAAATACAATACCTGCTACGATAATCAAAATACCAAGCGCAATTGCACTAAATACTACTGGCAAAGATGTATTCTTAGCTTTGCTCTCGTCTGCTTCATTCATGGTAGCGCTACTCTCTTCTAACTCCTCCGGACTTTCATCATTTGAAGTAGATTTTATATCTAATGTGGTTTTTAAATCATTGAGGATTTGAATACCATACTCTTGTGTGGCAGCTTGGTCCTCTAAAAACTTCTTGGCTGAAGTTTTTACCTGCTCAAAATCTTCCAAGGAAATATTCGTAAACCATTCTGCTGTCACATTTTGATCCAGTAAGTTTTTTATTTCTTTCTTTAACTCTTCCAAGGAATTAAATTCCTTATAGAGCTGCTCCCTCTTTAGGGATTTGCTTTTTGATAAGACAGTTTCCCCCTTAACCAGTTGTATTTGAACAAATTGATTTTCTACGTATTCACCTATATCTATCATAAACTGCTTCATGTCAGCAGCTGCGATCGACAGCTCCTGTTCATAGGTATTTTGTAACGTAATGCTTCCTTCCTGATTACTATATACTTTTACAATTAAGTTTCCAGTAATTTCTTCCTCTGAAAGGTTTCTTCCATATCCATATATTATTCCATCATGGGTATATAGACAGCTTAGAGTAACCGGTACATCACTGGCTATTCCCACCAGATTTACTCCTTGAGACTCCTTACCATCCTCCATTACCGTAATTACCGTTATATAATAATATTTTCCGTTCTGTAATCCCGTTATGCTATAGTTCTTCACTCCAGGAAGTACCGTAAATTCTTTATTATATTCCGTATCAACTCCAACGCAACGAATTTTTATACCGGATAATTTAGATAACGTCTCATTCCATGATACGGTAATCTGCTTATCACCTGGTTTTAGATGTATCTCTTCTACATTCGGAATAACAATAGACTCTTCCTTTGATAACCGCACCATTTCATCTTTCGTAAGTTCATAATTAAAAAGCTTCACTTCATCAAGAAGCCCTTTGAAGTAATTCGGATAATTTGGTTCCGTTACATCGCTGCAGCCGAGCCGAAGATTAGAACTATTTAGTCCGATTGGTCCCTTAAAATAATTCCCTGCATAAGAATCACTACTGGTCTGTATGCCATCTACATAAATACGGACAATTCCATCGCCACCCTTTGCTTCACTCTTCCAGGTAAATCCAACTTGATGCCATGCTTTGGTTTGAAATACTCCAGTAGAAACAGCTGTTGTCTTTTGTGTACTTCCGCTTTCATTTTTTGCAGATTGAATTTCCAACTGGAGTAAACTTCCATTTAACAAAATAAATGAGAATCCTGGGTTATTGGTACCATTACCGCCCTTGTTCAAGATATTGGCATGACCACTGCCGGTAAAATTCACCCAAGCCGAGAAGGATATCTCTTCGGTCATCTGCAAGGAAGCATTGTTATTTACTTCCACAAAGGTGCCTAAACTTCCGGCAGAACCACCGGTGAAATTAATCGCACTGTTTTTCTTACCATTAGTATCCCATACTCCCGATGCAGCTGTAACTAAGGAACCATGGTTAAAGTTACCGGAGTTATCTTTTATTCTTGCTCCTTCTCCTTCATCAAAACTCCATTCACCAATCAGTGCCTTATCTGAATGCAAGGCAGTAGGAATGGCTGCCGGAACCGGTAACCGATCCGGATCCAGTTTCGGTAAAGGCGCTTCCCAGTTTGGATCATAGATCACGGATTGTTTTGTACCATCATAAGAAACAGTAGCCTGATATTCCTCTGATACATCGATACCAAAACCGTAATTTTGTTGAACAAATACGATCTGGAAGGTTCTATCATTCTTCATTCCATCAAAAGAACCGGTACGATCACCTATGGTTAATTTATGTTCTTTTTCATTCCAGGTAAAAGGGATATTTGAAAATGCACCATTTTCATAATTATAGTTATCGCCTTCATCTTCATATAATTGAAAGGAACCGTCCGCTCCCATGTAAATTCTTAGTTCCATAGGATCACAAGCTTCTGTCGCATATTGAATAAAGGGTCCCATTGGCACAATGGATCCTCCTCTTACAAATAAAGGTATCTGCTTTAATGGAGCAGCTACAGTCTTAGTCTCTCCATTGCTTAGGAAGACTTCCCCCGTCCAAAAGTTGATCCAAGTACCCTTCGGAAAATAAACCTCTCTCTCCTGTGCACCTTCTACGGTAATAGGGCATACCATGAAAGCCGGTCCAAACATAAATTGATCCTGTATGGTAGCTACCTTAGGATCTTCCCTAAAATCAAAGACCATTGCACGAACCATCGTCCCAGCCTCTTGAGTTACTTGACCGGCAAGCGAATATATGTATGGAATTAACCGTTCTCTTAAGTTAATATAGTCTGTAATATAAGCCTCATATTGGGAACCAAACTGCCAAGGTTCTTTGACACAATCCGCTCCATGAACGCGCATAATACTGTTAAAGGTAGAGAATTGAAGCCACCTTAGGAACATCTCCCGATCCTTCGGATCATTCACATCAATACCAAAATAACCTCCCGTATCGGTAGAAAAATAAGGTAAACCTGCTGCTGAATAATTGATGACTCCTGCAATTTCCTGACGGTATTGATTCCAATTCGCTGCAATATCTCCTGACCAGGATTGAATTCCGTATCTTTGAATACCCGCAACTGCTCCTCTGGATAAGGTATTTACACGTTTCTCATTTCCCTCCAAGGCTCGTTGTCCTTCGTATACACCTTGGGTAGTTAACAAAGGATACATCGTACCTATGACTCTGGAATTGAAACCGGAAGCAGTCGGTTCTCCCGTGGAATTGGATACAAAATTACTGGTCTCAGGTTCACAAGCATCAAGCCATACTGAGTCCAGTCCCTTGCTCCAAACGGAGTCTAAGATCATATTCCAGTAGAAGTTTCTTCCTGCTTTCGTCGTTGGATCATAGTTAAATCCAAAATTAGACGGCGTGGTAAATAAATGGCCTGCCTGAAAGATTGTGTCATAAGTCTTAGTTCCAGCCCGGAAGGAAGGCCAGATCGATATGGAAGCTGTGACGTTCTTCTCATGGAGTTTCTTCATCATCTCTGCCGGATTCGGCCAATCTCTGCTCCATTCCAAGATATTATTAAACTCACCATTCCACCAATAATAATCGATTACAATTGTATCTAGTGGAATACCCTTAGTACGAAAAGTATTCACAATGGAGAGCAATTCTTCTTGAGATCCATAGCGATTTCTGGACTGTACATATCCAAAAGAGTTCTTTGGAAGCATGATAGCTTGACCTGTTACATTACGATAACCGGATATAATCTGATCCGCTTCCGGTCCATAGAAGAAATAATAGTCCATGGAATCGGTACAATTACCGGTGTATCGGTATTCGCTGTTACCTGCAGGCCAGGTCAGGGAACCATTTGAGATAACATCAAATAATATTCCGTAACCCATATTGGAAAAGAACATCGGCGTTCTCTTTCTAACATTATTCTGCTCTATGGAAATTGTGGTATTACGGATTCCTACCGCATCATTGACATTACCGAAGCCATATAGATATTCCGATGCCGGTGATATAAAATTCTGACTAATGGAATAATATATCTTGTCCTCCAGTGGAACTTGAGCAAACTCTCTAATCCCTTCCGTCAATAATACATTTCCTGCTGCATCGGAGAACTTCACCGACTCCCTTGCCTTATCAAATTGAACCTGTAGTTTCTCTGTTACTATGACGATCTTATTCTCATCTTCTGTTACATCGTACTTTACTTCATCCCATTGATTTTTTACTGCAAATGTGTTTATCGTCTTTTCTTCAAACATTCCATTGGGCGAATATCGAACTCTTATGATGTCTTGCGTACATACCTGAATTCGAAGTTTCCCGGTGGTTAACTTCATCTCAATTACCTCCTCCTTTGTATCTGCATTACTAAGCCTTGGTACACCTAAAAAACCAATACAGACTATAGCTGCTGCGATCATAAATCCCAATAACAATTTTTTCATACTTGTCTACCTCTCCAATATGATATATCTTTATTATACTATTTCAAGGTAATTTTTACAATATTTATCTGTTATGTTATATTTTTATATATCTTATTCTTTGCTTTTTCGTACCGGAGTACCTATTTGATATATTAAATAATATTTCTGTTTTTTAGTTTAGAATTGAATTAATTCGAAAAGTTTGAGAACTTTATCTTTATCTAGTATGAACGACTCTACATGGTATTAATAAAACTTATTTCAGATCAGCAATAAAATAGAGAGAGTACGTTATTCCTGAGTTTTGCGTCTTCAACAAATCTCATTCTTAACCAACTCTCCCTAATTGAAAGATCATATCACAATTTACTAAATTATTCAAAGATCAAAGCATCAAGATCCACAAGTCCATCCACTGAAATCTTTATAACTGACTTACTACTATCCTTTAATTTAATCTCAGGAGAAGTCTGCATTTCCTCAGAAGCAGTTACCGGAATGTATGCAATCTCTGTTCCATCTTGATCAATACGGATTGTGCTGCTCTGATTGCAAAAATAATCCAACTTAAGTATAGAGCACTTACAATCATAGATGGAATATGATGTAAATTCATTGTCTTTTAATTCTAGTACAAAACGGTCCCACATACAATCAAAGGCAAAGCGACGATTAAAATTCCCCTTCTTTAATTTGATCTCCATTCCGGTATTGGACCGATAACCGTAGAAGTTTTCTTCTGTTCTTATACCGCTAAAAGAGATTCCCTTACCGGGGAATTCATCAAAATCGGTTGCTCTGACCTTACAACCTGGAAGTCGAAATACTGCCTGCGTAACTTTGGGATTACTTTTACAATTCTCAATCTTCATATTCTCTAAGTATGAATTAAGGATTTCCTTCACCTCATCATAGCTTGGACGTTTTTCACCTTTTGTAAAACCAATAAGTTTCTCCCAACCCTGAGGTAATTGAATGCTGTAAGGTGAATTGGTGCAGTCCATTTTCTTCCATGGCCACAGATTATAACCAAAATTCAAATCCACTGCCAAAGGATACATTGCTGTATACCATTCATTTAAGTTTTCACCGGTTTCCCCTAACCATAAAGGAACATCCCATTTTTTCGATAACGCAAGCCACTCACGGTAGCAGCTGATATCCGGAATACAACCATAACGATGAAAATGAATTACCATGTTATCATCGTATTTTTTATTGAATACACTGGGATTTGTTGCCCAATGGTGACCTTCAAGGGAGATCAAATGCTTTTGGTCTACCTTACGGATTTCAGCGATAGCTTCCTCATAAAACTCAGCCAGTTTCGGAACCAGATAATCATAGTTTCCTTCCGGTCCGCCTACCTGTGGACGTATCGGTTCATTTAAGAGATCGTAACCACCGACAATATAGCGATCCCCATATCTTACAGCTAATTCCTTCCAAAGAGCAATTCCTTTACTCCAACTATCCTCATCCAGATAAAGTCTAGGAATGTTATCCACACAATCATCGATATTTGCTCCGGTTTGTCCACCAGGAGCTCCATGAAGATCCAGGAAAGCGTAGATATGATATTCCTCACACCAATCAAGGCAGCGAGTAAGAAGGTCAAATCCATCTTCCTTCCATTGTAATCCTGGCTCATCTTCTAAAAAAACTCGCCAGTTCATTGGAATTCGAACCGAGTTATACCCCAGATCAGCCATTGCTTTGATGTCAGCTTTCGTTACGTAATTTTCACGAAACTTCTTCCAGAAAAACTCCGCATATTGACTCCCTGCTAATTCTTTGATTACTTCTTCTATTCGTCTTGGGCGGTCAAATCGTTGTCCACCATACGCCTTCCACATATATCCTTCACACAATAACCAATTGCCTAGTCCCCAGCCGGTTAAGATAATTTCTTCTCCGTCTTCATTTATAACACTGGTACCCTGCGTTTTTAAGAAACCTTTTACTCTATTGCGGTCGATCTTATTCTGCATAGTTTATCCCCCTACATTATTCATTGTTATGTAAATTTTAGAACATAATTTATACTCTATCTAAGAATACCATTTTTTCTATGATAATAAAATATAAAAATGAAGGACGAGCGTTTTTATTATTTACAGAAATTATCTCTTTGGTAAAATTATTTCAATTAAATTGTTCATTTCCTATATAGTATGTTACAATATGCTTTGATCTTTACCCAACTATTCCATCCCATAACAAAACGATATGAAACAATAACCTTCCACATACTACACATAAGGATCTAAACTAATAGAAGTTTACTATATTAGAAAGAAAAAGAAAGAAGAATGACCGTGTCTGACAAGAATGATTTTTCGAAAGGTAGTGTCGTACATAATATATTAAATCTAGCATTTCCCATGACACTTGCGCAGCTAATCAATGTTCTCTATAATGTCGTCGATCGTATTTATATTGGTATGCTACCGGAGCATGCTACCAACTCGATGACAGGAATGGGGTTGTCTTTGCCCATCATTACAATCGTGATGGCTTTTTCCAATCTCTTTGGCATGGGTGGTGCACCTCTTTGTTCCATAGCCAGAGGCAGAGGTGATGATGAGGAAGCAGAGCATATTATGGGAAATTCATTTTTTCTAATGCTCATCTTTGGTATTTTATTAACCATTCTTGGGTTATTATTTAAAAAGCCTTTGCTCTATTTATTTGGTGCCAGTGATGTAACCTTCCCTTTTGCCAACGAATACATCACCATTTATCTTCTTGGTAATGTGTTTGTTATGGTTGGTCTTGGAATGAATAATTTTATTAATTCTCAGGGCTTTGGTAAAGTTGGAATGATGACCGTGCTTTTAGGGGCTATTGCGAATATAGTACTTGATCCTATATTTATATTTATGTTCCATATGGGTGTAAAGGGAGCTGCAATAGCGACCGTTCTATCCCAATTCATCTCTGTTGTATGGATTCTTACTTTTCTAACGGGAAAGAAAACAATTTTAAAATTAAAATGGAAAAATTTGAAATTACGTTTTCACCTGGTATCCAGTATTACCAAACTTGGTTTATCGGGATTTGTAATGTCCATGACCAACAGTGCCGTTCAGGTGATGTGCAATGCAAGTCTACGGCAATACGGCGGTGATTTATATGTCGGTGTCATGACCGTAATTAATTCAATCCGGGAAATTATTACGATGCCGGTTGCAGGAGTTACCAGTGGTGCACAGCCGGTGATGGGATTTAATTATGGTGCTAAATCATATGATAGAGTTCGAGCCGCGATTAAGTTCATGTCCATCGTCTGTATCACCTATACCTTAATTGCTTGGGGAATTCTAAATCTTTTCCCACATTTTTTCATACAGATATTTAATCGTGATCCTAAGTTAATCGAAGCTGCCTTACCTTCACTACGGATTTATTTCTTTGGCTTCTTTATGATGTCCTTACAATTTGCCGGTCAGTCTGTATTTGTGGCCCTTGGAAAATCAAAACAGGCAGTATTCTTTTCCCTGCTTCGAAAAGCATTTATTGTTATCCCAATGATCCTTCTGCTGCCAAAACTATTTGGTTTAGGTACTAATGGAGTATTCCTGGCAGAGCCTATCTCCAACTTTATAGGGGGAACTGCTTGCTTTGTCACCATGTTATTCGTAGTAGGAAAAGAATTAAAAACCGATCTAACATAGCGGCAACTTCATTACCAATTATTAATGGCGTGTTCTGCAAAGGATACTACATTCTCTATCCTCAGTTCTCGTCCATCGTCTAATACTACTTTCCCATGAAAGGTTCCAAA
The DNA here is from genome assembly GCA_029238935.1 of Herbinix sp. Taxonomy (GTDB): domain Bacteria; phylum Bacillota; class Clostridia; order Lachnospirales; family Lachnospiraceae; genus Mobilitalea. The sequence continues at coordinate 42,531 of JAQZBN010000028.1, forward strand.
CATCTGATGGCAGCAATTATCAATCCATAATAATTTTGTTCTAGTCGTGCGATCAAAGACCGGGGTTAGTGTTAAATCCAATCTCCCTTCATCATCAAATAGATGCCAGGGTTTGTAATATTCAGATCCCAGTTCAAACGTTACACTCCCAAGCTTATGTGTGCTATCTCCGTAAAAAAGGATATTCTCTGTAGCTGCTTTGGTGTTACCAAAACCACATCCCAAATTAAATCCAAATATGGTGTTGTTCACATATCCGGTGCCATTGCTCCAATACCATTCATTATGAAATGGCCATACACCTCTTCCCCAATCCAATAAACCAAAAGATTTATCAGGTAGAAAGCGATATTGTTTTCCTTGGTAGTTCACCATTCCTTCTGCAATCATACAATTAATTTTATGATTGTAATAAAATGCTTTGGGGGATTCATCAAAGGGAACATTAATGACTAATGAATTCGTATTTTGTCTTGTCAAACGGATCTCAGCTTCAAAATCATCCCACTTACAGTATAAATTCCGTTGATTTCCTTTCACATCAAACCGCATAGTTCCACCCTTTTTTTGATAGCTAAGGACATGATCCTTCTCTGCATCACTGGGCATATGAAGTGATCCAAAGGGAAGCGGTAAAATAGTTCCTATTTCGGCTAACTTTTCACCCTTGGTAAAATCAAACAACATAGCACAAATCTGCCCCGCATAAGCTGCGTGACCAATGGTGAATTGCAGGCACATATTATCATCGGTAATTTGATAAAAATCCCATTCTTTGATTCGTAGGGGTGATGCTTTAATCGCCTTCCGATCATAGTGTCGTATGCTCTTGGTTGAAAACCCCGGTATAGGGTACCCCTTCTCATCTAATACCGGACCAGGCTGTTGAAATTGAATTTGCACCGTTTATACCCTCCTGTTTCTCTTCGCTCGATTTGTATCGTTTTCGCCTTCCTGTTTCTCATCGTTCGATTTGCATCGTTTACACCTTCCTGTTTCTCATCGCTCGTATACGTTCTGCTGGAATCAAAGGTAAGAATGTTAGTACGGTAAGTATAGCAGCTACTACAAATAGCATTTCGGTTGGTATCCTTCCTTCTTCTCCATTGACCACACCGTCAAGTCCATACTTTGATATAATAATATTTGAGATTGCAGGACCGACGATCATAGGAATACATACAAAGAATATCTGTTTTATTCCTTCAAACTGTCCTCGCTGTTCCTCCGGATACAGATTTTTAAACCAAGCGGTCAGGGTTTGTAGTATCACAACATAACCGATACCACTTAGAAGCATACCCAACCCTAAAATCAGAAGGGTATCACTGAGGCTAATGATAATTAACCCAGTAATATTTATGATTAAAGCCCCTCCTATAACATAGAAATTCTTACCGCGATTTATAAACTTTGCTGCAGGGATGGTAAGAAGTACTGCTGCCAGTAAACTAACTCCTTGCACCATGCCTGTCATGGCAAAATCCAATCCGAGATAATTGACAAAGTAAATTGTTATATAAGGAAAGTAAACATTAAACCCAATAAAATATACCATCATAATCACAAATACCCAAAATAGCTCCTTGTTCTTCTGCACCGTCTTAAAATGAAATACCGAAAAAAACTGATGCCAAAATCCCATAGGATCTTTTTTTGCTCTCAACGTCTCTGCATCCTTTAGGGTAAAAATTGATAGAATACCAATGATGCTGACAATGCTTCCAATGAGGGTAAAAAATGCAAAGAAATCATAAGCATCTATGATAATACCAGAAACTACAGATCCAAATATGGTTGCCAAAACCGGCATAGCTGCAAATGCTCCACCAATCTGTCCTCGGTTGCTTTCATTGGATATATCTGTGGTCCAGGCAGAAAAAGCACTATCATAACCAACCGATCCAAAGAAGCTCATGATTGCATCCAACCCTACAACGAAACAACCTGCTGCAAATATTGAATTAATTGGAAGGAACTCCGTCACTCCAAAAAATATGGTAAATGCTCCCCACAGGATATATCCTACCGCTATAAAAGGTTTCCTTTTTCCTATTCGATCCCCTAAGGTACCAATAAAAAAGGTAGCAAATGTAGTCGCCGTAGCACTAACCCCCACCATCCATGAGATAATTGAAGGATTTGGTGCTATTTTCTCATACACAAAGGAATTAAACCAGGCGTTTTCTACATTCCAGCATAATTGCCCAGCGAGACCTAAGATCCATATTAACGTCCAATTTTTCTTACTGATCTTCTCCATACAAGCCCTTTCTTTATTTTCCTAAAGCAGTCTGATTGCTTACCGGACTGGATCGTTTCTCCATGTTAGGAAATCTTCGTTCCAAAGCTGCAAGCGATATCTCTACATCCTCGTGGACTTCGTCCGGTGAAAAAGAACCAACGGTCACCATATCACTATCCCGTAAGGTGTTCCATGAAAAATTCAATCCGACATAGGGTGTTACTCTTCCTGCTGCCATCGCCTTAATGGTCATTACAGGCTTCTTCGCATTATGTATCATTCGTGCTACAGACTCCACTTCCACTTGCATTAAGAATCCCATACAATTATAGATCTGTATATAAGTCTCAACATCATAACCATTGTCATCCGAATATGGAATAAGCTCCGGCATATGGGCAGAAAGACCGGGAATTAATCCGGCATCCCGTATCATTTTTGTATAATCGTCGAGCCGGTCAATGATGCCTTTATTCTTGTTCACCAGCTGCTCCACGCTGGTGTGATGAATTAAGCAGAATTTAGACCCTCTGGACGCACAAGCCCTGATCACAGCTTCTGCTTCCCTACGCCCACTTTGTGTATCATCAACATTAATGCTGGGAGTATCGATCATAATCATTGGCCGTCCCGTTCTCTGTTCCACATCCTTAATTGCTGCCACAAGATTTTGACTATGACCAAATGGTGCCATAATCGTATCGATCCCATATTCCAGATAAGCCTCCAGTATGGTATACATCGTTTCCTTTCCATCGTATTTGTTTGTTATCATCTTATCTGCTGCAGCACCGGTATGGCTCCACCCCAAGAGCCAATTTGTTCCGATCACCATTCTTGATAAGGATACTCCTGCAACCTCTGTCCTTGGAAATGCTACACTCATTGTGATACCTCCTCGTATTGTTATTACTTTATAGAAGGGTATCAAAACCTAAATGTACTGTGAACCAATCTAAATTTCGTCACGAATCTCACCTATTCTTGATACCCTATCTTACTTAATACATTACTAGTTAATAATAATGAAAAGGACTTTATTCAATGATAGTGTCAAGATTTATGTGTAAATAGATTTATGAGTACTTCAGAATAAACATCTCCTGAAGATCATCATAAGCCATAGCAAAACCTCTAAGCTTT
>JAQZBN010000029.1 GCA_029238935.1 Herbinix sp.
TTTCTCACATCCGTCCTTCTTTTTAACTATCTCTCGTTTATTATCTCTACTTCTCTTGAAGAAACATAATCGCTCCGACAAGAAATAAAACCATACCAAACATCTTTTTTACGTTGATCAGTGCCTGCAGGAAAAATACATCTACCACCATACTGCTGACTAACTGTCCTGCTAAGATTAAGATAACGGTATTCGATATCCCTAGAGCAGGTATGGATCTTGCCGATAAATATATGATGGAAGCACCAAAGAGGCCTCCAATCCACCAAACAGGGCTTACTGTGACAATTTTCGTATATCGGGATAGGTTTCCTCGCAGCAAATTCATAATCAGTATAAAGGTCATGCCGGTAATAAGACTATGAAGGGTCGCTACACTTGGTGTAAGGTATTTGCCAAGCTGTGAATTGATACTGGCCTCTATGGTTGTAAAGATGCCTGCCATAATTGCAAGCAGCATTGATAATATGTTCATATGATTACTCCAGATATCCTTTGTTTTATAGATATGTGCAGTAATCTTATTCTATACAAGCTGATTGTGTGGTATATGTAACTATTTCTATTTTCGTCTATTATCTTTCTTCTATTTTCTTGTTTTTTCTATTTTCTTCTTTTATTCAAGTTTAGATTCTATTGATAACTTTATCGGATTTTATCAACTTCATATCAATCTTCAAATACCTCTACTGTTACAATATGATCAATAAACTTATACCGAAAACGAACCACCGTATTATCCTTATCTACTTTAAAATATGCTTTATTGGAGGAACCGCTTCTTGGGTAGGTATCATAGCAATAAGTTGCAGATAAAGTCCCATAGGTGGATATTGCATAATCATACTCCCCGGCATATGGGATTACAACAGATAAGGTATAGGTATTATCGCCAATATAGTACATTCGTGTAATTTCGCTATTGGAATCATTTTGTATTGCACCTACATAGGGTTGAAAACTACCGTAAACTACGATCTTTTGGGGTAACTTCATCCCTGTCTCTTCATCGAAGGTATCTTTTGCCCCGTATTCGATCAGGTGAATCGGATTACCGGCTTTTTTACGGAGAGCATCACCGGTTGCCCAGAGTTTTTTAATCGTCTCTTCCTGACTAAATCCCATAGGGCAAGCAGGACTTTTCGTATTGATCTGATAATAGTCCTGAAGATCCATCTCACCAGTATCTGCTCGTTCCATCCGAACTGCAGCCCGATCTATGGTCCTACGGAAAGGAATTTCAAAATACGCATTGACATTATTAATTGCAGTCCACTTATAGGTATATTCTAAGAAATGTCTTTGTCCTTCTTCGTCCTGGTTCGCAAACCATCCAATCTGATCATAGCCCCACCAGTCCTTAAAAGCCCGTTCCTCGTAGCTGATGGAATCAAAATCCTCCAAGACCTTGCCGCCCCAGTTATCATATTCCATCAGATAAGGCATTGCTTCAGCACTCCAACCATTGGGGTTTAGGCCTCCTTCGCTAAACCCTTCCCGAACAAGTACATTCTTTTCGCCCAACCGGTCTAATACCGGATATCTAGTGAACGGCATGGCATGATAATCTAAGAGAAGTTTTCCGCGAATGCTAATTCCATGACTATGGGCATCCATCAGAATCTTATGTCGTCTTGCATGTTGTGTTCCATAGGCACGAATCATATCCATCAATTCAGCCATCTTAACCATTCCACGATCATTTGCCGTATAGAGGTGGATTTGTCCCATATGAAACGCTTCATACCCCGCATCGATGTATTTGGTGGCACGGTAATAAAACCACATTCTGGTTTCTATATTATTGATATCGGGAAGTGCTCCGTCTTCACCCCAGATAAATCCCTTTGGCTCCTCCGGAAAACGCATTGCTTCAAAATCAAAACCTCGATCCTCCGGCGTAAGTCCAAAGGCTTCAAACACATAAGCGGGTACCTTAAAGTTCTCAATATGACGATAAACTGCTTCAAAAATGCAAGCCTGTAGAATAATCTCCGGATCTATTTCGTGTACTCGATCCGCAAGATATTTTGACTTTCTAAAATGTTCCTCGTCATCAGCATCCGGTTCCCATATACCAGATGCTCTGCCGATAAATTTTATTCCAAGGTTTTTGATGGCTCGTAAATCATCTTCCATTGTCTTTGTATGAATGAAAAATGCAGCCGTAGCCGACCTTGCGAGGTAATTTTCCAAAACCTCTTTTTCTATCGTCTTGTCAAATGCGTAATTTGTCAACCCCAAAACCTCCTCTATTGGTAGATATCCATTACAAATAAAGCAAAGAGTGAATTTGCCCAGGCAAACCATTCTCTCGTGAACTGACTTGGATCATCGCACAAAAAGCCCTCATGCATTACCTTTCTTCCAGCATCAGTAGCTAAAAGCTGCTTTAATAAGGTTTCTTTTTCTTCCTTCGTCTGAGCTGTTAGACCCTGCATAGTTAGAGCAATATGCCATATATACCGATCCGGTGTATGAGGGCTGCCAATTCCTTTGGCACAAGCGCCTTCATAATAATAAGGATTATGCTTACTTAGAATAAATCTTCTCGTATTTTGATAGATTTCATCTGATGCATCGGTATAATGTAACCACGGGATGGATAAGAGACTAGGTACATTAGCATCATCCATCAGATTATAGTTCCCCATTCCATCAGTTTCATAGGCATAGATATTGCCATACCCTTCTTCGTTTATAATACCGTATTGCTCAATACCCTTCTTGATCTCATCCTTTAAGCTAGTTGCTTGTTCCGATAGATCAGTATCATGATAGATTTGCTCAGCAATCTCTTCGATATAACCAAGGGCTACGGTTGCAAACATATTTGCCGGGATCAGATAACCATACTTACAAGCATCATCACTGGGGCGAAATCCTGACCAGGTCATTCCGGTATAGGCGGTTGGCTCCCCTCGACCATCTCTTGATAAAGTATCTGATGGCGGACAATTGAGACGGATGAAGGAATAGTTTGAGTCCGTATCGTGTCTTTGCTCCTTCTTCCATAGGGCAAGAATGGTCTGGAATACTTTTTTTACCTCTTCTGTGAACACACTACTATCATCCTTTATTTTCCAATAAGAGTGTATCAACCATACAGGATAACATAAAGAGTCTATCTCATATTTACGTTCCCAATCCCAAGGGGATGATTCTGTGATGTCATGGTCCCAACAATTTCCGTTCGCTTCCTCATTAAAAGCATTTGCATAAGGATCAATTAAGATATAACGCATTTGTCTTTTAATCAATCCTTTGACGAAATCACCAAGGATCTCATAATCCTTGATAAAAGGAAGATAATGAACTACTTGTGCAGAGGAATCGCGAAGCCACATTGCTGCGATATCACCGGTAAACACAAACACTTCCTCTTCATCCACCCATTTTGTTGTGGTTTTTGCTGTACTTTCATAACAATTAATAAAAGTCTCATAAAGCTTTTCATCTTCGATAAATTGTTTTGCTACCTTTCTTGCTATCTCTTCTACCGCTTGGTTTAATTGCTGTTGTTTTTCTTTCATGTAATTACACTCCTGTTATTAATCTAAAAACGCTGCTATCGACGATATAAGCACACCGGTAGCTCCCACGCTTTGCATTTTACTTTCACTTTTTCTTACTGCGGTACCTACCACATCCAGATGAATCCACGGAACATCCGTCTCCACAAACTCTTCTAAAAAACAGGCTGCAACACTGGCACCGGCATCACTTCCTGGAGCATAGTTGATCAAATCTGCTGCCTGCGTCCTGTACAATAGCTTATGGTAGAACGAATCTAGTGGTAGTCTCCAAATTTTTTCACATTGCTGTTCTGTAACCTTCTTAAATTCTTCATAATAGGAATCCTGGTTTGAGAAGATACCGGAAATCTCATTTCCCAATGCCATCTGGCAGGAGTAAGTCAGTGTTGCTAAGTCAATCAGTCTGCTGGCACCTTTTTGTTGGGCATAGGTAATGGCATCGCATAAGATAAGTCGGCCTTCTGCATCGATGTTATAAACCTCCACGGTCTTACCTGACATCGTGGTTAATACGTCTCCCATCTTACAAGAATCCGGACTGATCACATTCTCTACTGCCGGAATGACCAGAAGCAAATTATGTCTTACTTTCTGCCGTACCGCGATCTCTAATACAGAAAGCATATTGGCAGCACCACACATATCATACTTCATGCCCTCCATACCACCGGTAGATTTTAAGTGATACCCTCCGCTGTCAAACATAACACCTTTCCCAATCAGCGCTGTTACCGGAGCACCTTTTTCACCTTCATAATAAACGGTAATGAGGTTCGCTTCCTCCTTACTTCCGGCATTTACTCCAAGTATTCCTCCGGCATGAATTTCTATCAGATCTTTCTTTCCCAGTATATCACAGTTTAGTTGATATTCTATCGAAAAATCTTTTACATATTCCGCAAATTGCTTCACATGGAGATAATTGTTTGGAATATCACCGAGCATTCTGGCATAATTAATACACTTCCCATAATGAATTGCTTTTTGAATGTTATCCTTTGAGTCACCATCGTAAACCAAGGTAAAAGTCATGGAATCCTTTTCCTCTTTTAATTGATCCCTTATGGAGTACAGTCGTTTCTCAGAAGCATCCTTTAATTTCGTTTTAGAAAACCGATAAGCTCCAAAAATCATCGCTTGAATTATTGCCTCTGTAACTTTCTCGATTGGATAATGACCAAATTCCAATCCTTTTAAAATAATCTGATGATCCTCCTCTACCTGTTTTCCAAAACCTCGAAACAATTCAATCAAGTAGCTTAATTCATAATCTGCTTCTTTTCCTAGATGGAAAAATGTAATTGAAATTGTACCTGATTTACTGGGAACAAGTGTAGTCTGTTGATCCAGTACTTTTTGTTTTTGTTTCTCTATGAGGGTATCGATCATGTTATCCTCAAGCATTAAATTCTTAAGCTGCTCTGCAATATTAGTTTCATTAAAATATGGGATAAGTATGTATGGATGCTTCTGATGCAATGATATTTTACTTTCCTGTATGAATTTCATAATAAAACTCACATACCTTTCTATGTAAAATAATGGAATACCTTTTAAAATATTCCTCCATAGCAGGTATCATATAAATCAACTAATTTCTTCGCCAAGGAATAAGAGTTTATTAAAGGATGTAAAGTAAGTGCCTGAATGGCTACTTCCTTTGACTTTGTCTGAATTGCTTTTACAGTCAGCTTTTCATAATGCTTTAATAAGCGTATGAGTAGATAACAATGCTCCGGAATGTTACCAATCGGAACCGGTACAATCCCTTCCTTCGACACCTTACAGGTAACCTCGATTACATCCCTTTCATTTAGATCCTCAATGCAGCTCCCATTTGGTACTGATAACACCAAATGATAGCCTTCCTCACTTTGCAGTCCCTCGATACAGTCCAGCATTACTCCCGCATACCCCATACCATCAGGTACTTCCAGGTTACCTTTTTTTATCATTTTCTTCTCATTGCTTCCGGTTTCAATGCTCATATAGGATTCTTCCCGAACTGCCATATAGTATAAGAAGACCTGCAAAGCTCCTTCCGGATCTGCATCCATATCCATTTCTTTTAATTCCTTCATCATCGCAAGATTTACTGTTTCGATCGTCTTACCTCTGGTCGCACCGGATTTCATTATATTCTCCAGCGCTTTTTCCCTGTGATAGTAATAGTAAAGATATTCATTGGGCAGAAGCCCAAGCGAACGTAATATGTCCGGATCGAACATGGAAAACTCCTGAATATTCTCTAAAAATGTCTCATCCATAAGCAAATCAGGCAGAATTTCGGTTCCCTGGTTCTTCACACTACGGATCCAGGATAAATGATTTAAACCAAAGAACTCTACATACAAATCTTTTTCTGCAACCCCCAGATGCTTTGCCATTCTAAATTTAGTACTGCTCGGTGCATCACAAATACCTATAATACGATGAAAACCTGCCTCTTGTAAAGCCTGAGTTACCAAACCTGAGGGATTCGTAAAATTAAAAACCCATGCATTGGGAGCATATTTTTCAATTAATTCACAGTATTGTAATAGTACAGGTATTGTACGAACTGCCATTGAAAAACCGCCAACCCCGGTGGTTTCCTGTCCTATAACTCCTTCTCTAAGTGCTAGGGTTTCATCGATTACTCTGGAATGGTCCCCTCCTACCCTTAAGGTAGTTACAATATAATCCGCTCCGGTAATTGCTGAAATTGCATCCTCAGCAACTGTAAGCTCTAAATCTTTCTGATTTCTTTGAATGACATGTCTACAAAGTTTACCAATTATCTGCTGTTTTTCCGTATCAATATCATATAATACTACCTTGTCAATATGTAATTGTTGATATCGTTGCAACAATCCATTAATAAAGATTACTGTCCTTACTCCTGCTCCACCAATTACTGCAATCTTCATATTCTTGTCGTCCTTTCATTCTGCTCTTTCATAAAATCATGCAATTGTTTTTCCGTAGGAAATCCGGCATTACCTCCATAGGCCGTTACGGATAAAGCTCCACAGGCATTCCCGAATTTTAAGCATTCCTCCACAGATTTCCCTCTAAGATATCCATAAATAAACCCTGCATTGAAGGAGTCCCCAGCACCGGTGGTATCTACTGCTATCACGGAATAAGGATTCGCCCTGTATTCATTGCCATCAACGAGGGCGATAGAGCCTTGTTTACCCAGCTTTATTACAGGCATAGGGCAGTATTTAGCAAAATCATACATCGCTTCCCGGAACGTGTCCCTTCTTCCATAATGAACTGCTTCGGTTTCATTCATAAACAATACATCAATATAGGGAAATAGTTGATAAATTCCTTCATACCATTCCCCGGAATCATCCCAGCCAATATCAAAGGATACGGTTACCTCATCCTTTTCCTTAATCTGTTGTAATAACCGAAGATACGAATCATGATTTTTACTTCCTGCATAACCAGTGACATGAATATGTCGTGCTTTTATGACATTGGAAATCTCTATTTTACTTAAACTGAGTTCATCATTGGTGCCTCGATAGGTTAAGAAGGAACGATCCTTCTCATTGGTAAAACTAATCGAAATTCCTGTTTTATGTATCGTACTTGTATTAATAAGGGAACAATCCACGTGCTTTGCTTCAAACTCTTCTATGATATACTTTCCGTAAATATCATCTCCCAAGGACCCTTGAAATACAGGAGAAAGTCCCAGTTTTCCAAGTCCTAAGGTAAACAACGCTGCTCCTCCACCAACATAAGTATTCATCGTATTAACGACATCCTCCTGGCCTGGCAGGGGAAGGTGTTCTACCCCTGGAATTACAATATCAATATTAACATCACCATATACGAATACATCCCATCTTTTCTCCATACGATCACCTTACCTTTACTCATAATAAAACGAAATCATCGTTTTCTTTCTTATCTTAATATATCATTTCATAAAAGAAGGACTCCAATGGTAAAAACAATATGATTACCATATTAATACATGAAGCCCTAAAAATGCTATATACTAAATTACTCGAATTTATACACTTTTTGTTTATAAAAAAATTCCCCGCCGCGTTCTAACATAATAAGTTTCCATCCTACTATGGAACTACGGCAAAGAATTTTATATAATCCTATCATTATCCTTTTACAGCACCGATCATAGCACCTTTTGCAAAATACTTCTGAGCAAAAGGGTATACACATAGAATTGGTGCGGTGGTAACCACTACTGCAGCCATCTTAAGAGAGTCCGAGGTTACAGTAGTTGCATTATGGGCAATCGCCTGAGCAACTGTGGTAACTTCCTGCTGTGCTGCCATGGCTCTTTGAAGCATCTGCTGCAACACTGTCTGAACCGGCCACATACTACTGGATTTCATAAAGAATGCACCGGAAAACCAATCATTCCAATGATTTACCGCCGTATACAGGCTGACTACAGCAATCACCGGTTTACTAAGTGGCATCATAATCTTTCCATATATTTTAAAGTATCCGCACCCGTCTAATTTCGCTGATTCTTCTAAGCTCTCCGGTACGGATTCAAAGAATGTTCTCATCATTAATAAATAAGTAACACTTACTAAACCCGGCACAACATAGATCCAGAAATTATTAATTAAATGGAGTTTATTGTACTGAATATAAGTTGGAATCATTCCTCCGCTGAATAACATGGTAAAGGTTATGAGCATGGTGATGATTTTTCTACCAGGTAAATTTATTTCTTTTAATGCAAAAGCTGCTAAAGAGGTTACTGTCAGGCTTGCTAAGGTCCCGATAAATGTTCTCGCTATGGTTATCTTATAAGCTTTCATGATACTTCCGTCACTAAATACTTCTTTATAATTATCCAAGGTAAATACTCTCGTCCAAAAGTAAATACCGCCCCGGGCTGCATCTTTGCCATCATTAAAGGATAAGGCTAAAACATTAATACAAGGAAGTATGATGGCGAGGCATAGTGCGATCAAAATAAGATATATAAATACTTGCAGCACTTGTTCCGAAAAACTTGAGGTTATTTTATTCCTTGGACTTTTTTCTGTTATTGTTTTATGATTCATGTCTTCACCCTAGCCTTTCTTTTTATCTCTGCCGCAATCAGCGGCAGAGATAATTAAACTATCCTTTGATCCTATTTGGTATAAAAATCGATGGAGGAACTATCTTGTGCATAAAGTTCTTTTAAATAATCAATAAATTGATCATTTCCTGCTGCTTTTAACTGTGCACGGAAGGACTCAACAATGGAGTTCACTTCATCGTCAGAGCTTGCATACATTGCTTGAACCAGCATTTCTTTATAATTTAATAAGGACATCTGTGCTTTCACTTCTGTCATATTATCTGCGGATAAGTAGGCTGTTGCTTTCAGACCCGGAACTAATCGAATGGTTCTCGGATATTGTGTTGCAAGCTCTACTGATTTTGCGTAAGTATTGCTGGAGGATGCACCAGGACGGCTCTCACCAAATCGAGCTAGATAATCGGTATCTGTTAAAACAAAGTTGTAAAATTGGAATCCTGCACCACCAAATCCGGCACCTACAGTATTAACAAGATATTCTTTGTCACCTTCATTGAGCTTTTGTAAAGCTTCCTCCGTCATTACAGGTTTGCCATCTACCATGTTATAGTGTTCTCCTTCAATACCGTACTGGCAAAGAAGTTGACCTTCTTCGGTTGATATATAATCGAAGAATGCAAAGATTTCTTCCGGCTTTTCTGCTTCTGCAGAGATTGCCCAAGCACCATATCCACCTTTTCCACTGGTGATAGAAGCATTATCTCCGGTAAAATCGTTTAACGGTCCCAACGGTACCCAATCATCGGTAGTATAAATCGGATCCTGATAATTATGAATATCAGCAATAATGGCAGAATTATGGGTCTTAGAAACTTCTTCCGCACGGGTAGAGTCCATGGTAAAGAATTCTGGATTCATTAAATCTTCTGCAAGCAGTTTACGAACAAAGTTAATCTTCTTAAATACATAATCGGTATCAACTTCATGCTTAATGGTGCCGTCATCCGTAATGTTATATCCATCACTAACGCCCCAGTTGTATTCTCTTAAGATAAAGTCCATTGCATCCTTAGATCCACCCCAATACTTCGGTCCTAACGGATATACCGGGTTACCGTTGTCATCCTTAAAGCCACCTTCTTTGATCTTTACTAACAAATCATATAACTGATCTTCTGTTCTGATCTGTGTTGGGTCAACACCAAGAGCTTCTAAGATTTTCTTTTGAATGTACATACCACCGATGTAAGCTTCCTGAGGATTAAACTCTAAGGATCTGTCTACGCTGTTAATGGACAACTGAAGGATATAAGCCGCACCACCAAACTCATCACGGAATGTAATGTTCTTATATGCGTCATTTGGTAAATAACCTTCTTCTAAATATTTATTATATACTTTGGAATTCTTCATGAAAGGAGCTACATCAGCAAACATACCTTCCTGTGCTGCTTTTAATAATAATGCGAATTCCGGTCTTGTGGAGTTATTCAGATAAGTTACAATGACATCCGGTATCGTTCCTGAAGCCAATTGTGATGCCAGAACGGTTGAGTCACTATCACCTGGTGTATATTGTATCTCTAATATGATGCCTGTGCGTTTTGTCAATTCCTGCATCACAGCTGTTTTACTTAAGTCCGTAGGTAAGCTATAACCGATATCATCTACATATGCTTGTACTGTGATAGTTCTGTCTGCAATCCAGGTATCCGGCTTGTCAGATGCACTATCATCAGAAGATGAATTGGTTTCTGTAGAATTTGTCTTGTCGGTCTCATCCTCTGATTTCCCACACCCTACCAAACCAGAAGCTGTCAATGAGATTACCAATACCATTGTAATTAGACGTTTCCAATACTTCATTTTCATCATAATCCTCCTTATATTATATAATCTTCTGCATCCCTTAAGCAGAAAGAGAGCATTCTCTTTACCAAAGCCCCACTTCGGTAACCTTCTTCGAAATCTTATTGCATACAACAACTAGTACCAGTCCTACGACTCCTTGAATTAAACCAATCGCAGTCGCATAACCAAATTGTCCACCCATTAAACCGATTCTCACAACGAAGGTGTCCAAGGTATCTGCAAGAGACATATTTCCTGGGGTTCGTAATAACCATACCTGTTCAAATCCGGAAGAAAGTAAACCGCCAACACCCATAATAAAGAGAAGTCCAATCGTACCGCGAATGCCAGGCAGCGTAATGTGCCACATTTTTTTCAGCTTAGAACAACCATCAATGCTTGCTGCTTCATACAAGGATACATCAACACCGCTGATCGCAGCTAGATAGATAATGGAGTCCCATCCGATATTTCGCCACAAATCCATGGAGAATAGTAATCGGAAGAAGTACTTCGCTTCCATTAAGAAGAAGGTACTGGAGTCTCCACCCAGTTTACCGATTACTTGGTTAAGAACTCCGGTGTTGGGAGCTAATACTCTTTGGATCATTGTAATAATAATGACGGTTGATAAAAAGTGCGGCAGGTATGTAATGGTCTGGCTAATTCGTTTGAACTTCATGCTTCTTATTTCATTGAGCATTAATGCCAGAATGATAGCGAACGGAAATTCAAGAATACATTTAATGAAACCAATGGATAAGGTATTCCGAATTAACCTCCAGCAGTCATAGCTGGAAAAGAAGGTTTTGAAATACCGAAATCCTACCCAGGGGCTGCCCCAAATGCCCTTCTTGAAGGAGTAATCTTTGAATGCCAAGACGATACCACCCATGGGTACATAACAAATCAAAATGTAATAGATGATACATGGCACTAGCATAAGATACAATGGCCAATACTTGATTAACCTTTTTCCTATTGATGTTTTCTTCACACGTATCGGTCGCTCTTTCTTTTCTGTCTTAGCTGCCATACCGTTCCTCCTCTTTCTGAAATCTATCTCAATTATAATAAATATAAGCTTAGGATCACAATGGACGAAACTTTATTATTTAGTGTATATTTCTACGCTGATTGGATAGTGGTCAGATAAAAATAATCCATCGATGCAATCATCCCAGACTCTGACCTCCTTATATTCAAATTCAGCAGGAATGAAAATATAATCTATTTTACTGGAATGCTCTTCTTTTCCATAATCATGGTAGGATACTGTAATTTCCGAGGTTGCATCGATAAATGCGGGATCGTTCATGATTTGTGTTAATTCCATAGAGTCAGGATAAGCATTGAGATCTCCGGTTAAAATCGCTGGTGCAGGAACAAAGCTTTTATCCTGTTTCATCTTGTCTAAAATCTGAAGTATTCCTAATCTTCTGGCCTCAACACCCTCATGATCCAAATGTGTATTATAAATGCGGAAGCAATCACCATTCTCCATGTTCTGAAGTAGTGCCATGGTACAAACTCTTGGACAAGTACTCTGATCCGGATAACGGGAAGCAGGCACCTGCGGTGTTTCCGATAACCAGAACACTTCCAATCCCATGACATTAAATTTTAGTTTTTTATAAGCTATTGTAGTTTGCTCATCTTTTAGTTGTTCATCTCTTCCGCATCCAAGGACATAATAGTCCGAAAGATTTTCCTTCAGCCAGAGAGCTACATGAGGTAATACCTCCTGAAAGCATATGATATCCGGGCTTTCCTCTCTGATCTTATCTAAAACAAATGATTTTCTGTTATTAAAGATGTTTTTCCCATCCTGTCCGTAATCACAGCGAATATTAAAGGTAACTAATTTCATCGTCATATCCTCTTTCTTATGTTTTTAATTTGATCTCTTATGCTCCGGTTGATGTTCTGCCTGCTTCTCTATGATAGATCCATCCTCGAGCCGGATATAGGTTTCAAAACTGTCAATATCTTTTTCATTTATTACAATAATTCTTGCACCTCTCATAAAACCTTCCTGACCATAAGTGTTATATCCTGTTGCTCGTCCATAACCAAGGGTAATACCATAGAGAGTTCCCATATAATCGTTAATATGATCGTGACCTACAAATAATCCCTTTGCATGTCCCGCTTCCAGCATTGCTGTAAAAAATCCGGAATTAATTACTGGACTGCAAATTCCTTCTCTTTTCTCCCCATAACAGGTTTCCATATCCCAAACCTCTTGATATTCAGGAAGAGCAATGTGCATAAAAAGCATTGCTGAAAAAGTATCCTGCTTTTGCTCAAATTCTCTGATCACCTTCTTATACCATCGGATCTGATCCTCTTTCAGATAATCATAACCTCCGATCGTTTTGATTGGATTATAGGAACCGGAATCAATACCAAATAATACCCACCTAGTCTCCCCTTCCTTATTCTTCACTTCCAGATAATGATTTCCCGTTCCGCTTCCGGAAGTGTTGTCATGATACGCTAAGCAATTCGGTAGACTTGTGATGATAGGAAATAGAACATCATAGCCATCTCCTTCTTCGGTATCATGATTTCCAAAGGTATAACTCCACAAAATTCCAGAATCAAGGATTGGTTTTAATGCCTTCTCAATGTTTTTGACGTTATCCGGCCCAAACACGGTATCCCCGGTCGCAATGATAAAATCCGGTTGTTCTGCCTGAATAATACGCTCCATTAATGCTGTCGTGCGATGATCCACCTCATTATCATGAGTAAAATGAATATCGGTAAATTGCAGAATCTTAAAGGACCCATCCTCTCGAAAAAGTAACTCTTTTTTCATATAATATAATACCCTCCTTTATTTTCATTTTTTTAGCTTACTAGTCTATGATACCAGAAACAATGGATTATTCTACACAAATTAGTGGAATTTTTTATACCTTTTTCCTTCCATATTGCAACTGCATTTTTTCCGTAGTATAGTGAGTTTACTAGGAGAAGAAAGGTGGGTAACCATGAAAACGATATATGAAGTTGGAGGTATCTTAAATAAAGGGTTTGTCGGACAGATATCCTATACGGTTTGTCTGGATAAAGAATACGAAGAGATGGATCTTTGTTTTTCCTTTGATAAACAAAGACATACCACGATCACGGAAGAATTAAAAGAGGAGCTAATACTTGCTTGTAATGGAGAATATGGCATAGAGAGCGCTTCCGATGAAGAAATTCAAAGAGCTATGAAAGAAATGAAAACAGAGATTCATACGATTGCATCAATGAATGATGTATTTATCGGAGGTGTACACAAGCAGCTCACCACCCGTCATATGCACTTTTCAAAGGATCATACCAGTGAAGGCTGTATTAGGCAGGATAGAATTCATGGTGTGATTAAATTAACCTTAGTGGTGTTTAATGTAATTTTAGACGATACCCATTATAATGTTTCATTGTCAGTAAATGAATAAATCTTAAGAATAGGAGGAGGTCTTTATGTATAAACGCTTGGAGTTACATAACCATACAACAGAATCAGACAGCAGTATTACTCCCCAGGAATTAATCGAATATATGGTTGACGATCAGGTGGATGCTTTTGCCATCACGGATCATAATACGATTTCGGGACACTACAAGATAAAAGAGTTGCTAAAGCAGCACAATTATCCCATCTCCTGTATCTACGGTATGGAATACACCACATATTACGGACACATTCTTTGTTTGAATCTAAAAGAATATGTTCCTTGGGAGAATATCAACCTACATAAGCCGGAATTACTTTTTCAGGCAGCAAAAGAAAAAGGTGCTTTCGTAGGCGTAGCACACCCTTTTTCCTATGGACACCCCTTTGCTAGGGGCTGTCGTTTTGATATGAAGATTACTGATTTTCATTCCTTTGATTTTATCGAGATTTTTAATGATCCGGAACCCCTTCACGAAGTCAATGAACGTGGCTTATTATGGTGGGAGGAACTGGTACTTAAAGGTTATCCCCTTAGCTTTACCTGTGGTATGGACCTACATGGGAAATGGGATATGAAGCAGCAATTTGCTACCTTTATTGAAGGAACACCGGGTGGTGATATTGAGCAGGAATTGGAGTCTGCAATAAAGAATAGAAAAACCTGGATTTCCAAAGGTCCGATCGTAGAAATAAAGATCAATGATGGCGAGCAGTCTATCACCTTTACCATAGTAGATACTAAGAAACCTGGATTTCACCTGAATACCCTTACCCCTTATTATCTAACCTTGCGGACAAAAAAAGGAACTACCGTGAAACAAATATCAACGGAAGCTCCTCTTACTATTTCTTATCAGGATCTGGAAGATGAAACAATTCTGATACCAAAATTATACGAGTTTGATACTACGATAGAACATTTGATTTGCGTTTCTCCAACCATCGAATTAAACTAACGATATGCTTACATATGTTTAAAAGCCTAATGATGAATAGAGTATCTCTATATTTTTATCCCGTTACCGACAAAAATAAGTAGTTTGCCTTTATTGTAGGCTTTTGACTCTCTAGTCCTTAGATATCTTTATTTATGATGATCTTTTCGATATTGTAATGGAGTCTGGCCAGTAGTTTTTTTAAATACCCTGAAAAAATACTGGCTGTCTTCATACCCAACCTCTTTCGCTATTTCAACAATACTTTTATTTGTATTTGCTAAAAATTCGCAAGCTTTTTTCAGCCGAATATCCTTAATAAAATTCATCGTCGTCTGACCGGTTTCTCTTTTGAATATCGTAGAGAAATAGTTTGGACTCATTGACAATTTCTCAGCTAATTCATTCACTGCAATATCTCGGTTATAATTATCCTCTATGAATTTAATTCCAAGCTTAATTTTATTCTTGGACTTGATATCTATTTCACCATTCATCTGGATACTGGATAGTATCAGCATATATAGGTAACTGCGAAGCTCTTCTAAGGAACGAAACGAATTAAATACCTCAAAATCAAGAATTAATTTCTCCATATTCTTCGGATCATTTGTAAAGGAGGTATTTGCCACATTAAGCAGAATACTTATGATTCTAACCCAGATAATACGAACATAATTCGCATTGTATTTCTTAATTTGTTCATCCGAAAAGATATCATTCATTAAAGCTTCAATATTTCCTGCGTCATGCCGTTCCATGTATTGCGAAAGTATATGGAGTTTTGACGTAGGAATCTGTGTTGTGGATAAAATCTTGATATCATCATAGAAATATAGGTTGGATTTCCCATGTATAATTCGTTGCAAGAAAGCCTCCTGAGCCTCTTTAATGCATTCGATGGAAATAGAACTTTTGACTGCACTGATACCAAAGGTAAGGGAGATACCCATTTTCTTCCACATAATATTCTGAAGTTTCGTAAACATCTTTTCAGCTTCCACTCTTAACTGAGTTTTGTCAACATGGGATATCATTGCAAAAAGTTGATTGATATTTGCCAAATTATTGACAATGACTTTTGGAAAGGGAGAATCCAGCTCTGAAAAAACATTTTTGACTGAAAACTGGATTAACTCAATATCCTTATGTTCAAAATGAGCCTGTTCATAGCTTTCTCCATCAATATTAATGATCGCTGCCATGACCCATCGATTATTTAGGGGAAACATTTTTTCTACTACTCCAGCTACTTTGCTTCCTTCTTTCACTAATTCCGAATTTCGTAGCATATCATTCATACACTTCTCAAAGAGATAGTTTTTCTTCTCTTCAATCGACCTGGTTCCTTCTCTAACTGTTTTAAGTAGATTTTCACCTACCTCCATTTTGGATAACACATCATCCATGGTCTTTTTCAGAGCATCATTGGAGATGGGTTTTAATAAATAAGCTTTAACGCCTAATTGAATCGCTTGTTCCGCATATTCAAACTCTGCATATCCACTGATGATTACGAATTGGATCTTGGGATAGAAAGGTTTGATGTTTCTGATCAAAGTTAGTCCATCCATATCACCCATCCGAATGTCTGTTATAATAATGTCTACCTCATGACTTTTGACAAGTTCGATAGCCTCCAAACCATTACCGGCTTCATAAATAGCAATGGGCTTGAAATCTAAATATTCTAATCTGGCTCTAATCCCTTGTCGGATTAGTTCTTCATCATCTGCAATTAAAATACTATATTTCACAGTGGAGCCCTCCTTATTGCATCATTGGCAATGTTATGATAAAACAGCTTCCCCTATATTGGGTGCTTTCAATTGTAATTCCGTATTCATTTCCACAGGCTAACTTTATTCTTTGATTTACATTTCTGATCCCTATACTATGATTTCTATCATTGCCACTATTCTGATAATCATCTATATAGGATCGGATTTCATCCACTTTATCCGGTGCCATACCGATACCATCATCCTCAATCTTAATGACCAGCTTTTCTTCCACACGGCTTATGGAAATCTCTAAGGTTCCATTGCCTGGGCTCTTGCTTAGGCCATGAACAATGGCATTTTCGACGATTGGCTGCAATATGAAGCGAAGAATTAATTTTTCTTCCAACCCCGGTTCCATATGATAAAATACTTCAAATTTATTACCAAACCGGGTTTTCTGGATATAGATATAGTTCTTTGTATGCTGTAGCTCTTGTAGAATGGATACGTATTCACCATAATTTTTTCCAAGACTATAACGAAAATTTTCTCCTAATTTCTCACAGAGCTCACAGATCATAAAAACTTGCTTTGTTGCAGCAATCGAACTAATGGTTTCTAGCGTATTATATAAGAAATGGGGATTAATCTGCAGCTTCAGATTCTGAAACTCTGTTTCCTTTTTTTCCAACTGTTGAATATAATTCTTATGAATTAAATTATCAAGTTTAATCAGCATATGATTAAACTGTTTATCCAAGATCGCGATTTCATCATTACCCTTGATTTCTTCGGTAATGGTCAAATCACCGGTTTCTGCAATCTTTATTTTATTAATTAATTTTGATACTCTCTTGGAAAACCCTCTGGTAAATGCAAAGGAAGTGGCAATGATAATACAGAAGATAATAATTAATACCGGTAAAATTGCCCGTTTCATCTCGGATTTTTTCGTACTGAGCTGGCTGTAATTAAATAAAAAAATTAATTTCAATTCATAATTATCTTCTACATTCGTACAGATCATAGCATCTTTGTAATAATTAATATTTTCGTTTTGTAATTGGCTAAATGTTAAATTCTCCAGGATATCGTTGTAGCTTTTGTTGGAGGAGTACACGATATTTTCTTCTTTGTCCATGACAATGACATCATAGAAATAAGTCTCAGTGCTGACATTTCTCGTAGGTGCAAATAGTCGTTCCATTAAGATATCCAGCTTGATAAAACCTACATATTGCCTCTGAAAATTCTTAGTATCGATATATATGATGTTTTGAATGAGCGATAGAATCGTGCTTTTCCCATCCAATGCAGAATAGATAAAATAATCTTCATCCAATGCTTTGTTATTCAAATACCAAATCTCCCGGCTTGCTCCGTCTAGCATCGCTGCTCTGGTCCCGTAGATCTTGCTGTTACCAATGTTAGAATAAATCATACAGTTACGAAGTTCATTATTACTGTCTAAATGTAATGATTTATTTACTTCAATACTCACTTCATTTCCCTTGATGTAAGGATTCTTGTCCGATTTATCCATTAAGGTGCTTAGTACAATCGTGTTATTTGCTATTTGCTTCAAGCTGTCAGAGTACTGCACAAATTTATTCTCCAAATTCGAGGTATATTGGGCAGCCAGCTGATTATGGGAGTCAACCAAATCTTTTGTTACCAAATTATTTATTTTAAGAAAAAGCAATGAACTGATAAATAAAATCGGTACTAGACTCACGATAAACGTAAACAGTACCAATTGAGTAAATATTGATTTTGTACGGAAAATACTGAGATATGTCTTTTTTAACTTATTTTTCATTGGTTTCCCTCACTATTTCTGATATGCCAGACGTTCATCCCCATCTTCCAGATAGATAATACCGCAATAATGAAAGCCATTCTTTAATAA
This sequence comes from Herbinix sp., assembly GCA_029238935.1. Classification (GTDB taxonomy): domain Bacteria; phylum Bacillota; class Clostridia; order Lachnospirales; family Lachnospiraceae; genus Mobilitalea. Next base: position 18,421 of record JAQZBN010000029.1, read on the forward strand.
CAAGTTCTGCATGCTTGTATTATTCCGGTGGGTATCGATCCGTACATTATTACATTGCTCCTGACACCACTGGAGGCAATAGGAGGCTACTCCCTTCTTACGATGAGCGGATGCTATTCTGTGAACTACACCGTATGGTTCATTATTTAACCAATTGCCTTCGTAAATATGAATATATGTAGGGTCAACACCCTTGGTAAAACGAAAGACTCCGACAATCTCGTCCTCGTCCAGGCATACGTAACTGCATTGCTTCTTCATATCCTCTTGGATCAGCTCTCGGCTGGGGTACCCATTCATCCATTGGTTTGGATTTCCATTCTCCCTCATATACTGTCTCGCTGATTCATAAATTGACATAACCTGATCCAGGTCTTTCCCCTCGGTCTTTCTAATATTCATGTATCCTTCCCCTTATCATGTTGTAATAAAATTTTAATAATTTGATATTCTGTATTCTTTATTACCTTATCTAAACATTCCGTAAGACTACTATGAAGATCAATGATTCTTACCAAATCATAGATTATCATTGTTTCCGGTCGTTTATTTCCTTATTAATCTGTTATTCCTGTTTACTCTAATTAATTTGAGTGATGCATAATATCTATATTGGTATCCTTCCTTTATTGGTACGTAATACTATGCCCAAAACCTATCATTGATTGGAGCTTAATCACTATGTTCAAAATTCATCATTCACTGGAGCATCTTCCATATGTCCAAAACCTTCCATTCATTGGAGAATCTTCACTATGTCCGTGTCTAATCTAAATTAGTATGAATATAGTATAAAATATCTCCCGTAGAAATACAATCCTACAAAAACAGTCAATCGGATTTATTGACGGTGATTTTTCATTACAAGGAAAAAGAGGTCTGCCTTAATTAAAGTTTTAATTAAAGTACAGACCTCTTTCTATATTATATTGTATTACTTTTCTTTCCTATCTTGATCGCATTTATTTATAATCCTTCATGTAATCTCCATGAGCATCAATTAATTCATCACACATCTTAACGATATCGTCAATGGATAGCTCTGCTGCCGTATGAGGATCTAGCATTGCTGCCTGATAGATGTTTTCTCTCTTCTTGGTAACTGCTGCTTCAATTGTCATCAGCTGAGCGTTGATGTTTGTCATATTCATACCAGCCAATTGAACCGGAAGTCTTCCTACATGGCAAGGGTTAATTCCTCTCGCATCAATCATACAAGGGACTTCTACACAAGCATCGGATGGAAGATTCTCAATCAAACCGGTATTGATAACATTTCCACCAATTTTGATTGGTTTATTTGTAATCACCGCTTCCATAATGTAGGATGCATATTCGTTGGAACGGTTGTGAGTGATTTTTCCGTCCTGCATGATGTTTTCTTTTTCCTTCTCCCAACCTTCGATCTGGCTGATACATCTTCTTGGATACTCATCCAATGGAATATTAAACTTCTCAATCAGCTCAGGATATCTGGATTTTATATAGAATGGATTGTATTCTGAATTATGTTCGCTGGATTCTGTACAGTAATATCCAAGATGTTTTATGTATTCATAACGAACCATGTCCCAATGTTTTTGAGTTTCATTCTTTTCTTTTGCACGACGCTTGATCTCCGGATACAGATCATTACCCTCTTTATCGCGGATATCGAGTAACCATGCCATATGATTAATACCGGCAATCAGTTCATTTCTGCCTTCCAACTTATCCTCCATACCAAGATTTCTTAACAGATGTTCGGAACAGGTCTGTACACTATGGCAGAGACCAACAGTCTGAATCTTAGTATATCTCTGCATATACCCTGATAGAATTGCCATAGGATTGGTATAATTTAAGAAAATTGCATTGGGGCAAACTTCTTCCATATCCCGTGCAAAATCTCTAAGAACCGGGATTGTTCTTAGTCCGCGCATAATTCCGCCGATACCTAAGGTGTCTGCAATCGTTTGTCTCAAGCCATACTTCTTTGGTACTTCAAAATCAATAATCGTACAAGGATCATATCCTCCTACCTGAATTGCATTCACTACAAATCTTGCATCTCTTAAAGCATCTTTTCTGTTTTCAACACCCAGGTAAGTCTTTATTACGGCTCTGGATGAATTAATGTTTTTGTTGATTGCTTGTAATATGAGTTCTGACTCTGATAGTCTTTTCGCATCTATGTCATACAAAGCTATCTCCGCTTCCCGCAAGCTTTCTGTACACATACAATCGCCCAATACATTTCTTGCAAATATGGTGCTTCCAGCTCCCATAAATGTAATCTTAACCATATAAAAATCCTCCGTTTCATTTGTTTTTATGTAGCATTTATTATATAATGATATCATCAAATAAACTATGTCTAATGTTTCGTAAACTTGTCATTATGTTGACTCTTATCATTTAGGAGGAAATTTCCATGCCACAAAAGCTAATACCAGATTATCATGTATCTATCAATCGACCATTAATTCTATATCATAGCGGACATGAACAATGCGATCCATCCCATTCCTTTGGACCAGCAATTCGCCCACATTATTTAATCCATTTCATTCTTCATGGCCAAGGCTATTATTATGTCAACGGTGTTACCCACCATGTCAAAGCAGGAGAAGGTTTTTTGATCTACCCTGGTATTACTACCTATTATATTGCTGATGAAACCGACCCTTGGGAATATTGCTGGATCGGCTTCGATGGTTATGATGTTCCTATGATTTTAAAGAATTGCGGTCTTTCCCAAACAAGCCTTGTATTCACGGATCATAGCAATGGTTCCTTATGGAATAGCCTCATCGAACTAGAACATAATTTTACCGAACGAAAAGGTAATGAAATGACTTACCTGGGTCAGCTCTATCTATGTTTTTCCCATATGATAAAAGAAACTGATACAACTTCAAAACCCGTTTATGAAACCCATATGTTAAAAGCTTTGGATTACATTCAAAATAACTATACCTACGATATCAAAATTACTGATGTTGCAAAGCATCTCAGTATGGATCGAACTTATCTATATAAACTATTTATGACACATATCAAGGTGTCCCCACAGCAATATCTTATTCGTTTTCGTCTTGATATCGCTCAAAAGTTATTGAGTGAGACAGACCTTACAGTGACTGAAATTGCTTACTCCTGCGGCTTTCGTGATGCTTCTTCTTTTAATAAACATTTTAAAAATTTACTAAATATTACACCAACGAAATATCGAACCTGTAGCACTTCTTTATGACGATACATTCGGATTCACAATAAAAATGGCCTGTACTCCACGAGTTGCATCTCTTGTTAGGTAATACTAACTTTTGATGCATATCAAGAAGTACAGGCTATCATAGGTAATAGGTTAAAATGTAATAAGACCTCATATCACTAACCTTTGGCAACTTGCACTTTCTAAGCTAGTTGGTTTTTGATTCCTTAATCATAATTAATTCTTCTTCGGTTTTTCTTTTTCCACTTCATAACTTTCGGTTCCCGGTAGTTCATATACAATAACCGCTACACCTCGTTCAATATTCTGGTACATTGTCTTCGCATTCTCCGGAGGCATATTAATACATCCGTGGGAGCCACTGGTAAGATAAATATCTTCACCAAATTTGCTTCTCCAGTTAGCATCATGAAATCCGATATTTTTATTGAAAGGCATCCAATATTTCACCGGTGTTTCATAATCTTCTCCTACCAAAGTTGCATTTAAATCTTTATACTGAACCGGATAGGTACCCGTAGGTGTACCGAACTCTTTTGATAAATTACCGGATACAAAATCTGATTCAACCACTAAATTACCATCTTTATAGAAGAACAGATGCTGTGCAGTTAGATTCACCTCTACATATGTATCACCGATATCATCACTACCATATTGCTGAGCAGTCTGAAAATAAACCGGTTTTCTTACTTGTTGTTCTCCGTTAAGAATCAAATCAGTCAGCTGAGAAACTTCAGTAGCACGATCAAGCCACCAGCCATAATCCCCGCCTTTTACCTCAACTTCCTTTTCATAGGAAGTCATAAATTTACGGGTTTTTCCAAAGGAATTGTAAGTTTTACCGATATAATCCACGTATTCTTTTACACCAGCAGGATCAAGATGAACCTGGTATTCATCATCCACGGATAACCATTTACTTATTTCTTCTCCATCCAGAACTTCGGTATCTTCTCCAAATTCATATGTAATCTTGGTACCAGCGATTTTATTCATCTTTTCTAATGCTGCTAGTAATTCCGGCGCTTCTGTCGATAGATTTGCTGCTTCATAACATCCTGCTTCTTCTAAGGATAAGGTTGGTTCTAAAGAAAGTACCGCGTTTTTAATTGCCTCATATAACTTTTCTTCATTTACCTTCGCTCCCGGATTTCCCGGTGTTATTTCAAACCCATTTTCACCATATTCTGAGATAGTTGCATTGGTAGGTTCCACATTATTTGCTTCATCAAAACAATTTAATTTCTTAAACTTATACTTCAGCAGGTCCTCATCTAAAGTAATCATAGTCTTAATCTGCAATTCCTTTGACTCAAATAGGGATAACGGCCAAGAGAAAGCATTTTGTTTTTTCAGCAAATCAGACATTCCACCTTCAAATTCTGTGTGTAAATTAATGTATTCACCCGTAATGGTATCGGTAACACCATTTCTCTGGATCAATTGCAAACGATAGGATTTCACCTGTGAATTAATCACATCTTCTACTTCATTCACTGTCATATTGGAAGTATTATATCCGTTTACTACCGTATTTCGAAAGAAATGATTATGATAATAAAAAGAGAGCGATATGTACAATAACAATAGTGGTAAAAGTACTAATACATCGATTAAGATCCAGGTTCTCATTCTCTTTTTTCTTTTTGATACTCTTTTTTTAGTTCCTGTACTCTTGCTATTAATTTTATTATTTCTATCCGTTGTTTTCGTAGCCATATTACACCTTCGTTTTCTATAGAATCTTATCTATAACAATGTTGCTTTTTGTCAATATAACAGGAAATAGTGTTATTTTTTAGGCAGTTTCATTAAGAATTCTTTAAATTAATGTTACAATAGTTATATAATCGTAAATAATTAGGTATGTTTGTTCTCCTTATTTAAATAACAATTAATCCCCTGCATTCCTACTTTTTGCTCAATTGCGATAGATTGTTGCATCCAAAATACTCCCTTATATCTATCATCATCATATTACACCATACGCATTCTGTCAAATTTCAATCGATAAAAATGGATTATTTTGTACTAGTACATATTACCTGATTGCTTGATTTTCAGTACCTCATTGCAAAAAAAAGGAAGTCCTTACGACTTCCTCACATACGTTTAAATACTTATTTCATGTTTTACCACCACTATCTTTGTCTAGAAACAGTGAAGTTTTATGGAAGTTTTATCATTGTGAATATTCACTGTTTCTAGGCTCTTCTCTGTTATGACACTTATTACCTTACTTTTCCTTTACAGGGATCCAGATCTCACTGATGTAATCGTCTTTGCTGTTGTCCCCTTCTGTATAGAATTCAATATCATAGTCTGAGATTAACTCATAATTGGATGCCGGTAGCCACTCACCATATACTCTTTTCCACATGTTTTGAATAGCCAACGGCATCGCTCCAACGCAAGTAAAGATCGCCCAGGTATAGGAAGGTATTTCTAAGATCTCAAACTCTTCCGGTACCTCCTCAACAAATTTTTTCTCACATCCAATACCATACTTCCATTCTTTTGCATTCTTTTTTGCTTGAGCACAAATTCCCATCATTCCACATACTTTATCATCCAGCCCAGCCTGATAATACTCACCCCAGAACTTCGGCACTTCAGAAGCAGAACTCTCCTCTGTAAAATATTTTGTTTTTGTTACCACCTGAAATGCATCTTTTTTTACTATTCTGTAATCCATACTATTACCGCCCTCCAATATTATTTTAAGCATAAGTCGATTGAACGATTTTAGAATGGTTCCCTGTTTTTTTGCTTCATGAGGTGTCACTCCATGAAACCTGCTGAATGCTTTTGAAAAACTCTCAGGAGTCTCATACCCATACTTGAAAGCGATGTCAATTACTTTCTCATTGCCTGTTAACAATTCGTGACCTGCCAGCGATAGGCGCCTATTTCTGATGTACTCGCCAACAGATAACCCGGTTAACATACTAAATGTTCGTTGAAAATGAAAACTCGAAAGGCAGATGTGCTCTGCCACATCGTCACAGGTAATATTCTCTGTGAGATTTTCTTCCATGTAATCAATTGCTCGATTTAATGATTGTAACCATTCCATATCTATCATCTCCTTGTAAATCTATGGTAACAGAATGATTCCTTTTTTTCCTGTCATTAACTGCTCCAATGTGTCTAGAAATCATTTCACTTAGTTAGCGTATTTGATGATTATGAAAACTGCGATAACTCAACAAAAGAAATAAGAAAAAAAGTATCCCATAAATCACCGGAATAGCCTGAAAGGGTGGAAAGCATTGATCAAATATCACGAATAAATACTCCGAGAAAGTCCCACCAACACTCACGACATTCATCGGTAACGAATTTACGAACTGGTAAAGGATTCGATATTGATCCGGAACATGAAGGAACACGCACAATATCATAAATGCACTTATGATTACAATGACAGCAAATGCACTTCTTAATTTAGCTGATAAAAATAAACTGATGCTTGTGACCAGCAGGGATGTAATCATCATCATCCCAATGAGGATAAATAAAATTTTCAGGATAGAATACGGATAAGTGGAAAATATATTGATTAATTGCATTTGTGCATTCCACCCATCAAATCCGTATAGAAACAAGGTAGGGAGAATCTGAGTTAAGAGCATAGCCATTGTAACAAATGACCCAAAGCATATACCGGTAAGAAGCTTTGCTAATATTGCTTTATTTTTTCCAAACTTAGCGGTTAGAATTAATTGGTCCGTTCTATCAGCATACTCGTTTGCAAACACTGGAGCAAGACAGATCGCTATCGTTAGAATGAGAATTGCACTGATGGTAGGCATATGAGACATAATACTTTGATATCCTTTAAGGTACCGGAATACGAAGGGTGTCTCCACTTCCCGATTCATCGTAAGGTGTTTCTGAACCTCAATGTCTGACAAATTCTCTTTTTGTAGCTTGATATAAAGAAATTGCTGACGTAAACTATAAAACTCAGATTCAGTTACTTCTAGAACATTAATGGGTTTACCATCAGGATCACTCCCATTCTCTGTGCCTACCCAAATCATATAGTAAATAGAACTATATGGCCTTGCATATGTCTGAAACTCCTCTGTTGTATATAGATTCTGACCAACAGGAATACGTTGAACACGATGATAAGCATCCTGCATTTCATTAATTAACGTCCCATCCAGTTTTCTTCCGGATAAAGCTCTCTCATTATCCCGATTCGTTAGAAATTCTTCATAATGGGAATACACTGGTTCCCCTTCCACATAAACAGTTCCTAACAAATCTCCGAAACAACTAAATAAGGTGATTGCAAAAGCAAATACTAGTACGATCCAAGTTGATACTCTTTTCCATATTTTTTTAAATTCATACCCCATCAGCGCTATGATATTCATCTTTGCTCACCTCACTAAAATAATATAGATACAGATCTTCCAGTGTTGCTTCAGCCTTAACCGCGCCTGCACATGGATCTTGTTCACAAATAAGCCGTAGGAAAATGTCCTTTCCTTCTTGTCTTAGGTTGACAACAGGGTAGTCTTTTGTCAACCGATCTGCCATTGACGTATCCACAGTACATTCCCATACCTTACCCTCTATCACTTGAATAATATCCTCCAGGCTTCCTTGTTGTATGAGTTGCCCGTTCTTCATAACCAGAATAGTTCCTGCTATATACTCGATATCCGAAACGATATGGGTAGATAATAATACAATTCGATCTTGTCCGAGTTTCGATATCATATTCCGAAATCGTACTCTTTCCTTTGGATCCAGGCCAGCCGTCGGTTCATCTAAGATTAGTATCTGTGGATTATTCAAAATCGCTTGTGCAATGCCTAACCGTTGCTTCATACCACCGGAAAAGGTTTTAATTTTTTTATTCGCCATTTCCGACAAAGATACTTCTTCCAACAGTTCCAACGCTTTCTGTTTTCCCTTTTTCTTCGGTAACCCTTTAAGGGATGCAATGTAGCACAAAAAGTCCAATGCCGTAAAACCGGGATAATAACCGAAATCCTGCGGTAGATATCCAAGCGCATCTCGATACTCCTCCCTAGTTACATCAATCCCATTAAACGTAACTTCACCGCTGGTTGGTTGTAAAACACCGCAAATCATCCTCATCAGCGTAGTTTTACCAGCTCCATTTGCACCTAATAATCCATAAACTCCGGAATGCAGGGTTGCAGATAGACGATCTACTGCAATTTTATTGCTATAGTGTTTGCTTAGTCGGTCAAGTATGAGTTCCATATCAATTCCTCCCATTTAGTTAATTTACGAATTTCTCTACAAACAGCGGTAAGTAATAATATCAATACCACGAGCCACTGCCAGAAATATTGTTGTTGAAGCGTTGCCGTCCATATGCTGCTCAGTGTGAGTTCAAGTCCACTAACAAAAACTGCTGCACCGGCGCAATAATAGGATACATCCCCTGATCGATATCGATTTACAAATAAAAAAGATAGAAAACTGGTAAGAAGATAGGGAACCAAAAGAAAAACACCGATCTGTAGATATCCTAAATCAACGTATCTTACCAGTACAGGCGTTGTTATAAGGAGCAACACCAAATTCCCTAGTCCCAGAATGCCCATGCGTGCAAGTACCACACTACGAAGGTGATATCTCATCGTCATCTCAAGTTCTGCCATACCAAAGATTGCCGAACGGGCTATCTCCGTAGTGGTCATGAAGGCCACATAAGGAATTATGGATGAAACTGCCCACAACAGCCGAATATCTTCTTTCGGAAGGAAGCAACCAAATAGCATCACAACTCCAAAAAGCAAAGCAGATACAATCCAGACTTTCTTTCGAATTGAACCAAACTGACTAAACATGAAATCTTGCCATCTTGTCTTGGGATAATTTAAATTATATAAAAATTCCTGTTTTTTCTTAGGTGACGGTGGTTCAAATGCTTTCATGAACTCTTGCTTTATTACTCTCTTCACTAGAAATCCTCCTCTCGTAATAAGGTCTTTAGTTCTTTTAGCCCACTATTTATTTTTCGATACACGGCAAAACGGGATAGCCCCACAATATTGCAGATTTCTCCTACTGATAATTCATTCACATATCGTAATAGTATCAGTTCCTGCATGTCCTCCGGCAGAGCTTTTAGGGATTGCTTTAAGACAATGGAGGTTATTAAGTCATCCTCCTTATCTTCCATCAAAGTATCTTCCTCCAGTGGTTCTGTCACACGCTTTGTAAAATAGTCATTGCATATGTTTTTTGCAATGGTGTAGAGATAAGCTAATGGCTTTCCCCGATTTATGTAAGTGGTTTGACGAAAATACCGTAGGAAGGTTTCTTGAGTTACATCTTCTGCAATATATTGACTGTGTGTTTTAAAATAACAATAGCGATATATCTTGTCATATTGTTCTTCCAAGTCCATGGACACTCTAAAAACCTCCTTTCACTATGTATAACGGTTTACCACCTTACGATGTGCGGTTTTATTATTATTTTATTTAAAAAAAGTTGTTTGCCAAAGCAAACAACACTATAATTTTAGTTAAACTATAACGAAGTTATAAATTATTCAAAAAATAATCCCTTACTTTTCCATTTAGTATAGCATTTGAACATTTTTATGGCAATGCTTATTAGGACAGATGAAAAAGTCTCAGGAGTATCTTTCGTGTTAAATATTGATAAATTGTACGATAGCCTGTCCCGTATACCTTGACAGATAGGTATCAATTATTTACAATACTCTCTATGGATACAAGGTGTTAAATTGAAAGGATCGTATTAAATGGAATATTTTAAGAAAATTAATTTTCGAAAATTAGATTATATCGTTTTTCTGTCAATGACTATATTAATATTCATTGGCTTATATTGTGTGAGACAAGCAGATATTCTTAGTGAGGACAAAAATGGACTTTATACCAAACAATTATTAGGAGCAATTATTGGTTCCGGGACTATATTGGTAATGCTTTTTATTGATTACCGTTTTATCAGTAAGCTGTCTTTTCTTATGTATATTGGGATAACATTAATACTTGCGTTTACCCTCTTTTTTGGAAATAATGTTAATAACGTTAATCGTTGGATTACGATAGCTGGAATTCCCTTTCAACCTTCTGAGTTAGCCAAAGTAGTTTTAATCATATTTCTAGCATACTTATGTGATCATTTTAAAAATAAAATGGGTAAATTTTACGTATTTTTTATCTTGGCTGCGATCACTGCTGTTCCCACTCTTTTGATCGTATTAGAGCCACACCTTAGTTCTGGGTTGTCTATTTTATTTATTTTTGCTGTCTTAGTGTATTCATCCGGCGTTAGCTATAAGGTGATTGGTACGGTTTTAGCTGTAGTTCTTCCTATCATAATAGCAATCATAGTGAGTGTTACGGTATTTAATGTTAAACTTCCATTTATTCAGTCTTATCAGATAAATCGTGTTCTTTCCTTTTTATCAACGGATGAAGAAGAAGATGCTGCCGGTAAATTTCAACAAAATCAAGCTATAGCGGCAATACAATCCGGTGGATTATCCGGTAAAATGTTAGTTGAAGATGATTCTAATAAAAATTATAGAAATATTTATGCAAACGAAAGTGATTTTATCTTTTCAATCGTAGGAGAAGAACTGGGATTTGTAGGAAGTATTATTATTATCCTACTCTACTTTGCAATGATTGTAAGGTGTTTTATCATTGCTTCTCAAGCACCGGATTATATCGGCAAAATCATTTGTATCGGAGTATCCTCACTTCTAATTTTTCAAGTATTTGTAAATATAGGGGTATCCACCAGTCTTCTGCCCAATACCGGATTACCTCTTCCATTTATTAGTTATGGTGTTACTTCTTTGGTCAGCTCTATGATTGCTGTCGGCTTAGTATTAAATATTAGTTTAAGAAGGAATGATTAGGTTGATTTTGATTTGAATTGTCTTTCATTTGACAATTTTATGGTTACAATTTTCATATTCGATTATTTTTCTTCAAAGAAATGCTCCCTTCTAGGTAGACAAGTTTTATTACTTCACTTGTCTTCTAAGAAAGGAGCATTCTGCGATAGAAATACCGCTGATGCAGGAAAATACTCTCTGAAAATAGAATTCAGAATATCATGACTTTTCTGCTGCCTTTTTTAAGCTGATTTCGCCATCCAGATGATCTTCAATATATCCTATTGCTTCATTCATACTCTGTAGAAAATTCATTTCGCACCTTCTTTCCTGCATTTACTATATCAATGAAAATAAATCCAGGTACGACTTTTTTAGCACTCTATTGCAGGGTCCCGAATACCAGTGCATTCTCAATCGTACAATTCACATATTTTATTAGCACCATCTTCACGAAGCATAAGTTAATTATTATTTTTACATTGTTTGTGCCATCGCATGAGCCAGTCTAGTTGACTGTCCAGAAAATCATGATCTACACATTCAAGTCCATTGATTTCGATAATAGTAGCTTGTAGCTGGTAATGATATACAGCGATTAAATCATAGATCGCATTGATCTCCATATCACTGAGTCTATGATATTTTGAATAACCTTTTATAAATACTTCCAAATTAGATTTTGTAATGTAATATCCGTTTTCATCATAATCAAAATAATTCGTTGCATTGCACATTACCATGATATCATACATTGGAAATGCATTGCAGGAAGTATCAAAATCCAGCAAATAGTACTCTCCTTTCGCAGATCTTATGAGATTTCCTCGGTGCATGTCTCCATGACAATAACCACGAGGAAGCTTATTCACTCTCTTCCACAACATATCTCCATGTTCTTGGAATAATGCAATCTTTTTCTCATCGTAATTCATTTTCTTTAGAATATGGATGTAGCGGTCAATAAAAAACTCTTTTCCATGAACCGGTAAACTTACCGGGTATTTCGTCATTGTATTATGTAACTGGCCAATTAAGGTTCCTATGGGTTCCATATCTACCCCTTCTTCCGGTTCTATACCTTCTATATAATGAAACAATACCCATAGAGATGATTGATCCTTATTCGTGAGTTCAATATATGGCAACCCTGTATTGGTTAGTATTACATATGGGGATGGAAATTTCTTTTCTTCCAGATACCTTAATATTTTTAATGATTGTTTCGCCGTATCCATAAAGACGGATGGAATCAGCTTTAAAAAGTATTTCTCATCATTACTCTTTGCAATGTATGAGACGCAACCACCTTCTCGCAATAGTTCAAGGTTAATAAAATTAATCGAATATGAATTACATAGTATTTCAAGCATTTCATCTTTATTCATACTTACTCCCCCAAGATCAACAGACTAAAGTCCATAATATTATCTTAATTTGTATTGAATTATTGTACTACGAAAAATTACTTAATACTACCAAATTGTCAATTTTATCTCTATAAGGATTCATCCGATACGTAATACTCATTCTTGTTAAATAACTTATCACATTATCTTATGTTCTTTACAATCCTCTTGATTTAGATAACTTTAAGATGCAATTACTCCATGAGACTGTTAACCATGAATCACTTAGTATCTTATTAGTTGATTTTGTTTCGAATAATCGACTGTAAATCCATTGATTCATATTACGGTATGCAGTATATTAAATGCATAAGAAGCTTCGGATTAAGAAAGGTGATGAAAAAATGACCAGCTTAAGATTAGCAGAAAATATAATAAAGTTAAGACACAGTCGGGGAATTACGCAAGATGAACTTGCTAATTTTCTTAGTATAACAAAAGCTTCCGTTTCCAAATGGGAGACCGGGCAAAGTTTACCTGATATTCTACTGCTTCCGCAAATTGCGAACTACTTTGATATTACTATTGATGAATTATTGGGTTATAAACCTCAGCTGTCTCCAGAACAAATCAGAACGAAGTATCATAGTCTTGCAGCGGATTTTGTAACTTTACCATTTGAAGAAGTAATGGAAAAAAGCAAAAAGTTAGTGAAAGAATACTATTCCTGTTATCCATTCCTACTTCAGATTGGCGTACTATGGTTGAATCATTTTATGTATGCTGAGGGACAAAAAAGACAAATGGAAATCTTTTCAGATATTGCAGAACTTTGTGAACATATTAGTAAGGAATGCGTTAATGTAGGGGTTTGCAGTGATGCAATTGTATTAAAAGCCATGGTCAATTTACAATTGGGTAAAGTGCAAGAGGCTATTGATACCCTGGAACCCTTGAATGACCCCAAACGTTTTTCCTCTCAATCTGATTGTATGCTAATTCAAGCATATCAGATGCAAGGAGATCTGCCAAAAGCAGATTTATATAATCAAATTACCATCTATACACATTTGTTATCCTTAGTAGGTAATAGTATTTCATACCTTACACTGCACCTGCAGGATAAAGAAATTGGTGATAAGACTATCGCTCGTATAACAAAGCTATTGGACACCTATGATTTAGAACACTTAAATCCTAATTCTGCATTGCAATTCCACTTCCATGCTGCCTTATTTCACAGTATGCATGGTGAGAAAGATCTTGCTCTGACCGAACTGAAAACCTTCGTGAAAGGAAGCTTGTCTCTAATAAATGAAGGATGCGTCCTACATGGTGATCATTACTTTACTCGATTGGATGAATGGTTTGGAGAAATCGATTTAGGCATACAGCCACCAAGAAATGTTGCAGCCATTCTTGATAATGTAAAGCAAGCAATAGTACATCCGGCTTTCGCAATATTATTTGATACTGATGAATACCAAGGAATAAAAAAACTATTATATCATAAAGGAGAATAAATTATGAAACTTACCGAAGTATTACCATTTCTGATCCCACTTATTATAGTGGAGCTTATATTATTGATTGTTACATTACGTCATGTTCTAACACATGATCACTACAAAAGAGGAAATAGAATTCTATGGGTTATTGTAGTGATTGTTGGCATGGAGTTTATTGGCCCTATTCTTTACTTTTTACTGGGAAAAGAGGATGCTTAATGGATATGATTACAGTTTCCCATGTTAAAAAACGCTTCGGATCCCATCAGATCATTGAGGATCTTAGTTTTAAGGTTCCGGAGCATACGATTTATGGGTTCATTGGAAAAAATGGATCTGGAAAAACCACTACAATGAAAATGATACTTGGTTTGTATTCTATTGATTCCGGAGAGATTTTAGTGAATGGTGAGCCAGTAATCTATGGTCAAAACAAAACCAATCAATATATTGGATATCTTCCTGATGTACCGGAATTTTATAATTATATGACACCAAAGGAGTATCTGCACCTATGCGGTGAAATTACCGGAATTCCGAGCGATAAATTGAATAAACAAATTCCTGAATATCTGGAATTAGTGGGTCTTGATAAAGCAAACAAACGGATCCAAGGATTTTCACGAGGTATGAAACAACGTTTGGGAATCGCACAAGCGATTTTAAACCATCCGAAATTATTGATCTGTGATGAACCAACTTCAGCCTTAGATCCCATCGGAAGAAAAGAGATATTAGATATTTTATTTGCATTAAAGGAGCGTACTACGATTATCTTTTCTACCCATATCTTATCCGACGTTGAACGTATCTGTAATGAAATTGGCCTTCTACATAATGGTTCGATTGCATTGCAGGGAACAATGGAAGAAGTTCGCGGTATGGGGCAAAAAGATGGTTTTGAAGTAGAGTTTTACCATACGGAGGATGCTGATAGGTTTATCAATCATATGACAGGAGCAGAACGTATTGGAGGGACTCATCTGCTTTATCCTGGGAAAAGCGATGGTGACATGATGGAAGCAATGCACCTTTTACTGGAACAAAAGCTGTGTCCCAGACGGATTGAAATGTGTGAACCCTCACTAGAAGCCTTGTTTATGGAGGTGGTCAGGAAATGAAACAGCTGATTGCATTTACAAAAAAAGAATGGCTAGAGAACATTCGTACCGGAAAGCTTCTAATCATGATTATAATTTTCACAATATTTGGTATCATGAATCCAGCTATTGCGAAAATGACCCCATGGATCTACGATATGTTATCGGAACAAATGGCAGAGCAAGGAATTATGATAAATGAAATGACCGTGGATGCTATGACCTCATGGATGCAATATTATAAAAATATATCCATGGGACTTATTGTACTGGTCGTAATGTTTTGCGGTATTCTAGCAAATGAATTCCAAAAAGGAACACTGATTAATATCTTAACAAAAGGCCTGTCCAGGTGGAAAGTAATTACAGCCAAAAGTATCATCTCTGTCTTTATTTGGACACTATGCTATTGGTTAGCTTATGGAATAACCTATGGTTATAATGCTTACTTTTGGGATAATAGTATTGCAAGGCATTTGTTCGTTTCTGCCTTTTTCATCTATCTAGTCGGGATATGGTTACTCTCACTCCTTTTTGTTAGCTCTGTCTTTTTTGAAACCAGTTCGGGAGTGCTTTTATTTACAGGAGCTATCTTTGCCATTATCTATATTGCTAGTATGATACCTACGATCTCCGATTATCTTCCAACAAAATTACTTAGCTCCGGTGACCTACTGACGAATGCTTCCGAACCGTCAGATTATATCAAATCCTTCATTGTCACTTTGGTATGCCTAATACTATGCTACACTATTACAATTATTAATTTTAATAAAAAGAGAATTTAATATTTCGTTTGTTACTTCCCTTAATTTTACCGAAAATCGAGTAGAGTTGAGGGATTTTTTATTGATTTAATCACCCTAGTTTGGTTTATGCAGCGTTATGATCACAATCTCGGGTCGGTTAAATATACGAACAGGAATAATACTATTTCCCAGTCCTCTACTTACGATCATTGTCGTATTTTTGTCAATATAAGTTCCAGAAGTATATTTCGGAAATAATCCTTGATCCGGTGCTACAAGTCCACCGATCAACGGTAATCTCATTTGTCCTCCATGGGCATGTCCAGATAATACTAGGTCTACTTTCGCTTCACTATAATGATTGATGTTTTGTGGTTCATGTGCTAATAAAATCTGCAAACGATCCGAGTCTATATCAGAACACAACGATTTTAAAGTGTTATCTAAGAGGTTAGAATCACTCAAACCGATTAAATAAAATCCAAATTCATTGTTAAACTCTATATTACTAACCTTATTATCTAATATAACAACACCATACTGCTCCATACCTTGCATAAGTTTATCCCAATCATTTGAACTTAACCAAAATTCATGATTTCCTGTAACATAATATACAGGAGCGATCTCAATAGCACCTTTTACAAATTCCAAAGCTGCATCTACATTGGTTTTTTTGCTGTCAACGAGATCTCCGGTGATAACAATGATATTAGGTTTTTCATTCTTTAATTTATTAAGTAATATTTTATGATCCTTCCCAAAGACTTTGTTATGTAAATCAGATACTTGCGCTATCTTAAACCCTTCCATAGCATCACTCATTTTTGCAGTTTCATAAACATATTCCGATATGATAATATCGTTGTTTTGCCAGATACAAAAGATACTTATGATGAACCCCAATAGAACGATCATCCTAGTCACTTTACTATACTTAATGTTTTTCATAATTCCTCCTTAGAATAAAACTATCTTTATTTACATAATTATTCAAAAATCATTATAGTTTTCATATATGCAATGATCTGAATGAGAGTCCATTCCACGAAACTATTACTGACTATAATTGAACTATTACTGATTATTCCTATTGAAATAGTTCAGATTTTTTAGCTCTACATTTCCCGTCATGTTTCATATTTAGATTGTTTTTTCTGGATATTTACGATGTCATGTCGTAAAGTTATTAATAAGTTCTATTGCCATTATTTGTATGATATGGTAAGTTATATTATGGTGAAATTAGCATATCAAATCAATTCAATCTCCGAGTGTTTCTATTAGTTTACCAAAAATTAACTCGATCGAATATAGGACAAGAATAAAACATATAAGAACATATGAAATTATATAAGTTGATAAAGAGGAAGTGCATATATATGAGCTTAATGGGTAACACGATTATTAACATATATTCTATTATGTTATTAATAATTATCTTTTTTCAATCAATAAAGCAACATGAGAAAGATTCGTTTCAATATCGAATTTTTATGTCTATGATAGCGATGGTTATTGTATTATTAATCATGGATATATTTAGCCGATTTGATGGTAAGCCTGATACTTTTTATTATGCTATAAACCGTTTTGGTAATTTTATGATTTTCTCCTTAAATCTTGTTATGCCCTCCTTATGGTTCTTGTATGTTTATAATCAAGTATATCACGAAGAAAGTAAAATGAAACGTGTATTCTTTTATTTCATTGCTCTTAATTGTATTAATGTAATTATGGTAGCTTTATCACAACTGTGGGGTTGGTTCTACTATTTCGATTCTAATAATATTTACCACAGAGGACCACTCTATTGCATTCCGGTTATTATAACAGGTTCTTTACTAATCTACATTTATTACTTTATTATAAAAAACAGAAAAAGAATTGATAAGAATCACTATATTGCTTTGGCTTATTTCTTAGCACCACCGTGCATTGGGATTATTTTTCAGATTATATTTTATGGTATATCTTTAATACTAAACTGCCTTGTATTATCTTTACTTATCGTGTATTTGAATATACAAAATCATAATATGTATACTGACTATCTTACAGGTGTGTATAATCGGAAAAAGCTTGACCAGTATTTAAAGAGCAGAATTGAGGCAAGCACTGAGGATAAGACTTTTTCTGCGATTATGATTGACTTGAATAATTTTAAAAAGATTAACGATACCTGGGGGCACGATGAAGGTGACAAAGCACTGAGGATGGCTACAACGCTTTTAGGTAGTTGTCTCAGAGAAGATGATTTTATTGCTCGTTTTGGCGGAGATGAGTTCTGTATTATATTAGATGTGATTAGCCAAGAAAGATTAGATGAGATAGTGCAAAGAATAAATCATACGTTTGAGAATTACAATGCGACTTGTAATCAGCCGTATACTCTTAGCTATAGTATTGGTTATGCTTTGTATGACTACCATTCAAAAATGAAGATGGAAGAATTTCAGAAACAGCTTGATATGCTCTTGTATGACGATAAACAATGTAAAAATCTAAGTCTGGCCAGTAGTTAGGAGTTTACTATCCTCCGATTGTATTTGCTCATATCATCAAACAGGACAGTCTGTATGGCAATACACCTTTACAGCTGTCCTGTCTTTATTAGATATTATTCTTCGATCATATCAACCGTTAAGTTATCGATCTGTTGTAAAAAGTCAGTAATATTACAAATGATCGTGGATCTTTGACTCATCCGTAGGTTTAAGTTATCTAGCTTATTACCAACAGAATCTACTATCTCTGCAACTGACCCAACCCCAGTGGCTGCACCTTTTATCTCTGAACTTGTCTGTTCAATTCCTGTAACTATTTGATTGCTGAATTCTTTTACTTCATTCGTACAATCGGATACCTGTTTGAAATCTTTTTGAACATTTAACGCATATTCAAAGTTTTCTTGAATTGTAGATTTTGTAATTTTTATCTCATCGCTTAACTCATTTATACTTTCAAATAAATTCTTTATGCTATCATCAATTCCATGAACTAATTTTGTAGTGGTAGCTGATAATTTTCTTATTTCTTCTGCCACTACCGCAAATCCTCTGCCTGCTTCTCCGGCTCTTGCTGCTTCAATTGATGCATTCAGCGCTAGTAGATTTGTGCTTTTTGCAATTCCTGTAATACTGTTAGACATATCTTTTATATTTTTAAAATTATTTTCCAACGTATGA
The DNA here is from genome assembly GCA_029238935.1 of Herbinix sp. GTDB lineage: Bacteria > Bacillota > Clostridia > Lachnospirales > Lachnospiraceae > Mobilitalea. The sequence goes on from JAQZBN010000029.1 coordinate 37,414, forward strand.
AATGAGTCAGTAAATAAATCAAGCTGAACGCATGTCCCATTTAATTTATCTGCTAAGGTACCCATCTTACTATCTGCTTGCATGATTGCAGCTTCGGAACGGGTCATAACACCGTTAATCTTATTAACATATTGACCGAAATCATTGAAATTTTCATTCAGACTGTTCATCATTTCTTGAATTCTGCCGATTTGCGCATAGGTATATTGAATATCCTGTACTGATTTCGTTACTTTAACCTCTTCATCCATGAACTCATCAATTTTCTTTTCAATATGTAACACTCCGTAATTAATGTATTTAATATAATCCGTATTCTTAGGTTCTTTTTCCTCAGTCTTATCCTTCTGATCTTTGGATAAAGAAGTATCTTGATATGTATGAATATCTTTGTCTTTTTTTAAATGAAAGAGATTAAATAATTTCATATTTTCCACCACCTATTCAAATACAGCAAGAACCATTGTCTGGTTAAAATGTTGTTGATTCAGCTGTTCCCCATATCCTGCAAATCCTATATAATTACCCATTGCGTTACTCATATTTTTCGCAAATTCATTCAAATATCCATCTTGTTCAAATAGAATGGACCGAGCCAAACAGTTTATCATGATTGCCAGGGATGGGTGTGGAATATCTTTTTTTACTTTATTGATTGTTTCATTGATAACGGATCTATAATCATCCGGTTCTAAGAGGACCATTTTGGAGTTATTGTACACTCTAGCATGGTATGCCATTCCATTATTCTTTGTTACCATCTGATTCGCTGTAATGTACATTTCTCCTCCTATCATTCTTCCAAGAGGATAACCATCTAGATAATTCGGTAACTCATCCACCGTTGTATTAAGTGCCTCTGCTGTCACTTTTGCAGCTGGTTTATGGTCATACTCGTATACAATACGATTCTTAACATCTACTTTTGTAGCTGTAAAATAGTGATCCGTCGGCTTATAAATATTTTCTCTGTACAGCTTTATCCTGCCACCTAGATTCTTAATAAATACAAATACACAAGCATTTTCATATACTGTACCATTAAACGATACCATCGTCCTCTCTGCTTTTCCATAATCGCCAGCAGTACCGCCAAACAATGGAATATTTTTAGTGTCTAGAATTGAGTTGAATGTAGAAAGTACAAGTTCTTCGCATCCAATTAAACCAGTGGAGATCTCGAAACAAACGGTATTTGTCACATTACTAAATTTACTGATACAGTTCGATATTCGATCAACATATTTTACAGGATAACGGTTCACTTCTTCTAATACATCAGCATAGCATTCAATCCCATCTTCAATGCCCATGACAAGCAGAGAATCCTTATATGCCCCGTCTTTACAAAAGCCTGCAAAGGTGGTAGACCCTATGATAATACTTTCACTAAATCGTTCCTTTAGTAACACAGTATAGCTATCAAAATACTGGGTAGATGAAAAAAATAAAATCAATTTTGGAGATTGAAAACCTGCTACAGCTTCTGATACTGCTTCCTTCAAATCACTCCTTGAACTTTTCCCAATGTTATAATTCATGTTTCCTCCAGTCCACCTTATCTTATGTAGGTATGTAGCTTAAATAATATTGTGTGAATTCTGCTTCTACCTGTTTCCTGCAACGTATTGAATATCGTCAAGATAGAAAATATTTAATTTTAGATTGTTATTTTTTTAACACTTTGTATAGTTATTATATTAAATATAATAGAGAAAGTCAATCAATAGATAAAAAATGGCATTAATAAAAACTAATTCTAATTTGCATTCTTAAAAGTTATATGATAAGGTATTCCTATTCCGTTGGATAATTATGTACAAATTGTTTATGATATTAATGTAATTTTTAGCATAAAATGTGTTATCATAAACAATAACTAACTATAATCTATGATAGGAGATAGTCTATGGCGAAGAAGAAAAAGTCGAACCATTCAAAGAATCCCCTTCCATTACCTTCCACTTTAATGAAAACACAATCCACTAAATTTAAATACTTCTTATTCTTAGTCCATTCTCTTATTTTCATCTTATTCGGTTTTATCATGGATACTCCTCGTGAAATAGCTCAAGGTTTATACCATATTATTGTTGAACCAGATTTTTTGATCACCGATTATATCGTCATAGGAGGGATAGGTGCTGCATTTGTCAATGCCGGTTTATTGATGTTAATCACGTTGTTCCTATTGTATCTTCTAAAGGAAGATATTCAAGGAATAACAGTTGCAGCAATCTATCTCATGGGCGGTTTCGGGCTATTTGGTAAAAATATTTTTAATATATGGTTAATTCTGATTGGAGTAATTTTATTTTCACTCATCCAGAAAGAACGGATAAATAAAAATATATATATTGCTTTTTTCGGTACCAGTCTTGCACCCATCTTATCTGAGATATATTTTGGTCTGAATATCAGTCTGCCGGCAAAGATCCTTTTAGGATTTATTGTCGGTATTAGTATTGGCCTATTACTACCCCCTCTCTCTGCTCACCTATCATTTATACATAAGGGATACAATCTATATAATGTTGGATTTGCTGCCGGTATCCTTGGAACTATCATTGTTTCATTATTTCGCTCCTATGGTTTTATATCCTATAGTCAATTAATCTGGAGTAAGGGGAATAACCTCTTGTTTAGTATCTTTTTTGGATTACAATTTCTATCCATGATACTGATTGGATTTTTCCTTGACGCTAGAAGATTATCTGGAGTTAGACGTATATTTTCTTATTCCGGAGTGGCAGGAAGTAATTATATAGAATCAGAGAGTTTCGGTTCTTCTCTCATGAATATGGGGTTAAACGGACTATTAGCCATGGGGTACATTTTAATTATCAACGGTGATCTTAACGGACCAACGCTTGGTGGTATACTAACCATCATGAGTTTTGGTGCTTGTGGAAAGCATCTTAAGAATATCATACCTCTTTTTGTAGGGGTAGCTCTTGGTAGTTTAACGAAGATTTGGTATATCAATGACCCGCATATCCAGCTAGCTGCTCTGTTTGGAACAGGCCTAGCTCCGATTGCAGGTCATTATGGGTGGTTTTATGGTATAATAGCCGGTTTTATTAACTCCTCCGTCGTATTAAATTCCGGAATTTTGCACGGAGGGATGAATTTATATAATACTGGATTTTCTGCAGGAATTACGGCAGCCGTGATGATTCCTGTTCTTGAAATAATAAAAAAGAGAAATAAAAAAACTGATCTCGTACCTTAAGCATATTCGATGGCAAGTTTATTCATTTCCTCCATCAACGCATTATTACCTAATTTCCGTGCTAGTGGGATAAAGGCTTCAATTGTTTCCACCGCTTTTTCCTTCCATCTGCTTTCATCCATAAATTTTAATGTTCTCATATTATGAAGTCTTTCAGCAAGCTTAACCATTACGATATCCTCCTGTTCCCACGGACTTTTTTCGTCAAAGTCAGCAATACCTTTCATTATATCGATTACTTGAGTTGGAAAATTCTTTTCCAGCTCTTTTATACAAATATATGTTTTTGTGAGAATATCACACATAAGACCTGCGATAATCGTACTCTCATTTGCTCCAACATCAGCTAATATAATAGCAACATTTAGTGGATGGGTGATATATTCCGTACCGGAATGTCGATACAAACCATCATAGGCTTTGGTTGAAAACTCATATGCCCTTTTTATGTTATTTACATCATAAGCAATTTGATTTTTATCTAGACATTCAAGCAAGATACCATATAAATTCTCTTTACTTTCCATTTCATCTATTTGCTTTAGAAATAGTTTACTCATATGATTACCTCCTTTTAATTCATTCAATTGCATTTGAATCGTTCCAAGTAAAGAGGGTGAATAACCAAATTCTTTTTTAAACGCTTTGGTAAATCCGCTATGACTCTCGTAGGAAGACTTTACTGCTGCATCTATGATTTTCATTCCACCTAAGATATCCTCCGCAGCTTTCATAAGTCTCCTTCGTTTTACATACTCCATAACTGACATACCAACATATTCTGAGAACATTCTGGAAAAGTGGTATTCTGAATATCCGAATACCTCAGCAATTACAGAGACTGATAGCTTTTCCTCCAAATGTTGTTCAATGTATTTTTGACTCTCAAATATTAGTTCCATCGAATTTATGATAAACACCTTCTTCCCACGTGGTAATCCTATCATAGTTGATCTTATGCCCTATTTCTTTGCCAATCCTGCTGATTTCATAATTACGTTGCATGCATATTAGTATATTTATCGGAGAATTGAAGTATGGTTATGAAAGCTCTGGCAAAGGATGTCGCGGTATCATACCCATATCAACCTGGTTTTATATAAGACCCATAAGTTTGAATATGTCAACCACTATATAAGATAAGCCCTGTAAGATTTATGCTTATCAGAGGGAGAATACCTCCTTATAAACAATAAACTTTACAGGGCCTTTTGTAATATTACTTACTCAGCTCTAACACATATTTACCCAACTGCTTATCCACCTGCATAATGTGTTTCGTTAACCAGTCAAACAAATAGGTTAAGGTTTCTGAATAGAATATATCCGGTTTATTATAGTCAAATACACTCATATTTTGCATTTTATACCTAAGTTCATTATGTTCTTTCGTATGATGTTCTATATTCGGATAAGAATATTTTAACATAAGATTTTCTTCATACTCAAAATGCACTTTAATATAGTCTTCTAATCTACCAATAATCTCTATGATATTGGCATAACTATAATCCTTATTATGAATGACGATTGCCAACTCTTCTATTATCTCAATTAATTGCTTATGTTGGTTATCGATTTCATCATTACTCACTGAAAAACTATCATTCCACATCATCATATTGTATTTTATCCTTATTAGAATTTTATCAATGAATAGTCTCTTATTGCTTCTTCCTTACAACAATGTTTCTATACTCTATAATAAGCTAAATCAGACCATAGTTCAAGATTATTTTAGTCATAATATACTATTCTTTTGACATCTCGGATAGGGTTCGTAACAGCTCAATATCTGATGTTGTCAATTTCATATTGGAATTTATAGTTTTTCCCTCCGGAGTTGTAACAGTTATTTCAAATACAGTACCCTCTTTTAAGCCATTTTGATAAACCGTATTTAAGAATTGCGAAAACTTCGGATGGTTCTGATTAAATTGGCTCCATAGACCTTTTAATTTAAATATTTTTGCTGGATTAATCAAATTAACACTCCTTTATGCTGTGTTCTATTTTATACTTTTTTCATATGATCCTTTTATGTTCCAGATACTACGAAATTATATAATCAACTTTACTTTAGCATCTCACATTTTAATTTTCAATAAAAATTTCGTACATTAATCATGACTTATCGATAAACCACTCTTGTTCGTTCGATTTTAAAAATAATAAAAATGGTAAGCATATGTGAATAAGAATAAATTAAGATCTTTAGAATAAGCAAAGGATTAATTAAAAATAAATCGAAAGTCAAAGAAGGATCCCTATCATGGTAACACGATAGGGACCTTCTTTTTTTGATTTATTTTTGTAATAATGTTTTTGCAATTACTGGAGCTACAAGATGTAATGATTCCGTCTTATCGCATTTCGTATAACTTGCTATTACATTTGTTTGTGAACCATAGCTTGTAAAGGTTATGAAGGATCCGTCGTTTAAAGTAACTTTCATGATATTTCCGGCTATCATTTCGATATACGCATTTTGATCAATGGTTGCCTCATTAAATGACTTCAGAATATCATCTTTTTCATTTCCGGTAATATCCCTAACTTTTACTTGATCAAGGTTAAATAACTCTATTTTAGATATATTGTACTGGTCTAATGTAACCCATTTCTCAGTGCTCGGAGTTTTCACATCTGTTATGTCGCCAACAACAGTCTTTATCGTATTTGACTTAATTCTGATTAAAGTGGACGGATAGGTAATCATCATAATTACTCTAACATTGTCTCCCGGAGGTGTTACGCTGGCGTTAATCGATACCGTATCAAAAGAACTGTAAAATACTTCTTCAATACGTAAGGTGTAGCCACCGGTAGGTCTTTCTCCTGCTCCAACTAAAGCATAGATATACTCACCATCTCTAATATAACTAACTCCTTTTTTCTGATTGTTTTCGTTATACCATTTCATCAATTTACTATTATTTTGTATTGTGTCAACAACGATTTCTTCATATGCTACTTCAGCAGGCAAAGTATCAACAATAATCTCCTGTACTTCTCCCTTTACGCTTGTAATCGTCTTGTTTCCTTCTAACTTAATTAACATATGAGGATATGTTTCTATTTGAGTTACCATCATATCAGGTGACGGTTTTTTTGAATAAGCAATCACATACGCTTTTTTCGAGGATTCACTAAAAATTCTGCTGATGCCGACGCTATAACCACCGGTTGGCTTTTTGCCTGCTCCAACAAGAACATACATAACTCCATCTTCTTTGATATAAGAGATGCCTTCTTTCTTATAATTTTTCTTATACCATGAATACACATCTTTTTTATTTAGAATATCATCTTTTTTTAGTTCTGTATAAGAAATATCTTTTGTTGCAGTGCTATCATATTTTAAGGATAATACACATTTCTTACTATCCCAGGAAACACTCATTCCCATACTTTCAAAGAATGTTTTTCCAGGAACAAAGACATTACTCTTTATAAGCTTTACGGATGTTTTTAAACTAACCGTTTGAGGAATACCAGAGAAATCAGCATCTCTATGGATATATACTTCACTTTTACCTACTGGTACTTCTGCATGCATCATATCCAAATGCACCCATGCTGTATCATTTGTCTTATCCCATTCATATTTTGCACCTAAAGCTTCTGCTGTTTGCTTTAAAGGAACCATGACCTCACCATTCTTTAGATATGGGTCAACCTCCAGTTTCACTATTTTCTTGTTTGCATATACTTTAATTTTTGATGATGTACTACCTGCAAAGGCAGTTGTTGCATTTATCAATAGTGTAATCATGACAACTATAATGACAAATGAATAAGATTTCTTCTTCATAGAAAGACCTCCTTTAAGTCAACCTTTTTAGTTAATGATTATCCATTACA
>JAQZBN010000148.1 GCA_029238935.1 Herbinix sp.
CAGATCTGCATCGATTGTAATAACACAATCTGCATACTCTTTTGCATATATAATCCCGGCTAATACAGCATACTGATGACCTTGATTCCTGCTTAAATCTATCCCAATGAACCTTTGATCCCTCTTATATAAGTTCTCAATAAGCTCCCAGGTATGATCTGCGGAACCATCATTCACTATCACAATCCTGCTAGATTCATCAATCTTACCCTGACTGATCAATTGCTCACATTTTTGACTTAGTAAATCTGCTGACTCATCAATAACTTCCTGCTCATTATAACAGGGTACCACGATGTATAACCTATGCTTCATGTAATATCCTCACCTACATTTTGATAAAAAAGGGTAGTGTCTTTTTCATTATACGACAGCTACTTCCACATTTCAACAAGATATGAACTTCTAGGTAATTCTACCTAAATATATTACTATTTGTCAACTGTTCAGGACCAAACTTAATATATAAAAATAAACCGTGAAAGCTTGCTTTCTAAGGATAATCTAATCCTATCATTTCTTATTTTCTTGATGGAATAACCCCTCCATGATATACTAACGGTAAATTACGGTAATTCTATAACTTATTATTTTTATTATTATCCGTAACATTATCTGGTATTCATATAACGAACAGGAGCAATAAGTCATGTATAATCAGCAGAAATTCAAGGATATCTATCATATGCTTCACCTTTGCTTTGGCATAATCGTATTTCTTCTGGCTTGTTTCTTTCATTTCGATAGAATTTATCTCATATTCCTAGCCTTAGGCAGTTATTTACTCATGAACTGCTTACATTTACTTACCATTCAGAACAAAAAGCAAGCTATCCTATTTCAAGGTATTGCCTGTATCATTTGTCTTGGATTGTGCTATATTGCTCCTGATTGGTACAGTTATCTTATCTTCTTAACCTTACCCAAACCTTGTTATCCTATTCGTGTCCTAAAATACCTGCAACCATTAACCCCTCAAATCCTTTTTACTATAGGTAATGCTTTACAGGCAGATTATCAGTTTTCCAGTTTTCTATTCTACAGCTTAATACTCTCCACAATTAGTATCGTTTATTATGTAATTATAAAGTCGCTAGAAAAATTAGCAGAGGTTAACATAAATATTAATAGTTCTTTACAGCATTCCGCTCAAAACGAATTCTTAGAAAAAAGAATGCGCCAGGAATTGGCCTACAAAAATAGCCTTATTGATTATCAGGCGAGGCTGGAAGAACGGGAAACCATCAGCCGTAATATCCATAATTCGGCTGGACATACGATTACTGCTGCCATTGTATCTTTGGATGCAGCTGAACTTTTATATGACTCCTCACCTATAGAAGCCAGAAACAAGGTTACTCTTGCTAAAGAGAGAATGCGTCAAAGTCTTGACACCATACGAAGAGCAGTTAGAAACCTTGATGACAGTAGTAAAGAAGTACCCATCAGTGATCTAATTCAAAATCTCATTCTATGCCTGGACCAGTTTTCAATGAATACCAATGTGAAAATGCGCCATAACCTGTTGTCAGAATTTGAAGAACAGTTTATTCCTAAAATGCATTCGGAATTTATTATAAGTGCTGTATCAGAGCTGTTATCCAACGGAGTAAAACACGGGGACGCCTCTGCTTTTATAGTAATTGTACGAATAGATTCCAAGCATATTCAAGTTGATGTTGATGATAACGGAACTCCCAGGGATGCCTTAAATTATACTATGATAAAACAATGTCTGGACACTGGATACGGCTTAAAGAAAATCCAAAAATATCTTGAACAGAGTGGTGGGGAACTTGCAATAAATGGAACTGACGGTTGGTCAGTTAGAATGACACTTCCAATTACAGAGACATAATAAAATTAAATAAAAACTCATTTTTAGGTAGTGTTTGTACCGCTGTGGGCGGTGTAGGGAGGTAAGGATGAACAGACTAAAAGTATTATTAGTAGATGATGAACCTTTATTATTAGAAAGTTTAGAAATTATTTTATCCATAAAGGGAAATATGCATATTGTCGGTAAGGCGAAAGATGGAAATGCCGCCTTACAGCTTTTTAAGGAACATTCCGTTGATCTTGCGATTGTAGATCTAAATATGCAGGGCATGGGTGGAATAGAATTAATATCAGAGCTTAAGCAGCACTATCCTAATACTAAAGTTCTGGTCCTAACTACTTTCTATGATGAAAATAACATAACTTCAGCTATCAAGAATGGAGCTGATGGATATTTATTGAAGGATAGCGGTATGGAAGCTATTCTTCAAACTATCACAAACCTTATGAAGGGCCAAAGCGTCATTGATCTTAAGGTAATGCAGAAGCTTTCTAAAATATTAACAACTTCATCTGATAAAGTACATACCTCGGATAAGAATCCACGGTTTAGCGAATTAACAAAGCGCGAACATATATCAGAAGGCACAGTCAAGAATTATGTTTCTTCCATCTATGATAAAACGCAAATTCATGACAGAGCACAACTTGTGTTAGGCTTAAGAAACCTTTTATGATCAGAGACCTCTTCTTTTACAACTTAGGTCACTAAATTTTATAACTTGAGTCATCTACTTTAATGATTCGAGTTAATTTTATGCTCGAATTAATTTAATGCTCGAATTAATTTATAAACTAAATTATTTGTTTTTATGACTTAAATTATTTGTTTTTTGATTTAAATCATCTACTTTTATGACTGAAGTCATAGTTTTTTATGACTTTAAGTACTTTCAGATACACAATTTTTCTGTGATAATTGACACAGAATATTGAAAGGAGCTATGAGATTGTAAAAATGAAGAAAGGCATATCAGCAATCAACTATATTAAAAATAATCGTAAAAGGACAACTGTATTGGTAATTAGTCTTGGTTTCTTTATTACCATGTTATACGGTTTATCATTTTTACTCAATGTAACTTCGGTCAGCCTATCCTCCACCTATACTGGCAGCACGCAAAAAATGCAGTTTCTTCTGCCCGAATTGCAACAACTGGACGTAGACTTAACTATTTTTAACACGACTGACTCCACAGGTGAGGAAAGATATCTAGAACTTGACCATGGGTTGAAAGAAATGGCAAAGAAATT
>JAQZBN010000081.1 GCA_029238935.1 Herbinix sp.
TAGGCTTTCTGAAATTGAAACTCGATATTCCGCTTAAAAAGGAGGAATAGAAATCTAAACATAACCTGCTTAAGTTGCCTATTATGTTTATAATTTGTATAATCACATTATAGCAATAATGGGAAGTTATATAAATGTAATTTGTCATAATACTGAAAAGCAAAAAGGAGGTTGAACATATGTCTACTCCCGGAATCGGAGATCCGTATTGGTATGAATGGTACGTAGGATTAGAAAATGTAATAAAAATGCTGAATCCAGATTTCGGGATTTCTTGCGTTATCTTTCAGCATAGCACATATAACACTATCGACGATGTGGTAGTAGAATTTGCTGATGGCAAAAAACAATTGTGTTATCAGGTGAAGCACGAAATTGATACTTCTACGCCTAACAATCTGACATTTGGAAAAATGTTAGAATCTAAGAATGACAAGAAATGCCTGTTAGAAGCAATATTTCAAGGATGGAAAGAATCCAGAACCACTGCTGATTCTGCAATTAAACCAATACTCTTTACAAATCGCAAGATTCTAAATAGACGCGCCGGTCGTAGCTTTAATGGCAAACCCTATAGTGCTTATCCTGTTGATAAGTTTTTACTGGAGATGCAGACTGTAATTAGAAACGTAACGGACTACGAGAACGTCACGGACTACGAGAACGTCACAATTGATGATTCAACACTGCTTTTCCAATGGAACGAATTATGTAGTGTTCTCCCAAATGTGGATTCCAAAGAGTTAATGTTGTTTTTGAAAGAGTTTTCAATCGACGCAAATCAGCTGAGTTTAGCCGCAATGAAGCAATCATTGATTGCCTTGTTGGCACAAGTATTTTCCTGCAGCGAAGGTATCGCTTTGGAATTGTTTAGCAAACTGCTTTTAGGTCTTAGCGAATGGACAACAACTGAACGGAGTAACGAGCGTGTTACTTTAGAGGATGTGTACTCAGTACTGGGCATTGAGGAAGACATTGATGAAAGTCAACACAGACTCGCACCTCCATACCCTTTCTTTGAAAGCAGACAAGTGTTTTGTAACCAACTAGAAACTCAGATCCGCTCAACAGAACACAAGATCGTTTTTCTTTCTGGAGATCCGGGATCAGGAAAGACAAGTACGATTAGTTATCTACAATCAAAGACCAATTTGTTTTTGCTTCGCTACCACACATTTAAACCGATTTCCCCAGAGCAACATTTCTATAATGCGGATCCGGGTATGTGCACTGCTGATAATCTGTGGGGTACACTATTAATTCAGCTCCGAAAGAGATTTAAAAGTAAATTGGCTGAATGTAACGTTCCAATTAGCAATAAGCTGGTAACCGCTGAAATGATGCGAAATCACGTCATCCGTTTGTTGGGCATTGTAGCTCAAGATACTGCCGGATCAGAAAAACGGATATTCGTTTGCATTGACGGAATTGATCATGCAGCACGTGCCAATGCTCCACTTTCATTTCTAACCACATTGCCGTTACCAAATGAGATACCTGATGGTGTTTGCTTTGTAATCGTCGGGCAACCAGTCGCTATATATCAAGATCAATATCCTTTATGGCTGTCGAACAGGGATGATGTTGAACATATCAGCATGCCAAAGCTTTGCGTTGCCGATATCAAACAGTTGATTCTGGCACAAGCCAGTCAATTTGAAAGCGATGCCGATGGGCTTGCGGATTTTATTTATCAAAAAACTGAAGGCAATAATCTTTCTGCAGTTTTTGCAGTTGAAGAAGTAAAGGCATTATGCACTTTAGACGAAGCGGTCACAAAACTTCAAAAAAGCGGAATAAGTGCAGATGCTCAACAATATTACAATCATATTTGGACTCATATGAAGCGAGAGCTTTCGGCGATTGTCCATATGCCCGTATGTCCTGAGAGCATTGTTGCTTGTCCTATCCTTTTGATGAATGGTCGTGTAAATACAAAAATTCTTGCCAAAGCTCTCACGTATGGAATGAGTGAGAGTGATTGGGCGATGATATTGAGCCGACTATATCCGCTTGTTGTACCGACAAAGAATGAAGGAGAGTATGCACTTTTCCATAATGACTTCCGGGTATTCCTTATGGGAATAATTAGACCATATCAAGCGCGTTACGAAGAAATTGCACTGGCAATTGGAGAGTACCTTCTTCAAAGAGAGGAAGGTACTCTAGCATGCACCTTGGGTATTTATTTGCTGAAATGCGCCAACAAAGAACATCTTATTCCGCAATACTTTACTCCGAATTTCGTTATTAATTCCATAGCTGAAGGTGTGTCGTTACAGAGATTAGATGAATTTGCTCACCTTTCCTATGACGCTGCGTGTAGCAATCAAGATATGAAGGGATATCAAAACACATATCTGGCAATAAAAACTTTATATCAACACAAGCAGTATTTTGAATATTTTGATAGGAACTATATAAGCAATGATTTCCCTGAAGCAAGTTCAATTGATATTTCTGAAATACGAACGCTACCAATTACACCCGAGAATCTAGGTGAATTTAAAAATGTGCTAACTCTGTGCAGAAAACTTTATTCTTCCTGCAATCCAGACTATTGTTCGCGAGCATATACACTGTATAAAAAATGGTTTGACGGTTATTCCCCTATGTCTTTTGTACTTCTTTGCACAGATAAAATTTCAGAAGAGAACGCTTGGAAAATAAAGTCGACTGAAGTAGGTTTCTTCCTGCAACATTGGGGAACAACAGCTGCAGAGATCAATATTTCTGCGCCACAAATTACTGATACTTCCTCAGATCTTGATTTGTATGCTGTTACTACCTTCGGTGAGCAGTATTTTAACTCTTGCATCCAAAACAAAAAATTTGATCTTGCCGTAAACACTATAAAAGCAGGCTATGTAGCGCAAAGTATCTTTGCTGACAAACTGGAAGAGATTTATTTTGCAGGTGCTTCACATATATTTGAAGGGATGCTACCTCATGTAAGTGAAAGTAAAGAAAAACCAGCATGGAACTTGCTTGCACTTGCAATGAAAACAACGTGCGATCAACTATATCTACCTGATCAATCCGTAGTTGATTCGGCAGTCACTGTTAAACGAATATATGATGAATCCTGCTTTGCGCTTGTGTTAAGGGCGTTTTTACTTGGGTGTATCGAAAAAGACATTGATGACGACATCTTGATTGAACATTCGGCGAAGTATTGCTTGGAGCTTGAGGGGAATAAAACAGAGAAAAGCCAAGCGTCTTTTATTGTTAGGGCAGCATGCCTGTTGGGTAAATACTACTGGGATAGTGCACCGAACTCCGATGCATTTGCCGGATGTGCAGAATGGCTTTTATCTGCACATTTGTGGCGCTCACTAGATTATTCAAGGGCTCGCAGATTTCTACTTTATACTTTGCTTAATAGTCCTGCAGGTAAATCATTTAACAATGAGGCGTGGTTCGTTGCTGCGCTACAAGTAAGCTTATTCGATATTGACCATCTGGGGATGTATTATAAGACATGTATTCTGGACTATCTTCAGCAGTACAAACGGCTTGACATAATTAAAAATTACATTCATGCTTTGTATGGGGAAAACTGCTGCGAAATAAGCTTGGAAGAAAATAAAGTTGATATGCATACTCAATTTCGCCCATATGGGGAGTTGGTAGAACCAGAGATGATGAGTTGGTTTACCACACAGCTTAAGTGGGATGTCGTTGGTTACACGAGCTATAAAGAGTATGCAATGCATGGCCCGTCTGATTGCTTCAACATCATTGCCGAAAGCGACCCATGCAGATGGAAAGACCTTGGGGCAAATCTGTATAGACAATCCAGAATAGCCGAATTGTCAAACAATCATGCAGCCTATGAAATCTGCAACAACATTACGAAAGCAGCTGTAACATGTGGCATAACAGATTATTGGGAATTGCGCAATTGGGATGATGAATTTAAGATGAACCCCAATCAAATATATCATTCTCTTTTTGAGTTCATCCATAATGCAAATAGTGAAGTGGATTTAGAAACGCTTTGGATACTAAGTTGCGGAATGCATTCGTGGTATACACAGGAGGATCGCAGTGGAGCCAAATGCATTTATGATGCGTGCCAAGAGAAAGCGGTCTCATTAAATATTGATTTTGCTTCAAAAGCAAAATCAATAACGCCACAATTGGTAGCAATTATTGAACATCTTTCGGAAAGATCTGATAGAAAAATTGATTCAAAGGATTATTCTGTACGACATGCCGAGGGTATCGATGCTATACAAGTTCAATATGCAGATATTTCAATAGAGGAATCATTAGAACTACTTTCCACCTTGAAAACATCAACAAATCCTGTGGATCATTATTGTATAGTATTGGGAAAAATACTGTCTAGCGAAACTGAATGTGGTGAAAACCTCAAAAGTTTTTTGGGTGTTATTTGCCATTACCTTCAGGGCAAGGAGTGGACATATGACAGGTATGATTCTGTGATTAGCTTGCTTATTTCCGCAATGGGCAGTGAAGCATTCTGGGCACTGGCATGCTGTATTAGAACTCAATTAGCAGACTACGATTATCAGATTTCTTCACGTAATATGCAGCTACTTTTCAAGTTGAATTGCAAAGACGACATAGCCGAAATGCAGACATTACTTGAAGCAGAACTTCAAACGCAGGAATTATGGGTTACAGGAAACAATCATCTTGAAGTTACACTCGATCAGGAAAAGTCCGTATCGCTATTCTCTACACCAAAGACTGTCCAAGAGCTGGCACTTTATATTATGTTAGAGCAGATAGATACTCAGAACGCCAGAAAGATGGAGTCAGCAATATACGCTATCAGTCTGTTAGGCAAACAGTTTCAGCATGTTATGGATATTATTGCTGGGAGTTGGGCTGCATTCTCCCAAAATCAAGAAGAATGCCTGTTAATTATTATTTCAAGATGGGCATCGGATGGGATTTGTACAGAAAGGTTATTCAGTATATTGCAGAACATGTACTATGCCTGTACAGAGCTATCCAGAAAGTATTATTTGCACAGCATCCTGCTTCATCTGAATTTGGAGGGGATAGATCCAGAAGTAATTTCCTACAATGCTCCAGCTATCAATCATACACTTCCGACAAGTGGAATAGTGGAAGATGATAGCTACTATGAACGATTTTTTTCGCTGGTCGAAGACTATGAAAAGAGAACATCCATTGACTTAATTCGCAGATATATTTTCCAGATATCGCCGATGGAAAAGTATGCGGAAGATCGCTATGGCGAACCTGGTGATACTAAAATTCCCACCGTCAACATGCAACCGGGGGAAATTCTTTATGGTAAAGATAAAGCTGGACAATGGTCGTCCATACCTTTGATACGAAAAAAGGCCCGATTACTTCCAGCGGAAGATCCTTTCCTCTTGACGGAAATGCCATTCGTTAATTTTGATAAAAAATGGTTTCCTGATACACACACCGCATATAACGGAGAAAAAGAAAGTGGATTATCCAACGAACAACTACATGATATTGCACATGCACACATATCGGAAGGTAATGTATTGCTCGCTGCAAGCCTGTGGTATCCGTGGGGTCATAAAGGAGGAGCAATATATATTGAGTCATCTAAAGTTGATTTCCCATTTAGCAGGAGCCATAGACAAGAATTTGATTGGTGCATTGGAAACTTTGGTCTACTTGCTTGTGAAGGTTCAATAGATGAAACTCATAATTCAACTCTGGGCATCGGCGGAGTTAGTCTATTCAACCGAGTTGGCGGAGCCCAAAAACTGCTCTTTGGAAACTGCCAAATGGCACCAGCGTCTATATGGCGTAAATTATTTGCATGTCACCCGAAGCCAGGTAATCCGTATACTTGGATAGATCAATATGAGCGTGAAGTATTATGGTTTGAACGTATTGCGTCGCCTGATCGAGAGGCCATGCAGGAAGCGTATATTCGACAGCCCATTCTGTTTAGATGGATTTGCGATGGTAATTGGATGAAAAATACTCTGAATGATTTTGTTATTAACCATATAACTGTAGTTGAATTATACCCCAATTTAACGGGAGAAGACTGAGATATTTTCTTGGTTTATTTCCCTGTAGAATGAGTTGTATAACTTCCTATTATATTTATAAAGCTTATATAAGTCAATGGAAGGTGAAAATATGATTATACTTATTGCAGGAAGCACACATACCGGAAAAACTGTACTAGCACAGAACTTAATTGAGAAATATCATTATCCAAGTATGTCACTTGATCATCTTAAAATGGGGCTGATTCGAAGTAGGCTAACAAATCTAACTCCAGATGACGATGATAAAATGACAGGTTTGCTTTGGCCAATAGTAAAAGAAATGATTAAAACTGTAATAGAGAATAATCAAAACATGATAATCGAAGGTTGTTATTTCCCATATGATTGGAAGACATACTTTGAACCAGAGTATTTGAAACATATTAAGTTTATATGTTTAGTAATGTCTTCAGGGTATATTAAAGAACATTTTGATGATATAAAAAAATATGCCAGTATAATCGAAGAACGTGAGGAAGATGATTATTGTAAAAAAGAATTGTTGCTAAGGGATAATCAAATCAGTTTGGAGATGTGTAAAAAATATGGATGTGATTACATATTGATTGATCATGAGTATAAAGTTAATATTAATTTTGATTATAGAATTTAGTGCGCAAATACTAATTAAGTTATGAGTAAGTGTAGAAGTAGCCAACCTCCCATTATGTTTATTACGCGCGAAAAACATAAGGCGGTTAACCAATCACTTCTGTCCATAATATATATAACATAATTACCTAATTTGCTTGGAGGCACAAATGAAAATTCCATTAACAGATGCTATCATTATAGCTGTTTCAAAATTAGTAGACGATGCTCAAACAGAAAAGAGGCAGCCAAGTCATTACGATATAGAGACGGAGATTAAAAAGTCCGGTTTAATTAACGCTGATCCAAATACTCACGGCTCTGCTGTAGGTAAAGCAAAGCGCATTCGAGCGGTTCTAAATTGGGCAATCGATAATAATTACAACGCTGGTGAAAAACTCGTAGTATATCTGCTTGACCTGTTACGTGGTGTTGGTGGCTTTAGATGTACATCACCAAACTACATAGGTGCAGATGCTATCGCTAATGCAATAGAAGCTTTTCGAACAGCAGGTATAGCTTTAGGCTCTGATGGTGTTGTAACACCTGTGGTGATAGATACACTTCCATTAGTAGATCAGGAAAAAGCACTAAAAGTATATATTCAAAGAGCGCAAAAAGGCGCTACAGACAGTGCACTATTGGTGGGAACTGGTAAAGATTTGCTAGAAGCGGTTTCTGCACATGTAATACAAGTTAAAATGGGAACATATCCAACTACTGCTAATTTCCCAACATTGTTGGGGCAAGCATTCACAATATTGGGCTTAGCTACACCAAGTAGCAAACCAATTTCAGGGGAACCGGCACAAAAAAGATTAGAACGAGCTTTATATGAAACTGGGTGTGCTATAAATCAATTGAGAAATAAGCAAGGGACAGGACATGGGCATCCTTTTGTGTCATCAATAACAACCGCAGAAGGCAACATGGCAATAAAAGCTATGGGTACTATTGCAGAATATATGATGTCTAAGCTATAAAGTTTTCAAATAGCGAAAATTACATCTACATAATAAGGCAAAACGTTGACGTTTACCCATATTTAGTTGGAACTTTATATGAGTTTGAACTTCCAACTTCCGTTTAGAATATGTCAAGCTTTGGGCTTGCCATAAGACTAATTAAACATTAAAGCAAGAGGATTGGAATTCACAGCAGATTGCAATAATGAATCATCAACATGAATATAGATTTCTGTTGTGGCAATACTTTCATGACCAAGAATTTGTTGTAGAGAATGAATATCAACATGTCCATATTTGTACATTAAAGTTGCAGATGTATGCCGTAATTTATGGGTAGAAATATTTTCTGAATTTAATCCAGCTTTGATAACATATTTTTTTATGACATTTTGAATGGATCGTGTAGTTAGGCGTTGTTTATTTCTGGATATGAAAAGTGCATTAGTTGGCACATCCATGGTGTTGCGAATTTGAAGCCAAGTAGCTAAAGACTTTTGTGCTGCAGGTGTCAAAAATATTTTACGTTCTTTATTACCTTTACCAATTACTGTAAGAATATTTGTATTAACTTGGTTAATATTTAGATTAGCAAGTTCAGATAAACGAAGAGCACAATTTAAAAAATAGTAATAATACAATTGTCACGAGGATTAGATTTACATTCTATAAGTAAACGAACAGATTCTTCGAGTGTTAAATATTTTGGAATTCGTTTAGGAAGTTTAGGGGTTTCAAGTTCTTCTGCTATATTGTTATCTATCAAATGAGCTTTTGTATTTAAATATTTCCAAAATTGTCTTATGGATACTATTTTTCTAGCCCTGGTTCCTCGCGGAAGAACTTAAATCGGTCTGGCAATAAGAAATAAAAAAATACATGTCATTGATAGAAATTGATTTAATAAAGTTTATGTCAATGTAACTAAAATCAAAGTTAACTTGGGGTATTCTACGTATCTCACTTATAAATTTGAAAAAGTAGAGTATATCGATTCTGTATTCAAGAATAGTATTATTACTTCTACCTTTAATAATAGTTAAATAATTTAGATATTGTTCTAAAATAGGACAAGTTTTATTAGATTGCATATTGATGAAACTCCTTTTATTAAAATTGTTACCAATAATTGAATATTTAATTATGAGAAGCTTAAATTTTGTATAATAGCAATAATCGGTAGTCCGGCTAGTATTTATTGCAACTATAATCAATTATCATACTATTTATGTTACAGACTTTATGTTCTCACTATTGACATGGTATCGTTAGAACAATATTTAATATAATTTAATATGGTAGCTATTTCTGATAAGGGAGGTAAATCATGGGTCAAAAATGTTGTACAGAATGCTTTACAGATGCCGAAATTGGGGCATATATTAAAGATGTTGGAGAGGTTTCTACATGTGATTATTGTAAATCCAAGCAAGTCTATTGTGCATCACTTGATGTTGTAGGGGATTTTATTAGAGATGGTGTAGAGCGTGCATATGAAGCAGTGTATGATGGTACTGGCTCCATGTATGATTCGGAAACAAAGTCGTACACTGATGAAGGAGAACCAATTGAAGCAATACTAAAATGGGATTTAAGTATCTTTTCCGAAAATTTGGATTATAATCAAACCGAGCTACTGTGTGATGATCTGATATCAGAGAGCGGACCATCTTACCGTGATATTCAAAAAGGAGCTGATAATTGGCTAGCTGAGCAGAATCTTGTCGTCAGAGATGCTTTATACGGATTTGAAATAACCCCTCAACATAATTATTGGGAGACATTTAAACACAACTGCAAATACTTTAATCGATATTTTGATTTAGGTGGTTGGAAATCATCAAGAGCACGATTTTTATCATATCTTGATGATGTGTTCAATAACATGAAAGTTGAACTCCACTTAAAAACAACACTTTTTCGTAGTCGTTTCTACATATTACAAGAGGGAAAAACTCTAAAGGATATAGACCTACTTAAAGAAATCTCTCCACCGCCTCCTAATTATTCGCGGAATAGTCGCATGAGCCCTGCCGGAATGTCCTACACTTATCTAGCGTCAGATATTGATACTTGTTTGGCTGAGATACGAGCGCAGAGAGACGATAAAGTACTAATTGGTACGTTCATCACAAAGAAAAAACTGAAAATTTTAGATCTGTCTGCGACTCCTCTATATCGTGTGACCAGCTGTTTTTCACCTGGATATGATCATAGTAAAAATTGGTTAGGGGATTTTATTGAACATTTCAGAAATGAAATTAGCGCTCCGATATCCGATAGTGATAAGGACATTGAGTATGTTGCTACTCAACTACTTGCCGAATATATAAGGAAAAAGCGATTTCACGGCATAAAGTTTAAGAGCAGCTTGAACTCTGAGGGATACAATTATGTGCTTTTTTGTAGCATCAACCCACAGATAACTTGCGTTAATGATGTGTCTATGCATGGGATAAATCATCAAATGACACCATTTACTACGTGGCTAAATCTCATTAATGTTCAATATATGAATTGCACAACTGCATACGAAAAAGTGGAAGAAATAATTCATGATGATAAAACAGCAAACTACCATGAATATGAACAACAGGAAAAAGAATTTATGCTAAAGCTTAAAAAAATGAAAAAAAACTCATCAGACGATTTAGAGTTTTAAGTATAAAAAATTGCTGAGGTAAGTCTATGTATTACTAGCTTCTCATTATGTTTATAATGTAAATTTAAGGAGTAGGTCAAACTTTGTTTTGAAAATTTGAATTTCAAAACAATTTACTCAAACTTTGTTTTAAAACTACAGTTGTAATTAAAAAAAGCCTTACCTAAAAGTTAATAATTTGACGTAACATAAACCTCTTGGTTATAAAATCGAGAGGCGTTTTTATGTCTATGAAATATTCGTGAAGAATTTCAGCTGCTTTCTAAACGATACTATTATATTTTCTAAATTATTGTTCTTTATGTCTTTACAAATTTATTTATTAATTTCAATTTTTATATCACTTTACAAATTACAACATATTGTAATAGTATAATTCTAAATATAAGGTGATAATATGTCTACTAACATAA
>JAQZBN010000082.1 GCA_029238935.1 Herbinix sp.
CGCACCAAGAATTGTATTGTAGGTGTCATCCGCTGACACATTTGGTGCCGCTGGAGTAACCGGATTGGTTGTAAATCCTATCGTTGTTACATCTCCTGCAGGATTATTTCCACTAGCCTTCACTCTAACTATAACGGTCCGGTTTCCTGCGAAAGTTGGTTCATTGCCAGGATCATAACTTGTCCAGCTTGCTCCGTTATCTGAAGAGTATTCCATAGTTGCATCCGCACCTAGAATGATGTTATTAGTATCGTCCGCTGATACATTCGGTGCTGCTGGAGTCGTAGGCTCTAGCGTATCTCCTGATGCAGTAACTGTCCCTGGTCCTGTGATACTAAAATCTACAGATCCTGTAACACCTGCAGTATATGTTGTAATGACTAATACATAGGTGGTACCTTGGGTTAATGGTATATTAACGATCTGAGATAGCCAGTTGCCATCGGACTCATTTCCACTAGGACCAAAATAATCAATGTCTTCATTCACTGCCACAACATTGGTTAAAGGACTAATGGGATTAAATGAATTTTCATAAATCCAAATTTGAGTATCCGATTTAACACCTGTAAGTAAGCCAGTTGCACTATCGATTTTTACTGTATAATTACCACTTACAGCTGGTGTCAGATTAACAGTAATGTAATTGAAATTTCCTGTACTGGCAGGGTGCGAATTATCGTTTGCAATTAGTATATCCGGCGTAAACCAAGTCGCTGACCAATCGAAATCCGTATAAGTATGATCACCAGGTGTCCATGGTCTTGTATAGAACTGCGAATTCGTAACCTCAGCAGAAAATCTCGAAACTACAGAGGTGGACGCAATTGCTATAGAGTAATTAAAATTAATGCTACCGATTACTAAAGATAGCATTAGAATTATTAGTAATGATTTTTTTCGTTTACTAATAAAATAATTTTGTCTTTGGTTCTTTTTTTTCATTTTTCCTCCCATATATGTATTATCAACTAGTAATTTGGTACTATCTGTACTTACACTATATGTCATTTTTATATATTTTTCAACAATTTTCATCAGTAATTTTTATTTTTTTAAAGGTATGTAATACCACTTATATTTTTACAGCTCTCTCCATTTTTATGGTTATAATCCTATTTATTAAATACATTTACCTAACCCATTGACAGATTGATTTCTAGATTTGAATTGCAGATTTTACCACCAATGAACAAGATTGATACCTCAATTCTTATGTACTCTTCCTTGAAAGGCAATCGAAGATCCTATTTAGACTCAATATTGATCCGGAATCAGATTAATCCCAGGAACAGAAACCAGCATTGAAATTGATATGAACTTTTCACCATTCCAACTGAGTAAATTATTAAGATAGCCCAACGTATCATTGCTTCTACTTCCAATAATTCGATGGTTGGCAAGTAAATTATAAGAAGTATCGGTATCAACAACCGGTATTAAGGACCCTAATTCAAGTACCTTCCCTTGAACTGGATTTTTTAGAATTCCATGTTCATCATAATACTGTGATAAGTATTCGTACCCCTTATAACTAATATCAAGGAAGAATAATTTATTCTGATCTACATTGATGATTCTTACTTTATAGAAATCATCAAACTCTACTAAAAACATATTTTCCGTGTTATACCGGTTGCTACTGAATATGGTTTCAATCATATTATCTTGTATGGTATAGATCGCAACACTGTATTCGCCTTTGTCATTAGAATTCATGCTATTGAACCCTTTTTCCATGGTAAATATAATATCATTTATGTTATCCTTCGTAACATCACCAAGAAAAAGAGCTGGATTATAACTGTTTATCTCCGTGATCATATCTACTTTAAATTTTGACTGACCACCTTCGACTTCGATTATCATACTTTGAACAAGATTCGGATCTGCTCCAATATCACCGTATAGGCTTATCCTATCGGGAATTTCATCTCCGTTTACATCTCCAACCTTTTCATCAATTAGTTCATGGTATTTCCACCCTGTTATTTGGGAATATACATCCCCAGGTAGTTCTATATTAAAATCAGCAAAAGTTCCCCAATTCTCTAGTTTATTATTTTCCGGATTTTCGTATAAATAGTAAACAGTAATCGGATATTGATCCATTTCCGGATGAGACTTAAAGAACGTTCTATCTCCATATCGGATTGCTTCCAACCCAAGCAACATATCTTCAATATAATATTCCTTTCGCCTATTTTCCTGTCCCACTCCAGGTTGATCTTCCACATTCAAATAAACATAAAAACGTATACCATCCTGTACCCACAACCATTCTCCCAATACATCAACCTGTGGCGGGTCTACGATATCAAATTCAAATTCAGTTCCAATCGTTAATAATAGCTCTTGATCAGAACGAACAAAACTATAACGTCTCGGTATTAACGGTGCTCGTTCCGTTACCCTTTCCAAAAACTTTACTTTTAACCTCTCAGGATTTAACCTTCTCACCCAATCAACTCCAAATGAAGTTCAATATAAACATTATATTCAGAAGGATCTGAAGTGTTCAAATTGTCGCTCATATCAAAAGGTAGATTTAAGAGTTAGCCACATAAAAATTCCGCCTGATTTATTCATAACATAAATCAAAGCGGAGTTTTTTTTGTTTTACTATTATTTTGGATAATCGACTTTACCATCTATGGAAATGCATAAAGCCTCTAGATGCTGTATTAAAATTAAGTCAATCACTTCAGTTGTATTATGATATGGATTAAAAAGACAATGCAAGCCTAATCCATCAATTAATGCATATAGTCGTTCAATTTCAATTGGGATATTTAATTCCGGTTTCATTATCCCAAACTGGTTCATTAACTCAAACACAAAACTTACAATTTTATAAATATCCTCATACATCTTATTGCTTAAGGGTTGCAGTTCAGGATCACTTAAGGACTTCGCTTGAAAGGACAACCAAACTTCCATTTCTATTCTTCGCTCTTCATCTAAAGGCAACAACTGATGTAAAATCCTTATAATATGCTCCAAGGGTGGATCAGCTTCTGGATATTCCAAGCTAAAAGCTCGTTTTTGGAATCTTTTATTAATCAGTTCCATGCAGTAGATATATAATTGCCCCTGACTTGAGAAAAAATGACGCATGGATCCCATAGATAATTTGGCTTCCTCAGCAATATTACGGACGGTCGCATTGTCCAAACCACTTCTACAAATGATTCTATAAGTAGCTTCTGCGATTTCTTCTTTTCTATTTTCATGATTTATTTTTTTTGGCATTTACATTCACTTCTCCCCAAACATTGTAAAGGATAGATTTTCCTACAAGAAATATCTTTAGCAAACAGGTTTTGGTATCTATTCAAACTAAGTTTATCATTGTTCAAGTTATCGAATTTTTATCTAGTATAACACTCTTGACTTTATATATCAATAATGCTATGGTTTTTTAGCACGGTTGTGCTAATAAAATCAGGAGGTAACTATATGCTTATCTTAACAAGTGAACATATTCCGGGAAAAAGTTATGAGGTTATTGCCATGGTAAGAGGATTAACTGTTTATTCTAAGAACATTGGTAAAGATATCATGAGTATTTTTAAAGGGGCAGTGGGTGGTGAAATGAAAGCCTATACAGAAATGTCAACTGAATGTTTATCGGTTGCAACAGATCGAATGGTAGCAGAGGCTAAGCTTTTGCATGCAGATGCTATACTATGTGCTCGATATGACTCCTGTGTACTTCTTGATGGAGTAATTCAATTTGTTGCATATGGTACAGCAGTGAAATTTTTGAATTAATAGCCCTTTATTCAGATACAAATCATTACAAACATTTCCCGTGTAAAACCATATTAAGTTCGTTTTTTACTTATTTATCTTGCATATAAATGAATTTTCTAACAACTCGGTTTCCCGAATAATTTTTTGTTAATGAACTAATACTATAAAAAAATATAATTTAAGGAGATTCACACTATGGGAGATACGAATAGCAAAAATACATCTTCAAAAAAGACCGGTAAAAGTAGTGCAACAGACAATCATATGAAAAATAGTTCCACTACTGACTCTCGGTCTAAATCTACATCAAAAGCTTCAACAGACAGTGGAAAATAAAGGGAGCCAGCACTCCCTTTTTTCTTATAAATGTATACTTTTTTGTAGATTGTTTATTAATTAAATAATTTCAACCCCAGATCTTCATGCAATATGTCTATATCTGCACTACATTTTTTTACCATTTATACCTTGTACTTTATGTTGGAAAATGTTAAAATATTGTAAACAAAGTCATATTATGGCATATATGTTGTTTTTAGAAATTTTATAACCATAATCAGAACATAGCTATATTGCGAGCACCATCGTAAGTTTTTATGCATTTTTATTAGATGATATCTTTACTATATTCATCATATTTGCATATGGACTGCGTCTTATAAATCATAATAATTTACAACTAGATTTTACAATAAGAAAACGGAGGGTGCTAAATAAACTTTTGGGGGCATTATTATGGGTATACTAAAGAAAATTAAGAAATTCCTGTTTGATCAAAAAAACACGCAAGCACTTATTATTTGTATTTCATCCATTATTTCAGGTCTTGTGATTATATCTGCACTCCTGGGCTTGATTAATCCTACTGTCTTTCGTTATGTTATCCCTATTTCACTTTTTCTCTTAATCGTTTTGTCAGTCGTCCTTTTGCTCTTATTGATGCAATTTATAAAAGGCGTTCGGTTAATTGATAAAAATGCCGTATTGTTATCCCAGGGCAATCTTAATTTCGACGATATTATATCTGAGAAAACAAAAGGCCTTGAAATTCTTACATCAGCATTTAATGATATGAAGCGTAATCTACTAAGCTACATAGAATCAACAAAGAGTAATGTCATCATATTATCCGAAGCCGTAGATAAAGTTACAAAAAGTATTGATATGACCTACAAGGGAAATGAGTTAATCGCTTCTAATATCACAATTGTTGCAGAGAAAGCACAAGAGCAGTTAAAGATAGCAAAATATACTCTGGAGGGAATTGAGAAGGTAAGCCTTGGAGCGAGCCGAATTACAACATCTCTCGGCAGTATAGAAAGTTTCGTCGAAAACACAGTAAAGTTAACCAGTGACGGTGCAAGTCATCTCGATAATTATACGGGTCAGTTGCAGTTAATATCTACGAATCTGGATGAAACATTTCAATTTATAAAGACATTAAACTCAAACTTAAAAGAAATCAATGAATTCGGTAATTTGATTATGACAATTACAGGACAGTTAAATCTTTTATCCCTAAATTCACGGGTAGAGGCAGCCAGAGCCGGTGAAGCTGGTAGAGGATTTTCTGTAGTCGCAATGGAGATGAATAAGCTGTCTGATGCGACAAAAGATAGTGTAACCCATATCAATGATCTTCTTAGTAACATATTAAAAAGTAGTAACAAGGTCAGTGATAGCATTGAGCATGTGACTACAAGCTTTGCTACAAGTAAGGAGGTCTTTAATTCAGTAAAGGATTCCTTTTATACCATTAATAACAATGCAAATATCCTGAATACCGATATCAAGCGAGTTTACGAAGAATCCGTAATGATTAGTGGTAGTACAAAAGCAATCAGTGAACAAGGCTCCACACTTCATGATTCGTCCAGTGAGATCTCCAACATCACCCAGGATGTTGCTGCTGTTACGCAAGAATCACTTGCAGAGAACGAAGAGATTAATAACCAAGCCCTATCCCTGAAGAAGATGCTCTTTAGTATAGAGAATTTATTAAAGAGATATAAAACATCGGTTCTTCCGGTTAGTCAAGCAAGTCCGAAGAGGCTTAAGTTTGTCATGTTGAGTCCGTTAAATGATCCATTCTGGCTGTCTGTAAAACAAGGCGCATTGTATGCTCAGACAGAGTTAAAGGAAAAGAATGTCGAAGTAGAATTTATCGGTTTTGAAAAAATAGATCATAGCTTCATTGAAACCTTGAATGAAAAGATTGAGCATGGCTGTGACGGCCTTATTCTCCCTGGTTTTGTAAAAGGTATTGAAGAATGTGCACAAAAAGCATCCTTAAAGAAAATACCTATCATGACCTTTAACTGTGACTTCCAGGATACCACAAAACGTCTTTCCTATTTTGGACCGAATATTCAAGCAGAAGGAACCTTAGCAGCTGAAATTCTCGCACAAAGTATTAATGAAACGGGTGAAATCGTCATCTTCAAAGGCAACTCCACTTCTTCAATTAATACGATACGTAGAGATGCTGCTGTAGCTAAGTTGGCTAAATATCCAGAGATTAAGATTGTCTCTGAAATAGACGACATTGAAACTCCTTCCCAGGTTTATAATAAGTTAAAGGAAAAACTCTATTATTTACCTACAATCAATGGAATTCTATTAATTGGTGACGGTGCCCCCGGAGCTGCAAGATTAATTGATGAAACTAAGCAAATTGGTAAAATTAAGCTGTTCTGTTTTAATTATAGTGATGAAATAGCAGGTCTGATTAAGAAGGGAATTGTACATAAGGTATTCCGTCAAGATCCTTTTGGACAAGGTCACGACCCTATCATCTACCTATATAATTATCTAGTTGCAAATGAAACACCAGATAGTGCAACCTATACTAGAACCGGAATCATCGATAAGTACAGCGTAAGCGATCTATAATAGATTTACATAATGATTTGGATTTGTCCTCAATTAATAAATATTTATCTGTCACTAAGAACACAAAAAGCTCGCTTACAATGCGAGCTTTTTGTTATATGCCACTAATAAATCGGATGAAACTTTATAGTATATAAGATAGATCTATCCTACGAGTATATTTGCTTTAAGAAGAAGTTGATATCATTTAAAGTAGTTTATAACAAAAATATTTCTTTATTAATACTACTTATTTTTTAATATATCTAACTACTTTATAATGTTGTCTGTAGTCGTATTCCGTAATTCTTATTCCTGTTTCTTTACTGCTAGCAGAAATCACTTTACCATCCCCTATATAAATGGCTACATGGTTGATGGTTCCATTTTTTCCATAGAATATTAGATCCGCAGGTTTTATTTTTTTAATGGTTATTTCCGCCCTCCTGCTGCTTGCATCTTGGAAGTCCTTGGTATCTTAATCCCCATATCTTTGTAAACCGATTGTGTAAAACCAGAACAATCGGTCCCTTTGGTTAAGCTGGTTCCTCCCCATCTATAAGGATTTCCCTCAAATTTTTTTGCATAGACAACTATCTCATTGCGTATATTTGGTGACTTCGTAACATTCTTTATATGATTTGATTTTGAGTCTATTATATTTTTTGCATTTTTAAAGCGATTAAATATCATATCATAATCAACTTCTTAGCTGATTATTTTCATATTCTCCATCGGAGTATATATAATCCTAAATTCAAGTGAAGTTGAATAAATCTCCTTTCTTATTCTCTTTCTATTCTATGCAATACTTTATATTTTGACATTTTTCGACAATCCTTATTCAAGTACTATATTGTATATGATTACGCATTAGCTCATATATTTTGCTATGGTATATTTAAGCCAGGCATAAAGCTGATATCCCCAATTGATATGTCCTATCCCATTCACATGAGTACTAGCATGCCATCCATAGGAGTCGTTAAATGTGTGATGTGCGGTTAATTGGATAGAAGCATCCGGCAAATCTACTCTTCTCATAGAACAGCTTTCCGCGGTTGGTTGAACAAAGTAGAAGGGTAGAAAATACACGTTATTATTTTCTGAGTTCTCATTCCCGTATTCCGCTTGCAACATTTTTACCAATTCATATTGTTGGGTATGTCTGCTGCCCTGTGATCCAGTATCATTCCATATCACCATCTGATCGGAACAATTCGGATGTAATGATGGAAAATACGTCCCTGCTGCATCAGGTATGGTGATACCAATCATTAGATTCGGTAATTCCATTTGTATAATTCCCACCAGTTCCCGGTACTGCTCTAGTGTCCCACCACCATTCGCTCCAAGCATGATCAGTACATGCGTGGGTGTGCATACATCGATTTCAGCAAGATTATCTGATGTAACTAAGGTACCAGTTCCGTTTCCCAACGTCAATCTATTACCTTGTTCATCCATGGTTCGATATTTTGCTAACCACTCAAGTATGCTAAACTTTCCGGTAATTTCACTTCTAAATGCTGAAACATCACCATTCAAATAACTCGATAGAGATATTCCCCGTATCCCTTCATGATGTGTAGTAACTATGTACTCTCTAGAATTGTAATTCATAATTCTTTGTTTCTTATACTGACCTAGAAACAGGCAATCATAATCCTCATTACCATTATCTATTCTGTCTTTTATAAAAAACTCTTTACACATGAGATGATATCCCCAATTCTGTGTATGGTTATCATCGTTTACCTGCGCCAATTCTGCATAAGTGATACTGTCACCAATACATAGGACCCTAGGCGTGACAGTCTTAGTAGCTGAGTTTAAAACAGATGCATGTATAACATCAAAAGAGCTCTCCTTCCTATCACTTCCGGATATTTTTATATTCTTTGTCACTTCTAATATATTAACACCGTTATTGTACCTAACAGAGGGATTCTCTTCATTTGCATCAATTACCTCGATTGGTGAATGAAATACTACATGATCTGATTTTGTTAAGGTAAACTTGATATCTTTTTCTTCCGACAATCCGCTAAATAAGTGATCTAAATAGATTGCTGCTCCATAGTTCCGATTATGACCTTTTTTTGATGAGATGATATCATTGCATACAGTGTATATTTTGTAAGGAGAAATAAAGGAAAAACTATGATCAACTTCATTCTGTCTATCCGCTTTATTGCATTCATCATATTTTAACTTATCTGCAATATTAATCTCTGTCTCAGAAAGATCCACCCAAAGACTATTGGTGGTAATGTAATTGTCACAAGCAATGATCAAGGATATGTAAAAGCCTCCATTTCTAGCTATATTGCTTGGAACCTCACACATATGTGTTACATTATCTACATTTATTAACTCTTTCACCCACTCATTATTACAACGGGAAGCGAAATGTGCTGTAATTGTTCCGGTGTATTCCTCCGGTATTGAAAAATGAATTCTTATGGATCCTTTACTACTTACAACAGATATCCGTGGTGCTTCCGATCTTTGTAAGATATTATCTTTTAATCTAAATTCCAGTGTCATACTTAGCTCCTTGTAATAATTCAAAGTGAATATATTATCATTCGTTAATATTACATTTACATCCAGTCATTTCATATATTTTACCACTTTAATGATATACGGTAAATCATTAAAATAAGTTTCAAGTTTCTAAAGAATATTCTTTGACACTATACGTATTCAAGTTATTGCTAGCAGGAATTAACTTCATAAGTCTTGGTTATCAAATATCGATTTAAAATTATTCTTACATTTTTCGACACATTTTTCATGTAGAGGCATATTATATTATGAAAACTGCTTTAGTTTTCAAATATAAATTAAGGGGGAACTATATGAATTACAATCAATATGGTTATAATAATAATTATTATAATCCAACTAATAACTATCCAAATAATCATTGTCCATCTTGTAATCATGAAAACAAGCAGAAACATGTGCATGAAGTTCAAGGCAGCGTTCAGATTGCTGAACCTACAGAAGAACCTCATAATCATAGATTCTGTACTGTTTCAGGAGAAGCAATTCCTTGCGGCAATAATGACCATGTACACAATGTAGCATTTCGGACAGATTTTTACGAAGATCATTATCATGAATTCTGCGGTAGAACAGGCGGTGCTATTCCTGTTGGGGATAGGCATGTTCATTTCTTAGAGTCAGTTACTACCGTTGATGATGGCCATAAGCATAAGTTTAGAGTTGCTACATTAATAGAAAATCCAATTGGCGATGAATGTTAATAGCTAACTAACGTATTACCCACTGCATCGGATAGGTCGATGCAGTGGTGCTTGGAATAATTTATACTTCACACCAATTACTCATGTACCAATGATTTATTCCTGTATTTATATCTATATTATATCCAATTCATATGAAAAGAGTAGACTTATCGTCTACTCTTCTTTACACTCTTTCTCTGATATTCTTTATATGGTTATGCTTCAAGATTATCTTCAAAATAATCTCTATAGTTTATTTCAATATGAGGTTTCATGCGTGTTATACTATAGGACAAATGTGCCTTCAAAGCTTCAGCCAATCCAGCTTTATCCTTATTCTGTATCAATTCAAATATGCGATTATGATCTTTAATAATTCGGGTAAAATTTGTTTCAGTCTCAAAATCAAGCATTCGATATCTGGTATAATGAACCTGCGCTTCTTGTAGAATCTCCCATATCTTCTTCATGCCTGTCACTTCAAACCAAACAGCATGCATTTGTAAATCTAAATGATAAAACTTTTCTGGTGTAAAATCTTTTTCTAAAATAATTGCTTCTTGTTTACGTATTAGATGACGTACTTCTTCTAATATCATAGGAGTTGCTAAATCCATAAAATCACATATTACATTGGTCTCTACGGAAATTCTCATATATATCAATTGTTTTATTTCACTCAAATTTAATTTTGTCACATATGTACCACGATATGGCATTGTAGCAACAAAACCTTGTTCTTGTAGACGCCATAATGCATCTCTTACCGGAGTCCTAGATAC